>NZ_JBILBO010000035.1:0-10921 GCF_044353605.1 Arenimonas sp. | reverse complement strand
CCTTGCTCAAGGAGACGGTATGCCCCCGAATTCGATTGGAACTGCGCGCTTGCTGACCTTTGCCGGTATTTTGCCGTTTGCCGCGGGCTTGGCCGGGCAGGTGCTGGCCCCCGAGGCCGCCCCGTGGCGGGAATGGACTGCAGCTTATGGTGCGGTCATCGCCGCCTTCATCGCCGGCATCCATTGGGCGGTGCATCTGTTCCATGGGGATAAAGCGCCGATCAATCTACTGATCAGCAGCAATGTGCTGGCTTTGGCGGCCTGGGGCGCCTTGCTGCTGCCGGCTGGCCCCGGCCCCTTCCGCCTGCTGGTGGTGATATTTCTGGCCTTAGTGCTGATTGACCGCCGATTGCGTGCTGCCGAACTGATTCCCGAATGGTTCTACCGCCTGCGCCTGCAGGCCAGCGCGGCGGTGTCGCTGTGCCTACTGAGCATGGCTGTGGCCGTAATGTAGGCAAAAAAAACCGCCCAAAGGGCGGGAAGGGTGATGTTTGGAAGCCATCAATCCAAAGAGAGTAGGCTGCGGGTGTCTAAGCCGCGGCCCGGACACAGAATGTCACCGGACCATGACCGTTTTATGACAGCCTGTGGCGCGGGCAAAAAAAAGCCGCCTCGGGGCGGCAGAAGGATTCGGGTTAGGAATCCGAGGGGGAGCAAATTGGCCGAAGCCTTATGCTTACTTTACGAATCCGAAATGACAGCCGTGTGAAAACCGCCATGACCTTGGGCACAGGGAGCTAGCGCCGGATTGGGCTATGCTAGAGGCTGTCCCCGAATTGCAGGCTCTGCCATGCTCAAACCCCTTGTTCTCGCCGCCAGCCTGTTGGTTGCCGCTTTGCCGGCTTCCGCGGCTTCCGCTACCCAACAAATCGCCATCAACGCCACCGGCACCTTTTTCTCGGTGTACCGCGACAGCGGCATCAGCGGCGCCGTGGCCAAAATCAAAAGCTGCTACGACACCGCCAAGTCGCGTGACGCCTATCTGTTCTGCCTGGCCATGGATACCCAGGCCATGCGCATGGATTATTCGGTCAGCAGCAAGCTCGGCAATCCGCCCACCGATTACTTCGCCGAGGCCGAGTTCGATGATCGCATCGGCAAGCTGCAGACCTGGTATCCGTCGAAATCGCAGCTGGACTACACCATGAACCAACTGATGGACGGCATGGAAAGCGGTCTGAAAGCGGAAGTGGAACGGATCGAGCAGAAGTAAACCGCCGTGACTGCCAAAGCCTTCCCCTTCAAGTCAGAGAAAGCCAAAAGCCCTGGCCATTTCTTCGCCGGTTTCCCGGGTTAATTGCGGATGCCTGGCCATCGAGCGGGCGATTTCATCGGTCTCCACCGCATGCAGCCGGTAGTGCAGACGCAGCCATTCATCGTATTCCGGACAGGGTAAGCCGATTGCGGATTCAAGCATACGGGCCTCAAGCGCGGAAATCAGGTCCAGATATTTTTTCTGCGTTTTCTGCAGCTCGCTCGGCGGCTCCGGTGAGCAATCCGGAAGCAGACGGCGCTCACGCATCGCCAGCTTGCTGAGATCGATGATGGTCTGCGGATGCTCCACCCAGATCCAGTCCGGAACCGCCTGACCGAATTGCTTGCGGTAATCCAATGGGAACTTCCTGTGCCATTGGCCCACCAGTGTGGCCACCGCATAACGCGGCTCTTTACGCTCGGCATTGAGTTGGCGCAAGCGGGTTATTGCAGGCTGCGGCCGCTGGTCGAGAACGGCGAGAACTGCTTCTGCATCGAGAACATGCGTCATGACATTGCTCCTGTTTAGCCGGTTTAGCGATGCGCTGGGCCCGGCAAGTCGGGATAAATCCGCCCGGCCCGTGCGTGGGCCAACCGTGTTGCAAAATCAAGTCAATCAGAATCCGGCAAAGGTGAGCACGATGTTCAACAGGATGCCCAGATAGACGGCAATGGCGCCGTGTTTCAGCGCAATTTTAATCCAAACCCAGGCGCTTCGGCCATGGGCTTTGCAGGCATCGCGAAACGCCCACCAGCGCTGCCAGCTGTGTTGCGTAGCCGCATCCATGCCGGACAGGGCGGCGATTTCAGCATCAGTGCGGGGCGGTGTCACGGGGAGTCCTTTGCGCGGGCGTAGTTTGGGGTGATGCCATTGAACACCGGGCCTGTCTCAAATCCTGAGATTGGCGACGGCCATCGCCGACACAGGGTAAAATTACCGCATGTCTGAAACCCGCACCCTGCGTTTGAACGATCTGAAACTGCCGCTGGACCACAGCGAAGCCGACCTGCGGCGGGCGGTGGTGGCGGCTTTGGGAGTGAGCGATGCCGAAATTTCCGATATTTCGGTGTTCAAGCGCAGTTACGATGCCCGCAAGAAAACCGCGATTCTGTTGATTTACAGTCTAGATGTGAGTTTGAGCGAAGCCGCACGTGCGCGGGTGCTGGCCGCCCACCCCGAAAGCACCAAAATTCTGCCCAGCCCCGACACCACTTACAAATTCGTGGCGCATGCGCCTGAAGGCTTTCCGCTGGCAGGGCAGCAACGCCCAGTCATCATCGGTTTCGGCCCCTGCGGCATTCTGGCGGCTTTGATTCTCGCGCAGATGGGATTGAAGCCGATCGTGCTGGAACGCGGCCAGAACGTGCGCATCCGCACCCAGGACACCTGGGGCCTGTGGCGCAAGCAGACCTTGAACACCGAATCGAACGTGCAGTTCGGTGAAGGCGGTGCAGGCACCTTCTCGGACGGCAAGCTGTGGAGCCAGATCCAGGACAAACACCACTACGGCCGCAAAGTACTCACCGAATTCGTCAAAGCCGGTGCGCCCGAAGAAATCCAGTACGTCAGCAAGCCGCACATCGGCACTTTCAAGTTGGTCGGCATGGTCGAGAAAATCCGCGCCGAGATCATCGCCCTTGGTGGCGAAATCCGCTTCGGCAGCCGCGTGGAAAAACTATTGCGGGAAGATGGCCGGGTGACCGGCGTACGTTTGGTTTCCGGCGAGATACTGCACAGCCGGCATGTGGTGCTGGCCATCGGCCACAGTGCCCGCGATACCTTCCAGATGCTGCTCGATGAGGGCGTTTATATCGAGCCGAAGCCGTTTTCGATCGGCTTCCGCATCGAGCATCCACAGTCGGTAATCGACAAGGCCCGTTTCGGCCCGAACGCCGGCAACCCCATTCTGGGTGCGGCTGATTACAAACTGGTGCACCACGGCAAGAACCAGCGCAGCGTGTACAGCTTCTGCATGTGCCCCGGCGGCACGGTGGTGGCGGCCACGTCCGAGCCCGGCCGGGTGGTCACCAACGGTATGAGCCAGTATTCGCGCAACGAGCGCAACGCCAATGCCGCCATCGTGGTCGGCATCGATCCAGCCCGCGATTACCCCGGCCATGTGCTGGCCGGCATCGATCTGCAGCGTGAACTAGAAAGCCGCGCCTACGAGCTCGGCGGCGGCGACTACATCGCGCCGGCGCAATTGGTCGGCGATTTCCTGCGCAATGTGCCGTCCAGCCAGCTGGGCAGCGTGGAGCCGTCCTACAAACCCGGCGTGCGTCTGTGCAACCTGGCCGATGTGCTGCCGGCCTTCGCCATCGACGCCATCCGCGAAGCCATTCCCGAATTCAACAAGCAGATTGCCGGCTTTGCCATGAACGACGCGATATTGACCGGGGTGGAAACCCGCACGTCATCGCCAATCAGCATCAAGCGCAATACGGATAACCTGCAAAGCGTGAACACCGCCGGTCTGTATCCGGCCGGCGAGGGCGCAGGCTATGCCGGCGGCATTCTGTCGGCCGCGGTGGACGGCATCAAGGTGGCCGAAGCGGTGGCCAAGGATCTGCTGGGCTAGAAGCCGTGGCTTACTCGGGTTTCTGCAGCCACACCGGCCGCATCGTCACGTTTTCCGATTCACTCATCAGCTGCAGTTCGCCGTCCTGAATCATCGCGGTTAGGCGCATGCCGCGTTGCAACAGGGCGCAGGCCGCGTCCATGGCGTCGCCCGGTAGAGCCACCACGGTCAGGTTCTTGAAGCGGCGCAGGGCGTTTTCGTTCTTGCCGTACCAGATGTCGAAGGCGTTGCCGTTGTAGCCCAGCACCACCGCCCGTTTGGCACGCGCGCAGGCCTTCTTCACACGCGATTCGTCCGGCTGGCCCAGATCGATCCACAGCTCCACATCGCCGGTGTAGTCGCGCAGCCACAGATCCGGGTCTTCGTCGGTGCTCAGGCCGCGGCCGAATTCCAAGCGTTCCTCGGCGAACAGGGCGAAGGCCAGCAGGCGGGCCATCAGCCGCAGCTCGGTTTCCGAGGGGTGCTGGGCCAGGGTCAGGTTGTGGCTAGCGTAGTAGTGCCGGTCCATGTCGGTGACCTGCAGTTCGCACTTGTAGACGGTGGCGTTGGGGGCGGCCATGGGGGTATCCAAAAAGAGTTTAGTGTAACTCACCTACTAAAACGAACTGGCTAAATATATTTGCGACTATGTTTAATAGAACTTATTTCTAGAATTTCTGGCGGTTTCAGATTTACTCTTAAATTGAAGAGTTTTAAAGGTGATATTTAATTCTGCTAGGAAATAATAGGTCAAGATTTGATTTATGAATTTTGAATAGCGGCCCTTTTTCAGTTACTTTAGGTTTAGATGCGCCACTTTTTTTGATTAAATGATCCATAGTAATTATGCCTTCAGTAATAAGAGGCATTAATTGAGTGGCAACAGGATTTTTGGTGTGCTCTACTGATCTTAAGTTAAAATATTCGACACCATTAATTCTTTCGACGCTCGCATCAATCCAAAATGTTTCTTTGTGTTTAGAAAGCAATCTTTCAATTAAAGTTTCTTCGTTCCAACTCGCAACATGACCAAATGAGCTATGCCATTCTTGCATTAATCTTTCATTGTTATTAAATTTAAGGAATAAACCGTGACTATTGGCTTGTTTGCTAGATAACGTGCAATAAAGTCTATAGTCAGTTCCTTTGCTTCTGCCAAAATTCTCAAGTATTTCCCTGCTGCTTTTTAGTGTGCTTATATCCCAGTTCGGAACTTGTGCAAACAGTGTTGTACGGTTTCTCTGTGATCGACCGGACTTAATCTCTATGCCTTTAAAGTCAGGGCTTCTACTTGAGTTAGCGGAAATTCCTAATGCTGTTTCAATCGAGTGACCAATTGCCGTGTCACCTTTCTTAATTGCAGCAAGTGGTGCTTTAGCTATTTTTTGAAGCTCTAATAGAAGCTCTTCTGCAGCAGAGTTTTTTTGCTGTGATAGGCGATTAAGTAGCTTTAATATTTCACTACTGGCTGACAATTGAGAAAAATCAATATTGCTGAGATTAATTAAATGCGGGCTATCTCTATAAAACAAAATAGCAATTACATCCTCAGGTTTTGCAAATCCTTTTAGGTTGGAAAACCACATTCTAGGATCGCCGGATTTTGTATTTGGTCGATATAAGCTCAGCTTGCACTCATCTATCGTCGTGCTTACAAAAAATGCCTTTTTTATAACCTTGCCTTCAGAGCCCTGTTCTTGGCTCTCATAATCATGGAAATTATTTCTCTCAAATAAAAATCTTACAGGGATGGTGGCGTCAAGAATTGATTTTTCCAAGCCGGTTGCTGTTGGGGTGAAGGTGGCTGTTTCAATCCCGATTGAGACCAGAAACTTGATATTATTCTCTGCTTTAAATTGATAGTTCATTTTGATTTTTCAATAAATGTACTGATTATGTTTCATTGTTAGATATTCGGCTAGATTCATACTTTCTGAACCTAAATTCAGAAAATTCAATACTTTCTAAGTATATGAGAATACTATACTTAATTAGCCTTTAAATGGCCCTTGTCATGCTGTTTGTTTTGGGCCTGGACTTTTAACAATCAATGCTTTAGAATTTAGTTTGTTTTGAAAGGAATAACGAAATTGAATCACATTGAACTTTTTGCTGGCTGCGGCGGAATGTCGCTTGGACTTGAGCGCGCTGGATTTAAGTTGATCTTTGCAAACGAGCTTTCTCCAATGGCGGCAGAATCATTTGCTTTTAATTTCCTTGGTGAAGACCTAGAGAGACTTGCTAATTTAAACGAATTTCCAAAAAATGTAATTTGGATAAGTAGTAATTATAAATCCTTAAAGTCCAGACTCAGAGAAAATCCATTTACTTTCCCAGAGCCAAGTAAAGAAGTTTATAAAGATTTTAGCCTTAATAACAAGCTGGTAATTGGTAATATTATTCATTTAAATAAGATTCTTTTAAAGAATAAAAAAATACTACAAGAAATTACAATTAATGGCGATGTAGATTTGGTATCAGGCGGCCCCCCTTGCCAAAGCTTCAGCATGGCAGGTCTTAGGCAGAAAGATAGTGACAAAAACAGATTGCCTTGGGAATTTGCAACTTTTGTTGGATTGGTTAAGCCAAGAATTGCTGTTCTTGAGAATGTTTCTGGGATTTTGCATGCATTTCGAGACGATGATGAAGAGTTTTACGCTTGGTTTGAGGTCGCTAAGGCTTTCGCTAAGAAAGGGTATATTCCACTTTGCTTGCATCTTAATGCTAGATATGTAGGTGTTCCTCAGAACAGGCCTAGGTTTCTGATGATTTCAATTAGGGCCGATTTGTACCCTCGAATGATTAAAAAATTCAATAATGAAGAATTAAGTTTATTCGATTCTTCATTTGCTTTTTATAAAAATATTAATGAAGGAAAACAAGTTGTAATTGATGATCTTGTTTGTTTTGACGTAACAAATAAAGATCACTTGGGTTTATATAAAAAATCATTTCTATCTGAATTTGTATCAGCTAAAAATGAAGTTTCAGTTAAGGATGCTCTTGATGATTTAAAGTTCAATTCATCATCAGACAAGTCTGCGTTTGTTGAGAGCCTAAATAAGCTTTTTAAGCGTTCGGCTAGTTCTGAAAATTTAAGAAACCACGAACCAAGATCAAATAATGAACTTGTTAAGAGAAGATTTAGGTTATATCAGGTGCTTTCAGGTTGTAGCAAAGGTGTAAGCAAAGAAGTTGTGTCAATTCTTAAAGGGATTAGTTTTTCGCTTTCAGGCGAGGCTTGGGGCGAATTAAAAAATGAATTATTTCTAATGGAGAGTGGAAAGTTATCAAAATTCAAGCAGAAGTCTGAGTTCGAATCATTTTTAACTAATCATGGAACTAAAAAATTAACTCAAAAGGCTCTAAAGTCAGGTTCGCCTGCGTCAGCTGCCTTATCAATTCCTGATGATGTCTGTCACTATGACAGCCAGGAGCTCCGTACCTTGACGGTTAGAGAAATGGCTCGCATACAGTCATTTCCAGATGGTTTCGTATTTAAATCTAAAGTTACAACAGGCGGCCAAATGCGGAAATATGAAGTTCCGCAATATACGCAAGTTGGTAATGCTGTTCCGCCGCTTCTCGGTTTTGCAATTGGCAGTGTAGTTAAGAGATTGCTTGATAAAATTGAGTAATATTTATCGAAAAATCATTTATTTATTGCCAAAATCATGGCCAGCACATCTCCCATCAAAAGCTCTTTGAAACTGGGGTTATATTTGTTTACTTTGACTTATTCTCAGGCTTTGAGACTCCCTTGCGATAATGTGGCTATAGGAAATAAGGAGAAGCCATGTACGACATTATTGGAGACATTCACGGGCATTACGGCAAGCTCGAGCGCTTGCTGGTTAAGCTAGGGTACGAGCACAACGGAGTTTATTGGGTACCACCACACGGCCGAAAGGCCGTTTTTATTGGGGATTTGATTGACCGCGGGCCGGAACAAATCAAGGTTGTAATGGCGGTTAGGGCCATGATGGAGCGGGGCCATGCCTACTGTATTCTGGGAAATCATGAGCTGAACGCCATCGGATTCGCTACCCCGCACCCGGACGACTATTTCGCCCGTATCCGGCCCCGCAGCGAGAAAAACCGGGCTCAGCATCAAACCTTCTTGGATCAGGTGGGCGAGGACAGCGACCTACACCGGGAAATGGTGGAATGGTTCAGAACATTGCCGGTTTATCTGGAGTTGGAGGGGATTCGGGTTGTCCATGCCATGTGGGACGAAAGCTACCTAAACGATGTGATTTGCCATGCCTTTGGGCGTGGTGGAATTAACAATCATCAGCTCTGCTACGCGCTCGACAAGACTGCTTGGAAAGGCGGGCCGCATCCCCTTTACCATGCGTTGGATGGCCTATGCAAAGGTCGCGAAATTGACCTGCCGGAGGGAGCGCACTTCACTGATCATAACGGTCATACGCGCAAACAGGCGCGCATCAAGTGGTGGAAGCATGACGCCAAGTTCATGCATGAAGTCGCCATAGTAGAAGGTGCTATGCCCGAATCACTGCTCTGGAAGCCCATACCCACTGATTTGCTGCTTGAGCCGATTTCCGGTACGCCCATTTTCATCGGTCACTACTGGATGAAAGGCACACCGTCCATACTCAGCCCGAAGGTGGCCTGTGTAGACTATTCGGCCGGCAAGGGCGGGCCGCTGGTGGCGTATCGCTGGAATGGCGAAAGTGAGCTGCAAAATAGCGGTTTTATTGCCTCAAATTGAGGCAATAAGTGAGTTAGTGTTTCGCCCACACCTTCGTCGAACCATCCTTCATCACCAACAGCGTTTCATAAGGCTGCGGATTGGCCGACTCCATGCCCGGTGATCCGAGCGGCATACCCGGCACTGCCAAGCCCACGGCTTTCGGTTTTTCCTTCAGCAGGCGCTTGATGTCTTCGGCCGGCACATGGCCTTCAATCACATAGCCGTTGATGACCGCGGTATGGCAGGAACCGAGCTTGGCCGGCATGCCTAGGCTGGCCCGCACCGGCGCGGTATCGTCCACATCCTTGCCGCTGACCATGAAGCCGTTGGCCTGCAGATGCGCCATCCATTGCTTGCAGCAGCCGCAATACGGGGTTTTGTTGACGGTAATGCTCAGCGCGGATTGCGCCATGGCCACACCGGCCAGAAAACAGAACAGGAACAGGGCGGTCAAGGGCAGGCTGCGTTTCATGGCGGATCTCGTGCGGGATTTGCCATAGTCTAGCCAAATTCAGTGGCGCCGGTGTCAAGGTCGGCGCGTCCGGCTGGCATCGGCGATAATAGCGGCATGAGAACTCCCCAAGGCCTGCAGGCCCTGATTGACGATGGCATCATTGATAGCGTGCTGCGGCCGCTGAAAAGCGGCAAGGAAGCGGCGGTGTATGTGGTGCAGCGCGGCGACGAGGTGCTGTGTGCCAAGGTCTACAAAGACATGGCCCAGCGCAGTTTCCAGGCGCGTGTGCAGTATCAGGAAGGCCGCAAGGTGCGCGGCAGCCGGGCCATGCGTGCCATGGGCAAGGCCACCAAATTCGGGCGCAAGGAACAGGAAACGGCCTGGAAGAACACCGAAGTGGATGCGCTGTACGCCCTGCACGATGCCGGTGTCAGCGTGCCACGCCCACACGGATTCTTCCACGGCGTGCTGTTGATGGAACTGGTGACCGACGACGAGGGTTATAGCGCCGCCCGTTTGGGCGAAGTGGTACTGGATGCCGAAAAGGCCGTCTGGTACCACACCGAGCTGGTGCGCGATGTGGTGCGTATGCTCAGCCTGGGATTGATTCACGGCGATCTGAGTGAATACAACGTGCTGGTCACCGGGCAAGGCCCAGTCATCATCGATTTTCCGCAGGTGGTCAGCGCCGCCGGCAACAACGCCGCCCGCGACATGCTGCTGCGCGACGTGCACAATCTGCGCGATACCCTGGCCCGTTTCGCGCCCGAACTGGCCGAAACCTACTACGGCGAGGAAATGTGGGCGCTGTATGAAAAGGGTGAGTTGCAGGCCGACACGCCGTTGACGGGACAATTCACCTTCGACAGCCATGAAGCCGATCTGGATGCGGTGTTGATGTCGATCGAAGATGCCCGCCAGGAAGCGATCATCCGCCAGCAGGGCCGCGAGGAGGCGGAGCAGGAACCGTAGAGGCAATTCATGAATTGCCCCTGAAATCGCAGGGCGATGTTATTGCGGGTTCAACACCCAGCGCACGTTCACATCGCTGTATTGCGGAATGAAATTGCAACGGGGGTTCGGCACATTCTCTTCGGCTTTGAACGCGAACTCGCCCTCGCTGCCTTCGCGCTCGCCGGTGCGGCTGTAGCGGTAGGCATTGCAGGTTTCACTCAGGAAATTGACGGTCACGGCTTGCACCGGGCCGCTGGCCGGCTCGCGCACGCAGTGGCGTTCGGTCTCGTTGGCTTGGCCGTATTGCAGGTCGTTGATGATGATCTTGCAGGTGTCCTCGTGCGTGAACACGATTTGGTGCTTGGGCGGTTCGCTGCAGGCGCTCAGAAGGGCGATAGCGGCGAGAGCGGGGATGATTCGGGTCATGGCAAACTCCTTTGCGCCATTGTAAGGCGGCCCCCCTTCAATGCCAGGTGAAAACTCCCCACCCATCCCTCTCGGCCTCCCTTCTGGGGAAGGGAGGAGAACATCACGGATTTCGTCCCCCTTTCTTGAAAGGGGGATGCCCGAAGGGCAGGGGGATTCAAATGGGATGCCCGAAGGGCAGGGGGATTCAATGCCATGGCCCCGATGGGCAGGGGGATTTTCACACCGGCGCAATCGGCTCAATCAGGCCGGCATCGTCATCCACGCCCTTGTTGACGCGCTTGGCGACCGGAAAACACTTCAGGGCCGGCAGGCTACGGGTCAGCAGGAACGGCATCGACGGGCCGCTGCCAAGTCCCAGCCAGTCGTCCACCTCGCGTTTTTCCAGAAATACCGGCATGCGCGAATGCACTTCGGCCGGGATGCCTTCAGCCGCTTGGGTGATGATGGTGAAGCTGCCCTCGCTGCCGTCGGTCAGCAGCGGGTGTTTCGGTTCCCATAGCCCGGCGACCCACAGCACCTCGTGCGGATGTTCCGGGCGTAGGTAATACGGTTGCT
>NZ_JBILBO010000001.1:0-256023 GCF_044353605.1 Arenimonas sp. | reverse complement strand
TGGCGGCGGAATCCAGGATCTCGCGCAGATCGTCGAGGGATTCGGGTTCGCCCGAGAAGGCTTGGCTGAGTTTCTCCAGCCAGGAGCGTTTAGGGAGGGTGTTACTGTCCGGGTCGTCTGACATGGGGGCTTGTTCGGAGCCCGACGAAGCGGGCGTTGCGCACATTCTAACAAAATGCCTGATTTTTGGAGCGCCGGCCCCTACAGTCCATGTTTCAGTTCGTAGGCGACTATGTGTGTTGTGATGATTAATCGGATGATTTTATTAGCATAATTTGTAGGATTATGATTTTAAACAGGTTTTGGTGGTCGCCATAAAAGTCATGTTATAAAGACAGTGATGGATACTTAACGACTCCGCAAAGGGGTTTCGAACAAAAAGGATGAAAATTATGTTTAGAAGCGCAGTTTCTATTGTGTTGGCGACCGCGATCGCAATGACCCCATACAGTGTAAATGCGAGATCAAGTACCAAGGTCCTTCCCGAAGGTACGCGAATTTACCTGAAGCTTGATCAAATGGTGAGTGGTAAACGAGGAGAGGCCGAAGCGGGGGACTTGGTCCGCTGTTCGGTCTGGCGTGATGTCAGTCTTCAAGGGGTGCTGCTTGTAAAGGCTGGGACGGCTGCAACGTGTAAGGTTGAGTCGGTCAAGCATGCGAATATTGCCGGAATAAAAGGAAAGATTGTCATTGGGGCTTTGGATACAACGACTGCGGATGGCCAAAAGCTGCAATTAACGGGTGGGTATAACAAAGAAGGAAAGAGCCGCATGGCGATGACCATCAGTCTTGGTGTCATCGTGTTCCTTCCTCTCATTTTCATCACCGGTAGTGCTGCTGAGCTTCCGGAAGGCGCGGTCATTGATGCCTATTCTGGGCCTGATATCCCAGTGGTGGTTCAAGGTGAAGTTGCTTCGGTTCCAGTAATCAATATTGGCGGTGTTGGCGTTGATTATTCAGCCGAAGCCGTTCTTGATGATTTCATGGTTCCGGGCGCAAAGCCCGAAGTGTTCAAAATTAGAGTGATTAAGGATGGTGCGCCACCATCAAAGCTTTTTATTGATAATGTAAACGGTAAGTCCATCCAGTCGATTCCTTTAGAAATCATTGACTCGAATACCCGTGACGGTGTTTCAACATCTATGGCTACTATAAGTATCAAGACACTGTCAAAGCAGTTCCAGAAGGGCATCAACAGGTTTGAAGTGTCTTTCATTGAGGGTGGTGAAAAGAAATCATCCGAGGTGATTCTGAATATTCAGATGTAGTTCTTACATTCCCTTAAAAAACCCGCCTTCCGGCGGGTTTTTTAATTGCATTTAAACAGGCGATTTACGTTGCAGATAGACGAAATACAACAAGGGAATGACCACCAGCGTCAGCAGGGTACTGACCAAGATGCCGAAAATCAGCGCAATGGCCAAGCCGTTGAAAATCGGGTCATCAAGGATGAAGAACGCGCCCAGCATCGCCGCCAAACCGGTCAGCGCGATGGGCTTGGCACGTACCGCAACCGATTCGATGACCGCCGCGCCCAGTTCCTTGCCCTCGGCAATCGACTGGTTGATGAAGTCGACCAACAAAATCGAGTTGCGCACGATGATGCCGGCCAAGGCAATCATGCCAATCATCGAGGTCGCGGTAAACTGCGCGCCGAGCAGGGCATGGCCGGGCATAACCCCGATGACCGTCAGCGGAATCGGCGCCATGATAATCAGCGGCACCAGATAGTTCTTGAACTGCGCCACGATCAGCAGATAAATCAGGAGCAGGCCGGCGGCATAGGCCAGACCCATGTCCCGGAAGGTTTCGTAGGTAATCTGCCATTCGCCGTCCCACTTCACGCTGTAGGCGGCATCGGTTTCAGGCTGGCTGATGTAATACTGGTTGAGGCTGTCAGCAGATTCCGGCAGATCCGCCAGCTGTCCGACCACATCGAACATGCCGTAAAGCGGGCTGTCGAATTCGCCGGCTTCATCGGCGGTCACGTACACCACCGGCAGTAGATCTTTGTGGTGGATGGCGCCATCCCAGGGCAATTGCTGGACCGTGACGAGCTCCGACAGCGCGATGATGCGTCCGCTGGTGGATTTCACACCCAGCTGCAGGATGCGGTCCATGTCTGTCTGCGCCGAAGCCGGCAGACGCAGGCGGATGGCTTTGGCATAGCGGGAATTGCCGTCTTGCAAATAACTGACATCGGCTCCGTCAACGGCAGCGGTCAGGGTTTGGGCAATGGCTTCGCGGCTGACACCGAGACGTGCCGCACGGCTTTGATCAATCAGCAGATGTTCGCGCGTGGCACCGGCAGTTTCTACCGTGCTGTCAATATCAACGACGCCCTCTGTTTTGCGCATGCGGTCCTGTAGTTGTGTGGCGATGCCGCGGCTGCGTGCGTAGTCCGGGCCGTAAATCTCAGCGACCAAGGGCGCCATCACGGGAGGGCCCGGAGGAACTTCGACGACCTTGAGCGACGCACCGTATTTGCGGGCCGCAGCCTGCAGGGTCGGACGCAAGGCCAAGGCGATGTCATGGCTTTGGCGTTTGCGGTCGTGTTTGTCGACCAGATTGATCTGCAAATCACCGACCAGCGGGCCTTGCCGCAGGAAGTACTGACGCACCAAACCATTGAAGGTGACCGGTGCTGAAGTGCCGGCATAGGCCTGATAGTTCAACACCTCCGGCAGTTTGTCGACTTCCGCTGCCAGTTCGCCGAGCAGGGCATTGGTCTGTTCCAGCGTACTGCCTTCCGGCATGTCGATGACCAGTTGGATTTCCGATTTGTTGTCATTCGGCAACATTTTCAGAACTACCAGCTTCACCACGGCCAGACCGGCCGAGAACGCGAGCAGGGCGGCAATCGAAATCCACAGCATCCGGCGTTTCTTCGGAGCTTCTTGGCCGACGATGAAACGACGCATTACGCGATCGGCCATTGTCTGTAGTTTCGAGGCCTTGCCGTCCTCATGATGGTCATGTTCTTTGGCCAGCAATTTCAGGCTCAGCCAAGGCGTGACGATCAGGGCGATCAGCAGCGAAATCAACATACCGACCGACGCGTTAATTGGGATCGGACGCATGTACGGACCCATCAGGCCCGAGACGAACGCCATCGGCAGCAATGCCGCGATGACGGTGAAGGTAGCCAGGATGGTCGGCGCACCCACTTCATCGACCGCCAACGGAATGGACTCCATCAGACTCTTGCCACCCAAAGCACGGTGCCGGTGGATGTTCTCGACCACCACGATGGCATCATCGACCAGAATGCCGATGGAAAAAATCAGCGCGAACAGGGACACCCGGTTGAGCGTAAAGCCCATCGCCCAAGACGCGAACAGGGTAATCGCCAAGGTCAGAATGACGGCGCTACCCACCACCACCGCTTCACGGCGGCCGAGTGCGAACAGCACCAGCAAGACCACGGAGAGGGTGGCGAAAATCAGTTTTTGAATCAGTTTGGCGGCTTTGTCCGCGGCCGATTGGCCATAGTCACGGGTAATTTCGACTTGTACGCCATCCGGTATGACGCCGGCTTTCAGGCCATCCAAACGCTCGCGGATGGCGGCGGTGATATCCGCGGCATTGCTGCCCGGCTTTTTGGCGACGGCCAATGTGACCGCGGGAGCGGTTCCTGACTTGGGTCCGGCGCGGCCGGCAGGGGCGCCGTGCCATACCGTCTGTGTGGCGGGTTCCAGATTCTGTCCGATTCGGGCGACATCGGAGAGACGGATAGGTTGATCGCCGGAAACGCCGATGACCAGATCGGCGACTTCACCGGTCGTGCTCAGGAAGCTGCCAGCTTGCACGGGGTGCGCGCCGCTGGTTCCGACGCGCTCGCCGGCATGACGGGCTTGGTTGCTGGTTTGCAGCGACTGCGCGATTTCATGCACGGACAGCCCGAAAGCGGAAAGACGGCCGGGATCGAGTTCTACCGTGACGGCTTGCGTGGCTGCACCAATGCTGTAGATATCACGGGTTCCGGGTACGCGCTTGAGCTCGGTTTCAAGGCTGTGCGCCACCTGTCCGAGTTCAAACGCGCTGATGGCGGGGTTGTCGCTCCACAGGGTCAAGGCCATGACCGGCACATCATCGATGCCTTTGGGTTTGACCAAAGGTTGACCGATGCCAACGCCGGCCGGCATCCAGTCCTGGTTCGAATAAATCTGGTTATAGAGCCGCACAATAGCCGGTTGCCGTTCAACACCGACGGTGTATTCCACGGTCAAGATGGCCATGCCGGGGCGCGAAATCGAGTACACATGCTTGATGCCTTCGATTTCGGAGAGTTTCTTTTCCAGCGGATAACTGACCAGCTGTTCGACCTGTCGGGCATCGGCGCCGGCAAACGGCACGAACACATTGGCCATGGTGACATCGATCTGTGGTTCTTCTTCCTGAGGCGTGATCAATACCGCAACCAAGCCCAGTAACAGACCGAGGATAGCCAAGATCGGCGTCAGCGGATTGTTCTGGAAACGCGCCGCCAGACGGCCGGAAATGCCGAGATGATCATGGGTGGACATATCAGCGATCCTGTTTGGCGCGGTAATCGGCCAACGCTTGCGCCGCGCGCACCGGGTCGGCAGCGACCCGTTCGCCAGTTGCCAGTCCGGAGATCACTTCCACGTTGCCATCACGCGACTCGCCCAGACGCAACTGACGCAGCAACAAGCGGTCCTTGCCGATGACATAGGCGCCGCTGAGTTCGCCCCGATGCCAAATGGCTTTTTCCGGGAGCCAGATTCGACTGTCGGTAGTGGCAACGGCAAAGCGCACGGAGGCGACTTGGCCTGGCACCAGCGGTGTGTCGGTTTTAGGCAATTGCACGCGCACGCTCACGCTGTGGCTGGTGGCATCGGCGCTGTCATAAACCAGCACGCTTTCAGCCTTCAGCACGCTGCCGTCGACCAGCACAACTTCAGCCTGTGGCGCGGTCCGCAGGGCGGCGGCTACACCTTGGGGAACCTGAATCTGAATCCGGAAACGATCGGGATTGAACACCCGCAACAGCGGCTGTCCCGGTGCCACGCTTTCTCCGGGCTCCACCAAGCGTTGTGACAGAACGCCGTCATAGGGCGCGCGGATTTCGGTGTAGTCGGCTTGCTGCATGGCTTGAGCAACCGTTGCCTCTGCCGCACCGGCATTGGCGACAGCGGCATTTTTGGCGGCCAAGGCCTGATCCAGCTGTTGTTTGGAAATGTATTGCTGTTTGGCCAGACCGGCGTAACGCCGGTAGGTGGCCTCGGCTTCAACGGCTTGTGCGCGGGCAGCGGCCGCCTGCGCCCGTGCCGCTTCGGCGCCGGCACGTTGTTCCACGCCGCTTAGGCGCAGCAAGACCTGGCCGGAACGCACACGGTCGTTCACATCCACCAGAACGCTTGCCACACGGCCGGCCGTCTGTGCGGTCAGGTCGGCCTGCTGCACGGCTTCAATGACGCCATCCCATCGACTGGCTGCTCCGGTGGTCTGGGACTGCGGGGTAATGGCTTCAATGCCCCGTAAGTCCATGGTCGGCGGGGTGCCGGTGTCGGACGAACAGGACGCCAATGCGGCGCAAAGCAGGAGAACGGGCGTGAGGGTTTTCATAGTCATCAAAGATTCGTTTTAGGTGGCGAAGTGACGCTTATTTGAAGTGATTGCCGGCGGGGATGCCGAGCAGCTTGAAGGCCCAGGCAGCCGGACAAAATCCGGTGAGACTGGCTTGGAACAGATTCAGTCCGATGAATACCGTGAACCAGATGAAGTTCGGATTCACGAAATAGGTCAGCAGGACGCTGATCAAAACCATGACGCCGGCAAAAGCCATGACAGCGCGATCGAGATTCATAAATAACTCCTAAGTTGGTAAGGGTGGGGATTACTTGAGGCGCTCGATACCGAGCAGACTCATGATGTGTTTTTCATACACCGGTTCGGACGTGCCGTTGCGCATTTTATAAAGGAAATATTTCTCGAAGGCGATTTTTGCATAATGCACCCACTTGCCGATTTTGGTCCAGGTCACATTGCGGGGCGGAATCTGTGGCAACGCCACGAATGCCGCGCCGGTATCACCCATGTCGGCCAGACACACCGCGTTCCACGTGCCTTCGAAGGTGGCGGGTTTGCCGGCGATTTCAGCGTCGATGTTCTCCACGATGGTGGTGACCATGGATTCGATCATGAAGCCGGTTTTCGGGGCGCCGGTGGCCACCGGTGTGGCTTCCACCGGCGGAATCGCCACGCAGACGCCAGCCGAGAAGATTTCCGGGTATTTTACCGAGCGCATGTGCTTGTCGGTCAGCACGAAACCGCGTGGGTTGCACAATCCTTCCACGGCGGCCACCGCATCGACGCCTTTGAATGCCGGCAACATCATGCTGAACGCAAACGGCACGTCATGGGTTTTCTTTTCGGCACCGCTATCGTCGCATTCACTGACCTGCATCATGCCGGGCTCGACGCCGGTGACTTTGGCGTTGACGATCCATTTGATGTGGCGCTGGCGCATTTCGCTCTCCATCAGGCCTTTTGAATCACCGACGCCGCCCAGACCCATGTGGCCGATGTAGGGCTCGCTGGAGACAAAGGTCATCGGCACCTTGTCGCGCAGTTTGCGTTTGCGCAGATCGGCATCGAGAATCATGATGAATTCATAGGCCGGCCCGAAGCAGCTGGCACCTTGAACGGCGCCCACCACGATTGGTCCGGGGTTTTTCAGGAACTCCTGATAATGCGCCCAGGCTTCGGTGGCGTGCGGGGTGGTGCACACGGAATGGGTATGCCCGCCATGCGGGCCGGTGCCCGGGACTTCTTCAAACGCCAGGCGCGGTCCGGTGCAGATCAACAGATAGTCGTACGCATAGGGTTCGGCTTGGCCGGCGCGAACGGTTTTGGCCACGGGATCAATTTCAGTAATCCGTTCCGGCACGAAGCGGATGTTCTTTTTGGTCAAATGCTCGCCGGCGTCCAAGGTGATTTGCTCGGCATCGCGCCAGCCCACGGCCAGCCAGGGGTTCGAGGGAGTAAAGCTAAAGCGCGGGCCATCGCCAAATACGCTGATTTCGGCTTTACTGCCGAGTTTGTTGCGGAGTTCGTAGGCGGCGCTCATGCCGGCGATGCCGGCACCCATCACAACGATACGTTTCATTCCTGACTCCTGGCGGTGACCGCGTTTTTTAATATTTGACATATCTTAATTAGGTATTGCTTAATTAGTCAAGTGCTTTTACTATTGGCCCATGACACTTCAAACATCCCCGATGGATCCAGCGGCCATGGCTCGCCAGGCCGACACCGCTGTCGACCTGCTCAAGGCATTGGCCAATCCGCAGCGCCTGCGTATTTTGTGCCTGCTCATTGAGGGCGAGCGAAATGTGTCCGAGATCAATGGCGTGGTGCCAATCAGCCAATCAGCACTTTCCCAGCATTTGGCCGTGCTCCGGGAAAAAGGACTCGTCACGACCCGTAAGCAGTCGCAGACCGTGTTTTATCAAGTTGCCGAAGGTCCGGTGCATCAGATCATCGAGACCCTGCACGATTTGTATTGCCCGATTGTGCCCGAAGGCGAGACGCATCCCCGTTGCGGGGACGCGTAGATTCAAAATAAATCAGTCGACCAGGTAAGGGTCGGCGAATCCGAGATCGGCCAGAATGCCGCGCTCGATGATCTCCATGGCATCGGCCTCACGCGGGTTCTCGTGATCCAAGCCCAAAAGATGCAACACGCCATGTACTGTCAGGTGGGCGTAGTGCGCCGCAAGGGATTTTCCCTGTTCCGCGGCTTCTTTGGCCACCACCGGCGCACAGATGACCAGATCACCCAACAAGGGCAGTTGCACGCCCGCCGGCAGCTCGGCCGGAAAGCTCAGCACATTGGTGGCGTAATCCTTGCCGCGGTAGTGATGGTTCAGCCGTCGGCCTTCCGGCGCATCGACAATGCGGATGGCGATATCGGCGCGTTTGATGCGGCCCTGGCAGGCGGCCTCGGCCCAGCGCTTGAAGCTGACCGGTGCCGGCACGCCCTTGCGGGACATGCCGTAGCTGACACCGATATCGCATTGCACCGGTCCGCGGGTCATGCCGTCAGCACCTCGCCGCGCAGGGTATTGACGCGGACTTCGGTGATGCGGATGTCGACGAATTGGCCGATCAGGCGCGGATGGCCTTCGAAGTTCACGTAGCGCATGTTTTCCGTGCGGCCGGTCAGTTCATCGGCATTGCGCGTGCTCGGCCGTTCCACCAGCACCCGCTGCACCGTACCAATCATGGCCTCGGAAATGGCATACGCATTTTTGTTGATGGCATCCTGCAGGCGGCGCAGGCGTTCGCTTTTGACCGCTTCGGACACTTCGTCCGGAAGATTGGCCGCAGGGGTGCCTGGACGCTTGGAGTAGATGAAGGAAAAGCTCTGGTCGAAACCCACATCATCGATCAGTTTCATCGTGGCTTCGAAATCACGCTCGCTTTCTCCCGGGAAACCGACGATGAAATCGGAACTGATCGCGATGCCCGGTTTGGCGGCTTTCAATTTGCGGATTTTGGCTTTGTATTCCAGCGCGGTATGGTTGCGCTTCATCGCGCTGAGAATCCGATCCGAACCCGATTGCACCGGCAGATGCAAATAAGACGCCAGTTTGTCGACATCGCGGTGCGCCTCGATCAACGCATCCGAAAATTCCAGCGGATGCGAGGTGGTGTAGCGGATGCGTCCGATAGTCTCGATCTGGGCGATGGCGCGGATCAATATGGCCAGATCTGCAGTTTCATCGCTGCCCTCAATGGCGCCGCGGTAGGCGTTGACGTTCTGGCCGAGCAGGTTGACTTCACGCACCCCCTGTTGGGCCAACTGCAACACTTCAAGAAGCACATCATCGAACGGGCGTGAAACTTCCTCGCCGCGCGTGTAGGGCACCACGCAGAAACTGCAGTATTTCGAACAGCCTTCCATGATCGACACGAAAGCGGTCGGACCCTCGGCACGCGGTTTCGGCAAATGGTCGAATTTCTCGATTTCCGGGAAGCTGATGTCGACCTGCGCTTTGCCGCTGCTGCGTTTGGCGTCGATCATTTCCGGCAGGCGGTGCAGGGTCTGCGGGCCGAACACAAGATCCACGTAAGGTGCACGCTTGAGGATGGCTTCGCCTTCCTGTGAGGCCACGCAGCCGCCAACGCCGATCACCAGATCCGGATTGCGGTTTTTCAGCTCACGCCAACGGCCGAGCTGGGAGAACACTTTCTCCTGGGCCTTTTCGCGGATCGAGCAGGTGTTGATGAGAATGACATCGGCCTCGTTTTCATCCTGGGTCAGTTCCAGGCCGTGGCCGGCATTGAGCACGTCCGCCATTTTGTCCGAGTCGTACTCGTTCATCTGGCAGCCGTGGGTTTTGATATACAGCTTTTTGGCGGGGGATTTCCCGGTCATGGCGCTTATTCCGGTCGGGAGGGGCGCCCATTGTAACAAGACTGGGCCGAAGCAGCCGTTCCCGGTGCGTGAATCGCGGTTAAACCAAAGTCGCCTGGTGGCTGGCTTTCCCCACAGTGTCGGTTCTAGGATGAATCGAGCCCACTGCGTCAGGAGGAGTCATGGAGTCAAGCATCCGACCATCCGCAACTGTTTGGGAACAACTGAGTCCGGCACGCATCGCCGCCATCAGTGCCTCATTGGCCGTGCATATTCTGGCCTTCGGACTTCTGATGGTGCCGGTCAGTCTGCCCGAGCCCATGGCGACGCAACGGGCCGTCACTGAAATCATTTTCACTGAGCCGGAAAAACCCAAGCCCATCCCGCTGCTGCCGGTACCGCCGAAACCCATGGCGCCGGTCACGGCAGCGCCGGCGCGTCCTTCGGTAACGCCACTCCCGAAAACCGACAGCGCGCAGGCCACCACTGACCAGCCGCTGCCGGGCGATGTCTATGTGCCGGAGGATGCGCCGCCGCAGGAGGACACCATCGGCAACCTGGCCGGTGGTGATGTCGATGCCAGTACCAAGGCGCAATACCCCATCGCCTATCCGCCGGCGGCCATCCGCGGCGGCGTTACCGGCACGGTCATCGTCTTGGCCAGTTACGATGCCAATGGCACCGTCACCGCCACCCGTATTTACCAGGCAAGCCGCGACAAGTCACTGGATCGGGCGGCGTTGGCGGGGGTGCGGAAATGGAAAATCAATCCACGCCGGGTGCAGGGCCAACCGGTCGGCGGCGAGGCCTTGGTGGAGGTCCGGTTCAATCTGTGAGCCATGCTGTGGTAAATTCCCATGGGTTATCGCATGGTTTCAGGGGAAGCGTGATTATTTCACCGAGTCGGATTATCTTGCTGCTGTTGGTGATCTCGCCGGCAGTCCAGGCCGGTGAGGTTTACCGGTGCGAGGGCCCGGACGGGGTGCCGCAATTCGTGTCGAAGAAAATTCCCGGCGCCAGCTGCAAAACGGTCAGCTACAATCACGAAAAAAGCTCATTCACCGCACCCAAGCCCGCAACCGGAGAGGCCAGCACGCAAACGGTGGCGGCCAAGGCCGCCGGGGAACCGAAGTTCCTGCGTATGGGCTATTCCACCTCCTATGTCTGGGTCGATGCCGATGGCATCAAGCATTTCGCCAGTACCCGCCCCAAAGGGGTGGCCAAGGTCCAGGCCAAGCGCACCGAATATCCGATCTTTTCAATCGCGGCCTGCTATGCCTGTGGGCCCGGAACGACGGTCAACTTCGGCAATGTCCGCCTCAATACCCAGGCCTTTGCTGCCGAAATCAAGTCGGCCAGTCAGCGTTACGGCGTCGAGGAAGCCATCGTGCGCGCTATCATTCACGCCGAATCTGCCTACCGCCCGCATGTGGTCTCGCCGAAGAATGCCCAGGGTCTGATGCAGTTGATTCCAGCCACGGCCAAGCGTTTCGGCGTCCGCGATGCCTTCGATCCGGCGCAGAACATTGATGGCGGCGTGCAGTATCTCGCGTTTCTGCTCAAACGCTACCAAAACGACTTGACCCTGGCTTCCGCCGCCTACAATGCCGGCGAGGGCGCCGTGGACCGCTTCAAAGGCGTGCCGCCGTATAAAGAAACCCGGAATTACGTGGTTCGGGTCGGGCAGCTGGCCGATCGTTACCGGAAAGCCCTGAAATCCGGCTGAGCCCGTTCAGGCGTTGTTGAACAGGGGCTTAATCTATTACAATATGCCGATAAGTCCGGAGCAGTCCGGGCCAGTTCCTTTCATTTCACTGATTTGGAGAGCCGAATGGCTAACCACGAAGTCAATACCGGCCGTCGCCGTTTCCTGACCACCACCACGGCTGTGGTCGGTGCTATCGGTGCCGGTTTCGCCGCCGTACCGTTCGTTACCTCCTTCAAACCCTCGGCCCGCGCCCAGACCGCCGGCGCCCCGGTCACCGTCAATATCAGCAAAATCGACAACGAGCCGGGCATGCGCATCATCCAGCAGTGGCGCGGCAAGCCGGTCTGGGTGTTCAAGCGCAGCCCCGAGCAGTTGGCCACGCTGAAAACCCTGGACGGCAATCTGCGCGATCCGAAATCGGACAACATCGATCAGACCCCGGCCTTCGCCAAGAACGAGGCCCGGACCATCAAGGGCAAGGAAAACATCGCCGTCATCGTCGGTATCTGCACCCACTTGGGCTGCTCGCCGAGCTATGTGCCGGAAATGCTGCCGCAGCCCTTCGATGCCGACTGGAAAGGCGGCTTCTACTGCCCTTGCCATCAGTCCCGCTTCGATCTGGCCGGCCGTGTCTATCAAGGCGTACCGGCGCCGTCGAATCTCGAAATCCCGCCCTATCATTACTCCGATGACAGCACCATTGTGATCGGCGTCGCCCCCGAAGGAGCCGTCTGATGAGCGTCATCGAACGTACCGTCTCCAGCGTCACCGCGTGGTTCAATGAGCGCACGCCGGGACTGATGCCGGCTTACAAAAAGCACATGTCGGAATACTACGCGCCGAAGAACTTCAATCTGTTCTACTACTTCGGTTCGCTGGCCATGCTGGTGCTGGTCAATCAAATCGTCACCGGCATCTTCCTGACCATGAACTTCAAGCCGAGCGCGGCCGAAGCCTTCGCCTCGGTCGAATACATCATGCGCGATGTTGAAGGCGGCTGGCTGATCCGTTACATGCACTCCACCGGCGCCTCGCTGTTCTTTGTGGTGGTGTATCTGCACATGTTCCGCGGCCTGATCTACGGTTCCTACCAGAAACCGCGTGAACTGGTCTGGATCCTCGGCATGCTGATCTTCCTGACCCTGATGGCCGAAGCCTTCCTCGGCTACGTACTGCCCTGGGGCCAGATGTCTTACTGGGGCGCACAGGTGATCATCAATCTGTTCAGTGCCGTGCCGATCATCGGACCGGAACTGACCGAGTGGATCCGTGGCGATTACCTGGTCTCCGACGCCACCCTGAACCGCTTCTTCGCGCTGCATGTGATCGCGCTGCCGCTGGTCATCCTGCTGCTGGTGGTGCTGCATCTCGGCGCCCTGCACGAAGTCGGCTCGAACAATCCCGAAGGCGTGGACATCAAGAAGGTGAAAGACGAGACCGGCAAGCCGAAAGACGGCATTCCGTTCCATCCGTACTACACCGTCAAGGATCTGTTCGGCGTCGGCTTCTTCCTGACCATCGCCGCCTTCATCCTGTTCTTTACGCCGACCTTCGGTGGTCTGTTCCTGGAATACGACAACTTCATCCCGGCCGATCCGATGGTGACCCCGGCCCACATCAAGCCGGTCTGGTACTTCACCCCGTTCTACGCGATGCTGCGTGCCGTGCCCGACAAACTGTTCGGCGTGATTACCATGGGCGGCGCGGTACTGATTCTGTTCGGTCTGCCCTGGTTCGACCGTTGCAAGGTCAAGTCCATCCGTTACCGTCCGACCCTGCACAAGGTGATGATTACCCTGTTCGTCATTGCGTTCGTGGTGCTGGCCTATCTGGGCATGCAGGCCGGTAGCCCGGCACAGACCTGGACCGCGCGTATCCTGACTGTGTTCTATTTCGGATTCTTTTTAACCATGCCAATTTGGTCGGCCATGGGCCAGACCAAAGAAGTACCAGCCCGGGTGCCCGACCATGACTAAGACCGCCACTATTTTCCGTGCTCTCGTCGCCGCCGCGGCTTTTGCCGCCGGCAATGTCTCGGCCGCCGGTGCCGGCATCGAGATGGAATCGGCTCAGGTCGATCTGGGCAACAAGGGCTCCCTGCAACGCGGTGCCGCCCTGTACATGAGCTACTGCTCGGCCTGCCATTCGCTCGGCTACATGCGCTATTCGCGGATGGCTGAAGATCTCGGGCTGACCGAAGAGGAAGTGACCCAGAACCTGATGTTCACCGACGCCAAATTCGGCGAAGCCATGAACACCGGTCTGGATCCGAATCAGGCGACTGCCTGGTTCGGCAAGGCCCCGCCGGATCTGAGCCTGATTGCCCGCCGTAAGGCTGAAGGCGCCGACTGGGTCTACAACTATATGAAGACCTTCTACGTCGACGAATCGCGCCCCATGGGTTGGAACAATGCCGTGTTCCCGGGTGCGTCCATGCCGCATGTGCTGTGGGAACTGCAGGGTAGCCAACATGTGCTGACCGAGCCCAAGCATGAAGGCGGTCATTGCCCGAAAGGCGAAGCCTTCGGCCAGTGCATCACCGGCTACAGCATTCCGGAACACAAAAAAGGCAGCCTGAGCCCGGAGGAATATGACCAGGTCGCCCGCGATCTGACTGCATTCTTGGCCTATGTCGGCGAACCGTCGGCCTCCAAGCGTGAGGCCATCGGTGTCTGGGCGGTCTTGTTCCTGGCTCTGTTTACCCTGTTGGCCTACTTCCTGAAACAGGAATACTGGCGCGACGTCCACTAATTGTCGGATTTTCTTAAGAAAAAAGGCCGCTAAGCGGCCTTTTTTCATGAAAGGCTTGCAAAAATCGGCGAAATTCGCCATGTTAAGGAAAGTGGCATAAATCACAAAAAAACAGCCGCTCAACTTCACATGATAGGTACAAGGAATGGCCACAACCCCTCGTTCGCGCAATACCTTAACCCTGTATTCGGCCAAAAATTGCGTGGTCTGCCACAAAGTCCGGCTGGTCATGGCGGCCAAAGGCATCACCTACGACCTGATTTCGGTCGATACCGCCAACCCGCCGGAAGATCTGTTGATGCTGGCCCCGCATTACCATTCGGTACCGACCTTGGTCGAGCGCGATAACGCCATCTACATCTCCAACGTCATTTCCGAGTATCTCGACGAGCGCTACCCGCATCCGGCACTGATGCCGGCCGAACCGATTTTCCGCGCCATGCACCGCATCGCCGTGCGCCAGGTCGAACAGGACTGGGTGCCGCAGGTGCAGACCATCATGGCCGGCGGCAAGAACGTAGACGCTGCCCGCAAACGCCTGAAAGAACTGATTCTGGAATCCTTGCCGTTCTTCAAAAGCAACAAGTTTTTCTTCGGCAATGAAATGAGTCTGGTCGATTGCGCAATCACGCCCATCATCTGGCGTTTGCCGGCTCTGGGCATCCAGTTGCCGAAGGATGCCAAATGCGTCGAGGATTACGGCCTGCGGATTTTCCGCAATCCCGCCTTCATGCGCAGCATGACCCCCGAAGAGAAGGTCCTGCGCGATCTCGCCTTCAGCTGATGTCCGGTCCCACTGTCATGACCTCGAATCGTCCGTATTTGCTGCGGGCGCTGTATGAGTGGATCAACGATAACAACCTCACGCCCTACATTCTGGTCGATGCCACCCAGCCGGATGTGATGGTGCCGCCGTCAACGGTCAAGGACGGCAAAGTGGTCCTGAACATCGCCATGCGGGCGGTGGAGTCGCTCGAACTGGGCAACGAGGCGCTCAGCTTCAAAGCCCGTTTCGGCGGTGTCAGCCAGTTTCTGTTCGTGCCGGTGGCTGCGGTGCTGGCAATCTACGCGCAGGAGACCGGGCAGGGCATGATGTTGCCAGCCGATGAAGGTGCTGCCGAAGAAGAGGGCTTGGATGCGTATGAGCCCGATGCCGAAGCCGATGATAATAGCGGCCCGGATGATCCACCGAAACCGCCTGCCCCCGGCAAGGGCGGCCATCTGCGTATCGTCAAGTAAAGGGTTCCGGCGATTTCGCCACCGGTTCGACCCAAGACACCGCACGGCCACCGACCAAGGTGATGCTGGCGGCATAGCGGTCATGTCCGTCATGCGAATATTCGTACTGGTAAATCCGTTTCCAGCGCAATCGGCCTTGATCATCGCGCTGAATACCGAGTTTGATCTGATGTACGCTCTGGTCGAGCCATTGCACGCCGGCGCGCATGCACAGTTGTCGCCCGAAATGCCCAGCCTGTTCGGCCGCGGCACGACCGGACGACCAGAACAGCACGGCCGGAAAGGCCAATAGCATCAAAATGATCGCGGTCATGCCGGGTTGCCCAGACGCATCGAGAAATCGATGGCACGGATGTTCTTGGTAATGGCGCCCACCGAAATGAAATCGACACCGGATTCGCGGATCACCGACAGACGTTCCATGCTGACACTGCCCGAAACTTCCAAGGGTTTGCGGCCAGCGGCGATGCGCACCGCGGCGAACATATCCTCATCACTGAAATCATCGATCAGAATCCGGGTGCAGTCGGTACCCAGCGCTTCCTGCAGCTCCGTGAGATTCTCGACTTCCACGATGACCGGAATGTCCGGATACAGGCTGCGCGCCTTTTTGACGGCGGCGGTAATCGAGCCTTCGGCAATGATGTGGTTTTCTTTCAGCATCACGGCATCGAATAGACCCATGCGGTGATTCAGGCCACCCCCGACGCGCACGGCGTATTTCTGGGCCAGTCGCAATCCGGGCAGGGTTTTCCGGGTATCCAATACACGGGTGCGGCTGCCGGCGAGTGCTTGGGCGAAGGCGGCAGTCTGGGTGGCGGTGGCCGACAGGGTCTGCAGAAAGTTCAGCGCGCTGCGTTCGGCGCCGACAAGCGCGCGTGCCTTGCCACGAAAGCGCACCACCACCGTCCCCGCGTTAACCGATTGCCCTTCATCCACAAACCAATCAATGGCGATGTCGGGATCGAGCTGGCGGAAACAGGCATCGAACCAGGGGCGGCCGCAGATGACCGCCGCTTCCTTGGCGATGACGTAGCCGGACTCCGAATCATTTTCCAGCAGGGCGGCGGTCACATCACCGGTTTGAATATCTTCGGCCAGGCTGCGGGCGGCATCAGCGGCAACCGTGGCGGTATCCGGCGTGCTTGTTGCAGCCATAATCAGACGCTGAGACCGTCGATCGATGCGGAGGCAACCGCTTCTTCGGCCAGCAAGACCGGAATCCCGTCATCGATGCGATAAATCAATTTACCGTCGCGGGTAATCAGCGCTTCCTTCAACGGTTTGTTGACCGACTGGCCATCGAGCTGCCCGGCTTTGCCGGCGGCAATGGCCGCATTCAACCGGTCGAGCTGGTCCGAGGACAGCTGGAGCAGGGATTGTTTGCTGGCTGGGCAGCATAGGATGTCGAGCAGTTTTTTGTCCATGACCGTGGAGTTTTTGCCGATATCCGCATAGAATACGCCTTTAGATGGGGTTAGCGCTATGGCTGATTCAAATCCGGTACTGGTAGGCGTCGTCATGGGCTCCCGCAGCGATTGGGAAACCATGCAGCATGCGGTCAAGCATCTTGAAAGCTTCGGCATCCCCCACGAAGTGCGTGTCGTGTCCGCGCACCGTACCCCTGATATTCTTTTTAGCTATGCCGAACAGGCCAGCGCACGCGGTCTGCGGGCCATCATTGCCGGCGCGGGTGGTGCAGCGCATCTGCCGGGCATGTTGGCCGCTAAAACCGCAGTGCCCGTTTTGGGCGTGCCGGTGCAGAGCAAAGCCCTGAGCGGCATGGATTCCCTGTTGTCGATCGCGCAGATGCCGGCCGGTATTCCGGTCGCGACTTTCGCCATCGGCAACGCCGGTGCCGCCAATGCCGGGCTGTTTGCTGCCGCCATGCTGGCCCATGAATTTCCCGAAATCGCAGCCAAACTGGCCGCGTTCCGCCGCGAGCAGACCGAAGCGGTGATGGCCGCCGACGATCCGCGCCGATGACCACGGTCGGCATTCTCGGGGGCGGGCAATTGGCCCGGATGATGGCCATTTCCGGCGCACCGCTGGGTCTGCGCTTTCTGCTGCTCGATAACGTCGCCGATGCCTGTGCCGGTCAGTTCGCACCGATGTTGGTCGGCGATTACCGCGATGAAAGCATTCTGGCCGAATTCGCCGAAAAGGTGGATGTGGCTACCTTTGATTTCGAAAATGTACCGGCTGAAAGCGCGCATTGGCTGAGCAGTAAAGTCGCGGTATTTCCGAATCCGAACGCATTGGCGGTGTCGCAGGACCGGCTTGCGGAAAAGAATCTGTTCCGCAAGCTCGGTATCGACGTGCCCGAGTTCCGCGACATCACCAGCTTCGACGATCTGCAGACCGCCATCGCCGAAATCGGTATGCCCTGCATTTTGAAAACCCGCCGGCTCGGCTATGACGGCAAGGGCCAGTTCCGCATCAAGGCCGAAGCCGATATTGCCGCGGCTTGGAAAGCCCTTGGCGCACAGACCCTGACCGTCGGCTTGATCCTCGAAGCCTTTGTGCCGTTCCAGCGCGAGATTTCGGTGGTTGCGGTGCGCGGCCGGGACGGCGAATTCCGGCATTGGGCGCTGACCGAAAACTGGCACGAGCAGGGTGTGCTTTCCGCCAGCCTGGCCCCGGCCACCGAGACCGCCGCATTCGAATCCGAAGCCGTTGCCTGCGCCCGTAAGGTGGCCGAAGCCCTGGATTACGTTGGCGTGTTCGCCCTCGAGCTGTTCCTGTGCGATGGCCGCCTGATGGCCAATGAAATGGCGCCGCGTGTGCACAACTCCGGACACTGGACCATCGAAGGCGCGGAAACCTCGCAGTTCCAGAACCATCTGCGGGCCGTGCTTGGCCTGCCGCTCGGCAGCACGCATTCGGTCGGTGTCAGCTGCATGTTGAACTGGATCGGTGCGATGCCGGAAGCAGGACCCGTCTTGAATGAATCCGGCGGGCATTGGCACGATTACGGCAAATCTGCGCGTGCCGGCCGCAAGGTCGGTCATGCCACCTTGCGGGAAGACACCGCCGCGGCCTTGGCAGAGGCCTTGGCCCGTGTCGGCGAGGCGCTGGACCGACAGCAGCAAGTGAGTCAGGTTTTGCCCCGGCTGCGTTGACGCAGTCGTTGCATGCGCCAAAGAAAAACGCGCCCGAAGGCGCGTTTTTCAATGCGTGATTGGCGCAAGATCAGGCCATCTGGGCCGAGACATAATCCCAGTTCACCAGATTCCAGAACGCTTCCACGTATTTCGGGCGGGCATTGCGGTAATCCACGTAATAGGCGTGTTCCCAGACATCGCAGGTCAGCAGCGGTTTGTCGGTGCCGGTCAACGGGGTGGCCGCATTGGAGGTGCTGACCAGCGCCAGGCTGCCGTCGGCGCGCTGCACCAGCCAGGCCCAACCGGAACCGAAGGTGCCGATGGCGGTTTTGGTGAATTCGGCTTTGAACGCATCAAAGCTGCCGAACGCGGCATCGATGGCTTCAGCCAGTTTGCCGGTCGGGGCGCCGCCGCCGTTCGGTTTCAGGCAGTTCCAGTAAAACGTGTGGTTCCAGACCTGTGCGGCGTTGTTGAACAGGCCGCCCTGGGATTTGCGCACGATGGTTTCCAGGTCGGCGCTTTCAAACTCGGTACCGGCAATCAGGTTGTTCAGATTGGTGACGTAGGTCTGGTGATGCTTGGAATAATGGTAATCAATGGTTTCTGCGGAAATATGCGGTTCCAGTGCGGTGCGGTCATAGGGCAGGGCAGGCAATTCAATGGCCATGGGGGAAATCTCCGGCGGGCGTAAGGGGGGAATAAGCTTTATAATTCTACCTTGGAAGTGAAAGTGATGTGTTCCCCCAATCCGTCTGGAGCGTCAAATGCCGAATAGTCCGATTAACGACCGTATCAAAGCCGAAATCACCAGTGCGCCGATTGTGCTATTCATGAAAGGCACGCCACAGTTCCCGATGTGCGGATTTTCCTCGCGCACCGTGCAGGCGCTGAAAGCCGTCGGTGCCCAGATGCATACCGTCAATGTTCTTGAAGAGCCGGAAATCCGTGCCAATCTGCCGCGCTATTCTGATTGGCCGACCTTCCCGCAACTGTTTATCAACGGTGAGCTGGTCGGCGGTTGCGATATCACCATGGAATTGTACGAAAGCGGCGATCTGGCCACCATGGTCGCCGAGGCCCAGAAAGCCGCATGATGGCATTGCCGGTGCCCGCGCCGAACAGTCTGGTCGGCCGGGTCATCCTGGTCACCGGCGCCTATGGCGGTCTCGGTGAAGCGGCCGCCAAGGCTGCGGCCGTTGCCGGTGCTACCGTGGTGCTGCTCGGCAAAAAAATTCCCAAGCTCAATCGCATGTATGACGCCATTGGCAAGCTTGGCCCCGAGCCCGCGCTGTATCCCTTGGATATGCGTGGTGCCGACCCGGCCGATTACGAAGCCATGGCGGACAAAATCTGTGCCGAACTCGGCGGTTTAAATGGCATCTTGCATTGCGCGGCCGATTTTTCCGGACTGCGACCGCTGGAAACCACCGATCCGGAAGAGTTCGTGACCCAGATTCATGTCAACCTGACCGCGCCCTGGCTGCTTACCCAGGCTTGTCTGCCTGCCCTGCGCCGCGCCGAAGATGCTGCCGTGGTGTTTGTCACCGAAGACCGCGAACGCGTCAATAAAGCCTATTGGGGCGCCTATGGCATCGCCAAGGCCGGCCTGGAAGGACTGGTGGCCATGTTGCACGATGAAACCGATAACAGTACGGTGCGGGTCAGTGCCCTGCAACCCGGGCCGATGCGCACCAGTATCCGCGCCCGCGCGTATGTCGAAGAGGCGGCCACCGATTGCCCTGAGCCCGGCATTTACGCGCCGGCCTGTGTGTATCTGTTGTCATCCGAAGGGATTTCCCACCGCGGCCGGATTCTTCGACCGAACTGGAGCTGATTGATGGAAATGGTTTCTGCTGCGCTGCTGCTGTTCCTGATCATGGACCCGTTGGGCAATATTCCGGTTTTTCTGAGCCTGCTCAAGCCCTTGTCGAAGCAACGTCAGCGTATTGTGCTGATCCGTGAGTTGCTGATCGCTTTTTTCGTGCTGCTCGGCTTTCTCTGGGGCGGCAAATATGTGTTGGAAGCCATGCATCTGCGTCAGGAGTCGGTGTCCATCGCCGGCGGCATCATCCTGTTCCTGATCGGCCTGAAAATGATTTTCCCGAGCCCCGAGGGCATGTTCGGGGACGGCGAGGTCGGCGAGCCCTTCATCGTGCCGATGGCCATTCCTTTGGTGGCTGGTCCGTCCGGCATGGCCGCCGTCATGCTGTTTGGCAGCCAGGACCCCAGTCGGATGGGGGATTGGACCATGGCTCTGGCCATCGCCTGGTTCGGCACCGCGGTCATCCTGTTTTCGTCCACCTACCTCTACAAAATCCTCGGAAACCGCGTTTTGGTGGCCCTGGAGCGCCTGATGGGCATGCTCTTGGTGGCCATTTCGGTTCAGATGCTCATGGACGGCATTCAGGCCTACCTGAACAGCCCGGCCTAAGTCATCTTTCTGTCATCAAACATACATAAAATCAACATTAGGTGGTAAAATTTCGCCGTAGTTCAGCAGGGCTTCACCTTTTCAGGCGGTCACCGTTCGACTCCTCAACCTCACAATAGGTCATCTCATCATGAATTCTTCCAAACGCATCCGAATTTCGCAGCTTTCCATGGCGCTTGCAGTCGCACTGACTGCTCCGGTCATGGCACAGAACACCTCGTCTGCCATCGGCGGCCGCATCACCAGCACTGACGGTAAGCCGGTCGCCGGCGCCACGGTGTCAATCAAGCATAACCAATCCGGTTCCGTGAGTTCGGCCGTCACTGATTCTGAGGGTCGTTACTCCTCGCGCGGTCTGCGCGTCGGCGGTCCGTACACGGTGACCATCACCAAAGACGGCGTCATCGAAACCCGCGATAACGTCTATCTGCAGCTGGCCGAAACCAAATCGTTGGATGCCTCTCTGGGCCAGAAGGTTCTCGATTCGGTGACCGTGACCGGCGTCGCGGCCGGTTCGGAAGTGTTCAGCGCCACCAATATGGGTGCCGGTACCAATATCAGTCCGGAACAGCTGAAGTCCTTCGCCTCCATCCAACGCAACCTGCAGGATTACGCCCGTCTCGATCCGCGCCTGTCGCAAACCGACAAAGAGCGCGGTGAAATCTCGGTCGGCGGCCAGAACTCCCGCTTCAACTCGATCACCATCGACTCGGTCGCCACCAATGACACCTTCGGTCTGGAATCCAACAACCTGCCGACCGCCAAGCAGCCGATTTCCATCGATGCCATTGAATCGGTGCAGATCAATATCTCGAACTACGACGTGACCCAGAAGGGTTACACCGGTGCCAACATCAACGCCGTGACCAAGTCCGGTACCAACGACTTCCACGGTTCGCTGTCCTACGTGTACCGTTCGGACTCCATGGCCGGTGACCGTTACAACCGCAGTGCCGATACCTATTCCGCGCCGCCGGATTTCAAAGAAGAAACCATCGGCTTCACCTTGGGCGGTCCGATCATCAAGGACAACCTGTTCTTCTTCGCCGCTTATGAAGAGCTGACCAGCACCCGCGGCGGTCCGGCCGCCGGCCCGGCCGGAAGCGACCGTTTCAATGTGCCAATCACCAACGCCGACATCACCGCCGCGCAGAACATCGCCAGCAACGTTTGGGGTATCGATATCGGTAATGCTGATGCCGCCGCTGCCGAATTGAAAGTCAAAGATGCCCTGATCAAGTTGGATGCCAACATCGGCGATAATCACCGCGCCAGCCTGCGTTGGAGTAAGACCGAGCAGGACGAGCCCTTGTATCCGAGCAACTTCACCAGTGGCGGCTTGGCCATGTCGCTGGATTCGCACTGGTATACCCAGTCCAAGAGCATCGAAACCTGGGTCGGTCAGTTCTTCTCCGATTGGAGCGATAACTTCTCGACCGAATTCAAAGTGTCCTACCGCGACTACGCCAGTGAGCCGGTCAACAACTCCAATCTGCCGCAGATCCGTTTGAACTTCTCGGGCGCCGTTCCGGGCGTGACCGGCACCTCCGCCGGCCTGCTGGCCGGTACCGAGCGCAGCCGCCACTTCAACGATCTGGCGACCGAAACCTGGAACTACTACGGTGGTGCCAACTGGTTCCTGGGCGACCATGAGCTGAAGTTCGGTTTCGACTATGACGACAACAAGGTCTACAACGCCTTCCTGCAGGATACCCGCGGCAACTACACCTTCGACTGTATCAATGCCAGCGCCACGGTGGTTTATGCCGATCCGACCCTGACCGGTCTAGGCAACTTCAGCTGCAGCGCGCTGACCCGCGCGCAGTACACCGCCGCCATGTTGGAAAACTTCAGTCGCGGTCGTCCGGCAAGCTATGCCGTGCAGGTTGGCATCAACGGCTTTGATTTGAATGACGGCGTCGCCAACTGGGATTACCAGAACCTCGGTCTGTTCCTTCAGGATACCTGGGCGGTCAACACCAATCTGACCCTGAGCTACGGCGTGCGTATTGACCGTAAATCCATGGGCGTCAGCCCGGAATTCAACGCCGCTGCCGCAGCTGCTGCCGTGAACGGCTTTGTCACCGGTCAGACCACTCCGGGTACGGGTACCACCACCCGCGCTACCGGCGGTTTCGGCTATGACAACACCAATACGCTGGACGGCAATAGCCTGTTCCAGCCGCGCGTTGGCTTCAACTACACCTTCGATAGCGAAAAACCGATGCAAGTCCGCGGCGGTTTCGGTCTGTTCGAGGGCGCAGCCGCCAACGTCTGGCTGTCCAATCCGTATTCCAACACCGGTATCACCACCGGCATCATCAGCTGTTCGGGTACCGGCTCTTCGGCCTGCCCGCGCACCGATGGTTTCTTTGATCCGGATCCGAGCAACCAGCCAGGCATCGCTGGCAGCCCCCCGGCCCCGAACGTTGACTTCCTGTCGGCCAATCTGGAACAACCGTCGGTCTGGAAAGCCAATCTGGCTTTCGAGAAAGAGCTCGCCGGTGGCGTGGTCATGTCGCTGGAATACGTGCGCACCATCGTTGAAGACGGCATTTACTACAAGCACCTGAACCTGGGTCAAGCCACCCGTCAGGGTAACGACGGCCGCGACCTGTTCTATCATCCGGTCGGCTACAGTGCCAGCTGCTACAGCTATAGTGGTTCTGGCTCTCTGGTCACCAGCACCAGCGGTGCCTGCGGCGCCCCGTCGGGTCAGTCGCGTACCCGTGCTCTGAGCAACCGCAGCTTCAACAACGTGCTGTTGGCTGAACGCACTGGCAAAGGCGGCGGCGGTGCCTTCACCGTGGCCTTCTCGGGCCGTGCTTTCGAACAGCTGGATTGGAGCCTGGGCTTCACCACCACCAACGCCACCGAAGTCAGCCCGCTGACCTCGTCGGTGTCCAACTCCAACTGGAACTCGGTCTCCGTCTTCAACGCCAACGAAGAAGTGGCTGCCAACTCGGCCTATCTGGTCAAGGACCGTTTCACCGGTTCGCTGAACTGGAAACATAACTTCTTTGGTGATTATGCGACGCGTTTTGGCGTGTTCTATGAAGGTCGCAAAGGCAAGCCCTACAGCTGGATCTACAACAACGATCTGAACGGTGACGGTAATAACAACGACCTGATGTACATCCCGACCGCTCCGGGTTCGGGCGAAGTGGTGTTCCAAGGACCCACTGGCGTCAGCGCTACCGATGCTGAAGCCTTCTTCTGGTCGGTTGTTCAAGCCCAAGGCCTCGAGCAGTTCGCTGGTGGTGCGGTTTCCCGCAACTCCTCGTTCGCGCCGTGGACCAACACCTTCGACGTGCGCATCAGCCAGGAACTGCCGGGCTTCTTCAAAGGCAACAAGGCCACGCTGATTTTCGACATCCTGAACTTCGGTAACCTGCTGAACAAAGATTGGGGCCATATCGATGAAATCGCGTTCAGCTCTGCCGGCGGTCTGTCGCGCAGCTTCGTCGACTACATGGGTCTGGATGCCAACGGCCGTTACATCTACGGCGTGAATGGCCGCATCGAAGATTTCGTCACCCGCCAGAACTCCGGCGAGTCGCAGTGGGCGGCGCAAGTCACTCTGAAGTACGAATTCTGATCCACGTTTTACCCCTAAAAACCGGCCGAAAGGCCGGTTTTTTTTGCCTAAAGACCGGCAAAGCCTTATGCTGAAGCCATCACACGACAATTGAATGCAATGAACAAAGAAAGCCCCACCATCAGTACCCAGATTTTTCCGCCACAGCGCCGCTTCAATGATTCACCCTCCGGCATGGACGTGCTCTCGCGTGAAGAGCTGACCCGTCTGCGCGACATCAGCCAAGGCGGTTTGCATGAAACCCTGCGCCGATGTGCTCTGGCGGTGTTGACCACCGGCACCGAGTCGGATGACCCGCGCGCGGCCCAGGTCCGCTATCCGGATTTCGACATTGAGGTCCTGCAACTCGACCGCGGTATCCGCCTCGATTTACAGAATGCACCGGCCACAGCGTTTGTTGACGGCACTCTCATCCGCGGCGTGACCGATCTGCTGTTCACCGTCGTGCGCGACATCGCCTATAACTCCAGTGAAATCCGGACCAGTGGCAAATTCAACCTGGAAACCAATGCCGGAATCACCAGCGCCGTGTTCGAGATCCTGCGCAACGCCTCGGTGCTGCATCCGAACACCGATCCGAATCTGGTGGTGTGCTGGGGCGGCCATTCCATCGGCCGCGAAGAATACATGTACACCAAGAAAGTCGGTTACGAATTGGGTCTTCGTGCGCTCGACATCTGCACCGGCTGCGGCCCGGGCGCGATGAAGGGGCCGATGAAGGGGGCGACCATTGCGCATGCCAAGCAACGCCGCATCCACAACCGCTACATCGGCATTACCGAGCCGGGCATCATCGCCGCCGAGTCGCCGAATCCGATTGTCAACGAATTGGTGATCATGCCCGACATCGAAAAGCGCCTGGAAGCCTTCGTGCGCCTGGGTCATGGCATCATCGCTTTCCCGGGCGGCGTCGGCACTGCTGAAGAAATCCTGTATCTGCTTGGTCTGCTATTGCATCCTGACAACAGCGATATCCGCATGCCTCTGGTGCTGACGGGGCCGCGCGCGTCTGCTGCCTATTTCGAGCACATCGACCGTTTCATCAAGCTGACCCTCGGCGATCTCGCGGCCGCGCATTACACCATCGTGGTCGACGATGCCGAGCGCGTCGGCAAGCTGATGAGCCGCGGCATCCATCTGGTGCGCGAGCAGCGTATCAAGGAAAAGGATTCCTTCTTCTTCAATTGGTCGCTGAACGTACCCTTGGATTTTCAGAAGCCGTTCGAGCCAACCCATGAAGCCATGGCAGCGCTCAAGCTACACCGGAATCAACCGCTGCATGAGCTGGCGGCCAATCTGCGTCGGGCGTTTTCCGGCATCGTGGCCGGTAACGTCAAAGAGCCGGCAATGCGGGCCATTGAGGAGCGCGGACCGTTCTCCATTTCCGGGGATGCCGACATCATGCAGGCCATGGACGAATTGCTGGAATCCTTCGTCGAGCAACGCCGGATGAAGATTTCCGGCGTTTACCACCCCTGTTACAAGGTTATCCGTTAAGGCCAGTTGCAGTTGCTGGCGTTGCTTCCGTCCGACAGGGATTTAGTAGCGACACCAGCGGCCACCGTAAGCACGTAATTGCCGCAGCGGTCACTGGACTGCGCGTTGGCACGTGTAGCCGTGAGCGTATAACCGGTGGCGGATATTCCCGTGATGGTCAAGGTATAGTTCGGAACGGTAGGACTGCCCAGATTGGCGTAGGTTCCGTAGCTGGTGTTGCTGGCCCGCCAGCGTTCCTGGCGTAACTGCAGATCGCCGAGGCCGCGCATCGCTTCCGAGCGCCGGCTTTTGGCGACCTGTTCGGTGAAACTGGGAATGGCGATGATGGCCAGAATGCCGACGATTACCAGAGTGACCAAGAGCTCGATGAGGGTAAAACCTTTGCTGCGCATGTGCTGCTCCCGCCGGATGTGTCCTAAGGATGCCAATTTCCGGCGCTGAATGCAATGCAGACGGCTTCGCTCATCGGGAAAAGCTACCGTTCATCGGCTTGTCCGTTGCCATGCCCGGAATCAGGGGCCATAGTAGGCTCTGTCATGGGATGGGAGTTCAGCGTGTCCAAAAACAAGCCTTCCATACGGGGATTCTCCCTGATTGAGCTGATGGTCACCATCGCTCTGCTGTCGATCATTCTTATGGCCGCCGTGCCGTCCTTCAATGAATTTCGGCAACGCGGCGCTTTGCGTGGAGCGACCGATCAAATCGTTAGCTTCTGGGCCAATGCCCGTTTTGAATCCCTCAAGCGGAATTCTCTGGTCAAAGTGTCGATGAGCACCAACAATACCCAGTATTGTATGGGCGCAGCGGTCACCAATACAGCTGCCGATAATAGTCAGTGCAATTGTTTTGAGACCAATCCCGGTAACACCAATTTCTGTGATGTCGGACGCTATCCGGTCGATCAGGCTGAATGGAAGGGAATTCGATATTCAGGAACGCCTAGCGACCAGATCGGAAAAAGTAAAAATGGGGTGGTGGTCATCGATCCTAAGCGTGGCGGGCTGGCCCTGCCGACCAGTGCCGGTTATTGGGAGTTGGCCAGTCCTGCCGGCAGCACCGACTACCGCCTGCGAGTGAATATCGATCTGTTCGGGCGCGCCGTGGCCTGCGAGCCAGACGCAGCCAGTGATATGCCGCAATACACCAACCGACGCTGCAACTGAGGACGCCATGGCCGCCTATCAACGACAATCACAGGGCTTTAGTCTGGTTGAATTGATGATTTCTTTGGCTATCGGCCTGATCGTCGTTACGGCTGTGCTGGCGTTCACCCTGTCCAGCCTGACCGCCAATTCCGAATACGTGCAGTCCACCCGTTTGAGCCAAGAGCTCCGCAACTCGATGGATTTCATCTCCCGCGAGCTTCGCCGCGCCGGTTACGACGAGAACATGAACCGCTACACGGCGGCCTCGACCCTGAATGCGTTGGTAATATCTCCTTTTTCCCGCATTTTCGTAGATGACGATGCCGACGGTGATGGTACCGCCAATGATGGCTGCGTCATTTATGCTTACGACCGCACCGGCGGCACGCCTGGCGTTGTTGAGCGGGCGCGAGGCGAAATCCGTGCGCTACGCCTAGCCTTCCGCACCGTCGATGGTCAGACCGTGGGCGTGCTTGAAATTGGTGAAAGCGCGGCAGGGCTGAGCCCGGCCTGTAACGGCGGTGCGCCCACTTATACCAACTATCCGGCGACCTGCAACGCAGCTTCCGGTTGGTGTGCATTGACCGATCCCCGTGTCATCAATATCACCAATTTCAGCTTGGACACCAGTGGCTACATCGTTCAGGCCGGTACCGCCACCTCCACGCCGATGACTATCCGCGAGATTGGTATCGGTCTGGATGGGCAATTACGTCAGTCGGCCGATGGCACGGTTACTCGCGGCATCAGCAGCGGCGTCCGGGTACGTGCGGACTGCTTGGAAGCATCGGCGAACTGCGCGCTGGCACCGACCGGAACCTAAAGAGAATCTTATGGAAATGACGATGACTCACTTTAATGGGCGCCGCCGCCAGCGCGGCATTTCAACGCTTGCCATCACCATGTTGTTACTGTTGATTCTCAGTGTAGTGGTCCTGTTTTCGACCAGTGTCGGCTTTTTTGAGCAGCGCACGGCGGTCAATGAAAACCGGGCACGCATCGCGGAGCAGGCTGCTGAAACCGGCATCAACATGGCTGGCGAATACATCAAGGCCAGTCGGGCCTTGATCATCAGTAATGCCGCCAATGGCTGGCTGGATACCACTGCCGGCGGAAATGGCTGGGTCAGCTGCAATGGCGTCACAAACACCGCGACTATCGGCGGCCGGGTGCATCCGTGCCGTTCCGAGCCGAATGCCACGCGCCGCAACCAGCTTTGGTTTTTCACCACTGACGGCACTGGCGCGTCTCTGGCAACCACCTATCTGCCCTATGGCGCGGTTGGCAATGTTGGTGGAACTGCGGCGTTTCCCTCTGTGGTGAATGTGCAGGCGGTGCTCTGCCGCATCGATTCCTCGTTGGTAACGCCAGCCTGCACCCAAAATCCAGCGCGCGGCAACCGCATTGCCATTACCTTCATCTCCCAGGCCACCCTTACCAATGAAGGCAGTACCGCCGTCATCAAGGAAACCTGGGCATCTTATACCGAGGCCAGCCAGTCCTCCTCTGTGCCGATCATCGCCTCTGGGTTCGTGAAGGGATTGGGTAATGCGCAGATTGTGACCAATGCCAATGCTGCAGGCTATGGTGTTCCGGTATCGATTTGGTCACCCAACGATGTTGATTTCGACGGCGTTGCCAATAATGTCTGTACAAATATGCCTAATCGATCAGAAACCATATCCGATTCCGGGTTCCCGAATCAAAGGGATGCAATCGACGCTGCAAATGCACAAGGCTTTTCATTTAGTGACTGCGATTTCTTCAATGACGCACCGGTTGGGACCTGGAGTTATGTCTGTACCAGAGAGATTACTGCGTCTTCAGGGGGTTCGGGGGGCCTCGGTAGCGTATCGACCTGCTATCTCGGGGAGTATCTGAAAAACACCCCGGCATCGGATTTGAAAACGACCTGCGTCGACGTCAACAATGCCTGCGCTTGCCCGGCAATCAGTAGTTCCACCAATAACTTCCTGTCCGGTCATTCCCAAGGCATCAAAAAAGAAGGAATTGACATTCTCGATATCGACGGCGGTCATGGCGCCCTTCCAGATATCACCTTTTTTCCCGGGCTGGACTGCAACGGCAACAATAAAAGCGATTTGAGCGTTAGCACCGACGACTCCCTGTTCGAATGGGTTTTCAATACCGGTATTGTTGTCGATGAAGGAGCGGGAGTCGTAAAATCCAACTGCGGCGCCAATGGTATCACCAACTGTGCATCCTATGTTCTTGAAGAAGAACTGGGTGCTCAGGTGATCAGCTGCGCCACGTTGAATACGCTGGGTGCTGCCGCATCCGGTCTTTACTATATCAAGGGAACCTGCGACCTTCCCCAAAAGGTCGGTTCGCCAAATAATCCGGCCATCGTTGTGCTTGAAGGCGAAGCCAAGGTCAATAATACTGATTTCTTCGGCATGCTATTCGTGCGCAGTAACACCAACACGGCAGAATTCAAGGGAACGGGTAATTCCCAAATCATCGGTTCATTGGTGGTCGAGGGCAATATTGACATCGCCGGCACCATCGACATCATCTACGACAACACCGCCATCAACTCCGATCCGAATACTCTGCCAGCTAATGCCAAATTCGCACGTGTCCCGGGCAGTTGGCTCGATGCCACCGAAGGTTTCTGAGGATAACACTATGAAAAATTATCCTAGGAATCGGAAAGTACGGGGCTTCAGCATGATCGAGGTCTTGATCGCCGTGGTTGTGCTCGGTTTCGGCCTGATGGCATTGGCTGCCCTACAGACCAGCATCATCCGTTCGTCCGCGGAAACCAAGGCACAGACCGTCGCCCTGCAGCTGGCTAAGGACAAAGTCGAGGATCTGCGCTCGTTCCAGACGCTCGCCGGTTACCAGGCATTGACCTCCGGCAACGACACCGCGACCGAAAGTACCGTGAGTTATACCCGAACCTGGACGGTCACGCGTTTCGGCTACCAACCCAGCGTTGGTGCATTCGCTACCATCACCACACTGACTGGGGCGACTCCGGCCACCAATGCCGGCGGCGTGGCGTATACCGCGAACAATGAATACAAGCGCGTCGCAGTCACGGTGACCTGGACCGATGCCACCGGCACTTCCCAGAGCATCGGTATCGAGGACGCCATCGGTGCGGTGTCTCCGAGCGATGGTGCGAAGGTGGTGCTCAACAACACCGCATCCTCCGAGCCGCGCTATCCGCGGGTACTCATCAACGACCCGAGCCTGACCGAGGGCGTGATTCCGATTGCCGTGGGCAACGGCACCGAAACCGCAGCCACCAACCCCAGGCCCGAAATCACCGGCAACACCAACAACCAACACGTGGTCGAAACCCGTTTCGACGTGTTGACCTATGCCGGCCTGAATAACAATACGGCCCAGGTGCAGTCACGGGTCGAAACGGTGGTGGTCGGCTGCACCTGCAATACCGGCAATGCCGTCAATACAGATGCCAGCTACCGCCCGACTTATTGGAACGGCTTCCGCTACGCCGTACCGACCGCCGCGACTTACACGCCGAAAGCAGGAGCCGCGACCTTGGGCACCGCCGCCCCGCCGCAGAGCCAGTACTGCAACACCTGCTGCCGTGATCACCACGACCCGTCAGGCGTCAGCGGACCGAAATTCGACCCGCGCCGCGTCACACATACGCATTACAAAATCGTCAACGGGACCCTGGTGGTAGCCGGTGTCAACGACGACTACGTTGAGGCCTGCCGCCTCATCCGCGTGGATGGCGTCTTCCGCGTGGCCGCAGACATGAATAACGATTACTTCAATCTTTTGCGTACCCGCAATGACGGCAGCACCGGTGCCTATGCGCCGACGACCACAGCTACTACCAATTATCAGAACATGGTGCTTAGCTATCTGGGCGCACGGATTGTCAACCAGGGCAATCCATCCAGCTACAACACGCTTTTAAGCGGATCAGACATACAGACACTGGAAGCCAGCAACAGCATCAACGACCCGACCAGCATCTCCATCCAGCGCACGAATGATTTTAAGTGGCTGCACAGTCGTGGCCTGTTCATCGATTACCTCGAGCCGGAAGCGTTGGATAAGATCACCGATGCAAAATCAGGCTGTAATACCTCGGTCAGCACCCTGCAAAGCTGCGTGCTGAAGTATGTTCCGTTCACTTCCATTAATTTGACCGAACTCAGCAACTGGTCGCCAACTTCGGGCACTCAGCTGGTGGTGACTAACGCAGATTTCGAGAATAGCGTAAGCCAGACTGACCCGGTACGCGGCAAAGTTGTGCCTGGATCGAATCCAACCAACAACAGCAACCAGACTGCCAATTCTTCCTTTTTCAGTTCAAATTCTGGCATGGCTCTGCTGTCATATACGATAGATGCCGATGAAACAACCTTGAACGACAGCCAGATCTTCGCAATCGGAGGCGATACGCCGCCGAATGCAGGCGGCACCTATCAGGTCAACGTCACCAATTATACCTTCGGTGCCAGCGCCTCGACCTATCCAAACTTCACCGCCAGTCCTAGTGTGGTCTGCAACTATTCCATCGGTGGCAATCCCTATAACTGCACCACAAGCACCCTGGGAGCTACCGCGCTCAACATCACTAGTTATAACTACGAAGGTGCAAAAGTTGCCTACTCTCTATCCAATGTCGTCTGTACCAACAAATATGGTGCCGGACCTATTACTGTGCCCACCCTATCGGGTACGGCAAATTCCTCAAATGCCCGACGGGTTTGTAAAAACTTCGCCGTAAGTTCCGCCTCAAGTGGAACCATCGGTGCGGTCACCAATCCTGGAAAGGGATCGGAGTCGACCGTTATCAGTCTGACTACTTCTGCTGCCACAATCCTGAATATTGGCATGACCACCGAAAGCGATACACAATCGACACTGGTTAGTTGTACTTATAAAAATTATAGTTTGAGTTTGACGAATTCAAAAGTCACCCTGGTCTGGACCGATCCATGTCAGTAAGCAAGAACATGCATGCAATGCAATTGAGCTATGAAAAAAACCGCCTTTCGGCGGTTTTTTTTCATTTGGCGCCCGAAGTTGGACTCGAACCAACGACCCCCTGATTAACAGTCAAGTGCTCTAACCGGCTGAGCTATTCGGGCAGGTGGCTATTTTCGCCCAGACCGGCCTTTCCGTCAATATCCACGGCGCGCCGGTTCAGAAAACACAGGCCAGCGCGATGCGTTCTTCATCCGGAACGCCCCGGCGCAGATTGCCGGTATTGCTGACCACCAGGGTCTGGGCCTTGTCGGCGCCGCGCCGATCGCACAGGGTGAAGGTGACGTTACTGCCGGCATTGCCGCCATTGCCCTGGAACACGATCCGGGTCCGTCCGCTACTGCTGATCAGGCGGGCGTTCTCCAGTTCAGCCTGCCGCAGAACCAGACGTTCATCCGGCTCACGCTCGCGGTTGGCATTGGTGTCCAGAAAGGCGATCCAGCCCTTGCTCCAGTCGAAACCGGTGTTGCAGCGGATGCCGTCATAGCTCGGACACAGGGTGGCGCGTGAGCCATGCAGTGCCGCCTTGTGGGAAGACTGTATCAGACTCGACAGCAATGACGCCTGCACGGCCGCGGAGTCCCCGGCATAGCGGGCGGAAAGCAGGGCCGGCACGGCCACGCCGGCCAGGATGCCGGCGGTGGCCAATCCGATGACGAGTTCAGCGAGGGTAAAACCGCGGGCAAGACGGGACATGGGTAACCTCCGGAGGTGGGAACTCCAGTCTGAACAGGGTCCTAAAGCGCGGAAGTAGGTGAAAGCGGGGGCGGGGTGTGCGAAAATCCCCAATTGGCCCTGAAAAAAGATTGCATGGACACCCCCTTCCGTCTGGTTTCCCCGTTTTCGCCCGCCGGCGACCAGCCGCAGGCCATCGAAAAGCTGATTGCCGGCTTCGAGTCCGGCATCGCCGCGCAGACACTGCTGGGCGTGACCGGCTCCGGCAAGACCTTCACCATCGCCAACGTCATCCAGACCATCCAGAAACCGACGCTGGTGCTGGCACCGAACAAAACCCTGGCCGCGCAGCTGTACGGCGAATTCAAGAGTTTCTTCCCGGACAACGCGGTCGAGTATTTCGTCAGCTATTACGACTATTACCAGCCCGAAGCCTACATTCCGGCTTCCGACACCTTCATCGATAAGGACAGTTCGATCAACGAGCACATCGAGCAGATGCGGCTGTCGGCGACCAAGGCGCTGCTGGAGCGCCGCGATGCCATCATCGTGGCCTCGGTGTCCTCGATCTACGGTTTGGGCGATCCCAACGAATACTTCCGCATGGTGCTGCATCTGGTGCGCGGCGACCGCATCGACCAGCGCGAACTGATCCGCCGCCTGACCGAGATGCAATACACCCGCAACGATGTCGAGCTCAAACGCGCCACTTACCGCGTGCGCGGCGAGGTCATCGACATCCATCCGGCCGAGAGCGATTACGAGGCGATCCGGGTCGAACTGTTCGACGGCGACATCGAGAACATCGCGGTGTTCGATCCGCTGACCGGCGAGGTGCGCCGCAAGCTGCCGCGCTATACCCTTTATCCGAAATCGCATTACGTGACCACGCGCCGGACCATCCTGGATGCGGTCGAAACCATCAAGGCCGAGCTGAAAGACCGGCTCGAATACTTCTACCGCGAGAACAAGCTGGTCGAAGCGCAGCGTTTGGCCCAGCGCACCCAGTTCGATATCGAGATGATGCTCGAGGTCGGCTTCTGCAGCGGCATCGAAAACTATTCACGGCACCTGACCGGCCATATGCCCGGCGAACCGCCGCCGTGCCTTTACGATTACCTGCCGCCGGATGCGTTGTTGGTGGTCGATGAGTCGCATGTGACCGTGCCGCAGCTGGGCGCCATGTACAAAGGCGACCGTTCGCGCAAGGAAACCCTGGTCAATTTCGGCTTTCGGTTGCCGTCCGCGCTCGATAACCGACCCTTAAAGTTCGAGGAGTGGGAGCGCCGCGCGCCGCGCAGCGTGTATGTGTCGGCCACGCCCGGACCTTACGAGCTCGAGCATTCACAGGGGCAGGTGGTCGAGCTGGTGGTACGGCCGACCGGACTGGTCGATCCGCAGATCGAAATCCGGCCGGTAGCTACGCAGGTCGATGACGTGCTCTCGGAAATCCACGAGCGGGTCAAGCTCGGCGACCGCGTATTGATTACCACGCTCACCAAACGCATGGCCGAGAACCTGACCGACTATCTGGCCGAGCACGGGGTGAAGGTGCGTTATCTGCACTCCGATGTCGATACTGTCGAACGCGTTGAAATCATCCGTGATCTGCGTCTTGGCGTGTTCGATGTGCTGGTCGGCATCAACCTGTTGCGCGAAGGTCTGGATATGCCGGAAGTATCACTGGTGGCCATTCTCGATGCCGACAAGGAAGGCTTCCTGCGCTCGACCCGCTCGCTGATCCAGACCATCGGCCGCGCCGCCCGCAATCTGCGCGGCAAGGCCATCCTGTATGCCGACCGCATGACCGACTCGATGAAGGCCGCCATCGGCGAAACCGATCGCCGCCGCGCCAAGCAGGAAGAGTACAACCGCCTGCACGGCATCGTGCCGACTTCGATCAAGCGCGAGATCATGGATGTGATGGAGGGCGCGCGCAACGAGCCGGAGCAGGGTGCGGCCGTTCCGGAAAAAGGCGTGTCGGTGCTGACCGCCCAGCAACTGGCCAAACGCATGAACGAGCTTGAAGCCAAGATGTTCAAACACGCCCAGAATCTGGAGTTCGAACAGGCCGCGGCCTGCCGCGATGCCATCGCCAAGCTCAATCAGGAGGCCCTACTGCGCTGAAATTTGCCGGAAAGCGGGACTTTGTCGTATAATGTCCTTCCCGGATTCGGGCGATTAGCTCAGCGGTAGAGCACTACCTTGACATGGTAGGGGTCACAGGTTCGAACCCTGTATCGCCCACCAAAACAGCCACCTGCACAGGTGGCTTTTTTATTGCACGGGTTTCAGGCGTAACGCATGCAGGCGCTCATAGGCCGGCAGGCAGGCATCGGCGATGGCCTGATGGCGGCGGCTCAATACCGGCAACTGTTCCGGCCGTGTCTCGAAACCGGTCGAGCGCCAGACCGCGTCATACCAGTATTTGGCCCAGATGCCATCGCTGTCTCGCGGCCCGGCCGGCCAATGCAGCATGCGGTCTTCGAAGGCAAAACCGAAATGGGCGCACAGGGCCTGTAGATGTCCACGCGGATCGGCCAGAAATTCGGTCGAGTCGATGACCGGCGGTGTGTTGCCGCTGCGCTCGCGCAGTTCGTCGAATAATTCCGCTTCCTGCAGCAGGCCGATGTCTTCCGGCGCGATTTCCGCGCGTGATTTGATGTAAGACGCCACTACGGTATTGGGATGCCGGATCAGGAAGGCATTGCTTAGGCCGTGAATCCATTCGTGATCCATGCCCGGCAAAAGATGATGGCTCATGTGCTTCTGGTACCACAGCGGTTTGCCACCTGGAACAGGACCCGTCAGCGTTTCGCTCACCCGCCGCCAGTCGCATTCGCCATCGGCGATGACTTCGGCCGCACCGGGATGGTCGAGCCCGGTTTGCTTCAGGAATGCGGCATACAGGGGTTCGTCGGACACCGTGCAGTCGCTGCGGTTCTCGAATGCGCGCATCATCGCCGTGGAGATGTTGCGCGGACCGCTCCACATGGCGACGCGCATGGACGCGCAAGTGTCGCGGGAGGCAGGATGCCGTGAGCGATCCAGACGTAGCATGCTCATGCCAGGCGGTCGGCGCCGCGCATGGTCACGTCGCGTTCTACCAGCTCGCGGTACAGCTGCTGCAGGCGCAGCACCATCGGGCCGGGCAGGGCGTCACCGATCTTTCTGCCGTCGATCTCGCGGACCGGCACCACACCGGCAAAGGTGCCGGTGCAGAAGGCTTCCTCGGCGCCATACGCCTGGCTCAGGCTGAAGTTCTTCTCCAAACATGGAATCCCGTTCTGCCGACACAGGGCGATGACATTGGCGCGGGTGATGCCGCTGAGGCAGTAGTCGCCGGTCGAAGTCCATACTTCACCTTTGCGGACGATGAAGAAATGCGTCGAATTGCAGGTCGCCACAAAACCGTGTGGGTCCAGCATCAGGCCCTCATCGGCACCGGCTTCGATGGCCTGGATGCAGGCGGTGATGCAGTTGAGTTTGCTGTGTGAATTGAGCTTCGGATCTTGCACGTCCGGGAAGCCGCGGCGCACATGCACGGTGAACAGTTTCAAGCCGCCCTGCAGGGTTTCCGGTTTCGGAGTCTTGTATTCGGGGATGATGACCACGGTCGCCTGACCGATGCAGGCACGCGGATCCTGATAGGGCGTGCGCTTGATGCCGCGGGTGACCATCAGCCGGATATGCACCTCATCGCGCATGCCGTTGGCTTTCACCGTGTCGGCGATGGCCTGTTTCATTTCGCCCCGGCTCATGCCGATATCCAAGGCGATGGCCTTGGCGCCTTCGTAAAGGCGATCGAGATGCGCGTCCAGAAACGCCGGCTGGCCGGCAAGGACCCGGAATCCCTCCCAAACGCCATCGCCCAGCACGAAGCCACTGTCGAATACCGAAACTGTGGCCTCAGCGCGTGGTTTGAGGATGCCATTGACCCAAATCCGGATATCGGCGTTGCGCACATCATCGTGAAAGTCGTGAATGCTAGTGCTCATAGTGCTGCAACCTCAATGAATAGGCTTTACTTTAAATCAGACCCAAACCTGCTGTAAATGGTTGATTGGAAATGACCTATATTCCTTAATAGTGCTGCGCCTTCACTGATTATGGGCTTAGCGTTCATGGATTCTGATAAAACCTCCTCTGACTCAGAAAAACATCGCATTTGCAGTGTTTTTTGGGCCATGAATTGCCGTAAACCCCGATTCTGATTGACTTTCCAGTGCAAAAAGCCTAACTTATATTTAACAAATACAGGTGACGCCCCGCGTCGAGAGTGCGACATGTCCACATCCATGAATCATCGTCATCTCCATGGCTGAGCGCGACAGCGGACGCTCGGCGTCCATCGATACTCTTCACCCTGCGAATCTATGATCACCATTACGCTTCCTGACGGCTCCAAGCGGCCGTTCGAAACCCCCCCTTCCGTTTATGATGTCGCCGCCTCGATTGGCGCCGGTCTGGCCAAAGCGGCTTTGGCCGGCAAGGTCGATGGCAGGCTGGTCGACACGGCCTATACCATCGCCAGCGATGCCAGTCTGGAAATCGTGACTGAAAAACATCCGGATGCGCTGGACATCCTGCGTCATTCTTCCGCGCATTTGCTGGCCCAGGCCGTGCAGCGTCTGTATCCCTGCGCCCAGGTCACCATCGGTCCGGTCATCGACAACGGCTTCTATTACGATTTTGCCTACGAGCGTCCGTTCACGCCGGAAGACCTGCCCAAGATCGAAGCCGAAATGGCCAAGATTATCCAGGAAGCGCATGCGGTATCTCGCAGTGTGAAATCCCGTGACGAGGCTGTGGCCTACTTCAAAAGTCTCGGCGAGCACTACAAGGCGGAAATCATCGCCGCGATTCCGGCCACCGAGGATTTATCGCTGTACACGCAGGGCGAGTTCACCGATCTATGCCGTGGACCGCATGTGCCGGATACCGGCAAGCTACGCGCCATCAAGTTGATGAAAGTCGCCGGCGCCTACTGGCGCGGTGACTCCAACAACGCCATGCTCAGCCGCATCTACGGTACCGCCTGGTTGAATGAAAAAGACCTCAAAGCCTATCTGTTCCAACTGGAAGAAGCGGAAAAGCGCGACCACCGCCGTATCGGTAAGGCACTAGATCTGTTCCACCAGCAGGAAGAAGCACCGGGCATGGTGTTCTGGCATCCGAAAGGCTGGGCGCTCTGGCAGGTGGTTGAGCAGTACATGCGCGGCGTGTACCGCGACTCCGGCTACCAGGAAGTCCGTTGCCCGCAGATTCTCGATGTGTCGCTGTGGAAGAAGTCCGGGCACTGGGACAACTACAAAGAAAACATGTTCTTCACCGAATCGGAAAAGCGCACCTACGCGGTCAAGCCGATGAACTGTCCCGGACATGTCCAGATTTTCAACCACGGTCTGCACAGCTACCGCGATCTGCCGATCCGCTATGGCGAATTCGGTTCCTGTCATCGCAATGAGCCTTCCGGCGCCCTGCATGGCATCATGCGCGTGCGCAGCTTCACCCAGGACGACGGCCACATCTTCTGCACCGAAAAGCAGATTGAATCGGAAGTGACCGCGTTCCACCGTCAGGCCATGGCGGTGTATGCCGACTTCGGCTTTACCGACATTTCCCTGAAAATCGCCCTGCGTCCTGAAAAGCGCCTCGGCACCGATGCCACCTGGGACAAAGCCGAGCATGCGTTGCGTGCCGCGCTGGGCGCCTGCGGCGTGCAGTGGCAGGAGCTGCCGGGCGAGGGCGCCTTCTACGGTCCGAAGATCGAATACCACATGCGTGATTCCATCGGCCGCGGCTGGCAGGTCGGCACCATGCAGGTCGATTTCATGATGACCGAACGTCTTGGCGCCGAATACATCGATGAAAGCTCCAGCAAGCGTCATCCGGTCATGTTGCATCGGGCCATTGTCGGCTCCATGGAGCGCTTCATCGGTATCCTGATCGAAAGCCATGCCGGCGCCCTGCCGACCTGGCTGGCACCGGTGCAGGCGGTGGTCATGAACATCACCGATGCCCAGGCCGATTTCGTTGATTCCGTGCAGCAGGCCTTGCTCGGGAAAGGCTTCCGGGCCGCCAAGGATTTGCGTAATGAGAAGATCGGCTATAAAATCCGCGAGCATACCCTGCAACGGGTACCCTATCTGCTGGTGGTCGGCGACCGCGAGAAGGAGAACGGACAGGTTGCAGTACGGACCCGTTCGGGGGAGGATCTGGGGGTCATGAGTCTCGACGCCTTCATTGAACGCCTGCACGCAGAAACCCCGCGGCACTGAGCCGTGGGCCCATTTCCCCAAGAGGATTGACTAATCAATACGCCCGTTTCAGAAAAAGGTAACCGCAAGAACCACGAAATCCGCGTCCCGCGCGTCCGCGTCATCGGTGCCGACGGCGAGATGGTCGGCGTCCTGACACGTGACGAAGCCATCGCGCTCGCCGAAGAGTCCGGCATGGATCTGGTTGAAATCCAGCCCAACCAGGATCCACCGGTCTGCCGCGTCATGGATTACGGCAAATACCGCTTCGAGCTGCAGAAGAAAGCCGCAGCCGCCAAGAAGAAGCAGAAAGTGGTCGAAATCAAGGAAGTCAAATTCCGCCCCACCACCGACGTCGGCGATTACAGCATCAAACTGCGCAATGTCCGCCGCTTCCTGGAAGAGGGTGACAAGGTCAAAGTGAACATCCGCTTCAAGGGCCGCGAAATGTCGCACCAGGAGTTGGGTGTCGAAATGGCCAAACGCATCGAGACCGATCTGGTCGAAGAAGCCGTCATCGAGTCGCGCCCGCGCCTGGAAGGCCGGCAGATGATCATGATGATTGCTCCGAAGAAAAAATGAGCCGACGGGCGGTTTCGGCCGCCTTTCCTTGATTTTCCCCTCAATACAACCGGCTAACAGCCGGTTTTCATTCATTTTTAGTTCGATTTGGCTTGCCCGAACCCGAAAAACCGGTCATAATGCTCGGCTATTGGTTCGCCAAGCGGCCGCGCAGCCGCAGCCTTCGGGTAGCGCAATTGGACATCGGACGCGCAAGCGTCCACTCGCGACACAGGCAGGACGGAAAGCATGGCGCAAGCCATCGCCTGGTCAGTTAACCACCGAAAAGGATCATCCCCCAATGGCCAAGAATAAAATCAAGACCAACCGGGCGGCCGCCAAGCGCTTCCGCAAGACGGCATCCGGAAAATACAAGTGCGGCCACGCCAACCGTAGCCACATCCTCACCAAGAAAGCGACCAAACGCAAACGCAATCTGCGCCAGACGAATCACGTCCGCGCCGAAGACGCCGGCCGTTTGGACCGCATGCTGCCCTATCTCTAAGGAGGATTGAACCATGGCACGAATCAAACGTGGTGTTACCGCACACGCCCGACACAAGAAAATCCTGAAGCTGGCCAAAGGCTACTACGGCGCACGCCGTAAGGTCTTCCGCGTCGCCAAGCAGGCCGTCACCAAAGCCGCCCAATACGCCTACATCGGCCGTAAGCAGCGTAAGCGTCAGTTCCGCAGCCTGTGGATCACCCGCATCAATGCGGCTGCCCGCATCAACGGTCTGAGCTACAGCCGCTTCATGAATGGCGTGCTGAAAGCCAACATCAAGCTGGACCGCAAGGCGCTCGCCGACATCGCGATCCATGATGCCGCCGCTTTCGCCAAAATCGCCGAGCAGGCCAAGAGCGCCCTCGCGGCCTGATTGTACGTTTGACGCTTTGCGCGAGCAGGGCTGAAACCGACAATGGGGAAGGGCGCAAGTCCTTCCCCGTTTTCATTTGAAATTCCCTCTGGAATCCGATGAGCACAATCGATCAATTGACCGCAAAGGCCCTGCAACAGATCGCCGATGCCGGAAGCCTCGATGCGTTGGACGCATTGCGCGTTACCTTGCTCGGCAAGTCGGGTGAAATCACCCTGCAGCTCAAGCAGCTCGGCGCGCTGGCGCCGGACGAACGCAAATCGGCCGGTGAGGCCATTAACCGCGCCAAGGATGCCGTGGCCGAGGCCATTGCCGTGCGTAAGCTGCAGCTGGAACAGGTCGCGCTGGATCGGCGCCTGGCTTCCGAACGCATCGATGTGACACAGCCGGGTCGCGGCCTTTTGCCGGCCAACGCGCATCCTGTCAGTAAAACCCTGGAGCGCATCAGCGAAATCTTCTCGCGTCTGGGCTATCAAACGGCCGAAGGGCCGGAAGTCGAAGACGACTGGCATAATTTCGAAGCGCTGAATTTCCCGCCGCATCATCCGGCGCGCGCCATGCACGACACCTTCTATTTTCCGAGCGGCCATCTGCTGCGCACCCACACCTCCGGCGTGCAGGTGCGTTTCATGAAGGACAACAAGCCGCCGCTGCGCATGATTGCCATGGGCAAGGTCTACCGCTCCGATTCCGACCAGACCCATACCCCGATGTTCCATCAGATGGAAGGCCTGCTGATTGACGAGACCTCCAGCTTCGCCGATCTGAAAGGCACACTCGCGGCTTTCGTGCGCGCGTTCTTCGAGCAGGATTTCGAGATGCGTTTCCGGCCGAGCTATTTCCCGTTCACCGAGCCCTCGGCGGAAGTGGATATCGCCTGGAAACAGCCCGATGGCAGTACCCGCTGGCTGGAAGTGCTCGGCTGCGGCATGGTGCATCCGAACGTGCTGCGCAGCTGCGGCATCGACCCGGAGCGCTATACCGGCTTCGCCTTCGGCTTGGGCATCGAGCGTTTCGCCATGTTGCGTTACGGCGTGAATGATCTGCGCAGCTTCTTTGAAAACGACACCCGGTTCCTGAAGCAATTCGCCTGATTGACGGTGCGCCTTGGCGCACGCTATGGATTGATGAGATATGAAGTTTCCTGAAAACTGGCTCCGACAACATGTACAAACCGATGCCGGTCATGACGCGCTTTCGGCTTACCTGACCGCAATCGGTCTGGAGGTTGAGGAAGATACACCGATCGGTGCCGCACTGACCGGCGTGGTCGTAGCCGAAATCCTCTCGCTTGAAAAACATCCCGAAGCGGATCGTCTGAGCGTCTGCCATGTCGCGACCGGCAGCGGCACCGTGCAGATCGTCTGCGGCGCACCCAATGCCCGTGCCGGTCTGAAGGCGCCCTTGGCGCAGATCGGCGCCGAACTTCCCGGCGTCTTCGCCATCAAGGCCACCAAGCTGCGCGGTATCGATTCGGCCGGCATGCTGTGTTCCGCCAAAGAGCTCGGCATCGATGCCGATGCTTCCGGATTGCTCGAGTTGCCGTCGGATGCGCCGGTCGGCACGGCGCTGGCCGATTACCTGGGTCTGCCGGATGCGCGCTTCGAGCTTAAACTGACGCCCAATCGCGCCGATTGTTTTTCCATCCGCGGCATTGCCTTCGATTTGGCGGCAGCCCTGCAGACCCGTGTGGTACCGATGGCGATTCCGGAAGTGCCGGTCACCTCGGACAGTCGCATCGCCGTCAGCGTTGCTGCCGATAAGGACTGTCCACGTTACTGCGGCCGCGTCATCGAAGGCCTGAATCCCGCTGCCCTTACGCCCTTGTGGATGAGCGAGGCCTTGAGGCGTTCGGGCATCCGGCCGCTGTCGCCCTTGGTCGATATCACCCAATTCGTGATGCTCGAGCTCGGTCAGCCGATGCACGCCTTCGATGCCGACAAGCTTGCCGGTGCAATCGGTGTCCGTCGTGCCCTTGCCGGTGAAACCTGCATGTTGCTGGACGGCAAACAGGCTGAATTGTCCCCCGAATTCACCGTGATTACCGATGCCGACCGCGCCATCGCCGTCGCCGGCGTCATGGGTGGTCAGGACACCAGTGTCGGCGCAGACACGACCCGAGTCTTTCTTGAAAGCGCCCATTTCGCCCCGGAATCCATCATCGGCCGTGCCCGCAAGCTGGGCTTGCATACCGATGCCTCGCACCGGTTTGAACGTGGTGTAGATCCGGCACTGCCGGCACTCGCGCTCGAGCGTGCCAGCGCCTTGGTTCTTGAAATCCTCGGTGGTCAAGCCGGTCCGGTGGTCCAGATTGAATCGCCTGAACATATCGCCATTGCGGCTCCGGTCCTGCTGCGCCGCCAACGTTTGGCCCGCGTTCTGGGCATTGCCGTGGATGACGCCCGGGTCCAACAGATTCTGCTCGCACTGGGCATGCAGGTCACGGCTGTCGCCGATGGCTGGCAGGTGACTGCGCCGAGCCGTCGTTTCGATATCGCCATCGAAGAAGACCTGATCGAGGAAATTGCCCGCATCGTCGGTTACGATCAGATTCCAATGCGCACCCCCAGCGGTGAAGTGCCGTTGGTGGCCTGCAGCGAGTCGGCCTTGGATGAATCGGCCCTGCGCAGTCAGCTGATTGCGCTGGATATCCAAGAAACCATCAATTACGCCTTCGTGGACGCCGCGGTGCTGGACACCTGGCAGTTGCAGTCCGGCGCACTGGCTTTGGCCAATCCGCTCAGCGCCGAGTTGGCCGTGATGCGTACCTCGCTGTTGCCGGGACTGGTCAGTACCCTGACCGCCAATGCCGCCCGTCAACAGACCCGTCTGCGCCTGTTTGAGATCGGTCGGGTGTTCACAGCCCAAGACAATGAGGCTCCGCTGGAACGCCAATGTGCCGCCGCTGTGCTGTGCGGCCCGGCCCTGGCCGAGCAATGGAGCGCCAAACCGGCCGCGGTCGATTTCTATGATGCCCGTGCCGCGGTCGATGCGGCCCTGGCTCGTCTTGGCTTCGTGGCCGATTACCGGCCGGCACATGCGGCCTACCTGCATCCGGGTCGCTCCGCCGTCATTACGGTGGCCGGCAAGGACATCGGTCATGTCGGCGCGCTGCATCCCGCGTTGAACAAGGCGCTGGATCTGCCGGGAGATGTCTATGCCTTCGAGCTGGATTTATCGGCCATCCTGCCGCGCGCTTTGCCATCGGCGATGCCGGTATCGCGTTTCCCCAGCGTCCGGCGCGATCTGGCGCTGGTGGTTCCGGAGTCGGTCGCTTGGGCTGAAATCGAGGCCTGCGTGCGGAAAACGCTCGGTGAGCGTCTCCAGTCCACGGTGCTTTTCGACGTCTATCGCGGCGCCGGTTTGCCAGATGCATCAAAAAGTCTGGCTATAGGCTTGATTTTGCATGAATATTCGCGCACTCTAAACGACTCGGAAATCGAAACATCGATTTCCAAGGTGCTGGCGTCATTGGCCAACGACTGCCAAGCCGTGTTGCGCGGCTGAGTTTAATATCGATACAGAGGTTTATTTTTATGGCATTGACCAAAGCTGAAATGGCGGATCGTTTGTTCGAAGAAGTCGGACTCAACAAGCGTGAAGCAAAAGAATTCGTCGATTTGTTCTTCGACACCCTGCGCGGTGCGCTGGAATCCGGACGTCAGGTGAAGCTTTCGGGCTTCGGCAATTTCGATCTGCGCCGCAAGAACCAGCGTCCGGGCCGTAACCCCAAAACGGGTGAAGAAATACCGATTACCGCGCGTACGGTGGTAACCTTCCGTCCTGGCCAGAAACTGAAAGAGCGCGTGGAAAATTATGCTGGATCCGGGCAGCAATAAGGAACTCCCGCCGATACCGGCAAAACGCTACTTCACCATCGGTGAGGTCAGTGTGCTGTGCGATGTCAAACAGCATGTCCTGCGCTATTGGGAAACCGAATTCGAGACCTTGAATCCGGTCAAACGCCGTGGCAACCGCCGCTATTACCAGCATCATGATGTGCTCAAAGTGCGTGAGATCCGCGATCTTCTCTATCATCAGGGCTATACCATCGGCGGTGCGCGTTTGCGCCTTGAAGGCGGTGGCCGCCGGGAGCAGGCGGCGTCGATCGATGCCCATGCCGTTCAGGCCTTGAAGACCGATCTTGAAGAAATCCTGCGGCTGCTCGGCTGAGTCAGGTGCCTTGCGTTATAATGTGAGCTTGAACGGGGCGTAGCGCAGCCTGGTAGCGCATTTGCCTGGGGGGCAAAGGGTCGTGGGTTCGAATCCCGCCGTCCCGACCAACGAAAAAAGAGCCGCATTGCGGCTCTTTTTTCGTTTCCAATCCGTTGTATCAGAACAGGGCGCTGTCCATCGCCATCAGGCTCCGGCTGCCACTGCGGATGGCGGCGGCATGTTGCAATGTCCGGGGCAGAATGCGCTCGAAATAAAAACGCGCGGTCTCGATTTTTGAGCGGGCCAGTTCGGCATCGCCGCTCGCCACGGCAACGCGGGCCATTTCCGCCCACCAGTACGCCAGACAGACGTATGCCGACAGGAACAGGTAATCGAAGGCGGCTGAACCCAGTGCATCCGGATCGTCTTTGGCAGCTGCACCGATTTCCACGCTGATCTCCGACCACAGGCGGGCCGAGGATTGCAGTGCCGGCAGGAACTCACTGTCGGGATTGGCGCAACAGAATGCTTCGATCTGTCCGATGAAACGCTTCATGCCGGCGCCGCCGGTATGCAGGGTCTTGCGGCCGAGCAGGTCGAGTGCCTGGATCTGGGTGGTACCTTCGTAGATGGTGGTGATGCGCGCGTCGCGTGCCAGCTGCTCCATGCCCCATTCGCGTACATAGCCATGACCGCCAAAGCATTGCAGGGCATGGTAGGTGCATTCATTGGCCCATTCGGTCAGCGCCGCTTTCACGATGGGAGTCAGAAAACCCAGCATCATTTCGGCATCGGCTTTTTCTTCGGCAGTGAGCGCATGATCGACACGGTCGATCTGCAGGGTGGCCTGGTAGGCCAGGCAGCGTCCTCCCTCGGCCAGCGCTTTGCAGGTCAGCAGCATGCGTCGTACGTCGGGGTGCACGATGATCGGGTCGGCCGGTTTTTCCGGAAACGCTGCGCCTGTGGCCGCGCGCATCTGCAGGCGATCCTTGGCGTAGGCGAGGGCGTTCTGGTAAGCCCGGTCGATCAGGCCAAGTCCTTGCAGGGCAACCGCGATGCGGGCGGAATTCATCATGATGAACATCGCATTCAAGCCACGGTTCGCCTCGCCAATCAACCAGCCGCGGGCACCGTCGAAATTCATCACGCAGGTGGCCGAACCCTTGATGCCCATCTTGTGCTCGATTGATCCGCAACGGACGGCATTTGGCTGGAGCGGGCTGCCATCGGCATCGACATCGATTTTCGGGACAATGAACAGCGAAATACCTTTAACGCCGGGCGGCGCATCGGGCAGACGCGCCAGCACCAGATGGATGATGTTGTCGGTGAAATCGTGTTCGCCGCCGGTAATGAAGATCTTTGTTCCGGTAATCGCATAGGTGCCGTCCGCATTCGGCGCGGCCCGTGTTTTCAACAGCCCCAGGTCGGAACCGCAATGCGGCTCGGTCAGGCACATGGTGCCGGTCCAGCGGCCGGCCACGATGTTGTTGAGAAAGACCTGTTGTTGCCAGCTATCGCCATAATGTTTCAGCGCTTCAACGGCGCCGTGCGACAGCAACGGATAAGCGCCCCAGCTGAGATTGGCGGCATCGATCATTTCTTTGAAGGCGCAGGCGATGCTTTCCGGCAGGCCTTGGCCACCAAAGGCTTCCGGAGCACTCAACCCGTTCCAGCCGGCGTCGACGAACTGCCGGTAGGCTTCGGCGAATCCCGCAGGAGTGCGCACGGCACCTGTAGTCTGGTCATGGTGGCAGCCTTCCTCATCGCCACTGCCGTTAAGCGGTGCGAGCACCGATTCCGCAAATTTCGCCGCCTCTTCCAGTACGGCATCGAGCAGTTCGCGGTCTGCATTGGCGAAGTTCAGATCGGCATAGGCTTTTTCGGCGTTCAGCACATCGAACAGCACGAATTTCATGTCTTTCAGCGGGGCTTTGTAGGTGTTCATAAGTGGTCTGGAGGGTTATCGGTAGACGCCGGCAAGGCCGGGGGCGGGATTCAACCGGCCGTCGTAGGTCAGCGGATAGGTGCGGTTGGGATCACGGCTGCGAAGACTGCCTTCAATACGGTAGCGCAGCGGTTGTGTTTTATCCTGCCGCTCCCGGATGGCTTGGAGGGTGTCCGGACTGAAAGGCACGCTTAGACTCAGAACCTCGGCATTGCTTGCCCCGATGTTGAGGCTTGCCGGACCGCTGAGTTCAGCCCAACCTCCGTCCTGGATCTGGATTTTCAGACGGATCTCGCTGAAATCCATCGCGCCGGTACTGAAGTTCTGGACACGGATCTGGGCCAGCCATTGGCCATCGGGCTGCTGTTTCAGCTCCTTCAACGAAGCCTGAGGTGGAAAATATCGGATGGTCGGACCGCTGGCGCAGCCGACGAGCAGCAACAACAGGGCGAGGGCACTTGCAATGAATCTTGGCATGTAAATTTCCTGTCTTTGGACTCAAATCATACCATCGCCGCATCTGAGGCAATGTGACGAGTCCGTCGAGGGTTCTGACCAACCGGTCTCCTCCGGGTTCCCGAGGTGCTTTACCGAGGCGGTCAAACCATCTAACGGCTTGTCCGGCTTGCAGTTTTCGCCAACTCGGACTATTGTATGAAGCATGTCGGCAGGTCGCCGTAGGTCCTGTTCGGTCGGACTGTATTGTGTTTCAGGATTTCATGTTCACGGAGAGCATTTGGGGTTTGCATTGTTCAATGACCCCGTCAATTTCAATCCCTACAGCCGGCTGGTCGCGCCGCCGACCGGGGAATATGATTTCAAATCCAGCACCTCGTTTGCCGGCAATGAAGGTCAGGATCTGACCCAACAGGGTATTTCCGTCAGCATGAAGTGGGATCTGACGCCGGAGCTGGAATTGCATTCGATTACGGGCTACCGCACCCTCGATGTCGATTCCTACATCGATATGGACGGGTCGGAATATCAGCTGGCCGATATTTTCCTGACATTCGACCAGAAGCAACTCAGCCAGGAATTGAACCTGCACTATGACAACGGCAGCAACTTCAACGGTGTGTTCGGTCTGTATTATATGGACGAGTAGGTGCCCTCGAGCCAAGTCTCCAATTCCGATGATTTTCTGAAGTTCTTCGGTGATCCGATCAGCTTCCTCCGCACTTCCGACGATGATTTGCAGAACAAGAGCATGGCCTTCTTCGCCACCGGTAACTGGGAGTTCAAGGACGGCTGGGAAATGTCGGCTGGCGTGCGTTACAGCAAGGACAGCAAGGATTACTCCCGCACCACATCTTACTTTTCCGACACGCTCGGCAATCGTGACCCGGATGCCGCATTCAGCGTCAGCGATGACTGGGCGGCCTGGACCCCAACGGCCTCCATCCAGAAGGCCTTCAGCAAAAACAGCATGGCCTATGTTTCGGCAACCCGCGGCTTCAAGTCCGGCGGTTTCAATGGCCGATCCACGGTCATTCCGGAAACCTATCGTCCTGAATATGTCTGGTCCTATGAGGCTGGTCTGAAGTTGCAGTCCGAGGACGGCTTCTATACCGGCCGATTCGCTGTGTTCCACAGCAGCTATGAAGACTTCCAGGCGCGTGTTTCCGAAGTCCAGGACCCGGAAAACTTCCTGCCGACTTTCGCTTTTCCCGTGTTGAACGTCGAGAAAACCACAATCAAAGGCATCGAGTTCGAAGGCTCCGCGAAATTCACCGAGAATTTTGTGATGTCGGGTGAGTTCGGCTGGCAGGACGCACAGTTCGATAAATTCACCGATCCGCGCATTCCGCCGGGATCCCATCAGCATGTGCCGTTTTCACCGGACTTCACCGCCCGTCTCGCCATGACCTACGCACATGCGTTCCGGGACAACAGCCTGGTTTCTTTCAGCGCCGATGTCTCCTACCGCAGCGAAACCTGGCTTTCGGTGGATAACGCTCCGGGTCTGCGTCAGGGCTCCTACGCACTGGTCGGCTTCTACACGCACTGGGATTCCTCGGACGGCCGGTGGTCTGTCCGTGGTGGCGTAAGAAACCTGACCGATGAGGTTTACCGAACCGATGCCCAGGAGTTCTCCGGCATCGCCGGCATTCAGACCGCCTACTATGGCCTGCCACGCAATTATTATGTTTCTTTCGGCATGCGCTTCTGATTCTGAGGCATGCAACGAAAAACCCCGCCGAGGCGGGGTTTTTCATGGATGGTGGCCAATCTCGGAATCGAACCAAGGACACAGGGATTTTCAATCCCTTGCTCTACCAACTGAGCTAATTGGCCGAAGTGCATGCACTTTCAGACCGCTATTGTAGTGCCTTGGGTCGTTTTCCGCAAGTCCGCCCGGCTGACGCATCCCTGAATGACAGAGCAGGGTACATGGCGGAAATCTGCCGTTTTTGCTAGGGTTGGAAGGTCTAAACCGAGAAACGAGGAGTCTGCCATGAGACTGAAATGGATGCTGTTGCTTATTACAGCAATTGCCACGACTGCAGGCGCCCAAGACCGCAAGACCGAACGCTTGACGAAAATGGAGCAACGCCTTGAATTCGTGACACGATTCGCCAGTGAACCGAAATCCAGCGTACCGTTCGCGCGCAGTTACGACTTTGAGCCGCTGGGCCGCCACACCCTTTTGCTGTATGAATCCATGAACCGCGCTTACCTGGTTGAAATCGAGGATTTCTGTCCGGATCTACCGACCGCCATGGCCATCGGCGTTGATAACAAAACATCGTCGCTTAGCGCCAAATTCGACGCATTGCGCATCGGCGGACGCAGCTGCCAGATTCTGGAAATCCGGCCGGTCGATGTGAAAGCAATGAAGGCCACCCAGAAAGCCGAGCGGGAAGCCGCTAAGGCGGCCAAGTCCAGTCCCTGATTCAGACCGGTGTATAGCCCTCGGGTTTCTCGGCACCGCCCTCGAACAGGAACTTCTGCATTTCCTCCTGCAGAAAAGCGCGGTGTTTCGGATCCAACGGAGATAGGCGGTTTTCATTGATCAGCATGGTCTGGTGAGTCAGCCAGTCGGCCCATGCGGCCTTGCCGATGTTTTCGAAAACCCGCTTGCCGAGATCGCCGGGCCAAGGCGCGAAATCCAGTCCTTCCGTTTCAATGCCGGTTTTTACACAATAAACGGTTCGGCTCATGGCAGTCTCTTCAGCAGTTTTTGAATGGGGGCAGGCAACCCGAGTTGGCGCAATTCATCCGGCGCTGCCCAGCGTATGGAGGCATTATCCCTGATTTGTGATTTCGCCGTGCATGCATCCCAGAGCAGCGGATGAATGGTCAGCCGGAAATGACTGAAGGTATGCGCAAAGGCCGGCAGCGAAATCGGCGCAGGGCTCTTGGCGGTGATCAAGCCGACGGCCCTTGCCTGTGCCTGATCGGCATCGCTGGCTTCCGGCAGGGAATACAGTCCACCCCAAATACCTTTGTCCGGGCGCTGCTCGAGCAAGATCTCGCCGGAGCGCGAACGTAAAAGCAGGACATGGGTTTCGCGTTCGGGAATCGATTTCGCCGGCTTGCGCCCCGGATAGTCCAGGACATTGCCTTGCGCCAAAGCGAGGCAGTCCGCTGCAAGCGGGCAGGTTGTGCATTGCGGTTTTCGGCTCGTACAGACCGTGGCACCCAAATCCATGATGGCCTGGCTGTAATCGGCCATGTGCGATTCGGGCAGCAAGGATTCCGCCAGTTGCCAGAGTTGCTTGTCGACAGCGCTGCTGCTGGCATCGCCGGCGATGGCGAAGTAACGGGTCAACACCCGTTTCACATTGCCATCGACGATGGCATGACGGGAGCCATGGGCCTGGCTGAGAATGGCGCCGGCCGTGGAGCGACCGATGCCGGGCAGTGCCAGAAGCGCGTCGTAATCCTCTGGCAAGTGGCCGTTGTGATGGATCATGCACCACTGCGCGGCTTTATGCAGATTGCGCGCGCGCGAGTAGTAGCCAAGCCCGGCCCAGGCATTCATGACCGCATCGGCGGGCGCTACCGCCAGATCCGGCAAATCCGGAAAGCGTTCCAGAAAGTTTTCGAAGTAGGGGATGACCGTCTGGACCTGGGTCTGCTGCAGCATGATTTCTGAAAGCCAGACCCGGTAAGGCGTGCGTGGATGCTGCCAGGGCAGATCATGCCGACCGTGTTTTTGATGCCATGCCCGCAGCCGGGATGCGAAAGCGGGGGGGCTCATTTACCGATGCTGCGGCAGCAGACCGTCGACATAGGCCACAGGATCGAATTCACGCAGATCTTCCGGTTTTTCACCCAGGCCGATGAAACGGATTGGAATGCCGAATTCGCGGGCCAGGGCAAACAGCACGCCACCTTTGGCACTGCCATCGAGCTTGGTCACGACCAAGCCGGTAACTCCGACTGCCTCGTGGAAAGCACGGCACTGGTTGATGGCATTCTGCCCGGTGGTGCCATCGATGACCAGCAGCACTTCATGGGGCGCGTCAGCATCGATTTTGGCGATCACGCGTTTGATCTTGGCCAGTTCCGCCATCAAATGCGTCTGCGTATGAAGACGGCCTGCAGTGTCCGCGATGAGGATGTCGAAACCGCGCGAGCGCGCCGCCTGGTAGGCATCGAAGGCCACCGAGGCCGGATCGGCATCCTGCCCTTGTGCGATGACGGCAACGCCATTGCGCTCACCCCAGATCTGCAGCTGCTCGACCGCAGCGGCCCGGAAGGTGTCGCCGGCGGCCAGCATCAGGCTATGGCCTTCGCCTTGCAGGCGCCGGGCCAGTTTGCCGATGGTGGTGGTTTTACCGACGCCATTGACGCCAACGGTCAACAGCACGAAGGGTTTGGCCGCCGGGTCGATCCGCAGCGGCTGCGCGATCGGTTCGAGAATGGCAAGCAGGCGCTGACGCAGATTATCGAGCAAGGCGTCGGTATCGGGATACTCGCGCGCTTTGAAGCGCTTGCGCACATCCATCATGATTTCGCCGCTGACACGTACGCCGACATCGGCCGTGATGAGTGCGGTTTCCAGCTCATCGAGGAAATCGGGGTCGAGTTTCGGATTGCGCGAGAACAGACTGCCGAAGGTACGGGCAAAAAGACTTTTTCCGACTGTCTGCTTGACCGCTTCCGGCGTACTGAGGACGATTTCCTGGCCATCGCCTTCGGCGATGCCTTCCGGTTTACCGGGTTCAGTTTTTGGCTTTTTTTTCAAAAAATCGAACATAAGGCGATTCTGCGTCACAATAAGCGGAGACAACAAAGAGATGGGGGCGATGCGTGCAAACAACAGGGCAGGGCCATGTCCGCATTATAGCCGGTACGCTGCGTGGCTCGAAGTTGCCGGTGCCGGCACGTGACGGCCTGCGTCCGACGCCCGACCGCACCCGCGAGACCCTGTTCAACTGGCTGGCCATGAAAATAGCAGGCCGACGGGTGCTGGATGCTTTTGCCGGATCCGGCGCACTTGGTTTTGAAGCGGCGTCCCGTGGTGCCGCTGAGGTGGTTCTGCTCGAGCGCGATGCCGCCGCCGCCGAAAGTCTTCGCGCCAGTCAGGAGCGCCTGAAGGTTGCCGGCATGCATATCATCCAGACTGATGCCTTGTCCTGGCTAGGGGCCACCATCGGCCAACATTTTGACGGGGTCTTCCTCGATCCGCCCTTTGCCAGCGCGCTGTGGCCTCAGATCTGGCCACTGCTGTTGCCTCTACTTTCCGACGGCGCCTGGCTGTATATGGAAACGGCCGTGGATGATGAAGTGATTCTACCGGCCGGCCTGGTGCCATATAAAAGCGGAAAATCCAAACATTCCAAGTATTTGCTGGCGCAATGGCATAAAACGGCGATAGGCTGATACACTATCGGCGGTCACCGATTCGAGCCCTGCATGCGCCCAAATACCTACCGGACAGCGGTCTATCCCGGCACCTTCGACCCGATTACCAACGGCCATGTCGATTTGGTCGTACGGGCCGCGGTGCTGTTTGATACGGTGATCCTGGCCGTGGCGCAGAGCCCGAACAAAACACCGGTTTTCAGCCTGGATGAGCGTGTTGCAATGGCCGAGCATTCGCTCCGCGATTACGCCAATATCCGAGTGGTCGGTTTCAATGGATTGCTCGCACGCTTTGTCGATGAAGTCAAAGCCGGTGTCCTGTTGCGTGGACTGCGTGCGGTTTCGGATTTCGAGTATGAATTCCAGCTGGCCAGCATGAACCGCCACCTGATACCCGGTGCCGAAACCGTTTTTTTGACGCCGTCCGAGCAGTTCAGTTTCATTTCATCGTCCTTGGTGCGCGAAGTGGCGCGTCTGGGCGGCGATGTCTCCGAGTTCGTCCCGGCCAACGTGCAGTCGGCGTTGGCGGCAAAATGGAAACAATCCACAACACATTAACCTGAGGAGTTCCTATGTCTCGTCAAATCATCACTGCTTCCGTCCTGGTCCTGACTCTGGCCCTGTCGGGCTGCGGAAAGAAAGAAGAAGAAGAAAGCAAAGCCGCCGCACCGGCCGTGGTTGCGGTTCCGACCACCCAGGACAGCGCTGCCTGGAAACAATACCTCAGCTCGGTCGCGGTCAAACCGGAATACCAGGAAGTGATCAGCGACCGTATTATTCCGTACTTCCTGCCGATGGACAGCAAGACGGCCGACAACGATCCGAAGAACCCGGAAGTCTCCAGCCCCTATAGCCGCCAGATGGATGTGGTCAAGCCGGCCATCGAACGTACCGTGACCAAGGGCAATCTGCTGGTGTTCGGTTCCCCGGACAGCAAAACCATGGCCGATTTCATCGTCGAAGCCTTCACCGGTGCCGTCCCGACCGCATTGAGCGGCTCGCACGTGCTGTTTATCGGCAAATCGGAAGATGCCGAGCGCGTGAAAGCCTCGGTCGAAGCCGCCGGCGGCGGTTTCCTGTTTGAAGAAGTCCAGTAATCGATACGACATCCACTAACGCGGCTCGGCTTTGCCGGGCCGCTTTGGTTTAGAACTATGGCACTCCTGATCAACTCCCTGTGCATCAACTGCGATGTCTGTGAACCGGCCTGCCCGAATCAGGCCATTACCCAGGGTGAACAAATTTATATCATTCATCCCGAACGCTGCACCGAATGTGTCGGTCATTTCGATGAGCCCCAGTGCGTGGTGGTCTGTCCGGTTGAATGCATCGACAAGGATCCGGCCCATCCGGAAACCGAGCAGCAGTTGTTGCTGAAACTCCTTCGCCTTCAGGAAGAAAGTGCATGAAATCCCGCTATCTGTTGCTGGTCTTCCTGTTGCTGCCGGGCTTGTTGGTGGCCAAAGTCCCGCCGCCTTCGGCGCCACATCAGCATGCCGTGGCATCTGCGCATTATTTGGCGACCGATGCCGGATTGGAAATATTGGCCAAGGGCGGCAACGCCTTCGATGCGGCCGTTGCAGTTTCGGCGACGCTTTCCGTGGTCGAGCCGATCAGTTCGGGTCTCGGCGGCGGAGGATTCTTCCTGCTGCACGAAGCAAAGAACGGCCGCGACCATTTCATCGATGCCCGCGAAACCGCGCCGGTCTCGGCAACCCCCGATAAATATCTGGATGCCGCAGGCGGCTTGAATCGTGACCGTGCAACGAATGGCCCATGGTCAGCAGGCATTCCTGGTCTGCCAGCCGGCCTCGTGCATCTGGCAAAAAATTACGGACGCCTTCCGCTGGCGGTTTCTCTGGCCCCAGCCATCCGCATCGCCCGTGACGGTTTTCCGGTCTATGCCCGCTTGGCCAACGGTTACAGCGCCCGCCGTGAAGTGATGGAGCGTTACTCCGGAACCCGCGGGGTTTTTCTGGCAGACGGAACCCCGCCTACTGAGGGCGAAGTGCTGCGCCAGCCTGATCTGGCCAGAACCCTCGAGTTGCTGGCGGCGAAAGGTCATGACGGATTCTACAAAGGCGAGGTCGCCTCCAAGTTGTTGGCCGGCGTCAAGGCCGAGGGCGGCGAGTGGAGTGCACAGGAACTTTCCGCCTACCGTATCCGTGAACGCACGCCGATCCGTTTCGAATATGATGGCTGGCAGATTGTTACTGCGCCGCCACCGTCATCCGGCGGTATCGCTCTGGCACAGATGTTGCAGATGCTGGAGCCTTGGGATCTCAAGTCGCTGACACAGACCCAGCGCACCCACTTGGTGACCGAAGCCATGCGCCGCGCCTTCCGTGATCGGACTTTTTATCTCGGTGATCCGGATTTCGTGAAGGTGCCGCAGCGCACTTTGGTCAGTCCCGAATATGCCGCAGGACTGCGCGCCACCATTCATCCCGGCAAAGCGACGCCAAGTGACTTGCTGTCCGGAAGCCAGACCCCGTTGGAGGACGAGGACACCACGCACTTTTCCATCATCGATGCCGAGGGCAACCGGGTCGCGGGAACCCAGACGGTCAACCTGCTGTTCGGCTCCGGCCTGATTCCGCCGGGAACCGGTGTTCTGCTCAATAACGAAATGGATGATTTTGCCCTGAAGTCCGGAACGCCCAATGCCTTCGGAGTCATGGGCTATGAAGCCAATGCGCCGCAAGCCGGCAAGCGCATGCTCAGTTCGATGACGCCGACCTTCATGGAGTCGAAAGACCGTGTGGCGGTGCTCGGCTCGCCGGGCGGCAGCCGGATCATCACCATGGTTCTGCTGGGTGCGCTCGGTTATGCCGATGGGCTCGATGCACAATCGGTTGCGGCCTTGCCGCGCTACCACCACCAGTGGATGCCGGATGCTCTTTCGACCGAGCGCAATGCGCTGCCGGCCGATGTGGTGGCGGCACTGCGCGCGATGGGGCATACGGTGAATACTCCGGAAGATGCAACGGATGGCAGACGCTCCAGCGACACCTGGGGCAATCTGCAGACCGTCAGTTGGGACAAATCCGGCAACCTGCTGAGTACCGGCAGCGATCCGCGCAATCCGGTCGGCTCGGGAAAAGTTGTCGAATTAAAATTAAAGGTGAAGCCATGAAAGCCTGGTCCCTGTTGGGAAATTCACAAAAGCTCGATGGCGGCGCCATGTTCGGTAACGCCCCGAAAGCGATGTGGGAGAAATGGGTCGACGTCGATGATCTGAACCGCATTGACCTGGCCTGCCGCGCGCTACTGGTGGAGGGCATCAACGGCAAGCGGGTGCTGTTCGAAACCGGGGTCGGCGCGTTCTTCGAACCGAAACTGCGTGAACGCTATGGTATTCAGGAAGCCGGACATGTGTTGCTGGATGAGCTCGCCCGTATCGGGCTGAGTGATGCCGATATCGATGTGGTGGTGCTGTCGCATCTACATTTCGATCATGCCGGCGGCCTGTTGGCGCCATGGCAAGAGGGACAGCCGTTGCGTTTGTTATTCCCGAATGCTGTATTCGTGGTCGGTGCCGAGCACTGGCAGCGCGCCCAGCATCCGCATCCGCGTGACCGGGCCAGTTTTGTGCCCGAGCTCAATGCCTTGCTGGTCGCCAGTGGCCGACTGGAACTGGTGTCCGGCGATACCACGCCGGCGCTGGGCGAAGCCGTGCGCTTCCACCATTCCGATGGGCACACTCCCGGTCTTTTGCTTGCTGAAATTCGCGGCGCTAACGAAAGCGTGGTGTTCTGTGCGGACCTGATTCCGGGCCGGGCCTGGGTGCATCTGCCGATTACCATGGGCTATGACCGCAATGCCGAACTGGTGATTGATGAAAAGGGCCCATTTCTTGCCGATATGCATGCCCGCAATGTCCATTTGTTCTTTACCCATGATTCGGGGATTGCCGTTGCGGCGGTCGTGCGCGATGATAAGGGCAGGTTTTCCACCACCGATGAACAGGCCGTCTGGCTTGCGCATCCCCTGTAAGGAGCGTCGCCATGATTTCAATGATGTATGCCGGTTTCTGCACGTTGTTGGTTATCCTCCTTGCCGTTCGTGTGGTCAAGTGGCGGCGTGAGCACAAGATCGGTCTCGGGCATGGCGAAAACATGGAACTGCAGATGCGCGTGCGCGCGCATGCCAATGCCACCGAATACATGCCACTGGCACTGCTTCTGCTGGGCTCGCTGGAGTTGACCGGTTTTCCGCCGTATCTGATTCATGTGCTTGGCGGCACCTTCCTGTTCTCACGCATCATCCATGCCTGGGGCGTCAGCCATAATTCCGGATACTCGAAAGGCCGCTTCTGGGGCATGGTGCTGACTTGGCTGCCAATGATCGTGATGGCGGTGTTCGCCATCGTCGGTTCGATCGATTCCCAAATCCAGTAAATCAACAGTTCAAGAAAAAACCGCCTTTCGGCGGCTTTCTGACGAGGCGCATGGGCAGCGGATTACGCTGCGGCGGCCTCTTTCCGGCGCGGGCCGTTGAGCAGCGCGAAGCGGATGTGTTCGATGACCAGATCCAGTTCACCGCTGGTGATGCCGAAGTGCGGTGTGAAACGCAGTGAATTGGTACCCCCATGGATGACACCGATGCCGCGTTCGCGCATGAACTCCTCGGTGGATCCGGCGCCGTAGCATTTGAAAGCCGGATCGAGTTCACAGCTGAACAGCAGACCGGTACCCTGGACTTTCGTAATCAGTCCGCCAAGTTCAGTCTTCAGGGTATTGAGCTTGTCAAGTGCTTCCTTGCCCATGTCGCGGACGTTCGTGCGGATTTCCGGAGTCAGTGAACGCAGTACCGTGGTGGCGATGTCCATGGCACGCGGATTGGTGGTCATGGTGTTGCCGTAGGTGCCCTTGGCATAGGTGTTTGCGGCACGTGCATTCACCGCCAGCACCGAGAGCGGATACTGACCGCCGTTGAGTGCCTTCGAGTAGGTTTCCATGTCCGGGGCTTCGAGATTTTCGAAACCCGGATAATCGACGATGGACAGAACGCCGTGCGCGCGCAGGCCGGCCTGGATGGAGTCAATCAACAGGAAGGTGCCGTGCGCTGCGGTCAGTTCGCGTGCAACAGCATAGAATTCCGGCGGCACGGCACGCCCCGGATCGCCTTCGCCCATGACGGGTTCAAGGAACATTGCTTCGATGTACCAGCCGTTGGCATCGGCATCGGCGAATGCCTGCCGGAGGGCATCGATGGAGTAGGGCTCGATGGTGATCAGCTGGTTTTCATGATGCTTCCAGCTGGCCAGATTTTCGGCGTAGGCCTTGCGTGAGGAATCGGAATACAGGCAGGGCAGTTCGGTGCGTCCGTGGAAAGCGCCCTTCATGGCAATGCGTTTGACGCGTTTGCCTGCGTGGCGGCCGCCCGGATCGGTCATGAGCTTGGTGTTGGTGTCGGCGATGCGCCCGGCCAGCGAAACCGATTCCGAGCCCGAGTTCAGGGTCAGGAATTTGTCGTACGGACAGCCGCCGCGGCGGTGGCCGATTTCGGCACGCAGAGCCTGCACCACACGCAGCTGGGACAGACTCGGCGACATGATGTTGGCCATGACCTGCGGTTTGGCCATGGCATCGATGACCGGCTGCGGGGTGTGGCCGAAGCCGAGCATGCCGTAGCCGCCGGAATCATGCAGCACGCGGCCTTTGAGGGTGATGACCCAGGGGCCGCAGGCGGCGATGGCCACATAAGGGTTGATGGCGTCATCCGGGTAGAAATTGACGAAGCCGGCTTGGGTCGCATCAATCTGAACCTGCTCGTCGGCGTCGATCAGTTCCGGGAATTCCGCAGCCAGCCCCGGATAGGCCTCAGCGGCACGACCGGCTGCGGTCAGCAGATCCGGGTATTGGGCCGATAAACGCAATAGGGTGGTGTCGTCGAGACCCTGGGTGCGGACGGCGCCGGAACGGGCGCGCAACGGGGAAAGAAGATCCAGAATGCTCATGGGGTGCTCCAGCTGCCGGGCAGCATTATGCAAAACGCGATTTTATCATGCGGGTTTTCCCGCCGTAACCCCCTCTATGGGGAAATCAACGACTTAGGCTACAATAAGCGCCTGATTTGGAGCCTTATGAAGAAATCCGATTTCCACTTCGATCTGCCACCGGAGCTGATCGCCCAAGCGCCATTGCCCGACCGCACTGATTCTCGGCTGCTGTTGGTGCCTCCGGGTGACGCCCCCTTTCAGGACCGGCAATTCCGTGAGCTGCCGGACCTGTTGCAGGCCGGTGACTTGCTGATCTTCAACGACACCCGCGTCATTCCGGCGCGCCTCTACGGGCAGAAGCAAACCGGCGGCCAGGTCGAAATCCTGATTGAACGTCTTTTGCCGGACCAGTGCGTGCGAGCCCAGGTCGGCGCCTCGAAATCCCCGAAAGCGGGGAGCGGTATCACGTTGACCGATGGTACCTTGTTGACCGTGCTTGGCCGTGAGGAAGAATTTTACCGTCTGCGTTTTGACACCGAGGAGCCGGTCGAAACCGTGCTCAATCGACTCGGGAAGATGCCATTGCCGCCCTACATCCAACGTGATGCCGATGCGGATGACGATACGCGGTATCAAACCGTATTCGCCCGCCATGCCGGCGCGGTGGCGGCGCCGACGGCGGGTCTGCATTTCGACCAAGAGATCCTGACGCAGCTGCAAGCCAAAGACGTAAAGCTCGGCCACATTACTTTGCATGTGGGCGCCGGCACCTTCCAGCCCATGCGTGCGGAAAATCTGAAAGACCATGTCATGCACAGTGAATGGTTGAATGTGGGCGCCGAATTGTGCGCCCAGATTGCGGCCACCAAGGCCCGTGGCGGCCGTGTCATCGCCGTCGGTACCACGGTGCTGCGTGCACTGGAAACCGCCATCGTCGATGGTGCGGTCAAGCCGTTTGCCGGCGATACCCAGATTTTCATTTTCCCCGGATATCGGATCCGCAGTATCGATGCCCTGATTACCAATTTCCATCTTCCGGAAAGCACCCTGCTGATGCTGGTTTCGGCCTTCGCCGGCAAAGACCGCATTTTCGCAGCTTACCGGCATGCGGTTGACCAGCAGTACCGGTTCTTTTCCTACGGCGATGCCATGCTGCTGCATCCCGGAGCCACACCATGAGCCGCATGCATTTCCGCAAAACCGGCCAGGACGGCATGGCCCGCCGCGGCGAGCTGAGCTTCCCGCGCGGAACCATCCAGACCCCGGCGTTCATGCCGGTCGGCACCTACGGGTCGGTCAAAGCCATGAAGCCCGAGGACATCCTCGCCACCGGTGCCGAAATCATTCTTGGAAACACCTTCCATCTTTATCTGCGTCCGGGTCTTGAAGTGATTGAAGCGCACCGGGGCTTGCACGATTTCACCCAATGGCAGAAACCGATCCTGACCGATTCCGGCGGGTTCCAGGTCTGGTCCTTGGCCAAGCGCCGCAAGATTACCGAGCAGGGTGTGATGTTCGCTTCGCCGGTGGATGGCGCCAAAGTCTTCATCGGCCCGGAAGAAAGCATGCAGATCCAACGCGTGCTTGGTTCCGACATCGTGATGATTTTCGACGAGTGCACGCCGTATCCGGCCACGGAAATCGTGGCCCGCAAATCCATGGAGTTATCGCTTCGTTGGGCTGAGCGTTCGAAACAGGCGCACGAAGGCAATGATGCGGCACTGTTCGGCATCGTGCAGGGTGGGGTGTATCCGCATCTGCGCACGGCCTCTGCCGAAGGATTGAAAGCCATCGGATTCGACGGTTATGCGGTCGGCGGTCTGGCCGTGGGCGAACCCGCGCACGAGCGCGAACAGACCCTTGAAGCCATTTGCCCGCAGTTGCCCGAAGATAAACCGCGTTATCTGATGGGCGTCGGCAAACCCGAGGACATCGTGGAAGCCGTGGCCCGTGGCATCGACATGTTCGATTGCGTGATGCCGACCCGCAATGCCCGCAACGGCCACTACTTTACCCATCAGGGCCAGGTCCGCATCCGCAATGCCCGCTATGAAAAGGATCTATCGCCGATCGAGCCGGGCTGTGGTTGCTACACCTGCACGCACGGGTTTACCCGGGCCTACCTGCGCCACCTGGACCGTTGCAATGAAATCCTGGCCTCGATGCTGGCCACCATCCATAACCTGTATTACTACCAGCAACTGATGCAGGAAATCCGGCAAGCTATTGAAAATAATGCCTACGCGGCGTTCCGTGAGGACTTCTACAGGCAACGTACACAGCCTTGAAAAGCCCGCTGGCCGCACCCAGTTATGTCATAATTGCCCATTGTTTCGCATTCAATCAAGGATTTATCTTATGTCTCTGCTCGATTTGATCATTTCCCCGGCCGCCGCCCAGGCCGCTCCCGCCCAGCAAGGTAGCCCGATCTCGCTTCTGGTGATGATGGTGCTGTTCTTCGCCGTGTTCTATTTCATGGCCATCCGTCCGCAGATGAAGCGTGCCAAGGAACACCGTGCGCTGCTTGCCGGCCTGTCGAAAGGTGATGAAGTGATTGCCGCCGGCGGCGTTGCCGGCCGTGTCGAAGATCTCGGCGAGCACTTCGTCGGTATCGAAATCGCCAATGGGGTGGTCATCAAGGTTCAGAAGAATGCCATCACCGCGGTGTTGCCCAAAGGCAGCCTGAAGTCTGCCTAATTCCTTTTTGAGAGCCATCAGGCTCCGGGTTCCGTCATGCTTGAATTTCCGAAATGGAAGTATGCGCTCATCGCAGTGGTCCTGCTTGCCAGCGTCATTTATTCCCTCCCCAATATCTATCCGCAGCAACCGGCGGTGCAGATCAGCGTCAACCGCGGTGAACTCGAAACCGGCCTAAGCGGCCGTATCGAAGCCCTGCTCAAGAGCAATGGCATCACCCCGGTTGGTGTCGCTGTCGAAAACGGCGATGTCATGGTGCGTTTGGCCAATCCCGAAGACCAGATCAAAGCCGCCGATATCATCCGTCCCGAACTCGGTGCGCGCTACACGGCCGCACTGAATCTGGCATCGACGGTGCCGGCCTGGCTGAGTGGTTTGGGCGCCCAACCGATGACGCTCGGTCTCGATTTGCAGGGCGGTGTGCACTTCCTGATGCAGGTCGACCAACAGGCCGCGCTCGATAAGCGCACCAATGCCTACGCCGAGGAAATCCGTGCGGCATTGCGCGAAGCCAAAATCTCCGGTTATGACGTGAGTTCTACGCCTCAGGGTATTCGCATCACGTTTGCCTCCGAAGCCGACCGCAACAAAGCGCGATCCCTGCTGGCGAAGAACTTTCTGACGCTGACGTCCATCGATTTGCCCGGAGACCAGGGTATTGGCATGAATGTCAGCATGATTCCTACCGAAGCCAAGTTGATTGCCGATGGTGCTGTTGACCAGAACATCAATACGCTGCGTAACCGCATCGACTCTTTGGGTGTTTCCGAGCCGGTCATCCAACGTCAGGGCAGCAACCGCATCATCGTGCAACTGCCGGGCGTGCAGGATACCGCCGAAGCCAAGGACATCATCGGCGCCACTGCAACCTTGGAATACCGCGCAATGATCGGCGATATGGCCGCCGCTGCCGAGGCCCAACGTTCCGGTATCGTTCCGGCCGAAGCGCGTCTGTATTTCATGCGCGAAACCAACCCGGACGGCAGCCGCATACCGATTCTTCTTTCCCGCCGCGTCATCGTTTCCGGCGACCAGCTGGTCGACGCCACGCCAGGCACCAATCCCGAGAATGGCCAGCCGATGGTGAGCATCAAGCTCGATACCGCCGGCGGCAAGCGCATGTTCAACCATACCCTCGACAACGTCGGCAAGAACATGGCCGTGGTCTACGTCGAGCGCATCCCGGAAACCCGCAAGGTTGACGGCGTTGAAGTGCGCAGCGTCAAGATCCTTGAGGACGTGATCAACTCGGCCACCATCCAAGGCGTGTTCGGCAAGGATTTCCAGACCACCGGCCTGGATCCGCAGGAAGCCGACCGCTTGTCCAAACAATTGAAGTCGGGCGCACTGGCAGCCCCGATGGATTTTGCCCAGGAACGCGTCATCGGCCCGAGTCTGGGTGCCGAAAACGTCGAACGCGGCGTGAATGCGGTGATGTACTCGTTTGTGTTCGTGCTCATATTCTTCGTCATTTACTACAAAATGTTCGGCATCATCACCAATCTGGCCCTGGTTCTGAACCTGCTGCTGGTGGTCGCGGTGATGTCGATGTTCGGCGCCACCCTGACCTTGCCCGGTTTTGCCGGTATCGCGCTGACCGTGGGTATGTCGGTGGACGCCAACGTGCTGATCAACGAACGCATCCGGGAGGAGCTGCGCATCGGCAATACGCCGTTGGCGAGCATCGCGGCCGGTTACGAAAAAGCCAGCGGTACCATTATTGACGCCAACCTCACGGCTTTGCTCGGCGGCATCGCGATGGCAGCCTTCGGTTCCGGTCCGATCCGCGGCTTCGGCATCACTCTCATCATCGGCATTCTGACCTCGATGTTCACGGCTGTGACCGTGTCGCGGGCCATTGCCACCCTGATCTACGGTCGCCGGCGCAAGCTGAAGACGGTTTCGGTCTGATCTGCACGGAGCACTAACGTGGAACTCTTTCCCCCGAACAGCAACATCAACTTCATGCGCATGCGATTCGTTTCGCTGGCGCTGGCCGTCATCGTCTTGTTCGTCGCCATCGGCGGCATGGTGTTCAAAGGCTTCAATTTTGCTCTGGACTTCACCGGCGGCTATGAAACCGAAGTCCAGTTCAGCAAAGCGGTGGATACCGAGGCATTGCGCAAAACCTTGGAGCAGTCCGGTTTCAAAGGCGCCCAAGTCCGTGTCATCGGTTCTTCCAACGAAGTGGTCATCCGCATGCAGGCCCAGGAAGGCGGAAAACGCATTGATGGCAACAACGTTGTTGCCTCATTACAGAGCGCGGAAAATCCGGCTACCCTGCGCGATTATTACTATGTTGGGCCGCAGGTTGGCAAGGAGCTTGCGGAAAGCGGTCTGCAGGCACTCATTTTTGTCGTTGTCGGCTTCCTGTTCTATGTCTGGATCCGCTTCGAGCTGAAATTTGCCATCGCGGCCATCATCACTACCCTGCACGACGTCGTGCTCGTTGCCGGCTGGTTCGCGTTGTCCGGGCATGAGTTCGATCTGGCTGTGCTGGCCGGCGTGTTGTCGGTCATGGGCTATTCAATCAATGACACCATCGTGGTGTTCGACCGTGTGCGCGAAAACTTCAAGACCCTGCACAAGCTATCGCCGCTTGAAATCATGAACCGATCGGTCAACCAGACCCTGTCGCGCACCATCATCACCTCGTTCGTGGCCTTGTTGACCGTGCTCGCCCTGTATTTCTACGGTGGTGATTCGCTCAAGGGTATGGCCGAGTCTCAGATTCTCGGCATTATCATTGGCACGCTTTCCTCGATTTTCGTAGCCTGTCCGCTCCTGCTCATGCTTGGCGTCACCAAACAGGATCTGATGCCGAAAGCCCGCGACGAAGAAGCCTTGAACGCGCGTCCGTAATCCTCGGATTCCGGTCAAGAAAAACCCCGCCTTGGCGGGGTTTTTCGTATCTGAATCGGCTGGCTCAGAAGCTCTTGCCATATTCCGACTGGGCGATGGCCGTCTGCAGCATCGGGTTGATGCGGACATTTCCGGCCACGATGTTGCCGGCATCGAGAATGCGTTCACCACGCCCTTTGAAATCGCTGACGCAGCCGCCGGCTTCGCGCACCAGTAACATGCCGCCAGCCACATCCCAAGCCTTGATGCCGGATTCAAAGTAGGCGTCACTGCGGCCACAGGCGACATAAGCCAGGTCCAGTGCTGCCGAACCGGTACGCCGGATATCTTCGGCGGTGCTCAGCAGGGCTTTGCAGAAATCCAGATGCGGCCCGATGCGGCCGCGGTCGCGGGGCGGGGTGCCGGTTATCACCAGGGCGCCCGACAGGTCTTTGCGGTCAGTAACCCGGATCTTCCGGTCATTAAGCAGGGCACCCTTGCCCTTGCTGGCGGTGAACAGCTCATTCTTGATCGGATCGTAGATGACGGCTTCGATCGGCTCGCCGTTCTCCACCAAAGCGATGGAGACGCAATAATGCGGAATGCCATGCAGGAAGTTGGAGGTGCCGTCGAGCGGGTCGATCACGAAGGTCTGTTTGCCTTTGCCCATGGCGCCGGATTCCTCGCACAGGAAAGCCGCCTGCGGGTAGGCACGTTTGAGTTCCTTGATGATTTCAGCCTCGGCGAGGGAGTCCACTTCGCTGGCGTAGTCCTGTTTGGTCTTCTCGAACACGTTCAGGCTGTCGAGCTTGTTCATATGACGTAAAATGACCGTGCCGGCCTGGCGTGCGGCTTTCACCATCACGGTGATGACGGGATTCTGCATGGGGACTACCCTTGGCTAAGTTGGAATAAGAACAGGATGCTGTCGAGCAACACCGCGCCTATGATACCGCAAACCGCCGCCCGACTGGAATGTCTGCCGGTATCCCGTTCATCCCAAAGCCCGGAAAACGTCGACCATGACCCTGACTGACCCCATCCGAATCATCCTGGTAGGTACCCAGCATCCCGGTAATATCGGCTCTGCGGCACGTGCCATGAAAACCATGGGTCTGAGCCAGCTGGTACTGGTGGCACCGAAGCGCTTCCCGGACCCCGAGGCGAATGCCTTGGCGGCGGGTGCCGAAGATATCGTGCAGCAGGCCCGGGTTGTGGATAGCCTGGACGAGGCTTTGCAAGGCTGCCGGTACGCGTTGGGCACTACCGCGCGCGATCGTGCCATCAGTCTTCCCGAATACACGCCGCGCGAAGCGGCAGCGGTTCTGCTGGAGCACACTGGGGCCGATGGGCAGGTCGCCTTGCTCTTCGGCCGCGAACGGACCGGACTTGAGAACGAGGAGTTGATGCGCTGTCATGGCCGCGTCTTCATTCCCTGCAACCCGGACTACGCATCTTTGAATCTGGCGTCAGCGGTACAGGTGCTCAGCTATGAAATCCGTCTTCGCCGACTCGAGCTCGAGCTCGAGCTGTTGCCTGCCAAGGCAAAGGTAATGGATGAAGGCGAGCCGGCCAGTCTTGACCAGATTGAACGCCTGTTCGTGCACTTGGGCGAATTCATGGACGAAATCGATTTCCATAAAGGCCGATCGCCTGACATGATCAATCAGCGCCTGCGCCGGCTGTTCCTGCGGGCACAGATGGATGAGCGCGAGATAAAAATCATCCGCGGCATGTTATCGGATGCGCAGCGCTTATTGGCTCAGAAGAAATAAGCCCAGAGTTTTTCGAGCAGAATGATGATATAGCCTGAAAACTCGGCCAGTATGATGATTTCAATGATGCCCATGATCCAGCCGAGGCCCAGCAGGATGCCATCGCGTTCGATGAATCCGAAGCTGAATGCCAGCACGATCAGTCCGAAAGGGTAGTTGGTCAGGGGAATCGGCAAGGCCAGAAGGATGCCGAGTACCAACAGCAGCAGTCCGCTGAAAGCGCGCGCCCAGGCGTGATCAAATGCGTATTCATAGCGCGGTTTGCTGAGCTTCTCGATCCATTTCAGCCACGGATCGAACCGGCGCTGGAAATTGATGACATGCGTCCGCTTGAAGGTCTTGCGGCCGATGAATTTCGGTACCCAGGGATGTTCGAATTGCCACATCAGCTGCAGTCCGATCAAGGAGGTCAGCAGACCGCTAAAGGCCCCTTGGCCGGCCGGTATCGGAATGAACACCGGAATCAGGACAAACAGCAGGAACAGGCCGTAACTGCGGTGGCGGAAGCTGTCCAGCACCAGATCGAAGCTCAGGTCATCATCCGGGCTGCCATCGGCCAGATGTTGCAGCAGGATACGGGTACTGATTTCGTGGCTCATGGCGTTATTGGTCGAACGTCGCTTCAGCGACCGGCTTGCGGCCGATCAGGAGTTTGTCGATGCGGGCACCATCGAGGTCGATGACTTCAATACGCCATACCCCGAACTCGAAAACCTCTCCGGTATGCGGTATCCGGCCGAAGTGCGCGATGACCATGCCGGCGACCGTGGTGAAATCATTGTCGTCCTCGCCCGGCAGCGCCTGCACATTCAGCAGTTCACGCAGTTCTTCGACGGCCAGACGGCCGTCAATCAGCCAGCTGCCGTCATCGCGTTCCACAATCAGCGCTTCGTCTTCGGCATCTTCCATGCTCTGGATGCGGCCGAGCACGGCACCGATCAGATCATTGACGGTAACCATGCCGAGGATGTCGCCGTATTCATCGACGACCAGAGCCAGGGTCTGCTGTTCTTCGCGGAAGATTTCCAGCAGGCGCAGGGCATTGGTGGATTCGGATACGAACAGCGCCGGATGCACACTTTTCAGCAGCTCTTCATTATTGCGGCATTCCCGCCCCACCAGCGATTTGGATTCCAGCACGCCAAGCACGTTGCTATCGTCTTTGCGGTATACCGGATAGCGCGAGAACGGGTTGGAGCGCAGGACGTCCTGGTTTTCGACAAAGTCGGCATCGGCATCCAGCCAGATGATCAGGGTGCGCGGGGTCATCAGCGACTCGGCGGTGCGATCGCCAAGGCGCAGCACGCGGTTCAGCATATTGCGTTCATCGGCATCCAGGTTCCCCTGTTCATGGCTTTCAGCCACGAGATGCCGGATTTCCTCGTCTGTCACTTTGTCCGCATTGCTTTTATCCAGCCCAAGGATCTGAATCAGAAACCGTGTACTTCTTGAAAGCAGCCAGACGAAAGGTGCTGCGAGCGTAGAGATAGCGTTCATCGGCACGGCCACGGCGGTAGCAATGCGCTCCGGTGCCAGCAAAGCGATGCGCTTGGGTACCAGCTCTCCGATGACGATGGTGACGAAGGTGACGATGACGGCGACAATCACGCTGCCAAGGGTAATCGCTGTTTTGGAGGCTAACGCCGGTACCGCGGCGTCCAGCCATGCGCCGAGCGATGAGCCCAAGGCCTGTCCGCCGACAATGCCGTTCAGATAAGGGATCAGGGTTATTCCGACCTGCACGGTCGAAAGAAAGCGCTCAGGGTGTTCGGACAGACTCAGCGCGGTCTTCGCCCGCTTGGAGCTTTCCGCCATCTGTTTCAGGCGGGGCTTACGGGAGGTCACAACGGCCATTTCCGAAAGGGCAAAAAAGCCGTTCAGCAGGACAAGCAGGATGACGATGGCAATTTCAAACATGGATATCTGACGATTCCGGATGCAGGAGATAGCATACCTTATGGCGGTGCGACCTGCCGCTGGGATATCACGGAACTGTAATATTCATTTACAGTTACCCTAGAATATCAGCGGTTAATCCCGTGTTCAGGAGCCTGCCATGGCGGAGTCTGAATCTAAGCAGGAACGTATTCACGCGGTCATTCGCGCCCTGCCAGCCGGCAGCGTGTGTTCCTACAGCGCCGTCGCGGCCAAAGCCGGACTGCCCGGATGCGCACGATTGGTGGCTCGGGTGCTTTCCCAGTCCGATACTCCTGATTTGCCCTGGCACCGGGTCCTGCGTGCTTCCGGTCAGATTGCGTTCCCTAAGGACTCACCGATGTTCATCGAACAGTCGCAGCGACTGCGTGCCGAGGGTATCCGGGTCGAGGCGGGGCGGGTGAAAATGCCCAAACGTGGGCTCGATCTGGATGCCTTGCTGTGGGCGCCTGATTGAGCCAATCGGGTATCATGACGCATCCCCTTTGAAGAGCCGGCCATGCATTTACCGAAAGTGACCCGCAATCTGCTTTGGATCATTGCCCTGGTCTATCTGGCGCAGCAGTTCCTCGGCGATGCCCTGATGCCGTTCATGCTCTGGCCCTTGCAGGATGTTTTCGTTGGCACCGGCAGCGATGGCCTGCCGGTCAGCATGGGCTTCCAGCTCTGGCAACTGCTGACCTATGGTTTCATGCATGATCCGAGCGGATTTGGCCATCTTTTCTTCAACGGTATCGCGCTGTACCAGTTCGGCGCGCGATTAGAGGAAGTTTGGGGCGGACGCCGCTATTTGACGTTCTTTCTGGTCTGCGTGGCCGGCGCCGGTATTTGCCAACTGGCGTTCATGGCCTGGATGCCGGAAACGGCAGGTCCCACCATCGGTGCGTCCGGCGGGATATACGGTCTTCTTATGGCTTACGCCATGCTGTTTCCGCGCGAGCGCGTGATGTTGCTGATTCCGCCGATTCCGATGTCGGCACGCACACTGGTCATCGTTTTTGGTGCGCTGTCGCTGCTCATGGGCGTCACCGGTACGGCCGGCGGCATCGCCCACTTCGCCCATCTCGGCGGCATGCTGTTCGGCTGGCTATTGATCCGCTACTGGCGTGGTCAGGCACCGTTCACCCGTAAACCCAAGGGTCCCTGGGGCGTCTAACGGCCCTTTTTACCAAACAGAGCAAACTCGGCGCCCACCACCAATCGCAAGGCCTCCAATTTACCGGCATCCGATTGTGCGGCGTGCAGCAGACTGGTTTCCAGCAGGGTCGGATAGATCTGACTCAAGCTGCGCATGAACGGTTTCATGTCGATCTGGCTGTCACGCGAACGGAATACGGCTTGTTCATTCGGCGTGTAGACCGACAGGTGGTTTCCGCGGACATCCAGTGACAGCAAGGACACGGAGCCGTCACTGGAGCGGAATACGGTTTCCAGCACAGCGCTGCGCGCGGGCAGGGTGTCATCAATCAGAAATCCGGCACTGCCGGCACGGCTTTGCAGGAATCGTTCCAGCGCCCTTCGCATCAGCGGATGGCCGCCGTGGATTGTATTTTCATCCTTGCTGTCCTGCCCGTTGCCGAAACAGCAGGGGGTATACCTATCAAATTCTGGTTCAAGCTCCGATTCTTCGGCATCGAGTAGGAAGACATGTTCCGATACCGGCATGAAACGGCAACCGAAATGACTCAGAAGCGCAATGGCGAAGAGTTCATAGGCATCCTGATCCAAGGTGTCAGCTTGCAGGGCGCGTCGGCGCAGTTCAAACAGATAGGCGGCATCATACTGGGCAATCAGGAGTCGCAGCGATGCCGGCAGATAGGGTTGTTCAGGATCAATACTGCCTTCATGCAGTGATTCGCCAGCACAGCAGTAGCTCAGCGTTCCGTTGCTGTCTTCGCTGACCGCATCAACGATTCGCACGGCGCCGTCCATCTGGATGCTATCGCCGATTTCGAAGCGAACACGGAGTAAAGGGGAGGAGGCATGCGTGAAGTGCTTGAGTTCGCCACAGCCGGTAAAGATGATGTCGGATTGCCGGGCGTCTGCCCTGAGAATCGTCCCCAGTCCCAATTCGGGTTCGGCAGTGGAGATCCAGCGTTGACCAGGCATGATGTTGAGCATCGCCGCATTGTACTGTCTCTGCCCGTGTAGCGCAAAGAAAACCCCTGTGGAAGCGGGGGTTTCCGGGAAAACAAAATCAATTACCAGATTGATACTTTCTTGTCGTTCGCAGTGACCTTGGCGTCGCCGCATTGATGTCTGCGTGCTGTTGCATCGGTGCCTCCATATGATGGCGCGGAAGTCCGTCGACCTGCTGCGTGCTGATTGGTATTCAAATAAACTAAAGACCATCGGGCCTGAATATATACTTGCAAGTCGCAGTCGTGGTCTGTTAACCTATGTTGGAATTGGTACAGGACTCCCATGCGTATGACGCCCCGTCTCCTGGCCTCTGTGGTTGCTTCAGGCAACCACCGTAGCCCGTATACATCGTTATTCTTTTTCCGACTCCACGCATGGGGTTCTGGCGCGCAATTTTCCGCCTTGAATCTACCCCATTGGAGCTCCCATGAAAATCCTTGCTTGTGACGGCATCCATGCCGATGGCCTGAACCTGTTCAAAGAAGCCGGTTTCACCGTTGAAACCAGCGATCCCATCAAAGACCCGGCCGTATTGGCTGAAAAACTGCAGCAGTTCGACGGCATCATGGTGCGTTCGGCAACCCTGATTACTGCCGAATCCCTGGCAAAGGCAGGTCATCTGAAAGTCATCGGCCGTGCCGGTGCCGGCGTTGATACGATTGATGTTGAGGCCGCCACGGCCCGTGGTATCGCGGTCATGAACGCCCCGGACGGCAATACCTTGGCCGCTGCCGAACACGCGGTTTCGCTGCTGTTTTCGATGGCGCGCCATGTGCCGAGAGCCGATGCCGGCATGAAAGCCGGTGAATGGCCGAAAAACGGCTTGACCGGATTCGAACTCGAGGGCAAACGCCTTGGAGTCATCGGTCTGGGCCGTATCGGCGCGACGGTGGCCCGCAAGGCCGCTGGCATTGGCATGGAGGTCGCCGCTTATGATCCGTTCTTGCCCGCATCCGCCTCCGGGCGCATGAGCGTGCCGATGAAGACGCTGGATGAATTGCTGGCCTGGGCCGACATCATTACGCTGCACATTCCGCGTACCAAGGAAACCACCAACATCATCGGCGAAGCGCAGATGCGCAAGATGCGCAAAGGCGCCTACCTGATCAATGCCGCCCGCGGCGGTCTGGTGGACGAAGAAGCGCTGATCAAAATTCTGGACGAGGGTCACCTTGCCGGTGCCGCGCTCGATACCTTCGTCACCGAGCCCTTGCAGAAGGATTCGCCGCTGCGCGCGCACCCGAAACTGATTCTGACCCCGCATCTGGGCGCATCGACCTCGGAAGCGCAGCAGGCGGTCAGTACCATCCTGGCCCGTCAGATGATTGATTTCCTGAAGACCGGCGCGGTTGCCGGCTGCGTCAATCTGCCGCCGCTCAGCGCCGAAGCCGCCAAGGAAGTCGGTCCGTGGATGCCCTTGATGACCGAGCTCGGCAAACTGGCCAATCGTCTGGTGCCGGCAGCCAGCAGTTTGCATATCACTTATGCTGGCCGTACCGAGGCCTTGGATACGCGCCCGCTCAGCCGTTTGCTGGTGGCGGCCATGCTTGGCACGGCTTCCGGTCGGGTGACGCCGGTCAATGCGTTGAGCGAGGCCGCCGCCCGCGGTCTACAGGTTTCGGAAACCCTCGGCGGTGACGGCGATGGATTCGATCGTCTGCTGCGCATCGAAGTGGCCGGCGAACAGGGGTGTCGCAGCATCGAAGCTACCTTACACCGCGGCCCACGTGTGGTTCGTCTGGATGGTGTCGAGCTCGATTTCGATCCGGGTGCGCATATTCTGCTGATGAAGAACGAAGACCGTCCCGGCGTCATCGGTCTGCTGGGTTCGAATCTGGGCGCGGCCGGCATCAACATCATCAACTTCTCGCTCGGCGCTACCGGTGATGGCCATGCCATTGCAGCGATTACCGTCGACCGTGAAGTGTCGCAGGCGCAAGTTGCCGGATTGCGAACCATCCCGGGCATCGTGTCCCTGGAAATGTTCTGAGGGGGCCGGATGAAAATCATACTTGCCCGTCATGGTGAAACCCCTTGGAATGCCGCCGGTCGATACCAAGGCCAGATTGACATTCCGCTTTCGGAAACTGGTGAAGCGCAGGCGGCCAAACTTGGCGAGCGCCTTCGCGATGTGCCGATCACCCGCGCCGTCAGCTCGCAACTGGCCCGCGCGCGGGCAACGGCGGAAGCCGCGCTGGGTGAAAGCCGCAAAGCCATGCTTCAGATCGATCCGCGCTTGCAGGAAATCGCGCACGGCGATTGGGAAGGCTTGTTGGCCCAGGAAATCGCTGAACGTGATCCTTTGACGTTCCAGGCCTGGCGTGATGCGCCACAGACCGTGCAGATGCCGAACGGCGAGAGCCTGCAGCAGGTGCTCGATCGGGCGTGGCAGGGCTTTGCCGCCGCTTGCGAGGGACTGGGCGCGGAGGATACCTTGCTGGTGGTGGCGCACGATGCGGTCAATCGCGTCCTGCTGTGCCGGATACTCGGTCTGGGCTTGGATCGCCTCTGGTCGTTCCGGCAGGCGCCGACCACGCTCAATCTGCTGGAAGGCGATGATGTAGACAATCTGGCGGTTGTACGCTTGAATGATTGCCAACACCATACGCCGCTGTTCGGCGAGGCCCTGCACCGCGCTCTGTGATGAAACGTTCGCTCGATCAATGGTTGGCCTATCAGCTCGGCACCCATCCGCAGTCAATCGCGATGGGGCTGGAGCGGGTACGCTTGGTGGCGGAACGCTTGCAGCTGCTGAGTTTGCCATGTCCGGTGATTACCGTCGGTGGCACCAACGGCAAGGGCTCCACGGTCGCCTATATTGAATCCATTGCGCGGGCATCGGGATGCCGGGTCGGAGCCTTTACGTCACCGCATTTTTTACGCTACAACGAACGTATCCGAATCGAGGGCGCGGAGGTTTCCGATGCCGACCTGGTCAGTGCTTTCGAAGCCATAGAAGCGGCGCGGGCGGAAATCCCCCTGACGTATTTTGAGTTCGGCACCTTGGCGGCCTTGTTCCTGTTTGCCCGTGCCGGCCTGGATCTGGCGATATTGGAAGTGGGCCTGGGTGGTCGTCTGGATGCGGTCAACATCATCGATGCCGATGTTGCGGTGATCACCACCGTCGATCTGGATCATCAGGCTTATCTGGGCAATGATCGCGAAAGTATCGGGTTCGAGAAAGCCGGCATCATGCGAGCCGGTCACCCCTGTATTTTGGGCGAAAAAGACCCGCCGTCTTCGGTGCTTCGCCACGCCTATGAAAACGGCGTTTACTGCATCCGCGCTTTCAGCGACTATCTAATTGACCGCTTCGAATCACATTGGGTCTGGCGCGAACCCGGCTTCAGCCTTGATTTGCCCTACCCGCAATTACGGGCCCCGGCACAGATCCAGAATGCCGCCTGCGCGATAGCGGCATTGCGGGCCTCTGCCTTGAGCATCCCTGATGACGCTTGGGCGGCCGGAGTGGCGGGTGCCACGGTAACCGGGCGCTTGCAGTGCTGGCGGACCAATCCGGAAGTGATTCTGGATGTTGCCCATAATCCCCAATCTGTTGCGCAGCTGGCAGCATGGTTGCAGATGCACCCGAAGCCGACGGTAGCGGTCTTCAGCGCCTTGAAAGACAAGGATATCGCCGATATGCTGGCACAGCTCGCGCCGCATATCGAGTTTTGGCACGTAGCCGTTCTGAGCGAGCCGGCGGGCCGGGTGCTGACGGCCGAGGGCTGGCAGCAGCAGCTTTCGCCAGTTTTGCCTTCAGCGGGCTACCGTATCCATGCCGATGTGGCTAGCGCCTACGCCTCGGCATTGGCAGAAAACAGCGGCCAGCGCATTCTGGTATTCGGCTCGTTCCATACTCTGGAAGCGGTGATGCGTCTCCCGCAGCCGGAGGCAGTCGGAGTATAATTGGCGCTTCCACCGGAGGTTCACATGGAAGCACCGTTGAAGCAACGCCTGATCGGCGCCGTCGTCCTGGCGGCTCTCGCACTCATCTTCGTGCCGATGCTGCTCAGAAGCCCCGATGTGCGTGATCCGGACAGCGCCGATGTGTCGCTGAATATTCCTGATGAGCCCGATGCTGACGGCATCAAGACCATTGATATCCCCCTCGATCAACCCGCAGCTGTCGCTCCTGCGGAACTGCCGGTATCTACCGATCTTGAGCCGATTCCCGTCGTCGATGAGGCCGCCGTCGCTGCCGGTCAGTATGCCGTGGTCATTAACGTGGCCGATGAAGCCAAGGCCAAAGCTATTGCTGAAGACCTGAAAGCACAGAAGTTGGTTCCGCTCATCCAGAGCAATGGTCAGCGTTTCCGTATCCGTATTGGACCTTATGAAAGCCGCGATCTGGCAGAGGCTGCACGTCTGCGTAGCACTGCGGTCGTTTCCGGAGGCACCGTGGTGGCCATGGATGCCGTGGGCCCAAGCCAAACCGGATCCGCATCCACACCGGCAGCTTTCTCCGCACCGGTCCCAGCACCGGCCAAAACAGCCGATGTCGTCGTGGCCACTGCTCCGGCGGCTGCTGCCAATAAACCCGCCAGCGCCCCGGTACCCGAAAAGGCGGCCAAGGTGGAACCGGCAGCTGAGGCCAAGGGTTTCGCGGTTCAGATCGGCGCGCCGGCCAGCGAGCAGGCCGCCCAGACACTGCGTGATAAAGCACGTGCCGCCGGTTTCAACAGCTATATCCAGCCGGTCGAGACCGACTCGGGACGCCGTTACCGCGTCCGGATTGGTCCGGAACACACCCGCGAGGCCGCCAACGCCTTGTTGGCGACGGTCAAGCAAAAAACCGGCATCGACGGCATTGTGGTCAAGCATCCCTAAAAGGTTTTTTTATGTGCGGAATACTCGGAATTGTCGGTACCACGGATGTTGCCGCAGCGCTGTATGACGGACTCACCGTCCTGCAACACCGGGGGCAGGACGCAGCCGGCATTGCCACCGTATCCGGTCAGCGCATTAATCTGCACAAGGGCAATGGACTGGTCAGTGACGTGTTCGGACCGCAGCAGATGGCCCTGCTGCGCGGCCATGTCGGCATCGGCCATTGCCGTTATCCCACCGCCGGTTCCTCCGGCAGCGATGAGGCTCAGCCGTTTTATGCCAACGCCCCGTTCGGGCTGTCGCTGGCGCATAACGGCAATCTGACCAATACCGAAACCTTGCGCCGTGAAGTCTCCGAGCAGGATCATCGGCACATCAATACCCAGTCCGATTCCGAAGTGTTGCTGAACGTGCTCGCCCATGAATTGCTGGAGCAGGGTCCGTTGAGCCCGCAATCGGCGCTGAAAGCGGTGGAAGGCGTGCACCGCCGCGTTTCCGGCGGCTATTCGGTGGTGGCGACCGTGATGGGTCTGGGCTTGTTGGCATTCCGCGATCCCAATGGCATCCGGCCACTGGTGCTCGGCAAGCGTGAAACCTTGCTGACCGATGAGTATGCTGTGGCGTCCGAATCGGTCGCGCTCGATATCCTGGGCTTCACCCGTTTGCGCGATATCGCCCCGGGCGAAGCGGTGGTGATTACCGATGATGGCCAGCTGTTCACCCATCAGGCGGCGCCAGGACACAAACATACGCCGTGTATTTTTGAATTCGTCTATTTCGCGCGTCCAGACTCGATGATGGACGATATCTCCGTGCACAAGGCGCGTATGCGTATGGGCGTCAAGCTCGGTGAAAAAATCCTGCGCCTGCGTCCGGACCACGACATCGATACGGTGATACCGATTCCCGACACCTCGCGGGATGCCGCGTTGGAAATCGCCAGTCTGCTGGGCGTAAAGTACCGCGAAGGCTTCATCAAGAACCGCTACATCGGCCGCACCTTCATCATGCCCGGCCAGAGCCAGCGTGTGCAGTCGGTTAAGCGCAAGCTCAATCCGATTCCGCTGGAGTTCAAAGATCGCGTGGTGCTCTTGGTCGATGACTCCATCGTGCGCGGCACGACCTCGCAGCAGATTGTGCAGATGGCGCGCGAAGCCGGCGCCCGCAAAGTCTATCTGGCTTCGGCGGCGCCGCCGGTGCGTTTCCCCAATGTTTATGGCATCGACATGCCGGCCGCCTCGGAACTGGTCGCGCACGGTCGTACCGAAGCCGAGATCCAGCAACTGCTCGGCTGCGACTGGCTGATCTACCAGGACATTGCCGATCTGGAAGACGCCGTTTCCGGACCGAAACGCAAAGTGGCGGATTTCGATTCGTCCTGCTTTACGGGTGAATACATCACCGGTATCGAGTCCGGCTATTTCGAGAAGCTGGAAAAGGCGCGTAGCGACGCCGCGAAAGCAAAATCCGTCTAACTCGCATGGCGGGCAATCTTCGCCTTTTGGCCCGCCTTGTGTTGATGGCGGATTCGGTAGATGCCAAGTTGACTGCGGTGGATGCCCTATCCACGGCGGCAGATTCGGGTTGCGGCATTGATTTTTCGGCCCCGGGTGTTGATGTGATTCTGCCGGGTCGACCCGACAAGCCGCAACTGGTTCCGCCGAAAGCGTTGCCCAAGCGCAGTCTGCTCCAAACTGAAGGCCGCGCTGCATTGCTGCATGCCATTACCCATATCGAATTCAATGCCATTGATCTGGCCTGCGATGCCGTCCAGCGGTTTCCGGACATGCCGCACGGGTTCTATACGGATTGGATCAGCGTTGCCGTGGATGAGGCACGGCATTTCCGATTACTGCAGGAACGACTTGCTGGAATCGGCTACGTCTATGGTGATTTTGCAGCACATGACGGTCTCTGGGAGATGGCGTTGCGCACACGTCATGACTGTCTCGCACGCATGGCCTTGGTGCCGCGTCTGCTCGAAGCGCGAGGACTGGATGTCACGCCGGGGATGATTGCCAAGCTCAGCCAGGCCGGCGATGCCGAATCGGTGAGGGTATTGGAAATCATCCTGCGCGAGGAAGTCGGTCATGTTGCCATCGGCACGCATTGGTTCAACTTCTGTTGCCAAGAACGCGCCTGCGATCCGGAAAACACCTTCCTGGATCTACTCAAAACTGTCAGCCGGGGCGCTTTGCGCGGGCCTTACAATGACGACGCGCGCCGGCTCGCCGGATTCACCCCGGGCGAGATGCGCGGCATTACGGCGCTGGCGAATGATACAGCTTGAGTGTATTGCCGTCGCTGGCCAGGTGTGAACTCTGGGTGTACCAGTCGCCCAACACGATCCGTTCGGCCGGCAAGCCGTCGAGATCTAGCGCGTGCCGCGCCGGTCGGTGCGTATGTCCGTGAATCATCCGGGTGACGCCATACCGGCGCATCGTCGACAGCACCGTATCCGGCGTGACATCGGTGATGGTTTCCAGTTGCTGGGTCTCTCTCAGGCCTTGTTGCCGGCTTTGGCTCGCCTGACGGGCCTGCTCGGCAAAAGCGCGTCGTGCAGCCAGAGGCTGGGAAAGAAAATGCTGTTGCCAGGCAGGGTTACGGACCTGATTGCGGAAGGCAAGGTATTCGCGGTCCTCAGTGCAGAGCAGGTCGCCATGCATGAGCAGGGTGGGCGTGCCAGCACAGGAAATGACGGCATAATCCGGCAGCAATTGGGCGCCGATACGTTCGGCGAACTGTGGACCGAGCAGGAAGTCCCGGTTACCGCGCTGCACGAACAGACGTGTACCACTGGCGCGGCAGTCGGCGAGGGCTTTCAGGGTCTGCTGCGCCAGAGTACTGTCATCGTCATCACCGATCCATGCTTCATAGAGATCGCCGAGGATATACAAGGCTTCGATGCCATGGCAGTCGTGCGCCAACAGGTCGATAAATTGGGCGGTGGTTTCCGGACGGACTTCATCCAGATGCAGATCGGATATGAATATCTGGCTCACGGCACTTCTGCGACCCGGATCTGACGGATGATGATGGGTTTGACCGGAGTAGCATCGCCGACGCCGGCACGAAGCGCGACTTTGACGCCACGCAGACCATCAATCACGTCCATGCCTTCGACGACTCGGCCGAATACGGTATAGCCATGGCTCCGGGCATCGGCAGCCGAGACGAAATCGAATTGCGGGTTATCGACCACGTTGATGAAAAACTGCGACCCAGCGGAGTCCGGCTCATTGGCACGGCGTGCCGCGGTCACCGTACCGCGCAGGTTGCGCAGTCCGTTGTTGGATTCACTGCGGATGAATCCACGGTCCGGCTTCAGACGGTAGTCGGCGTTATAGGCGCCACCCTGAACCAAAAGGTTGCCGATAACACGGTGAAAGACGGTGTTGTCATAATGGCCGGATTCAACATAACTCATGAAGTTACGCACTGTCAGCGGTGACTTGTCTTCATACAATTCGATGACGACATTGCCGGCATCGGTGCTGAGCACGACGCGCGGATAATCAACGATGGCGACTTCCTGAATGTCGTGTTCGCCCGCAGCTTCGGCACCGGGGATGGCGACTTCCTGGCTGACCTGGGTCGGCTGTTTTCCGCAGGCGCTGAGCAGCAGAAGCAGAGAGGCGGTGATTCGCAAATAATGTTTCATGTGTCTAGTTTAATGCATTGCGACAATTCCGGGCTTACTGGTAGGTCCGTCCCTTATGCTGAAGCCAGCCACCCGGGTGGCGTCCATTCGGGTCATGGTGGGTCCAATGCACGACACCGCCCTTGTCGTTCCAGACATACTCGCCTTTAAAGGCAACTTGATCACCGGCCTTCAGAGCGTCGATGCGGGGTGCAAGATCGATGTTATGGGCAATGAGCACGGTATGGCCATAACCGGTATCGATCAGGAAGCGTTGATGCCGGCTGCCTTGATTGTCATCCGGAAGAACCTTCACAACACGGCCTTCGGCCTGGACCGGTACATCCTGAAGACGTTGCGTGTAAGCCGTGGCGATGCTGCCGGCACCGCTTTCGTTGAACGAGCTGACCTTGGGTTGCTCTGCGCTGGTCGCTAAATCGGCTGAAGCTAGGGGGTCTATGGCGCTGAACCGACCCAGTGCGAACATTCCCAATCCAATGAAGGCAATCAGTCCCCATTTCTTCATGGCTTAGTCCGCCAGCGCTCGGCTGAAGACATGGAACTCGGTATCCCGGATCCAGCCGTATTTCTGATAGAGCGCCTGCGCGCCGGTATTGTCGATGGCCGTAGAAAGTTCCAAGGCGCTAAGGCCGAGCTTTCGGCCAAGGTCCTGTGAAGCCAGCAGCAGGGCTGCAGCCACGCCGGAGCGACGTGCCGGGGCAGCCACAAACAGATCATTCAGAATGGCGATGCGACTGGTATGGGTGGAGCTGAAGCTGGGATAGAGCTGGCTGAAACCCACCAGGTTGTCGCCACGTTGAGCTACAAGTATCCAGGAATCATTGCGTGCCAGACGTTCTTCAATGAAATCACGCGCGCGCTCGAGGTCGGACGCTTGCCGGTAAAATTGACGGTACCCATCGAAAAGCTCGGCCAGCTCACGCAGATCCGATGGTGTTGCCATGCGCACATTGAGGCTACTCATGCCGAAATCACCGAGGTAGGGAGCCGGCAACGGGCTGTGGCGGGTTTTGGGGGCTGTGATACAGACATGTGCAGGTGTTCCGATGCGACGTTTTCAGCCAACACTATGCCATAAAAGCATCCGGCAGTGCCTGCAGCGCCTTCATATAAGTCGTGCCAAGCCTTGATTTTTCGGCAATAATAGCGGTTCGTGGCGGTCTGAACCCGGTTTGGCTGGCGCATTCGAAAAATAACAATGGAGTCCTTTCCAGCATGTGTCCCAGTCGTTCCCCCAAAGGCAAGTCGCGCGGATGGATCATTCCCGTCGGCGGTGCCGAAGTCAAGGAAAACAATCCGCAGATTCTGAGTCGCTTCGTTGAATTGTGCGGTGGCAAGAAAGCCCGTATCGCCATCATTCCGACTGCCAGCCGCTTGCTGGAAACCGGCCCGAAATATGAACGCATTTTTACGGCGCTCGGTGCCAAGTCCGCAGTATCGGTTGATTTCGAGCAACGCAGCGATACCTCGGATTCCGCCCGCCTAGCGGTATTCGATGGCGTCACTGGGGTGTTTTTGACCGGAGGCAGTCAATTACGTCTGGCCACCCTGCTTGGCGGCACGCCGGTGGCAAAACGCCTGCGTGAGCTTAATGCCCATGGCGTGCATATCTGCGGAACCAGCGCCGGTGCCAGCTTCCTGAGTGAACACATGATTGCCTTCGGTGAAGAGGGATCCACGCCGGTAGCCGGCAATGTCCGTTTGGCGCCTGGGCTCGGGCTGACCAACCGTTTCGTCATTGACCAGCATTTCCGTCAACGCGACCGCCTCGGGCGACTGACTGCGGCTTTGGCCTACAACCCTTTTGCCATCGGCATCGGGCTGGATGAGGATTCCGCGGTCTTCATCGGTCCGGATAATGTGCTGGAAGTGGGTGGGTCGGGCGGTGTGACTGTGGTCGATGCCTCCGAACTGTCGTTCTCGTCGATGGATCAGGTCGATGAGGGGCAGCCGGTGTGCATGCTCGGTCTGCGCATTCACATTCTGGTGGCCGGCAGCACTTTCAATCTGCATACCCGCGTTGCTTCTCCAGGCAGCTTGGTGACCGTCAAAAAATAGAGGATTACGTCATGCGCATCACGGCACGTTCGGTTTTCGTAGGTCCATCGCAGTACGCCCATTTTCCGGTCATCCGGCTCGAACTCGACCTCGGGGTTCTTGAGCAGTGGCCGACTGGCCGCCTGGGCCCGCAATTCGTCGATGCCTTGGTCGCCGCCCTGCCGGAGCTCAAGCAGCACGGCTGTTCCTACAAGGAGCCCGGTGGCTTCATTCGGCGCATGCAGGAAGATGAAGGCACCTGGCTTGGGCATGTGCTCGAGCATGTGGCCATCGAGTTGCAGAACATGGCTGGCGAGGATGTTACCTTCGGACGTACCCGATCCATCCCCGGCCGTCCGGGCGTGTATTCGGTCGTCTACGAATATGCACAACGCGAAGAAGGCATCGAGGCCGGCGAACTGGCCTTGAAGTTACTGGGCTCTTTATTGCCGGAAGAACTGAGCGCGGTGCGTGGTGTGTCCGAGAGTTGGAATTGGCCGGACGCACGCGATGAATTTATCCGCTTCGCGCAGAAGCGCGCGCTGGGTCCGTCCACGGCGTCTCTGGTGCGCGCCGCGGAAGAGCGCAATATTCCCTGGGTCCGTTTGAACGAACAATCCCTGGTGCAGTTGGGTCATGGCAAGTACCAGCAGCGTATTCAGGCCACCATTACCGGAAAAACTCCGCATATCGCCGTTGAACTGGCCTCCGACAAGGAGGAAACCAACAAAATCCTTGCCGGACTCGGTCTGCCGGTGCCGCGTCAGATTCTGGTGCAGCATCAGGACCGCGCCATCGAGGCGGCAAAGAAAATCGGCTTTCCGGTGGTGACCAAACCCTACAACGGCAATCACGGACGTGGAATCTCCATTGGTCTGCAAACCGACGAAGAAGTGGCGCTTGGCTTCCAGGCCGCCAAAGAACATTCGCGTTCGGTGATCGTTGAAACCTTCCTGGAGGGCGATGACCACCGTTTGCTGGTGGTCAACGGTGAACTGGTGGCAGCCACCAAGCGCACGCCAGGTCAGGTCATCGGCGATGGTGTGCATGCCGTCGCCCAGTTGGTGGATCAGGTCAATGCCGATCCACGCCGTGGTGTCGGTCATGAAAAAGTTCTGACCCGCATCGAATTGGACGCGCAGGCCGACATGATGCTGGCACGTCAGGAGCTCACCCCGGAATCGATTCCCGAAGCAGGTCGGGTCGTGCCGCTGCGTTCGACCGCCAATCTGTCAACCGGCGGTACCGCGACTGATGTCACGGATATCATCCATCCCGATAACCGCGATATGGCCGTGCGCGCCATCCGTGCCATCGGACTGGATGTCGGTGGTGTCGATTTCCTGAGCAAGAACATCGCCGAGTCCTACCGCGAAATTGGTGGCGGCATTTGCGAGGTCAACGCTGCACCGGGCTTCCGTATGCATGTGGCGCCCAGCGAAGGCGCGCCGCGCGATGTTGCCGGACCGGTCATCGACATGCTGTTCCCGGCCGGTACGCCGTCACGGGTGCCGATTGCCGCCATCACCGGCACCAACGGCAAGACCACCACCAGCCGCATGCTCGCGCATATCTGCAAGATGGCCGGCTACACGCCAGGCATGACCAGCACCGACGGTGTCTACATCGACGGACAGCGCACCATCGAGGGCGACATGACCGGTCCGGTTTCGGCGCGCATGGTGCTGTCGGATCCCAAAATCGATCTCGCCGTGCTGGAAACCGCACGCGGCGGACTCTTGCGATCCGGTATGGGTGTGCGCAACTGCAATGTCGGTGCCGTTCTCAATGTGCAGGCCGACCATCTCGGATTGAAGGGCATCGATACCCTCGAGCAGTTGGCTGAAGTCAAACGCATCGTGGTGGAAGTGGCCCAGGACTGCGCGGTGTTGAATGCCGATGATGCCAATGTGCTGAAAATGTCGGGCTACACCGATGCCAAGGTCATCTGCTACGTCACCATGAATCCCGATCACAGCCTGGTGCGTGAACACATCCGTGCCGGCGGCCGCGCCTGTGCGCTGGAGGCCGGTGTCAACGGTCAGATGATTACGCTTTACGACAAAGGCAGTCACATTCCCCTGATGTGGACGCATCTGGTGCCAGCCACGCTGGAAGGCAAGGCCATGCACAACGTGCAGAATGCGATGTTCGCCGCGGCCATGGCGTTTTCGTTGGGCGTCAGTCTGGACGCCATCCGTCAGGGCTTGCGTACCTTCGACACCAGCTTTTTCCAGGCACCGGGCCGTATGAATGTGTTCTCCGAACATCCGTTCAAAGTCATCCTGGATTACGGCCACAACGCCCACGCCGTCGGCGTCATGACTGATCTGGTGCGGCGCATGGATGTGCAGAACCGGCGTCTGGTGGTGCTGGCCGCCCCGGGCGACCGCCGCGACGAAGACATTCTTGAAATCGCTGACACCGTCAGCGGCAAGTTCGATGCCTATGTACTCAAACGCGATGATGGTTTGCGTGGCCGCGACGGCGATGAAGTTCCCAATATGCTGGCTGCGCGTCTGCGCGCCAACGGCATCGAGGATTCCCGCATCCATGTGATCCCGGATGAGCAGCAGGCCATCGACAGCGCCCTGCGCATGGCCGCCACCGGCGATTTGCTGCTGATCTTCGGTGACGCACTGGCGCGTTGCTGGAAACAGATCACCAAATTCAATCCTGACGGAGAGATGAGCCGGCAGGCCGCCGCTCAAAAACAGGTGCTTGACAGCAACGCCGCCATGGAATCCTGGCTCAATCGTAATGTCGACGCGGTTTTGCCGGAGTTTGAAGGCGTGGCGCGTGACGAACGCGGCATTGTCATTCTGCCCGAGCAGGACGACTGAGTTCCCGCCGGATGGCTTTCACCGATTCACGCCGGCTGACCGGGCCGAATGTGTATTTCGCCGTACCCGGTGTGGTGCTGGAGGCGCGTGCCACTGGCATCGACGAAGCGCAATGCAACCAGTGGATGCAGGCCGTGACCGGCATGGCCGGTCTACTGTGTTGGCCGTCACCGTATTTCGTAAGCCGCTGCCACGCCAAAGGCGCCACCTTGGCATTTACGGCGCCGATGGATCAGCTTTTCGCCGCAACCGAAGTCAACGAGTGGGCGTGGTCCTCGGTGTGCGGGGATGCCGAGATGCATGCCCCTGGATTTCCACTCATCGGTGATGCCGATGCAGCTGCCCGCATTTTCCGTAAATCCGCCGCCGCCGAATGCGAGCCGGCGCTGATGCGTTTTAGTGCGGCAGCGCAGGACGCCGGTTGGCCGGTGCTTCTGGACGATGACAGCATCAGCATCGGTTTCGGAGCACAGACACAGCTCTGGCCGCGTGCCGGTTTTCAAACGCCGGAAGACGTTCTGGCCGATCATACGCATCGCTTACCAGTAGCGATGGTGACCGGATCCAATGGCAAAACCACGACCGTCCGTCTGCTGGCGGCCATGGCGCGGGCCTGCGGTCTGGCCAGTGGCCATAACTGCACGGACGGTCTGTTCTTTAACGGCGAGTTGATTGAAGCCGATGATTACGCGGGGCCGGCCGGTGCCCGTGCGACCCTGCGTCATCCGATGGTTCAGGCCGCTATTTTGGAAACTGCGCGCGGTGGCCTTCTGCGCCGTGGTTTGGCCACGGACCAGGCCGATGTCGCGTTGGTCACCAATGTCAGCGAAGACCACTTCGGCGAGTATGGCGTTTTCACGCTGGACGATCTTGCACGGGTAAAGCTGTCGGTGGCGCGCGGCTTGAAGCACGGCGGCGTGTTGGTGCTGAATGCCGCCGATCCGATGTTGGTAAAGCACAGTGCGGATTTCCAGCTTCCGATGGCTTGGTTTGCACGGGACTGGCAGCATCCGGTTCTGGCTGAAAAGCGCCTCGCTGGGGTACCGGTCTGCGGCATTGAGGACGCCCGATTGTTGCTTGCTGTCGACGGTGTAGTGCAGGACTTCGGCGATACCCGCAGCATGCCGCTGAGCTTTGGTGGCATGGCCGCCTACAATCTGGATAACATCGCGGGTGCGGCATTGGCCGCTGTGCTTTTGGGGTTCACGCCCTCGGCCATTGCCAATTGCCTGCAAGCCTTTGGTCTGCGCCATCTGGATAATCCAGGAAGACTGCAATCCTGGCAGTTCGGCGATGTCCGTGTTTTGATGGATTATGCGCATAACCCTGAAGGACTGCGTGGGTTTCTGGATATCGCCAAAGCCCTGCAGGGCGAAGGCCGCATGGCCGTGCTTCTGGGCCAGGCCGGAAACCGGGAGAATGACGACATCGTCAAGCTGGCCGAAACGGTGGCGCAATATGCTCCCGAGCAGGTTGTGCTCAAGGAAATGGTCGGCTACGAGCGCGGCCGCGCCCCGGGCGAGGTGCCGGCTTTGCTGCAGAGTGCCCTGTTGCAGAATGGCATTGCTGCCGGCGATGTGCATGTGCAGCTGGATGAAGTCCAGGCCGTGTGCGATATCCTGCTCTGGGCTCGCCCCGGCGATGTAATGGCGCTTCCGGTCCATGGCTTGGCTGAGCGTGAGGCTGTTCAAGGGCTCCTGGATGCCATGCAGGTGGCAGGTTGGCAGGCGGGGAGGGCGCTGCCGGACTGGCCGTCATTGCACCGTTCTGACGCGAGCGTCTGAATCCGTTAAAATTAGGGTGGTTTTTCTTTTGGCCTTCCTATGACCTGCCGTACCCGTTTCGCCCCGAGTCCCACCGGCTTCCTGCACATCGGTGGCGCCCGCACCGCACTGTATTGTTATCTCGAAGCGCGTCGCCGCAACGGCGTGTTCGTTCTGCGTATCGAAGATACCGATCGCGAACGCTCGACACAGGCGGCGGTCGATGCCATCTTGCATGCGATGGACTGGCTCGGACTGGAATACAACGAGGGTCCGATTTACCAGACCGATCGTCTGGACCGTTACAAGCAGGTGGCCGAGCAACTGGTGGCAGAGGGCAAGGCTTATTACGCCTATGAAAGCAAGGATGAGCTTGAAGCCATGCGCAACGAAGCGCTGGAGAAGAACGAGAAGCCGCGTTATAACGGGGCCTATCGTGATGCCAATGCCCCCTTGCGCGAAGATCCGAACCGGGTCATCCGTTTCCGCAATCCGCAGAACGGCACGGTTGCTTGGGACGACAGCATCAAAGGTCGCATTGAATTTTCCAACACCGAGCTTGATGATCTGGTGATTTTCCGCTCCGACGGTTATGCCACATATAATTTCGCGGTGGTGGTCGACGATCTGGACATGGGCATCACCGACGTCATCCGTGGCGACGATCATGTCAATAACACCCCGCGCCAGATCAATATCTACAAGGCCTTGGGCGATTTCATGCCGCGCTTCGCGCATATGCCGATGATTCTCGATCCGGAAGGCGCCAAGCTGTCGAAGCGGCATGGCGCCGCTAATGTCATGCAGTACCGCGAAGACGGTTACCTGCCGCATGCCTTGTTGAACTACCTGGTCCGTCTGGGCTGGTCGCATGGCGACCAGGAAATATTCAGTCGCGCCGAGATGTTCGATCTGTTCAAAATCGAGGATGTCAACGCCAAGGCCTCGCGTCTGGATCCCGCGAAACTGAATTGGATCAACCAGCATTATCTGAAGACTGATGCGCCGGAAGCAGTGGCCAGTCACCTGCGCTGGCATTTGGAAAGTGCCGGTTATGACCTCGACAAAGGACCGAATCCGGCCGACGTGGTTGTTGCACTTCGCGATCGCGTGCATACGCTGAAGGAAATGGCGGAGAAGGCCAAATGCTGGTATTGCCCGCTAACCGAGGCTGACATCGATGCTGCTGCCGTGGCCAAACAGCTCACGTCTGCCGTGCGCGAACCCTTGTCTGTGTTCACCGGAAAGCTTGACGCCTTGCCGGAGTGGACGCTTGCCGGCGTGCATCAAGCCTTTACCGATACCCTGGCGGAGTTGAATCTGGCCATGGGCAAGCTCGGTCCGGCCATCCGTGTTGCGATAACCGGTTCAACCGCATCGCCATCGATCGACCACACCGTTTATCTCTGTGGTCGGGAAACCGCACGCGCGCGCCTGCAGGACGCCCTTGGAGCATTGCCGCAATGAATTCGGGCACGCCGGCCTGCACGCATCCGCACCACCATGTGCATGGTGCCGGCGCCTATCTGGATGCCGTCAAGGAAGCCTGTGCCGAACGCGGCCTGAGGTTGACGCCGATTCGCGAGCAGGTCCTGCGTCTGATTGCCCAAAGCGGCAAACCGGTCAAGGCCTATGATTTGCTCGAGCAGATGCGTTCTGAAGTCGGTGCCAATGCGCCGCCGACCGTGTACCGCGCGCTTGATTTCCTGATGGCCAACGGCTTCATTCATAAGCTGGCATCCATCAATGCCTTTGTGGCCTGTCATCATCCCAGCATCCGCCACACCGTCCCGTTCCTGATTTGCGACCGCTGCCAGTCGGCCATCGAGCTGGAAGATGAATCCATCGCCAAGTCGCTCGATGCCAAAGCCCAAGCTCTCGGCTTTGCCCCAGGTGCGCAGGTTCTCGAAGTACATGGCTTGTGCCGTAATTGTCAGATATCGGAAGCGTCCGCATAATGAAAACGCCGGCTTTTGCCGGCGTTTTGCATTCGGGTAGATTGTCGTAATCAGTTCAGCAGACGCAGGGTGAACGGATAACGATAGTCCTGACCGTTGAAGCCGGCCATGGCGGCTTTGACAGTGCACCAAATCCACACCACGGCCAGCACGAGAGCTGCCGGGATGACGAAGATCAGGCCGAGGCCCAAGGTCATGAGCGTCAGGAACACCGCAATCAGGGTGTAGAGGAACATGCTGAAGTTGAAGTTGAACGCTTCGGTTGCATGCTTGCGGATGAATGCGGACTCGTCCTTTTTCATCAGCCACACCACGAATGCGGCGATCATGCCGCCGACGCCGGCCGACCATGACGTGAACAGGGCCAGCACGAAAGCGGCGACATGCACGCCGCCGGCCCAGTTGTTTTGATCTTTTGCGACATTATCTTCCACGACTTGCTCCAGGGTTGGGGGTGTATGGCTTTACCTTAGCGTAAATCCGTCCGATTTGCATCGCATCGGCTAGTGTGGACGCCTAAAATCGGCCAGAAGTTCGGCCTGTGCAAGAATCTCTAGTTCGTGTCCGGTCTCCCGCCACGGTTCCTGCAGGGCTTGTTCATACCACGTGTGCATGCCGGGCAAAGCCAAAAGACGGGCAGCGTAGGCATTCGCCGCATCACTCAGGGGCAGGCCGTAGCTTTGGATACGGAACGCCACCGGAGCATAGAACGCGTCGACGGCGCTAAAGGACGTCCCGACCAGGAATGGTCCCCCGAAACGCGCCAGTCCGTCCTGCCAGAGGGCGTCAAGGCGGGCAAGATCCGCCATCAGATCCGGTTTCAAGGCGTGTAGTTGCAGACGCAGTCCGCAGTTCATCGAACACTGGTTGCGCAGGGCACTGAATCCCGAATGCATTTCTGCTGACGCCGAGCGCGCCCAAGCCCGCGCGGAGCGCTGTTGCGGCCAGACAGCGGCATGCGATTCGGCGAGATATTCAATGATGGCCAGAGAGTCCCAGATGACCGTGTCGCCGTCATGCAGGCAGGGCACCCGGGCATTCGGTGAAAATCGGCTGAAATTGGCGTGGTTGGATTCCTCGAACGGCACCAAGATTTCAGTGAACGGGATTTGCAGTTCCGTCATCAGCAACCAAGGGCGTAGCGACCAGGAGGAATAATTGCGGTTGGCGATATACAGGGTGTAGTTGCTCATGCGGGTTCCTCGTCGATTTCGGATTTGGCGCCCCGCGCAAAGCGTGAAAGCGCCATGCTATTGGCCAACAGGGTGCCGATGACCAGCGCCGCGCCGGTCGTTGCCATGGTGGTGATGGTGCTGATGCCGGCGAGATTGTCCTGTTCCATCAGAGCATGTAAGCCCTTGAAGCCGACACTGCCGGGAACGAGTGTAATGAGGCCGGGAATCTGGACCAGAATGCCCGGCTCGCCGCTGAAACGTTGGAAGAGTTGGCCGGCGAGGGCCACACTGAACGCGGCCGTAAACGCACCGGCGACTGGGCCGAACACCGCCCCGATACTGCTGGCCACGGCAAAGGCGAGCAGGCAAGCCCCCATCATGATGTGCAAGGACCGCAGAGGTGCCTGCAAGAAAATCATGAGCGTGCCACCCAGCAGTGCGATGGCCGGCCAGATGGTCCAGTCCGGCAGTTTATTCAAAGAGGACAACGTCCGGTAGGGAATCCACTCGGTGCCGATGCCGGTTCCGATGGCGACTCCGGCTCCCATCAACAGCATGAGAATCGAGGCCCCGGAGAGTCGGCCGGTGCCGGCCAGTAGATTTCCGGTGGCCAGCTCAATCATGGCGATCGTGATGGTGAAGCCCGGAAGCAGCAGCACGATGCTGGCCAGAATCACCACGAACGGTGAAGTCAGCGGAATCAACACACTGATCAGGTAGGCGCCGATGGCGGCGATGGCGCAGAGCAGGACGGGCATGATCGGCACCAAACCGGGACGCGCGCCGAGATAAAGCAACGCGAGGATGAAGATAATGCCATTAAGTCCGGCGGCCGCCATTTCCGGTAACGCACCGCCAAGTAAGAGGGCAATAGCGCCCGACAGCACGAATCCGCTCAGTACCATCACCCAGGGTTTCCAAGGCAGTGGTGCGGCCATAATGGCTTCAAGCCGGAGGATGGCGTCCGGGAGCTGGTCAATGCGATCCAGCTTGCGGAGCATGTCCTTCAGGGCGATCAGCCGGCTCATGTTGTAATCGTATGCGGGCAGACGCAACAACCGGCTTTGTTGGCCTTGGTCCGGACTTTCCAAAGTGATGGTCAGCATGGTCGGTAAGGCATAGCAGTGCGCATCCACCCCGAAGTGACGGCCCAGAAGGCGAATGTGGCGTTCCAGATCATGGGCGTTTGCGCCGCTCATGTGCATGGATTTGGCCAGCTCGCCGAAGAAGGTAATGAGTTGCTGTTGCATGGCTTATTATCGCATGCAGCATCCGGCGAAGTAGAAAAAACCCGCCGAAGCGGGTTTTTTGGGATGCTTAGAAGAAGATGCGAATGCCGGCTTCCAGCGTCCTTCCGGGCAACGGCGCGAAATCCTTCAGGTAAGAAGTGGATACGCGTGCTTCCTCGTCGGCGAGGTTGCTGCCGTTCAGAAAAACCTGAAGATCGGTGCCGCCCGCAGTCCAGCGATAAGCGATGTTGGCGTTGACCATGTTGTACCCATCGGTTTCGGTTTCGCCCGGGGCGGTCTCATCTTGGTCGTACACGTGCATCAGGCCGAAACCGGCCGTCCAGTTGCCGAGTTGCCAGGCGATATCGACGCCCAGACGGGAAGGCACGATACGCGGCAGGTTATCACCGCCGCCAGTACTCGTGTTGACACTATCGACCAGCGCGTTGATGGTCCACAGGCCGCTTCGGTTTTCCAGGAAATCCCAACTCAGCTGCGCCTCCCAGCCGGTGAATGTGGCATCGGTCTGGCTCCAGTAGGCAACCGGCAGCTCGTCCAGCTCAAGGTCGCTTCCTTCCAGATAGATGAAGTTGTCATATTCGGTCCGGTAGAACGATACGGAAGCGTCGATTTTGCCGTTGTGAAAATGCAGGCCGATGTTGCCGCCGATGGATTCTTCCTTGTCGAGGTCTTCGTTGCCGATTTCAAACGTGCCGGTGGCGACGTGCGGACCGAAGGCATAAAGCTCTTCAGCCCGCGGTGCGCGCTGCGCTCCGTCAAAAACCGCCGTCAAGTGGAACAGTTCATTGATTTTCCAGATACCGCCAAGTGAATAACTGAATGGATTAAAGGACCGGTCCGGCAGGCCGACGGCATCGGGTTTCAGGCGGACATCGTCGTAGCGGGCGCCGATTTCCAGTTTGAAGTCTCCGAACTCGCGTTCCTGCAGCACGAAGAAGCCCCAGTCGGTGGTTGAGGTCGGTGGCACGAAGGCTTCATCACCGACGGCTTCGAAATCGTTGTCGACGTATTGGATGCCGAAAGCGCCATTCCAGCCGTTCCATGTTTTCTGGGCGGCTTCCAGGCGGACTTCCAGGGTGTCGCTGAAGAATTGCGTGCCGGTTTCCGCGCCTTCCAGTTCGGTGTGCTCATAGTCGGTATCGGCCAGGCGCATCACCAGTGATTTGAAGATGCCGACGTCGTTGAAGCCGCCTTGGAGGTCAAAGCGACTCTGCGACATATCGATGCGCACCAGTTCTGCTTCTTCTTCAGCTTCCTCGTCATGATCTTCCCCGTCATGATCTTCTTCGTGCGCGTGGGCGCCGGGCGGGATGCCGTAATTGGTTTCAAAGCGGCTGTAGGATGCGCCCAGCCAGCTGTTTTCGCCGAACCAGGTCAGTCCGGCGGCAAATGAGTCGGCCGTCAGATTGGAGTTGGGTTGCTTGCCTTTGCTGAATTCATCGAGCGACTCGCCTTCAGCCAGTTCTTCATCGATCAGATCCTTGGAGAAAGCATAGCCTGGAATATCGTAATCTTCGGTGTCGCGGGTGACGAAATCGATGTGCCAGCTGAAGGATTCGTCGGCGAAGTTGCCGTCCAACCTGCCCATGCCGGTGTATCCGTTGTTGGCCGAGTTATAGCGGAGTTCGGCCTTGCCGCCGAACGCATCAGCGTATGGCGTGGTCGGAATCCGGCCATCCACCACGTTCACTGCGCCGGCAATGGCGCCGCTACCGTAAAGCAAAACAGCAGGACCCCGCAGAACTTCGATTTGATCGGCCAGAAACGGTTCCAGCGTCACCGCATGGTCGGCGCTCACGGTCGAGACGTCCCCGGTCAGCATGTTGTTTGCCAATACCTGCACTCGGCTGCCTTCCTGGCCACGGATGATCGGCCGGCCGACGCCGACACCGAAAAAGGTCGACTGGACACCGGTCTCGCCGGCTACGGTTTCACCCAAGGTATTGGATTTGGCAAGATCCAGGGCTTCACCGGTAAGCACTGAGACGGGTTTTGCGAAGTCGTCAATGCGGTTGCCCATGGGCGACGCGGTGACCACGATGCTGTCCAATGTTTTTTCCTGTTCCGCGGATTGCGGATCGGCCAGAACTTCGGCGCTTAAGGCCATGGAAATCGCCAAAACAAGCAAACTCCGAGTGTAGCGTCGTGACATCAGGGTTCTCCGATAATGATATATTGTAACAATTTAAAATAATGTTACACTATCACAATTAAGTTTGGCAAGGCTAAATTATGCGGTTCCGGCTTTTACTGGATAAATTCGGCAGTACGGCATCGATCCTGTGCGCGGTGCACTGCGCATTGCTGCCCGTGCTGATCGCCGTGTTGCCGGCAATGGGCTTGAGTGCCTTGGCGTGGAGCGGGTTTGAGTGGGCCTTCGTGTGTTTCGCCACATTACTCGGCGGTTTTAGCCTTTGGATTGGTTACAAACGGCATCGCGTGTACCGGGCTTTGGCGTTCCTGGCACCGGGACTGCTTCTGGTCTGGCTCGGTATTCTTTGGCCCGAAATCCATCACAATCTCCTGCGGCATGCCATTGTCATGACGGCCGGCGGCACCTTGATTGCCATCGCACATGTGGTCAACCTACGGCTGACCCATGGCCATGTGCATGATGCCCGTTGCGGCCATCAGCACTAAATGCTTGGTTCATGGGCTCCGGAGTGGTAATCTAGAGGCCTTGTCACACTATCACTTGAAGGAATCTGCACCATGGGCAAAGGCGACCGTAAGACCGCAAAAGGCAAACGTAATATTTCCAGCTACGGCAACGCCCGTACCAATACCGCCAAAAAAGCAGCGGTTCAGGTTGCTGTGAAAAAAGAGCCGGCCAAGAAAGCCGCTCCGGCCAAAAAGGCGCCAGCCAAGAAAGCCGCAAGCAAAGCCTGACCGACTTCGGACAGGCCGAAAAAATGACCCGGCAGGGTCATTTTTTTTTGCCTAAAGTCCTAGCACTCGGTTCCGGCATTGAGCCGCAGGTCGGTCCCGGAATCCAAGCTGATCCGCAGGATAATCGCCAACGCCCGAACCATGTCATCCAGGGCCATGCTGGGTGCGCCCGGTTGCTTTGCGGCCTGCTCAGGCAGGTAAGGAATGTGCACGAAACCGGCCCGCATGCCCGGCAGATGCCGGCACAAGTGCATCAGTCCATAAAACACATGGTTGCAGACATAGGTTCCCGCCGTATTGGAAACTTCTGCGGGAATACCGGCGGTGCGTAGGGCCTGCACGATGGCTTTGATCGGCAAACTGCTGAAATACGCGGCCTCACCGGCCGGGTGGATGGGCTCATCAATCGGCTGCCACCCCGCATTATCGGGAATGCGGGCATCATCGATATTGATGGCGACGCGCTCAAGACTGATGCTGCTGCGGCCGCCGGCCTGTCCGACCGCGATGACCAGATCCGGCCGATGGCTTTCGACCAACTGCTGCAACATCGTCAGCGAGCCGCTGAATTCAGTCGGCAGACAGGCCCCGATCAATGTCAGCTCATCGCCAGCTTCTTGGCAGATACGGCTTACCGACAGCCAGGAGGGGTTGACCGCCTCACCACCAAAAGCATCGAAACCGGTTATCAGGATTTTCATGGCAGTGCCAGCCAGTAAAGAAGCAACAGATTGCAGACGATCAGCGGCAGCGCCGTCATCACCTGCATGCGGATGACGGCATTCTGGTCTTTCAATTCCAGTAGTGCCACTGGAACAATGTTGAAATTTGCGGCCATCGGAGTCAGCAGGGTGCCGCAGTAACCGGTAAGCATGCCGATGGCGGCTAAAGGCGCCGGGTCCGCGCCGTGTTGATGGACTAAAATCGGCAGACCGATGCCGAGGGTCATCACCGGAAATGCGGCAAAGGCGTTGCCCATGACCATCGTGAACAAGACCATGCCCAAACCATAAGCCAATACCGCAACCCAGACCTGATGCAGGGGCAGGGCGGTGGTCAGCACCGCCGCAACCAGATCACCGATACCGGCCTTATTGAACAAACCACCGAGCATGGCCAGCAACAGAGGAAGCAATACAGCCCAACCGATGCTGTCAAGAATGCCGCGAGAGGCATGTATGGCATTGGGCAGACGCTCGCCGGTGATTTTCAGTGCAGCAATGAATCCGGCAACACAGGCGATGGCCAGACAGACGATCGTGGTCTGTTCCGTGCTGATCAGTGTCCAGTCTTCCCAACGCACATGCTTCAATCCAAAAACGCCCAGCATGGTGACGGCCGGTATCAACAAAGCCGGAATGAACAGCCGGTTGCCGAGGACAGATGCCTTGGTAGTGCGCACGTCGGATTCGGGGGCATGGTAGTTACCAAGCCCGACAGCTCCGATTCCGGCCAATCCGGCGATTACAAGAACCAATACCCCCATCCACATCGAGGGCATTTTGTCGCCGGCCAGAAACGCGAAGGCGAGCAGGGCCCAGAACGCGGTGGTGCCCAGGCGTTTGCTATGGCGCTTGTCCCGGAAAGACTGCCAGGCAACATAGGCCAGGTAAATTCCGCACAGCAGATAAACGGTCGCGATATCAATCATGATTGATCCCCTCGACCGTCTTCTCGGCAGCAACCGACTGTGCCATCCGTTTATCGAAACGGTGAAGGCGCCATGCATGGATGGCAAAAGCCAGAATGGCCGTCGGAATTCCCCACAGGGCGATATGCAAGGGTTCCATGATGATGCCGTTTTCAGCGTACAGGCCCTGCATCAGCAAGACCGCGCCAAAGGCGATAAAGATATCCTCACCGAAGAAAAGTCCGACATTGTCAGTCGCGGCGGCCATTGCCCGCAGACGTTCGCGCAATTTTGGTCCAATCTCGCCATGCGCGGCGCGTGCGGCGCCTTCAGCCATGGGTGCCAGCAAGGGGCGAACTGTCTGGGGATGCCCGCCCAGACTGGTCAGGCCGAGCGCCGCGGCACTTTGGCGTACTGCCAGATACACGGTCATCAGTCGCCCCGGTGTGAGGCCTTTACGCCGTGCAATCCATTGCTGGGCATGCTCTCGCAGCCCGGCGCGCTCCAATGCGCCGAGGACCGGCAAGGTGAGGATGATGATCAGCAGGTAACGGTTCTTGACGAAACCGTCGCCGATTTCGCTCAACAGACGCTCCGGCGACATGCCGGCGGTCAGGCCGGCGGTGAGTGCCGCCGCCATCACCACCAGTACTGGATTCCAGCGGCGCATAAAACCGATGATGACAACCAATACGGCGAGCAATGGCCAGTAATTCATGAGTGCTCCGAGAGGGTAGCGATGCCGGCCTTGTGCAGCGCGGTCTGCAGTGCAACCGCAAATTCCACGGCATGCGGGCCATCGCCGTGCAGACAGACAGTATCCACCGCCAGTGAAACCGGATTGCCGTTGACAGATTGGATGACGCCGTCCTTCACCATCGCGAGGGTCTGGGCGATTGCCTGGTCGGTGTCGGTAATCAGCGCTTGGGCATGGCTGCGCGACACCAGCAGGCCTTCATCGGTATAGCGCCGATCCGCGAAGCCTTCAGCCCATACGCTTAAGCCAAGGGTGCGTCCGGCGTCCAGAAGTTTTGATCCGGCCAGGCCAATCAGGACCAATTCCGAATCGACATCACGAACGGCAGAGGCGACTGCATCGGCAGCTTGCACATCCACGGCGGTACGGTTGTAGAGCGCGCCATGCGGTTTCACATGCCGCAACCGACCTCCCTCGGCTTGGGTCAGCGCTTTCATGGCACCAATTTGATACAAGGTCTGCGTGTAGATGGTTTCGGGGTCCAGCCCCAGTTCGCGCCGACCGAACTCGGCACGGTCGTAATAGGAAGGATGCGCACCGATGGCGACGCCGTATTTCAGGCAGAGCAGAATCGTTTCCCGCATCCGCATCGGTGATCCGGCATGGAAACCGCAGGCAATGCTTGCCGAAGAAATGAACGGCATGATGGCGGCGTCGTGTTCCGCATCCAATTCGCCGAGATCGGCATTGATATCGATGGAAAGTGTCATGGGTGCCACCATTGTGCCATGTGTTGCCGCCATTGCCGGTAATGCAGCTCGCGTCGGCGCCATTGTCGAACGGCTTCGGCGGCAGATACCGGCTCAAAGCTTAGATGATCTCCGGGCCGGCACTGTGCCAATCGGGAATGTGCAATGCTGGCAACGGTTCCCAGCAGCGGGTAACCGCCAGTCGTCTGTCGATCAGCCGCAAGAATGATGGGGTGTCCGTCGGGTGGCAACTGGATACTGCCGAACGCCACACCGCTCGAGAGGAGTGAGGGCCAGGCGCTTTCCGGATGAAGGGCCTGTTCCAGTCGCAGTCCCATCCGGTCCGAGTTGCGGCTTATGCGCCATTCGGTGCTGCAGAATTGTTCCTGCCGGTTTTTGTCCAGCCAGGACCAGTGGCTGCCGGGAACGAACGGTAAGGGTCCGGCTTCCGGAAAAGACGGGTTGGCCCAGGCAGTATGCCAACGCACTGTTTTTCCGGGATACCGACTGGCGGCATAGGCGATGCGGTCACCACGTTGGAATGCATGACCTTCAAAACCGCCGATTCCCGAGCGGATATCGGTGGCCACGCTGCCAAGGATGGGCTCCGCATTAAAGCCGCCTTGGACCGCAAGATACGCGCGACAGCCCTGCCGGGGGTGTTTGAAATGCAGCATCGTGCCGGCTTCGAGTCGGATGGGGCGACACAGGTCCACGGCGATGGCATCGGCTTCGGCCTGCAGGTCGGCGCCGGTGATGGCAAACCACTGCGTCTGTTCGATGCGTAATCGTACCCCCCCAAGGGTGATTTCAATCAGGGACGTGTTGTCGGCATTGCCGAGCAGATTGTTAGCAACGCGTACGGCCAGGCTATCCATGGCCCCACAGACACCAATGCCCTGATTTTGCAGGCCACGTCGGCCAAGATCCTGAAGACTGCTGATACCTGCGGTTTCAAAGACCATCATGGCGTGCCACCCATCGCAATGAATTCCCCGAAGCCAATCCTTTGAATGCGTAGTCGATCGCCCGGCTGTAAGAAGCTTGGCGGGGCCTGCTGAAGATCAAACAGACATATCGGTGTTCGGCCGATCAGTTGCCAGCCTCCGGGGGACGGGCCCGGATAGATCCCGGTCTGCGCGCCGCCGATGCCCACCGAGCCGGCCGGAACATTCAGACGCGGTGATTCCTTTCGCGGCATGTGCAGGACATCGGGAAGTCCGCCGAGATAGGCAAAGCCGGGCTTGAAACCCAGGAAATAAACGCGATAATCCGCCGTGCAGTGCAGATGAACCAGCGCTTCCACGTCAAGCCCGGTATGTTCCGCCACGGCGGCCAAATCCGGCGCAAGGCGCGCATCGTAACAGACCGGTAAAACGATATCGCGTGCGATACCTTGTGCAACATCATGGTTGGCCGGCAAACTGGCAATGGCCTGCGAGAGCGATTCAAAATCATCCAGCAGCGGATCGAAATGAACGGTCAGGGTATGGTAGGCCGGCACGCATTCAACACGATCGGATCCGAGCGTTTCCAGCAATGCCGCTGCGATGGCATGCACGCAGTCGTTCAATTCCGGGTCGATGCATGGCGCGAAAGCCAGCACCAATGCGCTATCCCCTAATGGGGCCAGACTGAATTCAGGGGTTGGGATCATTGCCGCACAGCAGCAGGTGACGGAGCAGGTCGCCGCCGAGCCAGTAACACAGCTCGGCAGGATGTCGGATATCCCACACTGCGAAATCCGCACGCTGCCCAATGGCCAGCGTCCCGCGGTCGTGCAAACCGAGCGCACGCGCTGCATGGATCGTCGCGCCGCGCAGAGCTTCTTCCGGCGTCAGGCGGAAATGCGTGCAGGCCAGCCCCATCGCCAGGCGCAGCGAAAGCAGGGGTGCAGTCCCCGGATTGCAGTCTGTCGCTACAGCCATCGGCACGTGATGACGTCGAAATGCTTCTATGGGCGGTTGTTGGGTTTCCCGCAATACATGAAATGCACCCGGCAACAGCACCGCGACCGTCCCGGCCGTGGCCATCCGCCGCACCGCATCCTCGCTGGAGTATTCGACATGATCGGCCGACAGTCCGGAAAACTCCGCGACCAAGGCGGCACCGCCCAGATCGCTGAGTTGGTCGGCGTGGGCTTTCACCGGCAGACCGAGTGAACGTGCGCTTTCAAACAGGCGCCGGCTTTGGGACGGTGAGAAGCCGATGCCTTCGCAAAAAACGTCGACGGCATCGATCAGGCCTTCGGTCTGCAGAATGGGCATCCAGCTGCATACGGCTTCGATGTAGTCATCGGCACGTCCGGTGTATTCAGGGGGCAGGGCATGGGCGGCCAAATAGGTGGTTTTCACCGTCATGCCGGTTTCGGCGCCAAGCCGGCGCGCAACACGCAGCATCTTGCGCTCACTGTCAAAATCCAGACCGTAGCCGGATTTGATTTCAACGCAGGCGACGCCATCGTGCAACAAGGCTTGCATCCGCGGCAGGCTTTCCGCGAACAGGGCATCTTCCGAAGCGTTGCGGGTCAGGCGCACGCTGGACAGAATGCCACCGCCGGCCTTGGCGATATCGGCATAGCTGGCGCCGCGCAAGCGTTGTTCGGCTTCTTCGGCACGGTTGCCAGCGAATACCAGATGGGTGTGGCAGTCGATCAAGGCCGGTGTCAGCCAGCCGCCTTGGCCGTCGATGACCGTATCGATGTCTTGCAGGTAGGGTTCCGCAGCTGCGCGGTCGTTCCCGACATAAACGATATGGCCACTACGCCAGACGATGATGCCGTTTTCGATGACGCCATAATCCGGGCCGCTGAGCGTGGCCAGATGGACATGCGCGATGGCGCCATGCTGATTGTCATGGCGTTTCATTTGACGACTCCCAGCGCGGCATAGTGTCCGTAATCCAGGCCGAGTTCGGTCAGGATGGTCTGCGAATGCTCGCCGAGTTGTGGCGGTGCCTGGTGATAGCTCACCGGGGACTCGGAAAGTTTTAGGGGGCTGGCTACCAGTGGAATGCCGTCCACCTCAAGCACATTGCCATTGGCTTTAGCCAAGGGGCTATGCAGCGCCTGTTTCACGGAGTTGATCGGCGCGCAGGGAATGCCACGATTGCTGAGAGCCTGCAACCAATAAGCCACCGGTTGCGTGCTGAAGATGGCCTGCAGGTTGGCCGTGACCAGGTCCCGGTGCAATACGCGCTGACTGTTGCTTTCGAAGCGCGGGTCATGGATCCACTCCGGATGTCCAACGGCATCGCACAGGGCGTGCCAGAGTTTTTCATTGGCGACTGTCAGAACGAAATGCTGATCGCTGGCAGAAAAATCCTGGTAGGGCACGATACTGGCGTGTTCATTGCCATAACGCGGTGCATCTTCGCCGGTGAATAGGACTCCGGCGCCGATATTGGCGAGCCAGGTCAATTGCGTATCGAACAAAGATACCGCGACCTGCTGACCGCGCCCGCTGTGATGGCGTTGCTGCAGGGCTGCCAGAATGGCGATGACGGCATTCTGGCCGGTGGCCAGATCGACCACGGCGACGGCAACCTTGTTAGGCGCACCATCGCGCGCGCCGGTGATGGCCATCAAACCGCCTTCGGCTTGGACGGCATAATCGTAGCCGGCCCGTTTGGCATCCGGACCGGTACGGCCATAGCCGGAAATCGAACAGTAGATCAGGCGCGGATTGATTGCGCTGAGCGCGTCGTAACCGACACCAAGGCGTTCGGCCGTACCGGTGCGGAAATTTTCAATGACGATATCGGCCTGTGCCACCAGGGCATGAATGACTTCGCGGCTTTCGGGTTTGTGCAGATCGATGCAGATCGAGCGCTTGTTGCGGTTGGCACAGGAGAAGTAGGCGGAGATCGCACCGATGTAGGGCGGTCCCATGCCACGGGTGTCGTCACCATCGAAGGATTCCACTTTGATGACATCGGCGCCGAGATCGGCCAGCGTCTGCCCGCACCAGGGTCCGGCCAGGACTCGGGACAGATCCAGAACTTTCACGCCGCTGAGTGCCGTCATCGCTTCTCGCTTACAATACCAACCATGGACCGGTTCATTTTACCCGCAATCGCCAACAGTCACAGCCATGCCTTTCAACGTGCCATGGCCGGCCTGACCGAACGTCGCGGCGACCCGTCCGACAGCTTCTGGACCTGGCGCGAACAGATGTACCGGTTCGCCGGCCGCATCAACCCCGAGCAGCTGTATGCCATTGCCGCCCAGCTCTACAGTGAAATGCTGGAAGCCGGATACAGCCATGTCTGCGAGTTCCATTATCTGCATCATCAGCCGGATGGCCGGCCCTATGCCGACCCCAGTGAAATGTCACAGGCCATCATCCGTGCCGCGGAAGACGCCGGCATCGGTCTGACCCTGTTGCCGGTGTTGTATCAAACCGGTGGTTTTGACGGCCGGCCGCTGCATGACGGCCAACGCCGTTTCGGGCATTCGCTCGAGGCCTATCTGGCATTGATAGCACGCCTGCAATTACAGGAAAGCCATCTCCTGAAAATCGGCGTAGCCCTGCATAGCCTGCGCGCCGTGCCGCCGGAGACCTTGTCGGCACTGCTGCCGCAGTTGTCCGGGCTGAACCTTCCGATTCATATCCATATCGCCGAACAGATGGCGGAAGTGCGCGAGTGCGAGGCTGTGCGCGGCGCACGTCCGGTTCAGTGGCTGCTCGACAATGCGCCGGTGGATGCCCACTGGACGCTGGTGCATGCCACGCATCTGCATGCCAGCGAGGTCAAGGCTTTGGCGCGCTCGAAAGCCACGGTTTCGCTCTGTCCGAGCACCGAAGCCAATCTGGGTGACGGATTCTTTGCACTGCCTGAATTCCTGAAAGCCAAGGGCAGCTTCTCCATCGGATCCGATTCCAATGTCTCGGTGTCGGTAGCCGAGGAGCTTCGGTGGCTAGAGTATGGCCAGCGTTTGAAACACCAGCAACGCAACATCGCCGCCAGCGAGAAACAACCTGCAGTCGGCCGGTTTCTGCTGGAGGCGGTTGCCAAAGGCGGTTGGCAATCGGCCGGCGTACCCAAGCGTGCAGATGTCATGGTGCTTGATGCCGAGGCGCCGGTGCTTTTCGGTGCAACAGAGGCCGATGTAGCGGAACGTTTCGTATTCGCCGGCAATCGGCCGTTGATTGACCGCGTCAGTGTGCACGGTATCGATCGTGTGCTCGGCGGCCGGCATGTGTTTCGTGAGCCGTTTGCTGCCGGGTTTCGTCTGGCGATGACGCAGTTGCTGGCCGGATGATCTCGCGGCTACCGCGCTGGGTGCTGATGTATGCGGCACTGCTGGCGTTCATGGCCGGCATCATCAACATCGTCGGATTCCTAAGCTTCGAACATCAGGCTGTCACCCACTTGACCGGCACCACCACACTGCTAAGTGCTGCCTTGGCCAGCGGACAGAGCGCAATGGCCATGCACTTGTTGGTCGTGCTCGGCTCGTTCTTTGCCGGGGCTGCGCTCAGCGGGCTGATTATCGGCGACAGCACTTTGCGCTTGGGTCGACGCTACGGTGTGGCGCTATTGATGGAATCGGCGGTACTGATCCTTGCCGTGCGCTATTTGCAGGACGGGGCCAAACTCGGCATATACTTAGCCGGCCTTGCCTGCGGCCTGCAGAACGCAATGGCCACCACCTTCAGCGGCACGGTTATACGCACCTCGCATGTGACCGGCATGTTCACCGATCTGGGCATCTATTTCGGTCATCTGTTGCGCCGTGCGCCAATCGAGCGCCGGCGTGTCATCATCAGCCTGACCGTAATCGGCGGTTTCGTTGCCGGCGGTGTTTGTGGTGCCCTCGGTTTTCAACCCTGGGGCTTCAGCGTGTTGTATGTGCCTGCTACTTTGGCGGCAGGGCTGGCGCTGGTTTATGCAGTCTATCGCTGGCATAAAGCTGGTCAGTACGACTAGCCCACGGTTTATAATTAAGTACCTCTTTCTGGAGTCTCTGCCATGTCCAATCCCCGATTCGATTCCAGCCGCGTCATCCGTTCGCCGATAGGGTCCACACTGTCCTGCAAATCCTGGCTGACCGAAGCCGCTTTCCGCATGATCCAGAACAATCTTGATCCGGCGGTGGCCGAAAATCCGCAGGGTTTGGTGGTCTATGGCGGCATTGGTCGCGCCGCTCGGGATTGGGCCTGCTTCGACACCATTCTGGCCACCCTGAAAACCCTCAACGACGACGAAACCCTGCTGATCCAAAGCGGTAAGCCGGTCGGTGTATTCCCCTCGCACCCGGACGCGCCACGTGTGTTGCTGGCCAACTCCAATCTGGTGCCGCACTGGGCGACGTGGGAGCACTTCAACGAACTCGATAAAAAGGGTTTGATGATGTACGGCCAGATGACCGCCGGTTCCTGGATTTACATTGGGTCGCAGGGCATCGTGCAGGGCACCTATGAAACCTTCGTGGAGATGGGGCGTCAGCACTATGCCGGCGATCTGACCGGAAAATGGATTCTGACCGCCGGCCTGGGTGGCATGGGCGGTGCGCAACCCTTGGCCGCCAGCATGGCCGGCGCTTGCTCGCTCAACATCGAATGCCAGCAATCGCGCATCGACATGCGCATCAAGACCCGCTACGTGGACGAACAGGCCAATGATCTGGACGATGCGCTAGCCCGCATCGAGAAATACTGCGCCGAAGGCAAAGCGGTGTCGGTGGCCTTGCTTGGTAATGCGGCGGAAATCCTGCCGGAACTGGTCCGCCGCGGCGTCCGCCCGGATGCGGTGACCGATCAGACTTCGGCCCACGATCCGCTGCACGGCTATCTGCCGGCCGGCTGGACCTGGGAACAGTATATCGATGAGCAGAAACACAATCCGGCCAAGACCGTGGAAGCTGCCAAGCACTCCATGCGCGTGCATGTGGAAGCCATGCTGCATTTCCAGAACATGGGTATTCCGGTGTTTGATTACGGCAACAACATCCGGCAGATGGCCAAGGATGTCGGTTGCGCCGATGCCTTTGATTTCCCTGGTTTCGTGCCGGCCTATGTGCGCCCGCTGTTCTGTCGCGGCATCGGTCCGTTCCGCTGGGTCGCGCTATCCGGCGATCCGGAAGACATCGCCAAGACCGATGCGAAAGTGAAGGAACTGATTCCCAACGATCCGCACCTGCACCGCTGGTTGGACATGGCCAAAGAGCGCATCGAATTCCAGGGTCTGCCGGCGCGCATCTGCTGGGTTGGGCTTGGAGAACGCCATCGTTTGGCTTTGGCCTTCAACGAGATGGTGGCCAAAGGCGAACTGAAAGCACCGATCGTGATCGGCCGTGACCATCTGGACTCCGGCTCGGTGGCCTCACCGAACCGCGAGACCGAAGCGATGAAGGACGGTTCCGATGCCGTGTCCGACTGGCCGCTGCTCAATGCCATGCTGAATGTGGCCGGCGGCGCAACTTGGGTGTCGCTGCACCACGGCGGCGGGGTGGGCATGGGCTATTCGCAGCATTCCGGCGTGGTGATTGTGGCCGACGGCAGTGACGCGGCGGCAAAGCGCCTGGCGCGGGTGCTCTGGAACGATCCGGGCACGGGTGTGATGCGACATGCCGATGCCGGTTATGAGATTGCTGTGGATTGCGCGAAAGAAAAGGGCCTGAATTTGCCGATGGTTTCTTAAGCGATTCATTGATATGACAGTCGTCGCGACCCAGACGGATTCAAATATCGACGTTACTCCTACGTTCCGCGAGGATTACCGCGCTAGTGAGATTCCAACCAGCTACTCCGGTTGGCGCCATTTCGCGATTACCAATACCTTTGTTTTTGTGTCGGTAGTCATCTGCGCATGGCAGCTTGAAAGCGTGCAATTGTGGGAGTGGATGTTGGTACCGCTGGTTGCCTTGTATGCCAACTTGGCCGAATATTTCGGCCATCGCTTCGTGATGCATCGCCCGCGTCGCGGGTTTGGACTCATCTACAAGCGCCATGTGAAGCAGCATCACCGTTTTTTCACCGATACCGCCATGCCGGTGGATGGAACACGCGACTTCAAGGCTGTACTGTTCCCACCTATCCTGCTGATGTTGTTCCTGGGTGCATTTGGAACACCGGTGGCCATGGCGGTGGGTTACATGGTGAGTGCCAATGCCGGCTGGTTGTTTGCCATTACCGGGCTGTTGTACTTCCTCAACTACGAATACCTGCACCTGGCCTACCATCTGCCGGAAGATCATTGGGTTTCGCGCCTGCCATTCATGGCAAGGCTTAAGCGCTTGCACACCCTGCATCACGATCAAGCGCAGATGGCGCACAGTAATTTCAACATCACGTATCCGGTAGGGGATTGGTTGTTTGGCACGCTACGTCGTTGACACACAACCGTCATAATTCCGTCATAAAATGGTCATATATCGCTAGGAACATGACTATGACAGCAATTCGATGGGCAATAATCGCGTTTGTTGTGCTGATGACGGGAGTCGTATCGGCCGCCACGCCCTATGTGCCGCTGGAACAGCGTCTGAGCACCGAACAGCTTCGCGAGACCGGACTCGATACACTATCTGCAGAGCAGCTTAAAAAATTAAATGCCATTTTGGCTGATGCGCCCGCACAAGCCACGGCCCCGGTGCCAGTTGCCCCGGCAGTCGCCGCCGTTGCGGCTCCAGCGGCGGCCGCATCCAGCTCGGCGGACAGGCCATTGCTCGGCTTCAATGAAAAACCGATTCAGGGTCGTCTGAAAGGTACGCTGACCGGGTGGGAAGAAGGCACAGTGTTCACTTTGGATAACGGCCAGCAGTGGAAAGTACTCAAAGGCCGCATGAAGTTACCCAAAGCCCTGACGGATCCGGCAGTGAAGTTGGTGCCTGGCATTGCGGGCCGCTGGTTCCTGCAAGTCAGCGAAGACTATCCGATGGCAAGGGTTTATCTGATCAACTGAACACACTGCCATATATCTTGCGCAGTTCGTTCTTCTGCACCTTTCCGGTTCCACCTACCGGCAGGGTATCCACGAACAGGACTTCATCCGGTACCCACCATTTCGCCACGCGCTCGGCGAGGAATGCGAGCAGCTCTTCGCGGCTGACCGCCACCTCCGGCTTGCGTACGATCAACAGCAACGGGCGTTCTTCCCATTTCGGATGCGGAACGCCGATGACGGCGGCCATGGCCACGCTCGGATGTTGCAAGGCGGTGTTCTCCAAATCAATCGAACTGATCCATTCGCCACCGGACTTGATGACGTCCTTGCTGCGGTCGCGGATCTGCATGCGGCCGGAAGCATCAATGGTGGCGATGTCGCCGGTCGGAAACCAGCCGTCGATCAGCGCGGACTGTTCGGATTTGTAATAGCGTGACATCACCCACTGGCCACGCACCATCAGTTCGCCCTGGCTGACGCCGTCACGGGGCAGAGTGGCGCCATTTTCGTCCACCACCTTGAGGTCAATGCCGAACAATGACTTGCCCTGTTTGGCCAGCAGGGCATGTTGCTGCTCGCGTGGCAGGCTCTGGTCTTTCGGCGATATGAAGCCCATGGTGGCGGCCGCGGTGGTTTCGGTCATGCCCCAGCCGTGGCGGACTTCCACCGCATAGACATCGCGGAATTTCGCAATTAGTGCCTGCGGCATGGCCGAGCCGCCGACGGCGGTGCGACGCATGGTGCTGAAACGCAGCTTGTTTTGCTCCACATGCTGCATCAGCGCCATCCAGATGGTCGGAACCCCAGCGCTGATGGTGACCCGCTCGGATTCCATCAGTTCATAAAGGCTAGCACCGTCCAGTCGCGGCCCGGGCAGCACCAAGCGTGCACCGACCATCGGCGTGGCATAGGGAATGCACCAAGCGTTGATGTGGAACATTGGCACGACTGGCAATACTGTATCGAGTGCGGAGATGCCAATCACACCCGGCATACACCCGGAGATGGCGTTGAGCACGATGGCACGGTGCGAATACAGCGCGCCTTTCGGGTGGCCGGTCGTTCCCGAGGTGTAGCACAGGGCAGCGCCGGTACGCTCATCAAAATCCGGCCAATCGTAATGCTCAGGATGTGGAGCAATCAGGTCTTCATAACAATGCAGTCCGGTCAATCCCTCCAGTGCCGGCATATTGGCGGCATCACTCAGGCAGACCCAGGCTTTGACCTTCGGACAATGCGCAGCGATACCTTTGACCAGTGGTGCGAAGGTGGCATCGAACAGCATTACTTCATCTTCGGCGTGATTGATGATGTAGATCAGTTGATCCGGGGCCAGTCTGGGGTTGCAGGTATGCATCACCATGCCGCTGCCGGATACCGCGTAATAGGCTTCCATATGTCGGTGGTTGTTCCAGGCAATGGAACCGATCGCGCTACCCGGGCCGAGACCCAGCGCCTGCAGAGCGTTGGCCAGTTTGCGCGAGCGTGCCGCACATTGCGCGTAGGTGTAGCGGAACAGCGGACCGTGTGTTTCGCGGGAGACGATCTCAACATCGCCGAACTGGCCGGCGGCATGTTCGATGATGCCGGAAACGAGCAGGGGACGATCCATCATAAGGCCAGGTTGCAGCATGGTATTTCTCCGTGGAAAGGTATTTATAGACTGACGATTTCCTTGAAACCGCCCCAGATCATGCGCTTGCCGTCGAATGTCAGGTTTATGAATCTATATTCTGCACCCAAAACCGCGGACATGCACTAGGCCGGCCTTTTCCGCAACAAAAGCGGCTGCACGAACACCGCCGACAGGATGATGGCGACACCGAGATAGAATTGCGGGGTCAGCTCCTGATATTCCTTCAGCCAGAGTGCAGCGATCACGATGGCATACACCGGTTCCAGATTCAGTGCCAGCTGGGTGCTGAAGGCGCTGATATGGCGCAGTGCGTGCAATGACAGGATGAATGGAAGCAGGGTGCACAGCACAGCCAGTACCAGCAGCAGGCTGAAGTTGTAGAGATCGGGCTGGATGAAGGTCGCATCTACGCCGAAATACAAGGCACTTGCGCCGGCCAGTGCCAGAGCTCCGACACTCATTTCGATGAAGGTCACCGATTCTGGATCGGCCTCATGCACATAGCGTTTGTTGAGGGTGGCGAATACGGCGGTCAACAACGAGGACAGGATGCCGACCGCGATGCCCAGATGCATCGACAAGGGGACGCCGCCGATCAACAGATAGACGCCGGGAATCACCATCAAGCCGAGCAGGATCTCACTGCGGGCATGTGGCTTGCCGGTCAGCATTGGCTCGATGATGGCGGTGAAAATGGAACCAAGTGCCAGACAACTGACGGCCACCGAGGCATTCGAAAGTTTGATGGCGCCGTAGAAAGTGAGCCAATGCAAGGCGACGATGATGCCGATGCCGGCATAGATGGCAATCAGCCGCGGCGACAGGACACGCAGGCCACGCCAGACCCGCGGCAGAACGGCCAACAGCATGGCGACCAAGACCATGCGCCAGACCACCAGTGCCTGTGCCGGCAAGGTGATCAGCTTGCCCAGGATGGCGGTAAAGCCCCACAGCAACACGCAGAAATGGATTTGCCAGAACGCCTTGCGTTCCACGGTTGAGTGGGACATCGCTTACTTCTTTTTCACGGTTTTTTTGGCGGGTGCTTTCTTGGTCACGGATTTTTTAACCACTGTGTTTTTGGTGGCAACGGGCTTGGCTGCCGCTTTTTTGGGCATCGGTTTAGCGGTGGATTTTTTGACCGCAGTCGCCGCCGGTTTTGTGCCGCCGATGAAGGCCAGCACATCAGCGGCATGGGTCTTGGTGTTGACCTTTTCCCAGACCTGTTCGATTTTTCCATTGGCTCCAATCAGAAAGCTGCTGCGCGAAATGCCCATGTACTGTTTGCCGTACATCGATTTTTCGACCCAGACGCCATAGGCCTCGATCAGGGCGCGTTCTGTGTCGGCCAGCAATGGAAAGCTCAGGGCGTATTTGTCGGCGAATTTACGGTGACTGGCGACCGTGTCCATACTGACGCCGAACACCGGAATCCCGAGTTTGTTGAATTGTGCCAGGTCCGATTGGATGCCGCAGGCCTGCACGGTGCAGCCCGGTGTGGAATCTTTCGGGTAGAAGTAAACCAGGTAGCGCTTGCCTTTCAAGGACTTGGCATTTTGAACGGTACCGGTTTGGTCAGGCAGGGCGAATTGTGGAGCGAGTGCGCCGGGAGCCAGCATGGGAGTTCCTTTGCAGTATGAAGGGGAAGTTTAGTCTATGTGCCGGCTTGCTTGCATTGCGTGAAGCGGGTGTTTAATATATTAAACACCTGTTGAGGAAATGACTATGAGCAAAAATGCCGAGTTGCAGCAACGCCGGGTCGATGCCGTCGCCCGTGGTGTCGGCAATGCCACCCAGCTGTTCGCCGTGCGTGCGGAAAACGCTGAAATCTGGGATGCCGATGGCAAACGTTACATCGATTTCGCCGGTGGTATCGGGGTCATGAATACCGGTCACCGTCATCCCAAGGTGATGGCCCGCATCCAGAAACAGCTGGAAGGCGTCGTGCACAGTTGTTTCCAAGTGATGCCTTACGAGCCCTATATCGAACTGGCCGAGCAACTCAATAAACGTGCGCCGATCGATGGCAAGGCTAAAACCCTGTTCATCACCACCGGCGCCGAAGCGGTTGAGAATGCCGTCAAGATCGCGCGTGCCTATACCAAGCGTCCGGGCGTGATTGCCTTCGGCGGCGGCTACCATGGCCGTACTCTGCTGACGCTCGGCCTGACCGGCAAAGTCGCTCCCTACAAAATCGGTTTCGGTCCGTTCCCGGCCGATATTTTCCATGCCCGTTTCCCGCATCCCTATCACGGCGTGACTGTGGCCGATACCCTCCAGGACATCGCCAATCTGTTCAAGTACGACATCGAGGCCTCGCGTGTGGCCGCCATCATCATCGAGCCGGTCATCGGCGAGGGCGGCTTCGTGCCGGCGCCGCAGGAACTGATGCGCGCCTTGCGCGCCATCTGCGACGAGCATGGCATTCTCCTGATTGCCGATGAGGTACAGAGCGGGTTCGCCCGCACCGGCAAGTTGTTCGCCATGGAGCATTTCGATGTCAAAGCAGATCTGATCACCACCGCCAAATCCCTGGCCGGCGGCATGCCGCTGTCGGGTGTGGTCGGCCGTGCCGAAGTCATCGATGCACCGGCAGCCGGTGGCCTGGGTGGTACCTATGGCGGCAATCCGGTGGCCTGCGCGGCAGCGCTTGGCGTGCTCGAAGTCATCGATTCGGAAAACATCCTCGAGCGTTCGACCCAGCTTGGCGAAACGCTGGCGGCGTATGTCGGCAATCTGGCCAAAGAACCGACGCTCGGCATCGGTGAAATCCGCCATCTCGGCGCCATGTTCGCGTTCGAACTGATCAAGCCCGGCACGGTGAACACACCGGATGACGTGGCTGCCAAGGCGCTGACCGCCAAAGCCGCCGAGCTCGGTCTGATTCTGCTCAGCTGTGGTGTTTACGCAAACAGCATCCGCGTGCTGGTGCCGATTACCATCGAAGATACAGTGCTGGCCGAGGCCCTGGCCATTCTGGAAAAGGCTCTTAGGGCTGTTCGTGGCTGAGCTAAGTGTGACGCAATCGTAAAATCGTGCACGCGGGTGCCTTTTATGCTTGGCAGTATGGCGGGTTTTGGTTACTCTTGAACGCTTAGGTCTGTTTGGGTGCCGCCATGTCGCTGTCGGGCAATCTCATCATCATCGCCGTCACCTGCCTGATCTCCTGGATTGGTTTCCAAGACCGTGCCTTTCAGTATCGCTGGTCGCTGAATCCTTACCAAGCCCGCCGCAAGCGCAAATACGTCCCGTATCTCACTTACGGTTTCGTGCATGCCGACTTTATGCACCTGCTGTTCAACATGATCACCCTGTTCTTCTTCGGACGGGTCATGGAAACAGTGTTCAACGCGCACTTCGCCGGCTTCGGCTATTACCTGTTCTACCTCGGCGGCATCATTCTCTCAATCCTGCCCTGGGCGCTGCCGCGCCGTAACAACCCGCGCTATTCCACGCTCGGTGCTTCAGGGGCGGTATCGGCGGTACTGTTCGCCTACATTCTGCTGCAGCCGTGGTCGATGCTGTACATCTATTTCATTCCGGTACCGGCCATTCTGTATGCCGTGCTCTATGTCGCGTATTCGATGTATCTGGACAGGAAGGGCAGCGATAACATCAACCACAGCGCGCATCTGTGGGGCGCGGCCTACGGTGTCGCGTTCACTGCGCTGGCCGAGCCCGGGGCACTGACCTCTTTTCTCGGGAAGCTGATGAATCCCTGACTGAAAAAAACCGCCCGAAGGCGGTTTTTTTATTTCTTGGTACGTACCGGAACAGGGATGTTGCACAGATCGATGAAACCGGCCTTGTTCAGGTACCAGTCGTCTTTGCGGTTCCGGCGGGATTCCACCAGCTCATCAAAGGTGGCGGTATCGGTGCGGAACACTTCCAGCTGCGGCCGTTGGCTTTCCGAGAGAGTCGACGCCAGTGCGATGGATTTGATCGGTATGCGTTGCTCCGGTTTTTCATAAAAACCCAGCGGGCCTGTACCGCGCGGCAGCACCGAGAGGTACTCCATGCCCTGCAGCACGCGGCCGACAACGGTAATATTGCGGTCGAGCTGACGCGGCGATTGTCCAGTCACCACATACAGTTCGGTGCCGTTGCTGGAGTCAGCCTCGTTGCCGCGACCGGCGCCGAGCGCCCCGTAGCAGTGAGTCATCCAGGTCTGCTTGCGGTCGGTGGCCGCCGGAAAGTCGTGCATGAAGCCGGCCTGTTTCGACCATCCTTCGCGGTCCTTGACCGGATGGAACACGGATTTGTCGAAACCCGTGAGCGCGAACTCGGCCGGCAGTTTCGCCTTTGCCGTGCCGATGGATTTCGCTTTGGCCGGATCTTCGGACGGGTCGCCCCATTGCACCACGAAATTGTCGTGCGAGCGGTTGATGGAAAGACCGTTCCAGTAGCCTTCACGGGCGAGGGTTTTGATGTTGGCGACGTGTTCGGGTGCGAACTGCGGTGCCAGCTCGATCAGAATCCGGCCACCGGCGATGCCCATCACTAGCAGGTTGTCCGGGTCGGGCGTGCGCCAGTCGGCGGCAGTGCTGGCATCGAGGATTTCCTGCATGGTCTTACCCTTAGCTGCAGCCGAGAGTTGTGTTGTGGCGAGCAGGAGAGCAAGGCAGAGCGTGGTGCATATCGGGTTTTTCATGATGGACTCACAGGCGTTCAAGAGCGGAAACCGGGCTGTCACAGGCCGGACTCAGGTAACAATGGCTGCCCAGTGCGGTCAGCCCGATGCTGTCGAATAGCTTACGGTATTGCGCGCGGCTACGGGCAATGAAGCCCTTGAAGTCGCCGGTGATGGCATCCTCGCGGCAGAACACATCGATGTAGGCCACACCGCAACAAAGCTCGGGAAAAGCTTCCAGTCCGCGTTTCAGTTCAGCGCCCGGAACATAGTGCAGCACATCGGCGCAGATCAGCAGATCGGCCGGCGGTCCGATACGCAGCTGCTGCATCTGGCCGAAACCGGCCAGAGCGATGTTCCGGCTGTGCCCGTAACGGCGGACCACATATTCGCTGGCATCCACGCCCTGGTAATGCAGGCCGGGCCGGAGTTTCAGCAGGTGTTTGCGCCATGGGGCCTCACCGCAGCCGATATCCAGAACCGAGCGAAGGGGGTGGCCCAGGTGAAGCTCGGCCACAGCGACGGCCACGGCGACTTTACGGGCGAGGGCCTTGTCGTCTGCGGCATGTTTACCCCGGTACCAACGGTCGAAGTAGGCCTGATCGTAGGCTTTAGGTTTAGCTTTCAACATCCAGTTTCTCCATTAACGCATTGATTACTATACGCCATTACCGGATTTTACAGGTCATGACTTCCGGCCTATGGTGTATTACGAACTTAATGATAGTATTTACTTAATCCTGTTATGGAGCGCGTCATGAGTGATGTTGAAAACCTGGTCAAGAAATTTCAAAAGGAACTGAGTGCCGGTACCGTTTCGTTCCTGCTCTTGGCGCAATTGGCCAAAGCCGAGGAACCCCTGTATGGCTATCAGATCGCCAAGCAGTTGGAGTCGGCCGGCGAGGGGATTCTGGCCGGCAAGCAGAGTGCCCTGTATCCGGTGCTGCGAAATCTGGACGGCGCCGGCCTGCTGCAAAGCGAAGTCGAGCCTTCGGTAGCCGGGCCGCCGCGCCGCTACTACCGCATTACCGAATTCGGCCGTGAAGTTTTCAGCGCCTGGCGCGCAACCTGGCAGAACACCCAATCCCTGGTTAACACCGTGCTGGAAGGAGCACCGCTATGAACGCCTATACCCCGAAAACGATAGCCCAGTACCTGGACATGCTGAAGGATGCCCTGAAAGGCGCTGATGCCGCTCTGGTCCAGGACGCACTGTACGATGCCGAGGAATATCTGCGTTCGGAGCTGGCAGCCAATCCAGCGGTTTCCGAAGCCGAGCTCTTGGCACAGATCGCCGGCAGCTATGGTGATCCCGAGGAGGTGGCGGACATCTACCGCAACACGGAAGTCACCGTGCAGAAAGCCCTGGCCGCGCCGAAGAAAACCGAATCGTCTTCGCCGGTCAAAGGATTCTTCGCCGTTGCGGTCGATCCGCATACCTACGGTGCTTTGTTTTACATGCTGCTCAGTCTGGCGACTGGCGTTTTCTACTTCACCTGGGCAACTACCGGCTTAAGCATGAGCGCTGGGCTGATGATCCTGATCATCGGCATTCCGTTCTTCATCCTGTTCATGGCCTCGGTGTATGCCATCTCGCTGGTGGAGGGCCGGTTGGTGGAAACGCTGCTGGGCGAGCGCATGCCACGGCGTCCGCTTTACCAGGCCAAGGACCGCACTTGGATGGATCGCATCAAGGCACTGTTCACCGATGCGCGGACTTGGTTGAGCCTGATGTACATGGTATTGATGCTGCCCCTGGGGGGCGTTTACTTCAGTCTGTCGGTTACGCTGCTGACGTTCTCGATCGGTATCATCGCTGCCCCCTTGCTCTGGTGGATGTCTGAATCGGGATGGTTGCATTTCAACATCTCGATGGGCAACGTGGATCCGGCGCTGGCATCGCCATTCCTGTTCATCGGAGGAATACTGCTGTTTTTCGCCAGTCTGCATGTCATCCGGTTCATCGGCCGCTGGCATGGCCGCTTCGCCAAGCACATGCTGGTTCCTTCCGGCTCGGATTGATCGGCTCAGCAGATATGAAAAAAGGGCGGAGAATTCTCCGCCCTTTTTCACTGAGCAACAGGCATCAATGCATGTTCTGGTAGACGCCGATGGCGCTGAGCACGAACAGGCCGATGAAAGCGAGGAAGCTGAGCAGGAAGCCGCCGCTGCGCGCCGAAGCGGCTTTGTTGTAACCGAGCACGTACCAGATCCGGCCGACGATCCATGCAGCACCGAGCCAGTGGGCCCAAAGCATGAAGCCGGTCAGCGAGGCGATCCAGAGTACCGGCAGGAACATGACGGTCTGTTCGACGGTATTCATGTGCGCGCGGTAGGCGCATTCGAACTGTTCGTGGCCACTGCAGGCCGGGGCCTTGATGCCGTATTTGCCGCGGGCGCGACCGACCAAGCCCATGGCTATGAATAGCACGAGAACATTGAGCAAGGTGATGAAGGCGGCACTGAGAATGGCTTGGTCCATGGGGTGTTCCTGAAAGGGGGTGTTCCGCGATGATAGCGCATTCCGGCTGGATGCCAAATCAGAGGGCGCCACCTGCGGCATATCCGGAAGCCCATGCCCATTGGAAGTTGTAGCCGCCGAGATGGCCGGTCACGTCCAGTACTTCGCCGATGAAATACAGGCCCGGCTGATGCTTCGACTCGAAGCTGCTTGAAGACACGCCTTCGGTATCCACGCCCCCGAGGGTGACTTCCGCGGTGCGGTAGCCTTCGGTGCCGCTGGGGGTAATCCGCCAATGCTGCAGAGCGAAGGCGATGTCGCGGAGTTCGGCATGTTTGTACTGGCTGATTGGTTTGTTGCTGAAAAATGCCGTGCACAGCAGCTGGGCTAGACGTTTCGGCAGCCATTTCGCCAGCACTGTTTTGAGCTCGGCTTTATGGCCTTGTTGTTGCAGGACAATCAGTTCCGCAGTGGCGTCGCGCCCGGGCAGCAAATCGATTTCAATCGGCTGTCCGAGCTCCCAGTAGGATGAGATTTGCAGAATGGCCGGACCACTGAGGCCACGATGGGTGAACAACAGGGCATTTCGGAATTCAGTGCCACCAATCCTTACCGCAATCGGTAAGGCAACACCGGCAAGCTCGGCATACTGCTCAAGGGGCTTGCCGCTGAGGGTGAACGGCACCAGACCGGCCCGTGTTTCCACCAACGCATGACCGAATTGTCGGGCAATGCTGTAGCCCAATCCGCTGGCGCCCATGCTGGGGATCGAAAGTCCACCGGTGGCGACGACCAGTTTTTCGGCCCGATAGATTCCTTGGGCGGTTTCGACTTCGAAACGGTCGCCAGCGAACCGAATCGAACTGATGGCTATGCCAGTAGCGATATGCACTCCGGCCCAATCACATTCATCCAGCAGCAATTTGATGATCTGTTTCGAGGAATCGTCGCAGAACAGTTGACCGAGCTCCTTCTCATGGTAGGCAATGCCGTGGCGCTCCACCAGATCAATGAAATCGGCAGGCCGGTAGCAGGCCAAGGCCGATTTGCAGAAGTGCGGATTACGCGACAAGAAATTTCCCGGACCGGTACCGGTATTGGTGAAGTTGCAGCGGCCGCCACCTGACATCAATATCTTCTTGCCGCAGCGGTTGCTGCGCTCCAGCACCGTGACCGCCTTTCCGCGGTAACCGGCAGTGGCGGCACACATCAGGCCGGCGGCACCGCCGCCGATGACCAGCACCTGCGAATCACGGGCGCCGGAAATCATGGATCAATCCGTGAACTTGTTTTTCTTTTTGCCCTGGCGGAACTCGAAGAACGATTCGTTCTTGCGTTTGACCTTACCGACGGTATCCGGTTTTTCACGGGTATCCGGTTTTTCACGGGTATCCGGGCGGCGCGGCGGGCGCGGTTTCTTCGGTGCGGTATCCGGAGCGGTACCGTCTTTGGTAATGCGCAGCTGCTGGCCGGCACACCAGACCGTCTTCAGGTGCTTGAGGATATCCTTGGGCATACCTTCCGGCAGGTCGACGATGCTGTAATCATCGAAAATCTCGATGCGGCCCATGTGCTTGGCATCCAGACCGGCTTCATTGGCGATGGCGCCGACGATGTTGCCCGGCTTGACGCCGTGTTCATAGCCGACTTCAATGCGGTAGGATTCCATGCCGGCCTCGGCATCGCGGGGCGCACGTTCTTTCTTTTCACGGAACGGGCGTTCCGGACGTTCGCCGCGGGTTTCACGTTCAAAGCGGGGTTCGCGGGCAGGACGCTTGTCGCGACCCTCGCGCACTTCGAATTCTTTGGCTTTGCGTTCTTCGCGCTTCGGCGGTTCCAACAGCAAGGGCACATCGCCGCGCGCCATTTTGGCCAGTGCTGCCGCGATTTCGATGGCTGGCACGTTCAGCGCCTGTTCGTAATCCTCGACCAGTTTGCGGAACAGGGTCAGATCGGACGATTCCAGGGTTTCGGTGATCTGTTGTTTGAACTTGTCCATGCGGACTTCGTTGATGGTCGCCACGCTCGGCAGTTCCATGTTTTCGATCGGCTGATTGGTCGCACGTTCGATGGCGCGCAGCATGCCACGTTCGCGCGGCGCGATGAACAGAATGGCTTCACCGCTGCGGCCGGCGCGGCCGGTACGGCCGATACGGTGCACATAGCTTTCGGTGTCGTAAGGCACATCGTAGTTGATGACATGGCTGATGCGATCGACATCGAGCCCGCGCGCGGCCACGTCGGTGGCGACCAGAATATCGATGCTGCCGTCTTTCAGTTGGCCGATGGTGCGTTCGCGCTGGGCCTGATTGATGTCGCCATTGATGGCGGCGGCCGAGAAACCCCGTGCCAGCAATTTCTGTGCCAGTTCATCGGTAGCGAGCTTGGTGCGCGCAAAGATGATCATGCCATCAAACGGTTCGACTTCCAGAATCCGGGTCAGGGCATCGAGTTTGTGCAAACCGGAGACCTGCCAGCAGCGCTGGCGGATGTTGTCGGCGGTACGGGTTTTGGCTTCAATCTGGATTTCAACCGGGGATTTCAGGTACTTCTGCGCGATGCGTTTGATGGCGGTCGGCATGGTGGCCGAAAACAGCGCAACCTGACGGGTTTCCGGTGATTTGCGGATGATGGTTTCGACATCGTCGATGAAGCCCATACGCAGCATTTCGTCGGCTTCGTCCAGCACCAGTGTCTTGAGTTCCGACAGATCCAGCGAATTCTTCTCGAGATGGTCAATCACCCGGCCCGGGGTGCCGACCACGACATGCACGCCGCGACGCAAGGCCGACAGCTGGGGTCCGTAGCTCTGGCCACCGTAGATCGGCAGTACATGGAAGTGGGGGAGATTTTCAGCGTATTTCTGGAAGGCTTCCGCCACCTGGATGGCCAGTTCGCGGGTCGGTGCCAGCACCAGCACCTGCGGCTTTCCGGCCTTCAGATCGAGGCCGCTGAGCAAGGGCAGGGCGAATGCCGCGGTTTTGCCGGTACCGGTCTGCGCCTGGCCGAGCACGTCGCGTCCGTTCATGATGTGCGGAATCATCGCAGACTGAATCGGCGAGGGGGTTTCATAGCCCAGCGCAATCAGGGTTTTGAGGATGGTTTCAGGCAAGCCCATGTCACGGAAGGTGATGGCGGCGCTGTCGGCGGGTTTCGAAGTCATAGGAGGGTATCGGCTCTGGGCGCAGGCGCGAAGCCTGGAAAGGTTGTATAGTTTACTCCGATACGCAAATCCTTGCTTGAACAAGCATTTATCTTCAACCGGAGCTTCGCCGTCATGCTATATCCGCTACTGAAATCGGGCCATCTGCTGTTTGTCATGGCCTGGGTTGCCGCCGTGTTCTATCTGCCGCGCTTGTTGATCAATTTTGCCGAGTCGCACGGACAGCCCGATGTACAGGCCCGACTGCTGCTGATGGCGCGCCGTTTGTACCTGTTCGGGCATGTGATGTTCGGCCTGGCGCTGCTGCTGGGTATCGGTCTGATGCACTTCGCCGGTCTCGGTGGCTGGCTGCATGCCAAACTGCTGCTGGTCGCGATTCTGTTTGTCTATTTCATCCTGTGCTACAAGCGTCTGCAGGCCGCACAGCAAGGCAAAGCCCTGCCGTCGCCGCGCACCCTGCGCATCCTCAATGAAGTGCCGGTATTCCTGCTGTTTGCCGCGATCTTTCTGGTGATCGCCAAACCGTTTTAAGGAATCAGCACCAGCTTGCCGACAGTTCGACCGGATTCGATGTCGGCCTGGGCTTTCGCGGCATCGGCCAGCGGGTATTCCGTGACCGGCGGCGCGACCAGCTGACCGTTTTCAAACAAGCCGATAAGCTCCAGCATGCCGCTTCGCAACAGCCCGGCATGCTCGGACAGAAAGCTCAGATTGGCGGCCAGCACGCTTTTGTTGCTCTGGGTCATGTTCAGTGGATTGAAGCGTGGTGTGCGCAGCCAGTCCCAGGCCATCTTCAACCAGTTGAGCCGTCCATCGTGTGGCAGCATGCTGGCGAATCCGTAAATGCACAGTTTTCCCATCGGCGCGAGATGGGCATAGCTCTGCGCCAGCGTGGACACGCCATTGGCATCGAACACGGCCTGGAAACCTTTCGGCGCCAAACGCTTGGCTTCCGGCCACAGATCCTGTGTGGATTTATCGATGGCCTCATCGGCACCCATGGCCAGTGCGGCACTGCTTTTGTGCGCGGAACCCACCACTCCGATTACGCGGCAGCCATGTAGCCGGCCGAGTTGGCACAGTGCAGAGCCGACGCCGCCGGCGGCGGAATGGACCAGCCAGACATCGCCGGGCTTCGGCAGCACTTGCTCGTGCACCATGAACCAAGCGGTCAGAAATACGGTGGGCAGGGCCGCTGTCTGGGCGTGGCTGAGATTGGCCGGCTTGCGGAACACACGGTCGGACTTCAGCACGATATGCGAGCAGTAGCCGCCGAACAGGGTCAGCGCCAGAACATCATCACCAACGGCATGATCAGTTACCTTCGCACCGATGGCGGTGACGATGCCCGAGAGTTCGAAGCCCGGAGTGATCGGATAGCCATGCAGTTCTTTGGCTGAGGCGTACAGGCCCATGCGGATGATGCCATCGGCATAGTTCACGCCACAGGCTTTCACCGTAATCAGCACATCATCGTCGCCGATGGCGGGCAAGGGCGCTTCGATGAGCTTGAGGGCATCATAACCGCCGGGACGGTCAATCTGTATCTTTCGGAGGATGTCGGTCACGGGTTCGGTTCCTTGCAGGATGTGTCTACAGTAAACCGGTCGCATTCTTGATGCCACAAAAAAAGCCGCCTTGCGGCGGCTTTTTTCGGTACAGCATCGAATCAGCGTTGCGGCGAACGCTGACGGCCGCGCGGGTTACCGCCCGGACTGCTGCTTTTCGGTTTCTGCGAAGCCATGCCGTGACTTTTCAGATGACCGGGCTGGGCCGGCTTGCGGCGCGGGGCCTGATGGCCGGAAGGCTTACCACGCGGCGGCGTCAAATCCATGCGCATGACCGTGGTCGGCTCGAAGCCGGGTTTCGGTTCCAGTGAGATGTCCTGTTTCAGCAGACGGTTGACGGCACGCAGCAGGCCGCCTTCATCGGTGGCAACCAGCGACACGGCATCGCCGTTGGCGCCGGCACGGCCGGTACGGCCGATACGGTGCACGTAATCTTCCGCAACCATCGGCATGTCGAAGTTGATCACCAGCGGCAACAGCGGGATATCGAGGCCGCGTGCGGCCACATCGGTGGCGCACAGCACGCGCACGTTGCCGGCCTTGAAGTCCGACAAGGCTTTAAGACGCTGGCCCTGGCTCTTGTTGCCATGGATGGCGAGCGCGGGGATGCCGTCTTTGGTGATCTGCTCGGCGATGCGGTTGCACAGATGCTTGGTTTTCACGAACACCAGAATCTGTTCCTGGTAGCGTTCGCTCAGGATATGCATCAACAGCTCACGCTTCTTGCTCGGGTCGACCGGATGCGCGATGTGATTGACGGTATGCGCCACGGTATTCTGTGATGAAACCTGAACCTCGATCGGATTGCGCATGAACTGCAGTGCAAGTTGTTTGATCGGTGCATCGAAGGTGGCCGAGAACAGCAGGGTCTGCCGCTGTTTTGGCACCTGGTTGAGGATTTTCTTGATGGCCGGAAGGAAGCCCATGTCGAGCATACGGTCGGCTTCGTCCAGAATCAGGGTTTCCACGCGATGTAGTTGCGCGGTGCCGCGTTCCAGATGGTCAATCAGACGGCCGGGCGTGGCCACCAGGATGTCGAGGCCTTTGCCGAGCGCCATCATCTGCGGATTCATGCTGGCGCCACCGTACATCACGGCGGTGCGGAGGCGGATGTGCTTGCCGTATTCACGGATGCTGGAGTGTACCTGTACGGCCAGTTCACGGGTGGGTACCAGGATCAGGACGCGCGGTCCTTTGGCTTTCGGGTTCGGATGTTCAGCCAGACGTTGCAGAATCGGCAGGGTAAATGCGGCGGTTTTGCCGGTCCCGGTCTGTGCGCCGCCCAGCACGTCTTCGCCATTGAGAATGGCGGGAATGGCTTGGCTTTGAATGGCGGTAGGTTCCGTGTAGCCCTTATCGGACAGCGCACGGACGAGCTCGGGCATCAGCCCAAGGGATTGAAAAGGCATGTTGTAACTCCTGCGGGGGGGCAATGTCCCTAACACCACATTGCTTTCATTGCGCCCGGAGGCGCCTGAGAATGGGTTCGTGCGGAGTAAGTGCATAAAGCACAGAGATTAGGAAACGAACCGTTTCTTTGTGCCCGTATTGTAGGCGCTTATGCCCGATAAAGCGAATTGGTGCTGAATCGGCCGTTCAGCCGGGCTCAATCGCCCAGCAGTACACGTTTGGCATCCACGTAGTGTTTCTGCCAGTAGGGCGTGTCGATATTGTCCATGCGAACGGTACCGCCGGAGCTGGGGGCATGCACGAACCGGCGTTCCCCGACATAGATGCCGATATGGCTGACACGGCCGCCGAGGGTGTTGAAATAGACCAGGTCGCCCGGATACAGGCGGTCTTTATCCACCTGCGGCGCATCGATATCGATCAGCGCGGCCGTGGTACGTGGCAGCTTCAGGCCGGCGCTGTGCAGAAAAACGTAATTGATCAGTCCAGAGCAGTCGAAGCCCGATTCCGGGGAGTTGCCGCCATAACGGTAGGGTGTCCCGACCAAGCCTATGGCCTGAAACAGGACGTCATTGGCCGCCGCTTTGAGGTTACCGGGCAAAGTCGTATCTTCCTCGCCGAGACCGGTCACTTCCGGCTGTTCGCCGCCACGACTGCGTTCCGGCCCGCTGGCACAGGCGCTTAGGAGCGCGGTCAGTAGCAGCAAAACGGTGATTTTCGTGGATTTTACTGGCATTCCGGCGCGTTCAATCGGATAATAGTCCGCTTGATTGTGCCCGATACGGGCGTTTCCGTCACCTCTCCTCATCTGGATGCGTTATGTCGATTGAAAAAAATTCCGTGGTTACCTTCCATTACACCGTTGCCGAAACCGGTAAAGAACCGCTGGAAAGCTCCAAAGACGGTAATGCCCTGACCGTTCTGGTCGGCCACGGCGCCATCATCCCGGGCCTGGAAGAGGCTCTGATCGGTAAGCAAGCCGGACATAACGTCGAAGTAACGGTCAGCCCGGACCAGGCCTACGGCGAGCGCCGTGACGGCATGACCCAGCGCATTCCGAAGAAACTGTTCAAGAACGCCAAGCTGGTCAATGGCCAGCAGGTGGTGCTGCCAACTGAAATGGGTCCGCGTGCAATGACTATCCTCAAAGTCGGCATGACCACGGTCGACGTCGACCTCAACCATCCGATGGCCGGCAAATCACTCGACTTCACGGTCGAAATCCTCGATGTCCGCGCCGCAAGCGAAGAAGAAATCGCGCACGGCCACGTGCATGGCGAAGGCGGCGTGCAACACTGATCCGATACTTCCGGCCTATGGTCGGATGCAGGTTCCGCGGTTAACCTAGGCTGAATTAGGGTAACCACAATGACCAACATCACGCAGGATTTCCAACCCACTCGCGCCCCGGAACGCATCGACATGCTTGATGCCATTCGGGGCGTTGCCTTATTCGGTATCCTGCTGATGAATCTCGAGGCCTTCAATGGCCCGATCATGCAGGCCATGAGTGGCATTGATCCGTCGTTGCAAGGCCTTGACCGCATCGCCGATGTGCTCATCTACATTTTCGTGCAAGGTAAATTCTGGACCCTGTTCTCGCTGCTGTTCGGCATCGGGTTTGCCATCATGTATGACAGTGCCGCACGAAGCGGCGCTGATTTTCGACGGATTTACAAGCGTCGGTTGTGGGCATTGCTCGCCATCGGTGCCGCGCACGGCATTCTGGTTTGGGAAGGCGATATCCTGTTCACCTACGCAGTGGCCGGCTTTGTCCTTCTCTGGCGTATGAAAAGCGATGCTGCGCCGACCCTTTCGCGCATCATCATGTTGTATTGCGCGCCACTGGCCTTGCTGGCTTTTGCCGGCGCCATGTCCGGAAACCACGATGACGGTGCTGATATCGCCAAAATGATGGCCGAAGAGACCCGCTTTCAAGGCCATAGTCCTTATCTGGACACCCTGTACTGGCGTGCCGGCTATTTTCTTCAAAGTCTCGGCAATCTAGTTATCCTGCTGCCGATGGCGACGGCGGTGTTTGCACTTGGCGTGCGCCTCCATCGCCTGGGCTGGTCGCGTCCGCCAATATCGGCCGATGACGGCGGCGGCGGTCGTATGGCGCTTTACTGCTATCTCGCCGGCCTTGTGCTAATGGCCGCAAGCATCGCCATTTCACCCGATGTCTCGCCGATCCGGATGGATGCCGTATTCGCTGCCGTGAACATCCTCAATATGTTGGCCGGTCTATTGATGTGTCTCGGGATGTTTTTCGGTCTGCGCTGGCTGTGGGTCCGCCCCGTTTTCCAGAAACGCCTGGCTGTGCTGGCGCCGCTGGGACGCATGGCGCTGAGCAACTACCTTGGCCAGTCCCTGGTCTGCACCCTGATTTTCTATGGTTATGGCCTCGGCTATTTCCAGCAGTTGCCGCGTGCCTGGCATATTCCCTTCGCTCTCGGGCTGATCACGCTGCAGACGCTGCTCAGCATCTGGTGGCTGAGCCGTTTCAGCATGGGGCCGGCCGAATACCTCTGGCGCTGGCTGACTTACGGGAAGCGTCCGAAGTTTGTATCATAGGGCGAGTCCATCACGTGCCCGTCCATGAACCCCAGCAATGACGATGTTTTGATTCTCGGCGGTGGTGTCATCGGCTTGAGCTGTGCGCTGTTTCTGCTCGAGCAGGGCCGATCGGTGCGGATTCTGGAGAAGAACATGGTGGGCGGCGCCACCTCGCACGGCAACTGCGGCACGATTACGCCGAGCCATGCCTTGCCGCTGGCAGCCCCCGGCATGATTGGCAAAGCCCTGAAATACATGGCGCAGGCCGATGCGCCGTTTTATATCAAGCCGTCAACCGATCGCTCATTGCTTGAATGGCTTCTGCGCTTTTCATTGCGCTGCAACGCGCGCGACCAGCACCGTTCCGCATTGGCCAAAGCCGCATTGCTGAACGCCTCGCGTACGCTGCTTGAAGAGCTCATCACCCGGTATGGTCTTGACTGCGGATTCGAGACCATCGGTGAGATGTATGTCTGCAAGACCCGCGAGGGCTTGGATGCCCTGGCCCAAGAGATGCCGTTGTTGGCCGAATGCGGTGTTGTATCCGAATTATTGGATGCCGATACGCTGGCGGCACGAGAACCGGCACTGCTGCCCGGCATGGCCGGCGGCATTTATTTTCCCAATGACGCCCACTTCCGGCCGGATGCCTACTGCACAGCTCTGGCGCAAACCGTCAGAGCTTTAGGTGGAATCATCGAGGAACACTGTGAGGTGCTGTCGCTGGCCGCTGATGGCGATCGCATCACCCATGTGGAAACCGCCTCTGGCCGCCGGCAGGGCGGACAGGTGTTGGTTGCATTGGCCGCATGGTCGCCGGCGCTGCTTCGCAGCCTTGATCTGGCGCTTCCCGTGCAGCCCGGAAAGGGCTATTCCATTTCCTACAGCCTGCCGCAGCTGGTCCCGAAAACGCCGTTGGTGTTGACCGAGCGCAGTGTCTGCGTGAGCTCCTGGGCTGATGGTTACCGGCTGGGCAGCACCATGGAATTCGCCGGTTTCGACGACACGCTGAATACCAAGCGGCTCGACGCGCTTGAACGCGGCGCCCGCGAATATCTGCGCGAGCCGGTCGGCGCCGAAGTCGAATCCCTCTGGTTCGGTTGGCGGCCGATGACCTATGACGATCTGCCGATTCTTGGCATATCGCCCAAGCACCGCAATCTGTTTCTGGCTACCGGGCACGGCATGCTGGGCATGAGCATGAGCGCCATCACCGGTCAGCTCATGGCCGCGCAGATGACGGGAAATACGCCGACCATCGATCTGACGCCTTATTCGGTGGCGCGTTTTTAATGCATACCTTTGAATTGCATCGCGGTTCCTTGCCGCTTTTGGTGAGTCTGCCGCATAACGGTACCGATATTCCTGAGGACATCCGCGCACTCATGGTGGATGAAGCCCAGTCCGCTCCCGACACCGATTGGCATGTCGATCGGCTGTATGATTTTGCGATATCGCTCGGCGCTTCCGTGTTGAAACCACGCTATTCACGTTACGTCATCGACCTCAATCGGCCACCGGATGATACCTCCTTGTATCCTGGCCAGAACACGACCGGCCTTTGCCCGACTTTGGCCTTTTCCGGTCGCCCGATCTACCGGGATGGAAAGTCACCCGATGCCGAAGCCATCGTGCAACGACGCGCACAGTATTGGCAGCCCTATCACACGGCGCTGCAGGCGGAATTGCACCGGCTCAAACAGCAGCACGGGCGTGTGCTTCTCTGGGAAGGGCATTCCATCCGCCCGGAGTTACCGTTCCTGTTCGAAGGTCGGCTGCCGGACTTCAATCTCGGGACTGCCGAAGGCCGCAGTTTTCCGGATGCCAGCCTGCGTGCCGTGGAAGCGGTGTTGGGGGCGCAGTCCGAATTCAGCTGGGTCAGTAACGGCCGTTTCAAGGGTGGCTACATCACGCGCCACTACGCCGCACCGGAGGCCGGCATTCTTGCCTTTCAGTTGGAGCTTGTCCAAAGCGCCTACATGGATTCCACTATGACGCTTTTCGATGCCGACAAAGCCACACCGGTCCAGGCACTGATCGCTCAGATGATGGCGGCGGCACTGCACTTTCCGGATTAAGCGATTCGCGCTAGGGTGAACCAAGGGCGAACACTTGGGGGTATGTGATGAAAGTTTCCGATCCGAAAAACCGGAATATCCACTTCGCAAGCATTGGCCAACGTTTGGCCTCATTGACGACCTTGGTGATTTTCCTGTATCTGGTTTATCTGGCCGTAAACGGGCGCTTCGATGCCGAAATCACCCGGTTCGCGGCCTGGCTCGAACACCTGTTCAGCTGAATCAGAGTTCGAGCGAAGCCAGATCGCCTTTGGTTTCCAGCCACTGCTTGCGGTCGGGCGCCCGCTTCTTGGCCAACAGCATGTCCATCAGTGCATCGGTTTCTTTAATATCGTCGATGGTCAACTGAACCAATCGGCGGGTGTCCGGATGCACGGTTGATTCCCGTAATTGCGCCGGATTCATTTCGCCAAGACCTTTGAAGCGCATTACACTGACCTGACCCTTGATTTTTTCCTTCTCGATGCGATCCAGAAGGATGCGTTTTTCTTCTTCATCAAGCGCGTAGAACACCTGTTTGCCGACATCGATACGGAACAGCGGCGGCATGGCCACGAAGATGTGACCGGCGTTGACCAATGCTGGAAAATGCTTGAGAAACAGCGCTGACAGCAGGGTGGCAATGTGCAGGCCGTCGGAGTCGGCATCGGCCAGGATAATGACCTTGCCATAGCGCAGGCCCTCGATGTTTTCCACCCCCGGATCGCAGCCGATGGCCACCGCCAGATCATGCACTTCATTGGAAGCCAGTACGCCCGAACTGGCCACTTCCCAGGTGTTCAGGATCTTGCCACGCAGCGGCATGATGGCCTGGAATTCCTTGTTGCGGGCCTGTTTTGCCGAACCACCGGCGGAATCGCCTTCGACCAGAAACAGTTCGGTGCGCGAGAGGTCCTGGGAAATGCAATCGGCCAGTTTGCCAGGCAGGGCGGGTCCTTGGGTGATTTTTTTGCGGACCACCTGCTTTTCGGTTTTCAATCGTGCGGCGGCACGCTCGATGGCCAGCATGGCGATGGCGGTGCCGGCTTCCACGTGCTGGTTCAGCCAAAGCGAGAAGGCGTCATGTACGGCTGATTCGATGAAGGCCGCGGCCTGCCGTGAACTCAAGCGTTCCTTGGTCTGGCCGCTGAATTGCGGGTCGGTGAGTTTCAGGCTGAGTACGTAACTGACCCGGTCCCAGACGTCTTCCGGCGCCAGTTTGACGCCGCGCGGCAACAGGTTGCGGAAATCGCAGAACTCGCGCAATGCGTCGGTCAGGCCGGAACGCAATCCGTTCACATGGGTGCCGCCCTGCGCAGTCGGAATCAGATTGACGTAGCTTTCCTGCACCAGTTCGCCTTCCGGCAACCAAGCCAGCGCCCAGTCGACCACTTCGCTTTCCTTGCTCAGATGGCCACCGAACAGTTCCGCCGGCAACAGCTCCTTGCCGGTCAGTTCGCCGAGCAGGTAATCACTCAGCCCGTTCTCGTAGAACCACTGACTGCGCTCGCCACTGGCTTCGTCGAACAGGGAAACATTCAGACCCGGACACAGCACGGCCTTGGCGCGCAGCAGATGGCGCAGTGCTTTGACCGCGAATTTATTGGTGTCGAAATATTTGCCATCCGGCCAGAAACGCACACGCGTGCCGGAGTTGCGTTTGCCGACGGTGCCGACCGTTTCCAGCGGCGAACTGCGGAATCCGTCCTGGAATTGCATGCGGTATTCATTGCCGTCGCGCTTGATGCCCACTTCCACTTTCTTCGACAGGGCATTGACCACCGACACGCCAACGCCGTGCAGGCCGCCGGAGAACGTATAATTTTTTCCGCTGAATTTGCCGCCGGCGTGCAGCCGGGTCAGAATCAGTTCGACGCCGGGGATGCCTTCGTCGGGGTGGATGTCGACCGGCATGCCGCGACCGTCATCGATGACCTCACAGCTGCCGTCGGCGAACAAGGTCACCTCGATTGATTTGGCATGGCCGGCCAAGGCTTCGTCGATGGCGTTATCGATGACTTCCTGCGCCAGATGGTTCGGGCGGGTGGTGTCGGTATACATGCCCGGACGGCGTTTGACCGGATCCAGGCCGGAGAGGACTTCAATGTCGGCGGCGTTATAGCGGGTATTCATGGCTCTCGGGGGCGGTGCGGGAGCATTCAGGATGCTATCTGCACGCTTTGCGGTCAAGCAGAATTAAAAAGGTGCGTTTTTGCCCGCAAGTCGGTAAAATGGTGCTTTCCAACGCCCTCTTTTCCCATGACGCGTTTAATCTTCGTTACCGGCGGTGTCGTCTCTTCCTTGGGCAAAGGCATCGCTGCCGCGTCCCTGGCTGCCATCCTCGAGGCCCGTGGCCTGAAAATCACCATGATGAAGCTCGATCCCTATCTCAATGTGGATCCGGGCACCATGTCGCCGTTCCAACACGGCGAGGTGTATGTCACTGACGATGGCGCCGAAACCGATCTGGATCTCGGTCATTACGAGCGCTTCGTGCGCACGCACCTGACGCGCAAGAACTCAATCACCACTGGCCGCATCTACGAGAATGTCATCCGCAAGGAGCGCCGTGGCGATTACCTCGGCGGTACCGTGCAGGTCATTCCGCACGTGACCGATGAAATCAAGCAGGCCATCTATGCCGCGACCGAAGGTTTCGATGTCGGTCTGGTCGAAATCGGCGGTACCGTCGGTGATATCGAGTCCTTGCCGTTTCTGGAAGCCATCCGCCAGATCCGCAGTGAGAAGGGGCCGGACAATGCGATTTTCATGCACCTTACCTTGGTGCCTTATATTGCTGCTGCAGGCGAACTGAAAACCAAACCGACCCAGCACTCGGTCAAGGAGCTACGCTCGATTGGCATCCAGCCCGACATCCTGCTTTGCCGCAGCGAGCAGCCCCTGCCGGAAAGCGACCGCCGCAAAATCGCCCTGTTCACCAATGTGCCGGAAGAAGCGGTCATCAGCTGTCTGGACGTTGATACCATCTACAAGCTGCCACTGTGGCTGCACGAGCAGGGCCTGGACACCATCGCCATCCGTCGACTTCGCCTGGAGGACATGGTTGGCCCGGCCGATCTTAGCGAATGGCGCGATGTGGTTGATGCGGTCGAACATCCGGTCGATGAGGTCACCATCGCGGTGGTCGGCAAATACGTCGATCATCAGGACGCCTACAAATCCATCGGCGAAGCGCTCCGCCACGGCGGATTGCGTCAACGCACACGGGTCCGTCTGAAATGGCTGGAATCCGAACAGGTCGAAACCGACGGCACCGCGGTGCTTGCCGATGTCGACGGCATTCTGGTGCCCGGCGGCTTCGGTGACCGGGGCTTTGAAGGTAAAGTCGCGACTTCGAAATACGCCCGCGACCACAAGATTCCGTATTTCGGCATCTGCTATGGCATGCAGGCTGCGGTGGTCGACATCCTGCGCGACAAGGGCGGCTTGCCCGGCGCCAACACCACTGAAATCGACCGTCAGTGCGCAGACCCGGCCATTGCCTTGATTACCGAATGGCGCACCGCCAGCGGCGAAATCGAACGCCGCAGCGCCGATTCCGATATGGGCGGCACCATGCGCCTCGGTCTTCAGGAGTGCCGTTTGAAGCCCGGAACGCTGGCGCATCGCCTGTACGGCAAAGACGTCGTGTCCGAACGCCATCGCCACCGCTATGAATTCAACAACACTTACCGCGAAGCGGTCGAAAAAGCCGGCATGACCATCTCGGCGCAGTCCATGGATGGCCTGTTGGTGGAAATGGTTGAAATCCCCGACCATCCCTGGTTCCTGGCCTGCCAGGCGCATCCGGAATTCCTGTCGACCCCGCGTTACGGCCACCCCCTGTTCAGCGGCTTCATCAAGGCCGCACGCCAGAAGAAATCCGGCGCCACCGATTAAGGACAACTGCTCATGAAACTGTGCGGCTTCGATGTAGGTTTGGATCAACGTTTCTTCCTGATTGCCGGTCCGTGCGTGATCGAGTCCATGCAACTGCAACTCGATGTTGCCGGGCAGCTGAAAGAAATCACCGATTCGCTCGGCATTCCCTTCATCTTCAAATCGAGTTTCGATAAAGCCAACCGCACTTCCGGCACCAGCTTCCGAGGTCCTGGATTGGAAGAAGGTTTGAAAGTGCTGTCCGAAGTGAAACGCCAGATTGGCGTTCCGGTACTGACCGATGTGCATGAATATACCCCGATGGACGAAGTCGCGGCCGTGGTCGATGTGCTGCAGACCCCGGCCTTCCTGTGCCGGCAGACCGACTTCATCCAGAAAGTCGCCAGTGCCGGCCGACCGGTCAACATCAAGAAAGGCCAGTTCCTGTCGCCGTGGGAAATGAAACATGTGGCCGCCAAGGCGAAAGCCACCGGCAACGAGCAGATCATGGTCTGCGAACGCGGTGCCAGTTTCGGATACAACAATCTGGTGTCCGACATGCGCTCGCTGAGCGTGATGCGCGATACCGGTTGTCCAGTGGTGTTCGATGCCACGCATTCGGTGCAGTTGCCCGGTGGCATGGATGGCAAATCCGGTGGCCAGCGGCAGTTCGTGCCGGTGCTGTCGCGCGCGGCGATGGCGGTCGGCATCGCCGGCATCTTCATGGAAACCCATCCGAATCCGGATGTGGCATTAAGCGATGGCCCGAACGCCTGGCCGCTGCCGAAAATGAAAGCGCTGCTGGAAAACCTGATTGCGTTCGACGAAGCGGCCAAGCGCGGCGGCTTCATTGAAGACCAAATTTAAACTCCGACATTCATTAACAGAAGATCTGCCATGAGCCAAATCAGCCACATCATCGCCCGCGAAATCCTCGACAGCCGCGGCAATCCGACCCTTGAAGCGGAAGTGACGCTGAGCAGCGGACAGACCGGCCGAGCCGCCGTACCCTCGGGCGCATCCACCGGATCCAAGGAGGCCATCGAACTGCGTGATGGCGACAAGACCCGTTACCAGGGCAAAGGCGTGAAAAAAGCCGTTGAGCACGTGAACGGCGAGATCGCCAAAGCACTGCTGGGATTTGACGTGTTCGACCAAGCCGGTCTGGATCAACGCCTGATCAATCTCGACGGTACTGAAAACAAAGCCCGCCTCGGTGCCAATGCGCTGCTCGGCGTGTCGCTGGCTGTCGCCCATGCCGCCGCCGCCGCCAAAGGCCAGGCGCTCTGGCAGTATCTGGCCAATGGCCGTGAGGTGACGCTGCCGGTGCCGATGATGAACATCATCAACGGCGGCGCCCACGCCGATAACAACGTCGACATGCAGGAATTCATGGTGCTTCCGGTCGGTTTCGATTCGTTCTCGGAAGCTCTGCGCGCCGGAACCGAAATTTTCCATAGTCTGAAATCTGTGCTCAAAGGCCGCGGATTGAGCACCTCGGTGGGCGATGAGGGAGGGTTTGCGCCCGATCTGCGCTCGAACGAAGAAGCCCTGGAAACCATTCTGGAAGCGATTGCCAAAGCGGGCTACCATGCCGGCGACGATGTGCTGCTGGGCTTGGATGTGGCCAGCACCGAGTTCTTCGAGAACGGCAAATACAATCTGATGGGCGAGGGCAAACGCCTGAGCTCCGAGCAGTTCTGCGATTTCCTCGCCGACTGGTCGCGCAAGTACCCGATCATCACCATTGAAGATGGCATGGCCGAGAACGACTGGACCGGCTGGAAGCTGTTGACCGATGCCGTCGGCAAGGGTGTGCAGTTGGTCGGTGACGATCTGTTCGTGACCAACCCGGGCATCTTCCAAGAAGGTATCGACCAGAAGGTGGCCAACGCCATTCTCATCAAGGTCAACCAGATCGGCACGCTGAGCGAAACCCTGAAGGCCATCGCCATGGCCGATGCCAACCGCTATGCGGCCATCGTCTCACACCGCTCGGGTGAAACTGAAGACACCACCATCGCCGACATCGCCGTGGCCACCACCGCCACGCAAATTAAGACCGGCTCGCTGTGCCGTTCCGACCGCGTGGCCAAATACAACCAACTGCTGCGCATCGAACAGGCGCTGGGCGCCAAGGCCCGTTACGCCGGCCGCGACGCGTTCGTGAGCCTCAAGCGCTGACGTGGACGCACTGACCCGGAACATTTGGACGTATGTCCTACTGGTGCTCGCACTGGTGCTGCTGCAGTACAAATTCTGGTTCGGGCAAGGGAACTGGCGTCAGGTCGAACAACTGCGCGCCCAGGTGCAAGCGCAGCAGGCCGAAAACCGCGAACTGCTCCGTCGCAACAAGGCGCTGGCTGCCGAAGTGAAAGATCTCAAGTCCGGTGTGGACGCGGTCGAAGAGCGGGCGCGCAACGAGATGGGCATGATCAAAGCCGGCGAAACTTTTTACCGGGTGGTCGATCCCGAGAAAAAGCTCGAAGCTCCGCCGCCGCCGGATGCGCCGAAGCCATGATCTGGGCCATCATTCCGGCAGCCGGTAGCGGTTCCCGCTCGGGCTCCGACATTCCCAAACAGTACCGGCCGTTGCTGGGCAAGCCGATGATTGAACATGTGCTGGATGTGCTGGCGCAGCATCCCGACATTGACGGGTTCATGCTCGCCCTGGCTCCCGACGATGCGCGTTGGCAGGGCATAGAAATGTGGCGCAACAAACCGCTCCGCACCTGCACCGGCGGCATGCGCCGGAGTGACAGTGTATTGGCCGGTATCGCGGCTTTGTCCGATGATCTGAGCAATGACAGCTGGGCGCTGGTTCATGACGCCGCACGTCCCTGTCTGCGGTTGGAGGATCTGAACCGCTTGATTGAATCGGCCTGTGTCCATCCGGTAGGCGGCTTGCTGGCTGGGCGCATGAAAGATACGGTCAAGCGCGGTGATGCCGATAATCAGGTCGAGGGCACGCTCGATCGCAGTGCACTGTGGCGCGCCTACACACCGCAACTGTTTCCCGCACGCAGCCTGCAACGCGCACTGCTGCACGCCCATCAGGAAAATGCCGACATCACCGACGAGAGCAGCGCCATGGAGCGTCTGGGTCTGTCGCCGCTGCTGGTGCCCGGAGCCGACGACAACATCAAAGTCACCGGACCGGAAGATTTCGCATTGGCCGAAGCCATACTGACAGCGAGGAATACACCATGATGCGGATCGGTTCGGGTTTCGATGTGCATGCCTTCGGCGATGGCGACCATGTGGTACTCGGCGGCGTACGCATTGCCCATAACCGCGGGTTGTTGGCGCATTCCGATGGCGATGTATTGATTCACGCCTTGTGCGATGCGCTGCTCGGCGCGCTGGCACTCGGTGATATCGGCGTGCATTTTCCGCCCTCCGATCCGCGTTGGAAGGATGCCGACAGTACCCTGCTTCTGGCGCAGTGCATGACGATGGTGCGTGACCGCGGTTTCGAGCTTGCCAATCTCGATGCCACCCTCATCTGCGAATTTCCGAAGATCAACCCCCATGTAGCCGCCATGCGGGCGCGTTTGGCCGAAGTCATGCAGTGCGACATTGCACGCATTTCGGTAAAGGCAACAACGACCGAAACGCTTGGCTTTACCGGACGCGGCGAGGGCATTGTAGCGCAAGCCATTGTTCTGCTGGAATCCCGGTGATTCTTCCGCGGGTACTGGCCAGCGCCCCGGTCAGCGGGCGCATCCGCTGCAGTCCCGAAGACTTCGTGGTTGAAGAGTTGCCGAGTTTTGAAGCCACGGGCGAGGGTGAACATCTTCTGCTGACGGTTCGCAAGCGTGGCATGAATACCGTATTCTGCGCCGAGCGTATCGCACGTTGGGCCGGCATTGATGTCCGCGATGTGTCCTACGCCGGCATGAAAGACCGTCATGCCGTGACCACTCAGCGTTTTTCGGTCCGCCTTCCCAAAAAAACAGCACCGGATGTGACCTTGCTCAACGATGATGAGTGTCAGGTTCTGGAAGCGAATTGGCATAACCGGAAATTGGCGCGTGGTGCCTTGGCCGGCAACCGTTTCACCTTGGTTTTGCGAGAACTGCAAGGCGATAGCGAAACGCTGGCGTCCGGATTGCAGATTCTAGCCCGGCAGGGCGTCCCCAATTACTTCGGCGAACAGCGTTTCGGTGCCGAGCAGGCCAATGTCGGCAGAGCCTTGGGTATGTTCGAAGGGCGGCGTGTTGACCGTGCCAAACGTTCGATCTACCTCTCGGCGGCCCGATCCTATCTGTTCAACCGAGTGCTGGCAATGCGTGTCGAACAGGGCAGCTGGAATACCGCGATGGACGGCGAAGTCTGGATGTTGGAAGGCACCAAAAGCATCTTCGGTCCCGAGCCGATGAATGACGAGATTGCCGCGCGCTGCGCGGCATTGGATATCCATCCAACCGGTCCGTTATGGGGCGCGGGTGAGCTCCGCAGCAGTTCGGCCGTTCTTGAACTGGAATCCCAGCTGCCGGTCTTGCAACCGGCCTTATGCCAAGGGCTGGAGAAGGCCGATCTGCGCCAGGAGCGGCGGGCATTGCGATTGCTTCCGAAAGATCTGTCGTGGCGATTCGTTGATGAAAACAGCCTGGAGCTTCGCTTCGAGTTACCGCCCGGCGCCTACGCGACTTCGGTTCTGGCCGAGCTCGGCCAGTTCGATTAAGCGGTACTGACCCCGAACAGGCTGCCGATGGCCCAAGTGGCGGCCATCGCCAGAGCGCCCCAGAACAGCACGCGTGTGGCACCTTTAAGCATTGGCGCGCCGCCGGTACGGGCAGCCAGCGCACCCAGTGCGCCGAGGGAAAGCAATGTGCTGAGTGCCACGGCCCACATCATGCCTGCTGCAGGCATCAGCCATACCACTGCCAATGGCAGGACGGCACCGGCAGCAAAACTGGTTGCCGATGACAAGGCGGCCTGCACGGGTCGGGCACTGAAATTCGCGGAAATGCCGAGCTCGTCGCGGGCATGTGCGCCAAGTGCATCATGCGCGGTCAGCTGTACGGCAACCTGTTTGGCCAAATCAGGCGTCAGGCCACGATGCACGTAAATGGCCGTGAGTTCTTTCAACTCGCCATCGGGGTCGGTTTCCAGTTCCCGTGTTTCCTTGGCGATGTCCGCTTTTTCGGTATCGGCCTGCGAGTATACCGAGACGTATTCACCGGCCGCCATGGACATCGCGCCGGCAACCAAGCCGGCTACGCCGGCCACTAGCACGGCTTCCTTTCCGCCATTGGCGGCGGCAACGCCGATGATCAGGCTGGCCGTGGAGACAATGCCGTCGTTGGCGCCCAGGACGGCGGCGCGCAACCAGCCGATATGTTCGGTTTTATGACGTTCGGTATGGCGATGGGGCATGGCAGGATTCCTTGTTATCAGGGTCATTCAATCAGCACCAAAGCGGCACCGGCGCCGCCCTGATTCTGGGGCGCGGTACAGAAGGCAAGCACGCGTCCTTGATGGCGCAAGACCTTGTCGACGACATTCATCAGTACCGGCCCGGCTTCCGAACGCGAACCTTTACCGTGGATGATCCGGATACAGTGTAAACCCTCTTTATAGGCCTCGCTGAGGAATTGCTTCAACCAGCGCTCGGCATCCATTGCCGTCATTCCATGCAGATCGAATTCGCCATCAATCCGGATACCGCCGGATTTAAGCTTGCGCATCAGCCGTGCATCGACTTTGGGTCCTTGGAAGAGCAGGGGTTCGCTGCCCAACAGCAGGGCCTCGGCATCATTCATGCGCCGTGATTGAAGCAGGGCCTCGTGTTCATCGCGTTCGAACATGCGGGCGCGCGGTTTCGGTTTGGCTTTCTGCAGACGGCTTTCGGTATGCCGGTGCACGATGACCGGACCGATGGCCTCGCGGAACAGTTCGCTGTCCTCGGGAGCGATGGTCGGCGGCGGTTTTTTACTCATTCAGCAATGATAGCAAAGCCCCGTTATCCTGCGCCGCTATTGCGGGCAGCGGTAAAAATAAGGCTGACCCTTGGCCGCATCCAAGACACTGGACTCCGGAGCGATTGCGCCCTTGAGCCGGAGAATCAGGGGCGTGTCGCGGAAGAACTCATCCCGGATTTCAACGCCTTGACTGTTGATGCTGCCGCAAGCGAGTGCCTTTACGGCGTCGTAGTGAAAAATAAGGCTGCCGAGGTAAACGTTTTTGCCGGTTTCCACCGTGAACGGCATACGGACCTCTTTTGTGCTTTCCATGCCTCGGGCTTCGATACCGATGATGTCGTAATTTCCCGGCTTCAGGCACATCTGGAACGCGCTGGCACGGAGCGAGTTGGTGTCGATGTCATGCTTCTTGTTAAGGGTGGTGAATCCGAAATAAGCCTTGTTGAAGCGTGCTTTTTCGCCGTATTGGGTTCCGGCAAAATAGACGATGGAGTTGAAATTTTTCCCGGAAACGCTTGTGCCGACCGTGCCGCTGATGCAGCCACCGCCATCTGCCAGACTCTGTTTGTACTTGCCGAAGCCGCCGTAATCCTCGAAAGCGCCGGCTTGTACGTCCAGGCTTGCGACCAAAACGCCGACGAGCATCAGTAAAGTGAATTTTGAAGTCATGGGGGATCCGGTGGGAAAAGTGCGGTGCTGATTGGCTTAGGCTTAATTTAACCGAAGCGGGCGTAACACGGGGGGCTTGGAAGGAACCGGGGCTGCCGCTTGGTTTATCCCGTTTCCGGAGTGAATACGGGTATCATATTTGCATGCGTATCCTCATCAGCAACGACGACGGCATCGAAGCGCCGGGCATCATCGCCCTGGCCGAAGGACTGGCCGCCGCCGGACACCAGCTTTTCATCGTCGCCCCCGACCGCGATCGATCCGGTGCCTCCAATTCTCTGACGCTCGGATCGCCTATCCGCGCCCGCCATCTGGCTGAAAACCGCGTGAGCGTCACCGGTACCCCTACCGATTGTGTGCATCTTGCGCTGGCCGGTCTGCTGCCGGAGGATCCGGACATCGTGCTGTCGGGCATCAACAACACCGCCAACCTCGGTGATGACGTGATTTACTCCGGAACCGTGGCCGCCGCCATGGAGGGCCGTTGTCTCGGTTTGCCGGCTATTGCGCTCAGCTGCGCCAGCCCAGACCACAAGCCCCGGCATTACGCCAGCAGCGTGCGCGTTGCGCAGTTGTTGATCGAGCGTCTGCTCAGCGATCCCTTGCCGGCCGATACGATTTTGAACGTCAATATTCCCGATCTGCCCTGGACGGAAATCAAAGGCTTCGAGGTGACACGTCTGGGCCATCGTCATCGCGCCGAACCCTGCGTGCAGCAGATCGATCCGCGCGGGCGCCCGATGTGGTGGATTGGTCCGGCCGGCCCCGAGCAGGACGGTGGCCCGGGTACGGATTTCCATGCGGTCAAAGCCGGCTTCGTCTCGATTACACCGATTCATGTCGACCTGACACGCTATCAGGCGCTTGAAAAAGTATCCGGTTGGGCGCAGGACCTCTCGAAAGCGTTGCCGGCATGAATCGCATCCAACTGCGCCCGGAAAGCAAAGGCTTGGGCATGACCTCGCAGCGGGCCCGCGACCGTATGGTCGAGCGTCTGCGCGAACAGGGTATCCGTGATGAGCGCGTGCTCAATGTCATGCGTGCCTTGCCACGTCATGTGTTCATCGATGAAGGTCTGGCGTCGCGTGCCTATGAAGACACCGCATTGCCGATCGGTAACGCCCAGACCATATCCCAGCCTTGGGTGGTCGCGCGGATGACCGAAGCCATGATTGAAACCGGAATGCCTGCCAGAGTTCTGGAAATAGGTACCGGCTCGGGTTATCAGACTGCGGTATTGGCCGCGCTCGGACTGCAGGTGTTCACGGTCGAGCGCATCGAGGAACTGTTACGCAGTGCGCGTCCGCGTTTCCGCAGCCTCAAGCTCCACGAACAGATCCGCTCAAAACATGATGACGGAAATCTCGGCTGGCCTGAGAATGGCCCGTTCGACGCAATCCTGCTGACCTGTGCCGCTCCGGCGCTGGTGACGCCGTTATTGGCGCAGTTGGGTGAACCGGGGGTCTTGGTATCACCGGTCGGAACGGATGCCGGAAAACAGAAACTATTACGCGTCATCAAAGCCGATGGCGCAATCAGCGAGCAGGATCTGGGTCCGGTCAGCTTCGTTCCGCTGCTTCCGGGAGTGCTCTGATGGCCTTGTTCAAAAGACTGTACGAACGCACCATTCTCTGGGCGGCACATCCCAAGGCCTCATGGTATCTGGGGTTTCTGAGCTTCATTGAGGCGATTTTCTTTCCCGTCATGCCGGAAGTGATGATGGCGCCGATGTGTCTGGCCAAACCGAAAGAAGCCTACCGTTATGCCACCATCAGTCTAATAAGTGGCCTGGGCGGATCTCTCCTCGGTTACGCTTTCGGTCATTACGCCTATGAGTTTTTCAGCCCATTGCTGAGCGAGGGTATGCGTGCCGGCATCGATGGTTGGGTACAGACCCTTCGTGTGCAGATGAATGAGCATTGGCTCACCCTGTTGGGTGTGTTGGTCGTCGCGGCCCTGCAGCCGGTCATTCCAATGAAGGTGGTGGCCTGGGCATCCGGTATTGTCGGCATCCCGATCGGGCCCTATCTGGCCTGTATGGCGGTGGGTCGCGGCAAGCGCCTGTATCTGTTGGCGGCTGCGATACGATGGGGCGGAGAGCGCGCAGAAGAGGCCCTGCGGCGGAATATCGAACGTTTGGGATGGGTCGTGGTGGCACTCGTGGCTGTCGCCGCCGTTGCCTACCTCGTGTGGAGATGACCATGATTGTAAGACGCTCGGTTACCGCCATACTGGTCATAGCACTTGCGGCATGCCAGTCGGGTTATCAAACCACCCAGAGCCGTCAGCGCACGTCCACCAAACCGGCGAAGCCGGTGGTACAGACGGCCCCGAAATCACAGGAGGCCGGCATCGCAACGGTACAGGCCGGTGATACCGTTTTCGGTATCGCATTCCGTGCCGGTCTGAACTACCGGGATGTGGCAGCCTGGAATGGCATTGATGAGCCCTACACCATCCAGGTCGGTCAGAAGCTGCGGCTTAGCCCGCCTGCAACGGCCACGGCTTCAAAGCCTGCCAAGAGCGCACCGGCATTGCCCAATCAGAAAACGGTTCTGAGCAAGACCATTCCGGTCGGCGAGCCGGTGCCGGTCAAACCGGCGGTTCCGGTGCTGTCGAACATTGCCTGGCAGTGGCCGGCAAAGGGCGAAATCATCGGTCGGTTCATTGTAGGTGATAAAACCAATCAGGGCATCAACATTGCCGGCAGCAACGGTCAGGATATCACCGCCGCCGCCGATGGCACCGTGGTTTACTCCGGCGCCGGACTCATCGGCTATGGCGAGTTGCTGATCATCAAACACAGCAACGAATGGATTTCCGCTTACGCGCATAACAGCAAACGGTTGGTTGCCGAAGGCGTCAAAGTCAAAGCCGGCCAGCATATCGCCGAAATGGGCCAGACCGGTTCGGTCAGGACCATGCTGCATTTCGAAATACGCCGTAACGGCAAGCCGGTCGATCCGTTGCTGTATCTGCCAACGCGCTGAACCTAAAAAAGCGCCCGAAGGCGCTTTCAGGTATTGCCGCTGATTAATCCTGTTCGGCAATCCAACGGTCGATTTTTGCCTCAAGCACTGGAAGCGGCACGCTGCCGTCCTTCAGCACTTCCGCATGGAATGCGCGCGGATCGAACTTGGCGCCGAGTGCGGACTGTGCTTTTCGTTTCTGTTCCTGAATCTTCAGTTCGCCAATTTTGTAGGCCAGTACTTGGCCGGGAATAGCTGTGCTTACGGAAATCGGCAGTGAAGAAGTTAGGCAATTGATCGTTGTAACGGGCATCACCCATGAACGTAGCGCTGATTGGATCAGCTTGAGGTTGGCCTCCCAAAAGTCCGCATAGACCTGTTCGAGCTCAGCCGCGAGTTTGGCTTGGTCGACAGCTGTGATTTCAGCCGTGGGAGCTTCAGCAGGTTTGTTGCAGGCGCCAAGGCTGGTGGCGAGGACGATGGCGACGACAATCGGTCGCAGTTTCATGGAAATTCTTCAGTGGGTTTCGGAATGGGCATTACGGTGAAGCTGTTCGGCGTGTTCATGACCGATGTACCAGTGAATCAGTTTACGGACGGCATACAGTGCCGGAATCATCAGAACGGCCGCAAGCATCTTGTAGCCATAATTCAGTGTGGCGACCGCGAAGAACAGATCATAACTCCATTGCTGTGGGCCGAGTACGAATGCGATATAGAGCACGACGAAGCTGTCGATCAGCTGCGACACGGCCGTCGAGCCGGTGGCGCGCAGCCAGACCATGCGCGAGCCGGTGAAACGGCGAATACGCGAGAACACCGAGACATCAATGAGTTGGCTGAGCCCGAAGGCGATGACCGAGCCCCAGATGGTCCACAGCCCCTGACCGAAAATAGCGGCGAAGGCGGCCTGTAAATCGGGTACGCCCTGATTGGCATTGGCTCCGATCCACCAGTCGGCCGGTGCCAGATGGATGGCGGCGTAGGCGAAGACAAAACCGTAAAGGATCAGGGCGACCGCGGTCCAGCTGATGAAACGCACCCCGCGTTTTCCGAAGTACTCATTGACGATGTCGGTCATCACGAACACGATCGGCCAAAGCAGGGTGCCGGCGGTGAAATTCAGCGATCCGGTCTGTCCAAACAGATTCCATTCGAACGGGGCGATGCCGAGCGTGGCTTCCAGCGCGAAAATCTTGACGCCGATGAACTCGGCCAGGACGGCGGTGACGCAGAAAAACGCGGCAAGAAAGACATATAGTCGCTGCGGTTTGTCCAGATGCATATATTTACGCCTTCGAAAATGGAATTTTATCCGGCGAAACCGCGCCGCCGGAGATGATGAAGGACATGGCCTGATCGGCGGTCCAGTCGGTCGGGATGAGCTGGCTGACCGGCACGATTTCCAGATAGCCGGATGTTGGATTAGGCGTGGTTGGCACATAAACCGCCGCCAGTTCTTCTCCGGTGGCTTCATCGGTCAGAATGCGGGTGACGAAACCGACCGATTTCATGTTTTCGTGCGGAAAGTTGATCAACACCACGCGCTGAGTGCCGTCTGGTTTGGTCTGCAGCATATCGAGCAGTTTACGGGCGCTTCCGTATACGGTCTTGGCCAGCGGGACCTTGTTCACCATCGCTTCAAACCAGCCGATAAAACGTTGACCGAGCACGCGGCGGGTCATGAATCCGACTGCGAGAATGAAGCCGACGGTCACGCCGATCGCGATAGACGTCTGAACCCAAGGCTCATCGAGCCAGCCGAAGACGGTCGGGTTACTGGTCGAAAGATGCGTGCTGAGTGGACCGATGACCGGTTGGCTGATGTCGGACAGCAGACCAAATACGAATTTGAAAACGATGATGACCAGCCAGATCGGGGTCAACGTGAGTAAGCCGGTGAGGAAATAAGCCTGAAGTCGGTTCATGCCGACAGTATAAACGCTTAATTCAGCAGACTGGCCATTTTGCGACGGTACAGGCGAACCAGATCTTCGTCATCGACCGTGCTGAAAGCCTCAATCAGCAATTTACGCGGCAAGCCATCCTGATAGTCACGGTTCAGTCGGAACAATTCCAGCAACTGCGCCAGACCGGCCTCGGCTTGGCCCTGGACCAGATACTGCAGGCCGAGCAGACGGTGTGCTTCGAAATCTTCGGGTTTGGCGGCAATCGCAGCCAGCAACACGTCAATCGGCGGCGCGTCCTTGACCCGCTCGGCCAGATCGATACGGGCGCGTGCTTTGGTGATCCGGTCGTCCATGGCCAGATTGGCAGGCAGGGCATCAAACAGCGCCAAGGCCTCGGCATAGGTGTATGTTGCCGCCAATGCGAGCCCCAGTTCCAGTTTCAATGCGTCGTCCTCCGGGGCTTCAGCCACGGCATGACGCAGACGGACGACTTCCTGGTGCGGATTCACGGCTTCCGGCTCGACCACTTCAGTCGGCGTTTCGGCCAGTTGCGGTTTGGCGGTGATTTGATGGTGGGTGAAGAACTCGCGCAACTGCGCTTCCGGCAGCGCTGCCGAGAAGCCATCCACGATTTTTCCGTCCTTGAGCAGCATCAAGGTCGGAATCGATTTGATCTGAAAATAGCCGGCCAGTTGCTGTTCTTTGTCGACATCGACCTTGGCCAACAGGAAGCCGCCGTTGAACTCGAGCGCAAGTTTCTCCAGCAAGGGCCCGATCTGCTTGCATGGCCCGCACCATTCCGCCCAGAAGTCCACCAATACCGGCGTGTCCTTGGAGGCGTTGATGACATCCTGTTCGAATGTATCGAGTTTGGCGTCGAAGACAAAGGCGTTCATGGTGTTTTCCGGTTGGGCTTAGGCTTTGATGTGTGGCAGCAGACTGGCCATTTCAAGGGCGGTCATCGCCGCATCCCAGCCTTTGTTGCCGGATTTGCCGCCGGCGCGGCTGATGGCCTGCTCGGTATTTTCGGTGGTGACCACGCCGAAGATGACCGGAATGCCGGTCTTCAGACCGGCCGCCGCGATGCCCTTGGCGGCTTCGCTGCAGACATAGTCGTAATGCGTGGTGTCGCCACGGATGACCGCGCCCAGACAGATCACGGCATGATAACGTCCAGTTTCGGCCAGGGTCAGTGCCACCAGCGGCAATTCGAATGCGCCGGGCACGGCAACCGTATCCACGGCGTCCTCGGCCACGCCGTGACGCTTCAGGCAATCCAGAGCGCCGGCCTGCAGACGATCGGTGATGAAATCATTGAAGCGGGCGGTAACCACGGCGATGCGCAGTGATGTGCCGTCCAGGGATCCTTGGTAATTCATGACATGCTCTCGATAGCGGGCGGTAAATCGATGTGGTGACCGAACTTGCGGCGTTTGGTCAGCAGATAGTGGTGGTTGTTGCCATTGGCCGGAATCGACAGTTCTTCGCGGGCGATGCTGCGATTCCGGAAACCCTTCAGTGCATCCAGCTTATCGGGGTTGTTGGTTAGTAAACGCAGGTCATCGATGCCGAAGTGGACGAGGATCTGGTTGGCCATGGTGTAGTCGCGGGCATCGGCTTTCAGACCGAGGCGCAGATTGGCTTCCACGGTGTCCAGACCTGCATCCTGCAACTGATAGGCACGCACTTTGTTGAACAGGCCGATGCCGCGACCTTCCTGGCGCAGATAGATGACGATGCCGGAACCGGCCGCCTCCATGCGGGCGATGGCATCCTGTAACTGGCTGCCGCAATCGCAGCGTTGCGAGCCAAGCACATCACCGGTGAAGCATTCGGAATGGATGCGGACCAGCGTGCCTGGTTCGGTTAATCGATCCGGTGGTCCTTTCACCATCGCCATGTGTTCTTCGCCGAGCAGTTCCGAGCGGAACACATAGAATCGGAAATCGCCGGAATCGGTCGGCATCGGGGCCGATTCGACGGCACTAATGAGGTTTTCATGGCTTTTGCGCCAGGCCACCAGATCGGCGATGGCGATGATTTTCAGGCCGTGTTCGGCAGCGAATACACGTAAATCGGGCAGGCGCGCCATCTCGCCGTCGTCTTTGATGATTTCGCAGATGACACCGGCCGGTTGGAATCCCGCCAAACGCGCCAGATCCACCGCGGCCTCGGTATGGCCCTGACGGACCAATACACCACCGTCCCTGGCAACCAGTGGAAAAATATGACCGGGTTTGTTGAATGCGGCAGCACCGATGGCCGGATTGGTCAACAGATTCAGACACAGGGCGCGGTCGGCGGCGGAGATGCCGGTGCTGGCATTTTCGGCGGCATCGATGCTGACGGTGAAAGCGGTGCGCATGGCTTCAGTGTTGCGGGCCGCCTGCAAGGGCAGATCCAGTTGGTCGGCGCGCTCCTTCGTAATCGGTGCACACACCAGGCCACGGCCGTAGCGGATCATGAAGTTGATGGCCTCCGGTGTCGCACATTCCGCCGGCATCAGCAGATCGCCTTCGTTTTCACGGTTTTCATCGTCAACCACGATCAGCATGCGGCCCTGTTTCAACTCGGTCAGGGCTTCTTCGATTGTGCTCAGGGGGATGTCGTTCATGCGTCGGATTCCAGATGGGACCACGCCTTGCGTAGCGTCGGGTCGGCCCGGAGTAGGCCTTCGATGGTTTTCGCCAACACATCCACTTCGATGTTTACGGCATCACCGGCAGATCGGGTGCGCAAATTGGTGTTGGCCAGCGTATGCGGAATGATGGAAACACTCAGACCTTCGGCGTCGAGCGCGGCGATGGTCAGGCTGATGCCATCGATGGCGATGGAGCCCTCCAGTATCAAATAGCGCCGTAATGCCAACGGCACGTCTACGCTGACCCACCAGCTGTCGCCGCGCGCCTCGATGCCACGGACGCGTCCGATACCGTTGACGTGGCCCTGCACCAGATGGCCACCAAGGCGGTCGCCGAAACGCAGGGCCAGTTCCAGATTGACCGGCGCGTCTTCGCTCAATTCAGCCAGGGCGGTTTTTTCCAAGGTGACCGGCATGACGAAGGTACTGAAGCCTTCGGCATCTACGGACTCGGCAGTGAGGCACACGCCGTTGGTGGCGATCGAGTCGTCCGCGGCGATGCGTCCGGCCAATTCCGGACAGTGGATGTGCATGCGGGTACCGTCGGTACTGGCCGTCAAGCGGCTGATGCGGCCGACGGACTGAATCAATCCGGTAAACATAGGGTTATAGTCGTCCGGTGAGGACCAAATCGTCGCCAAGAGGACTATATTCTACGTGCTTTAAGTGAAGACGATGGCTTAATTCGGTTAAACCGTAAGCGGCCAGTGCCGGCAATCCATCGCCAAGATAGCTGGGATTCAGGTAATGGCTGACGCGCTGGACCAGACCGGCCTGCAGAAAAGAGGCGGCCAGCCCGGCACCACCTTCCAGCAACAGGTTGCAGATGCCATCTTCAGCCAGCATCGCCAGTGCTTCAGGCAGTGGTGTACCGGCGAACACCCGTGTCCGCGCAGCATCGGCGTCGGTGAATACATGGGCGTCGGTCGGAAGCTTGCCGCTGCGGCTGAAAATAATCCGTTGCGGTTGCGGCCGCTCAAAGCCGGGAAGGCGAACGGTCAAGCGCGGGTTGTCGCTGCGCAGCGTGCCGGCGCCGATGGCGATGGCGTCATGCTCGGCCCGCAACTGGTGGGCATGCGTACGCGCGGCCTCGCCGGTAATCCACTGCGATTGCCCGTCCGGCATAGCGATGCGGCCATCCAGGGTACTGGCCAATTTCAAATGCACGAAGGGCAGGCCGGTTCGCTGCTGGTGGAAGAACACTTCGTTCAAGCGTTCGCCGTCTTCGGCCAAAACATCGGTGATGACCTCGATGCCTGCTTGCCGCAGCAAGGCAATGCCGCCTCCGGAAACCGCGGGGTTGGGATCGATGTTGGCGATGACCACGCGTGCGATGCCGGCACGGATCAAGGCCTGGGCGCAGGGTGGGGTACGCTTGTCGGTATGACAGCAGGGTTCGAGGTTTACATACAGCGTGGCACCGGCTACAGGCCCGGTGGCACGGGCGAGGGCATCGGCTTCGGCATGGGCTAGCCCGGCCTGGGCATGAAAGCCTTCGCCGATAATGCGCCCGTCCTTGACGATGACACAGCCGACCATCGGATTCGGCCAGGTGCGGCCACGGGCTTGCTGCGCCAGTGCCATGGCCCGGCGCATGAATCCGGCATGATCCATCAGGGTTGCTTGTAGATCACGCCATCTTTCATGACGAAGGCCACGCGTTCGGTGACACGGATGTCATCATTCGGATCACCCGGCATGGCCACGATATCGGCGTAGAAGCCGGCTTTGATCTGACCGACATCCTCCGCTCCCAGAACCTTGGCGGCATTATAGGTCGCGGTTTGCAAGGCGACATTGACTGGCATGCCGGCTTCGACCATGAAGCCAAATTCACGGGCGTTATCGCCGTGGTAACTGACGCCGGAATCGGTGCCGAAGGCAATGGGAACGCCGGCTTTGTAAGCCTTACCAAAGGTATTCTGAATCTGTGAGCCGATACGGGCTGCTTTCGGGCGGACCACTTCCGGATAAAAACCGTCGATCTTCGCCTTTTCGGCGACAAATTTTCCGGCGGCAATCGTCGGCACATACCAGGTTCCGTTTTGCTTCATCAACTTGAAGATTTCATCATCCATGTAGGTGCCGTGCTCGATCGAGGTGACGCCGCCCACGATGGCACGTTTCATGCCTTCCTTGCCGTGCGCATGCGCGGCGACGCGGAAGCCGTAATCCTTGGCGGTTTCCACCACGGCGCGCACTTCATCCACCGTGAACTGCGGTGCGTCGCCACTTTTGGCATAGCTGAGCACGCCACCGGTAGCGGTAATCTTGATGACATCCGAGCCGTCCTTGTAACGCTGGCGCACGGCGGCGCGGCCTTCTTCCGCGCTGTTGATGACGCCCTCAGCGGGGCCGGGGGTGCCGATTGCATCGGCCAGAAGGTGGCTGAGGCCGTTGGTCGGATCGGCATGACCGCCGGTGGTGGCGATGGATTTACCGGCTGCCCAGACGCGCGGCCCTTCTACCAAGCCCTGATTGATTCCGTCACGTAACGCGAGAGAGTTTTCGCCACCCAGATCGCGCACGCTCGTAAAACCGGCCAAGAGTGTCTTTTTGGCATAACCTACCGAGCGCAGTATGGTGTACTCCGGATTCAAGCGGAAGCCCTCGGAATAGCTCTGCGGGCTGGACTGTTGACCAAGATGCACGTGCAGGTCGATGAATCCCGGGCTGCAGGTCTGGCTGCGCAGATCGACCACCGTGGCGCCCGGCATGCTGACGGCGCCCGGCAGAACCTGACTGATCTTGTTGTTTTCAACCACGATGGTGCTGGCGCCGTTCATCCGGCCCGAGGCCGAATCGAAAAGTTTGCCGCACTGCAGGGCCTGTATGGAGGCCATGCCTGCCGGTGTCACACACAATGCGCCGAGGGTTAATGCAATGCGGGCCTTGATTTTCATGGTTTCGCCTAAAGATTATGGGAGAATCAAAAAAGTGTACCGTTTTTATCCCATTGGGTCGAATTCTTGGAGAAATGCATGTCCGTCACTTTGTTCGATGCCCTGCGCATCGGTCCGCTTACCCTGAAAAACCGCGTGCTGATGGCGCCGCTGACCCGCATGCGTGCCGGACAGCCCGGCGATATCCCGACTGCGCTGATGGCCGAATACTATCGGCAACGTGCCAGCGCGGGCCTGGTGATTACTGAAGCCACCCAGATTTCGCCCGAAGGCAAGGGCTATGCCGACACCCCGGGGCTGTACAACGCCGCGCAGACCGAAGGCTGGAAACTGAGTACGGCGGCGGTGCATGCCGAAGGTGGACTAATCTGCATGCAGCTCTGGCATGTCGGCCGCGTGTCGCATACCAGCCTTCAGATCGACGGCCAGGCGCCGGTCTCGGCTGCCGATAAACCGTATGAGAACCGCACGACCATTAAAGATGCCGACGGCAAACTGGTCCGCGCCGCCTGCAGTACCCCGCGCGCTCTGCGCACCGATGAAATTCCGCGTCTGCTCGAGGAATACCGGGTGGCCACACGCAATGCCCGTGAGGCTGGTTTCGACATGGTCGAGATCCACGCCGCGCACGGTTACCTGTTGCACCAGTTCATGTCGGAGGAAAGCAATTTCCGCACCGATCAATACGGTGGAAGTCTGGAAAACCGCGCACGCCTGTGTCTGGAAGTGGTCGATGCCGTCATCGGTGAATGGGATGCGGCCCATGTCGGTATCCGCATTTCGCCGCTGGGCATCTTCAATGGCCTGGATGATCTGGCCGGGCAGGCCATGGGCCTGTACCTGGCCGCCGAGTTCAGCAAGCGTGGTTTGGGCTATCTGCATCTGTCGGAGCCGGATTGGGCCGGTGGCCCGGCCTTGAACGACGAGTTCCGCAAAGCACTGCGTGCGGCCTTCCCGGGCGTCATCATCGCCGCCGGCAACTACACGCTGGAAAAAGCCCAGCCGCTGTTGGATGCCGGTCTGATCGATGCGGTCGCGTTCGGACGTCCATTCATCGCCAATCCGGATCTTCCCGAGCGCCTGCGCACCGGACACTCGCTCAATCCCGGTCGTCCGGAGCTGTATTACGGCGGCGGCGCGGAAGGCTATACCGATTATCCGGCCATCTCGGGATAAGTGTTCGCTATTCTTCGGCGTTGAAACGCACCGGTGCGGGAGCTTGCAGGAATGCAACTTCCGCTCCGGACTATTTCCGATCCAATAACACGCGTGCGCCAGCAATGCCAATCAACAGGCCGATTTGCGCGATGAGCCAGAAAAACCATCCGGCGCCAGCCCAGAAGGCAAGCAGTGATGTCAACAAGGACAAGGCCGCCCAAAGCACGGAATGGTCAGCTGCGCCGCCGCGCGCTTCGATTTTTCCGGCATTGAAAAACAAGGACATGCCGATGATGCACAGGGCAATCTTGGTGTAAAACACAAAAACTCCTGTTCTTATGCGCAATCCGTTTTCAACAGACTGCCGGTGGTGAGGCGGAATACCGATGATACGTCGAAAGATCGCACTGCAATGTGCCTAGGTGACTGTTTTCGTGCACAGCGGTATATGGGGCGTGTCAGTACGGTGTTTTGATAGCCAATCGGGCAGGATTTACTGTCTAAAATCAGGCGCATAAGGTAATCTATAGGGCAATAATCCCAAGATCTTAGCGCCCATGTCCGTCTCTGCCAAAAACGCCGAATATCCACCGCAAGTCATTGAAAAACAAGCCCAGGAGTTCTGGAGGGCGCAGCGCGCCTTCGAGGTCAACGAGCAATCGGCGCTTCCGAAATACTACTGCCTGTCGATGTTGCCGTATCCCTCCGGTGCCCTGCATATGGGCCACGTGCGCAATTACACCATCGGTGATGTGATTTCCCGCTTCAAACGCATGCAAGGGTTCAATGTGTTGCAACCGATGGGCTGGGATGCCTTCGGCTTGCCGGCTGAGAACGCCGCGATCAAGAACAAGACCGCGCCGGCCAAATGGACCTACGCCAACATCGATCACATGCGCAGCCAGCTGCAGAGTCTGGGCTATGCCATCGATTGGTCGCGCGAACTGGCGACCTGCACGCCCGAGTATTACCGCTGGGAACAGTTGATGTTCACGCGCTTGTACAAAAAAGGCATCGTCTACCGCAAAAATTCGGTGGTGAACTGGGATCCGATGGATCAGACCGTGCTCGCCAACGAGCAGGTCATCGACGGCCGCGGCTGGCGCTCCGGCGCGCTGGTGGAGAAACGCGAAGTTCCGCAATGGTTCCTGAAGATCACCGATTATGCCCAGGAACTGTTGGATGGTCTGGACACGCTCAGCGGTTGGCCGGATTCGGTCAAGACCATGCAGCGCAACTGGATTGGCCGCAGCGAGGGTCTGGAAATCCGTTTCGCGGCCGAAAACGGCGAGGCGCTGACGGTATTCACCACGCGCCCCGACACGCTGATGGGCGTGACCTATGTCGCCGTGGCGGCCGAGCATCCCTTGGCACAGAAAGCGGCAGAGGCCAATCCGGCCTTGGCCGAATTCATCACCGCCTGCAAGCAGGGCGGGGTGTCCGAGGCCGAGCTGGAAACCCAGGAAAAGAAAGGCATGGCCACTGGCGTGTATGCCGTGCATCCGCTGTCGGGTGAAAAGCTGCCGGTCTGGGTCGCCAATTTCGTGCTGATGGGTTACGGCACCGGTGCGGTGATGGCCGTACCGGGCCATGATGCCCGTGATTTTGAATTCGCCAAGAAGTACATGCTGCCAATCAAACAGGTCATTGCCGTCCCCGGCCAGGAGTACAGCACCGAAGCCTGGCAGGATTGGTACGGCGACAAAACCGCCGACGGCCTGCAGGTCATCAACTCCGGAGCGCTGGATGGCAAGAACTATGCCGAGGCTTTTGCTCACCTGAAACGTCAGCTGGTCGATGCCGGTCAGGGCGCCCACCGCGTCAACTTCCGTCTGCGTGATTGGGGCGTTTCGCGCCAGCGCTATTGGGGTTGCCCGATTCCAATGATTTACTGCGCCGCCTGCGGCGCGGTACCGGTTCCCGAAGATCAGTTGCCGGTGCGTCTGCCGGAAGACGTCGCCTTCGCCGGCACCGGTTCGCCGATCAAGACCGATCCCGAATGGCGCAAAACCACCTGTCCGCAATGTGGCGGTGCCGCCGAACGCGAAACCGATACCTTCGACACCTTCATGGAATCGAGCTGGTATTACGCGCGCTATACCTCGCCGGGCGCGCAGGATCTGGTTGATCAGCGCGCCGATTACTGGCTGCCGGTTGATCATTATATCGGCGGCATTGAACACGCCATCATGCATCTGATGTATTTCCGTTTCTATCACAAGCTGATGCGCGATGCGGGTCTGGTGCACAGCGACGAGCCGGCCACGCACCTGCTGTGTCAGGGCATGGTCATCGCCGATACCTTCTACCGCACCGAATCCGATGGCTCGAAGACCTGGTACAACCCGGCCGAGGTCGCCATCGATACCGATGAGCGCGGCAAAATCACCGGCGCCACGCTGTTGGCCGATGGCCAGCCGGTGCAGATCGGCGGCACCGAGAAAATGTCGAAATCCAAGAACAACGGCGTCGATCCGCAGATCATGGTCGATAAATTCGGCGCCGATACGGTCCGCCTGTTCTCCATGTTCGCGGCACCGCCGGAACAGGGTCTGGATTGGAGCGAATCAGGTGTCGAGGGCATGTACCGGTTCCTGCGCCGGCTGTGGAATCAGGTCCAGAAGCATGTGTCTGCCGGTCCGGCCGCCGGTATGCCGGACGCTGCGGCGCTCGGCCCGGACGCCAAAACGCTGCGCCGACAGTTGCACGAAACCATCCATAAAGTGGGCGACGATTACGGTCGTCGTCTGACCTTCAATACCGCCATCGCTGCCGTCATGGAGCTGCTGAATGCGGCGTCACGGTTCACACCCAAAGACGCCAACGAACGCGCGCTGCTTCAGGAATTGTTCGAAGCGGTCGTGCTGCTGCTCAATCCGATTACGCCACATGTGTCGCATACGCTCTGGCAGCAACTCGGCCGGCCGGAAACCGTACTGGAGACCCTCGCATTTCCGCAAGCCGATTCGGCCGCCCTGGTGCGCGACAGCGTCTCGTTGGCGGTTCAGGTCAACGGCAAGCTCCGTGCTACCATTGAGGTGCCCTCCGGTGCCGGCAAGGAACTGATCGAAGCCCAGGCGCTGGCGGAACCCAACGTCGTCAAATTCCTGGAAGGCCTGTCGGTGAAAAAAATCATCATCGTGCCGAATAAAATCGTCAATATCGTCGGTGCCGCCTGATGCGCGCACTGCTGCTGTTGCCGGTTCTTCTGCTTGCCGCCTGCGGGTTCAAGCCCAGCAATGTGGTATCGATGGCGGCCATCGATGCACCGTTCACGGTCAATGCCAAAAATCCGTACAGTCCACTGGCCGACAACATCGAACGCGCCTTGAGTGCTTCTGGCGTGGCCTTGGCCAAGGCCGGTGAAACCGGTTACACCATCACCATCGCCGATGAAACCATTGAAACCAAACCGCTGTCCTTGGATCAGTTCGCGCAGGTCCGCGAGTACGTTTCCCGCTACCGGGTCGAATATTCGCTGACCGATGCCGCCGGAGCGACTCTGATCGACAAGCAGGTGGTTGAACTGCGCCGCGAATTCACCTATGACGTCAATACCTCCGCCGGCAGCCCGGCCGAGCAGGAATTGCTGCAGCGTGAAATGCAGCAGGAGATGATCCGTGCGATCCTGCGTCGCACCAATCTCGTGCTGCAATCCCGGCCCCAATGAGTCTGAGCGTCGATTCCTTTCTCAATACCTTGGCCAAAGCGCCGACCAAGCCGGTCTACCTGATTGCCGGCGCCGAAGCCCTGCTGGTACAGGAAGCCGCCGATGCCCTGCGTCTGCGCCTGCGGGAACAAGGTTATTCCGAGCGCATCGTGATCGATGCCGATGCCGGCGGATTTGATTGGAACGATCTGCACCAGCACGGCGCCAGCATGAGTCTGTTTGCCAGCCTGCGTCTCTTGGATCTGCGTCTGCCGACCGGGAAACCCGGCAAAGAAGGCGCGCAGGCCCTGCTGGAATTCTGCCAGGCACCGCCGCCGGATACGGTATTGCTCATTACTTGCCAGGATTGGAGCAACAAACACGGTGGCAAATGGTCGGAAGCGATCGAACAGAGTGGCGAACTGGTGGTGGCTTGGCCCATCAAACCCGGTGAAATCGGTTATTGGATCAGTCGCCGTTTATCGGCAAAAGGGATCAAGGCCGATGCCGAAGCCTTGCAGATTTTGACGGCCCGTGTGGAAGGTAATCTTCTGGCCGCCAATCAGGAAATCGACAAGCTGGCCATGCAGGGTGTGCAGGGTGCGGTCACTGTCGCGCAGATGCAACAGTGGGTTGCCGACAGCAGCCGTTTCGATGTGTTCAAGCTCATCGATGCCTGTTATGACCGTGACTTTCCACGCGCCAGCCGCATTCTGCGCGGTTTGCGCGCCGAAGGCGAACAGGTGCCGGCCTTAGTGCCTATGATCGGCAAGGAATTGCTCAATTTGGCGTACTACGCACGCATTCAGGAAGAAAGCCGGCGTGCGCAGTCGGCGATGCAGGCCGACAAACTTTGGCAGACCAAGCAGGCACAAATGCTGCGTATGCTCGATCACGGCAGTTGCCGCTTGTTTGAGGATTTATGTGGACAGTTGGCCGATGTCGACCGCATGTCCAAGGGGCGTCTGGGCGGTGATGCTTGGGTGTCGCTTGAGCGCGTGTTGGCCCAATGGACCGATGCCAAATCCCGCACGCGTGTGTCGGTGTGCGCCTGAGCATTTATTACGGCGGGACCTTTGATCCCGTCCATAACGGCCATCTGGCTATCGCCATGGCCGCGCAGTCCGCTTTCAGTACCGACGTGATTCTGTTGCCGAGTGCCGATCCACCGCATCGCCCACCGGCCTCGGCCTCCGCGGAGCAGCGTGCCGCCATGGTGGACTTGGCCATTGCGGGGCGTCCGGGCTTGCATTGTGATCGTCGGGAACTGCGTCGATCCGGGAAATCTTACAGTGTGCTGACCCTGCACGAGCTTCGCGAAGAACATGGGCTGGAGCAGCCGCTAGCGTGGTTGATCGGGATTGATTCCTTTCTCGGGCTACCATCCTGGCACCATTGGCGAGATCTGTTCGGTCTGTGCCATTTCATCGTCGTCCGGCGCCCCGGGCGTGATGTCGCCGATGCTGATGCCGTACTATCAGAAGCCTGCCTGGGGCGTTGGCAAACGGATCCGGAGACCTTGGACCAGTGCCCGTCCGGCCGGATTTATCTGTTGCCGATGGCATTGCGGCCGGAGTCGGCTACGGCTGTCCGTAATGGTCTGCAGACCGGACAGAACATGAATGCGGTACTGTCGCCGTCGGTTGCCGCCTATATCCACCGGCATGGACTTTATACTTCAGGGGTATAATAGCCAGCCATATCCCTGAGGATCGCCTCTTGACCCAAGCTCACATCATCAAAACGCAGTTGCCCAATCCGCTTCCCGCTCCGGAGGATCTGCTGAAGCAGGTGCATCTGGCGCTCGAGGAAATGAAGGCCAAGGACGCGGTCGAGATCGATGTGCGTGGCAAGACCAGCATCGCCGATTATCTGGTGGTCGCCTCCGGCACTTCGTCCCGGCATGTCAAATCGGTCGCCGATGAAGTGGTCAAGTTCGCCAAGAAGTGCGGTGTGATGCCGCTGGGCGTCGAAGGTTCCTCCGAGGCCGAATGGGTCCTGGTCGATCTGGGCGATGTCATCGTGCATGTCATGCTTCCGCGCGTGCGTGAGTATTACGCCATTGAGCGTCTGTGGACGGTCGGCGATCAACCGCCCGAGAGCGACGCACTGAACTGAGCCATGAAAGCGCGTTTAATCGCCGTGGGTGAACGCGCGCCCAGCTGGGTGGCCGAGGGTTTCGGCGAATACCAGAAACGCCTCTCGCACTGGCTGCCTTTTGAATTGATCGAAATCGCTCCTGGTATCCGCGGCAAGGGCCGCGATGCGGTGCGCGCGCAAGCCGATGAAGGGCAGCGCGTCATTGCCGCACTTCCCAAGAATGCCACTGTGGTGCTCCTCGATGGCCGCGGCCGCAATCACTCCTCGGAAGCGCTGGCGCAACGGCTGGAAGCATGGCGGCATCAGGGTCGGGATCTGGCCTTTCTGATCGGCGGGCCCGAGGGCCATAGCCCGGAGGTTGCCGCCAAGGCCGATGAAAGCTGGTCCATCGGGGCGCTGACGCTTCCGCACATGCTGGTCAGGCTCATCGTCGCCGAGCAGTTGTATCGCGCGGCCAGTCTGCTGGCCAATCACCCTTACCACCGCGCATAAAAAACGGGCCGTCGAAACGGCCCGTTTTCATTGAACAACAACCGGGAATCAGGCCAGATCGAAACGATCGGCGTTCATCACCTTGGTCCAGGCCGCAACGAAGTCCTTGACGAACTTATGCGCATTGTCATTCTGGGCATACGCCTCGGCAATGGCACGCAGTTGCGAATTGGAACCGAAGGCCAGATCGACGCGGGTAGCGGTCCACTTCACGGCGCCGGTTTTGCGGTCGCGGCCTTCGTAGGCGTTGTCGCCGACCGGTGTCCATGCCGTCGACATATCCACCAAGTTGGTGAAGAAGTCGGTACTCAGCTGGCCCGGACGGGTGGTGAACACGCCGTGTTTGGAGCCACCAGCATTGGCGCCGAGAACGCGCAGGCCGCCGACCAGCACCGTCATTTCCGGCGCGCTCAGTCCCAGTAGCTGGGCTTTGTCGATCAGCATTTCTTCCGGAGAAACGCTGAAGGCTTTCTTGCGGTAGTTGCGGAAACCGTCGGCTACCGGCTCAAGTACAGCAAACGATTCGGCATCGGTCTGTTCCTGGCTGGCATCGGTACGACCCGGGCTGAACGGTACGTCGACCGGGTTACCGGCGGCTTTGGCAGCGGCTTCAACACCGGCATTGCCGGCAAGAACAATCAAATCGGCCAGAGACACTTTTTTACCGCCGGACGCGCTGCTATTGAACGCGGCTTGAATGGCTTGCAGCGCCAAAAGCACTTTAGCCAGCTGTTCCGGCTGATTGGCTTCCCAGTCCTTCTGCGGCGCGAGGCGGATGCGGGCACCGTTGGCACCGCCACGGCGGTCGGAACCGCGGAAGCTCGAGGCCGAAGCCCAGGCAGTGCTGACCAGTTCGCTGACCGACAGGCCCGAAGCCAGAATCTTTGCTTTCAGGTCAGCAGCATCCTTGGCATCGATGAGGGTGAAGTCCACGGCAGGTACCGGATCTTGCCAGATCAGATCTTCGGCCGGTACTTCCGGTCCGAGGTAGAGGCTCTTCGGTCCCATGTCGCGGTGGGTCAGCTTGAACCAAGCGCGGGCATAGGCATCGGCGAACTCTTCCGGATTGGCCAGGAAGTGACGCGAGATTTTTTCATAGGCCGGATCGAAACGCAGCGACAGATCGGCGGTGGTCATCTGCGGCGGGTGCTTGATGCTCGGGTCATGCGCATCCGGAATCATGTCTTCCGGAGCGACGTCCTTGGCACGCCACTGGATGGCACCGGCGGCGGTGGTCATCTGTTCCCACTCGTACTTGAAGAGCACCTTGAAGTAGCCCATATCCCAGGTGGTGGGATTGGGTTTCCAGGCACCTTCGAAGCCGCTGGTGGTGGTGTCGCCACCCTTGCCGGTGCCATGCTTGTTGATCCAGCCGAAGCCCATTTCTTCGATCGGCGCGCCTTCCGGCTCCGGGCCGACCAAAGCTGCGTCGCCGGCGCCGTGCATTTTACCGAAGGTGTGGCCGCCGGCCACCAGCGCCACGGTTTCGTAATCATTCATGGCCATGCGGGCGAAGGTTTCACGCACGTCATGACCGGAAGCCACTGGGTCGGGCTTGCCGTCCGGGCCTTGCGGGTTGACGTAGATGAGACCCATCTGCACTGCGGCAAGCGGGTTTTCCAGATTGCGGTCACCGCTGTAGCGGCTGTCGGCTTTGTCACTGGTGGCCAGCCATTCTTTTTCGGCGCCCCAGTAAATGTCTTCTTCTGGTGCCCAGATGTCGGCGCGACCGCCGCCGAAACCGAAGGTCTTGAAGCCCATGGTTTCCATGGCAACGTTGCCGGCCAGAACGAACAGGTCAGCCCAGGAAATGGCGTTTCCGTATTTCTGTTTCAGCGGCCACAGCAGACGACGTGCTTTGTCCAGATTGCCGTTGTCCGGCCAGCTGTTGAGCGGCGCGAAACGCTGATTGCCGGTATTGGCACCGCCGCGGCCATCGGCCGTGCGATAGGTGCCGGCGGCGTGCCAGGACATGCGGATGAAAAGACCACCGTAGTGACCCCAGTCGGCCGGCCACCAATCCTGAGAATCGGTCATCAGTGCTGCCATGTCTTTCTTGAGCGCCGCGTAATCGAGTTTCTTGAAGGCTTCGGCGTAATCAAAATCCGGATCCATCGGGTTGGATACCGATTGATGTTGATGCAGGATGGACAAATTCAGCTGATTGGGCCACCAATCGGCATTGGATTGAGCGCCGTGCGTGGCACGTGCGCCACCGGCGGCGTGGAAGGGGCATTTCGATTCAGTAGACATGGTGCTCTCCTGGCGGGTTGAGGGTATGTTCAGATGGTGCGCCTGTTTATATCATTTATCCAATTAATTAAATTGATAAAATCAATAGACTGTAGCTATTAAAGCTAGAGTCAATTGATATGGGGTAACTTGACCGGCACATTTTTTTCACAAAAATCCTTAGAACACAAATACTTGCGAATCATCGGCTGTGGTTGGGTCAACAGATGGAAAATCACATTCTGCTCGAGATTGCCACGAACGGCCTCGCTGCCCGGGCCGCTGGCCCAAATGCCGACATCATCACCCCCGTGGGTTTCCGAGTTGCTCGGCACCAAGGCCTCCTGCATGAAGTTCGGGTGCTCGGTGTCGACATCGGTCAAATCGGGACGGCCGGTGGCGGGCTCGAAGTAGCCGCCGGGATTGTGCGGGAAATTTTTGCTGCCGGCCGGCTGCAGGCTGCTTTCACCCACGTAACCCGGGCCGTTGGCATACACCAGGGTGGTGTAGGGCTTGCCGAGCAAATCCTTGACCAGGCTCGGCGGATCGTCTTCGCTGGATTTACCGAAAACTTTGCCGAGAATCGGGTTGCCGCGTTGCGGGTAACCCACGAAACTCATGGTGTGGGAATGATCGGCGGTCACCAGAATCAGGGTGTCCTTGTCGGAAGTCAGTTCCGTAGCGACGCGGATGGCATCGCTGAAAGCCAGCGTATCGGTCAAGGCACGGAAAGCATTGCCGGAATGGTGGGCATGATCGATACGGCCGCCTTCAACGACGAGAAAGAACCCGCCTTCATTCTTGCGCAACAGAGTGATGGCGGTTCGGGTCATATCGGCCAGACTCGGCTCGTCTTCCTTGTCGGCAACGCGGTCATATTCGTAGCTCATTTGATCACCGTTGAACAGCCCGACCACACGGCGTGTTTTGGCCAGATCGAGTTTGCCCAGCTGACTGCCGCTGAAGACGAAGCGGGTTTCCGGTTGGCGTTGCTGCCATTCGGAAATCAGATTGCGGCCGTCTTGGCGTGAACCTTTGGCATTGCGGTAATCCTTGGCGGTCGGCGGCAGGAATTTGTTGAGACCGCCGCCCATCACCACATCGATGCCGGTGCCATTGGCATAATCCAGCAATTGCGCCGCGATGTCTTTGCAGCCCTGGGCTTTGGCCGGGGCAGGCATATCGGCATCGCTTTCCCAATTGCGTTCCGTGCTGTGCGCATAGGCGGCGGCGGGTGTGGCATGTGTGATGCGGGTGTTGGTCACCACGCCGGTGGCAAGTCCGGCGCTCTTGGCCAGCGTCACCGCACTGATCAGGGGTTGCTTCAGGCCGGCAGAACAATCCCCGCGCGCCGGAATCTGACCAACACTCAAAAAGCCCATACGGGTTTTTGCGCCAGTAATCATTGCGGTCATGGTGCCTGCAGAGTCCGGTGTTTGGCTGTCGGTATTGTAAGTTTTGCTGAAAGCGGTAAACGGAAAGCGTTCGAAACTCAGCTGGTTTTCCTCACCGGTCTGCTGCCGTTGTTGGCCTTCATATATGCGCGCGGCTGAAACCGTGGTCAGGCTCATACCGTCGCCGACGAACAGGATGATGTTTTTGGCCTTGGTGTTCCCGGAGCCGAGCTGATGCGCCCGTTCGGCGCCTTGCTGGAACCAGCGTTCAGCCGTTTCGCCCGCATCCGCAGCAAGGACTGGAAGCGATAACAGCAGACCACCAAAGCAAAGTAGAATACGGGAAGAAAGGGGCATGAGGGTTCCTTAGGCCGTTTTCGGGCGGTTGTGGCATTGTCAGTCCTCTATATTACAACTTAACGGCATCGGCATGATTTATCTGGCTTCCCAATCCCCGCGACGACAGGAACTGCTGGCCCAGCTGGGCGTTCGCTTCGAAACCATCGACGCCTCGGTGCACGAGCAGCGTCAGCTTGGGGAAAGCCCCGAACAGTATGTGAATCGCGTGGCCCGTGAAAAAGCAGGCGCCGGCCTGCTGCAATTGTGCGGCCAGGCACAGGCCATCGTGCTCGGGGCCGATACCGATGTGGTCATCGATGGCGATGTTCTTGGCAAACCAACCGATGCCGACCAGGCGGCTGCCCTGCTACGCCGCCTATCCGGCCGAACGCATCAGGTTCATACGGCGGTCTGGTTGGTTTCAGCCGGCCGCGAACGTTCAGCAACGGTCAGCACCGATGTCCGCTTTGCGGAATTGACCGAGAGCGAAATCACCGCCTACATCGCCACCGGCGAGCCCTTCGGCAAAGCCGGTGCCTACGCCATCCAAGGCCGGGCCGCGGCTTTCATCGCGGGTATTACCGGCAGTTATTCCGGGGTCATGGGTTTGCCGCTGCACGAAACCTCGGTATTGCTGCGGAACTTCGATGTTCCGCTCTGGTCAGCTTGATATGACGCCCAATGAAGAACTGCTGATCAACGTCACGCCGCGCGAGATCCGCGTGGCGGTGATCGAGAATGGCCTGTTGCAGGAATTGCACATCGAGCGCAGTTCACGTCGCGGCGTACTGGGCAATCTCTATAAAGGCCGGGTGCAACGGGTCATGCCCGGCATGCAGGCGGCTTTCGTCGATATCGGTCTGGAGCGTGCGGCTTTCCTGCATGCTTCCGATATTGTGTCGCCCGCGAACCAAACCTTCGCCGGGGAATCGGTGGTGCCCGAAACCCGACCCCAGCCTTTGATTACCTCACTGGTGCATGAAGGCCAGGAAATCGTGGTGCAGGTCATCAAGGATCCGATCGGCAGCAAAGGCGCGCGCCTGACCACCGAAATCTCGATTCCGTCGCGTTATCTGGTGCTGTTGCCGGATTCACAGGTGGTCGGCATTTCCAGCCGTATTGATGATGACAACGAACGCCAGCGTCTCAAACAGCTGGTACAAACCCATGCCGATACCACCGGTTTCGGCTACATCGTGCGCACCAACGCCGAGGGCATCGACGCCGCTTACATCGAGCAGGACATCGCCTATCTGAACCGGGCCATCGCGGTGCTGCGTCAGCGCGCCAAGAGTCACAAGGTCGGTGAATGCATCTATGAGGATCTGTCGTTGCCGATGCGGGCGGTGCGCGATCTGTTGCACGCGCGTACCGCCACCGTGCTCATCGACTCTCACGAAACCTTCGACAAGGTCCAGCGTTTCGCGCAGCAATTGATGCCGGGATTGTCCGACCGCATCCAGCATTATTCCGGGGAGCGCCCGATCTTCGATCTTTACGGGGTCGAGGACGAAATCGGCCGCGCACTCGACAAGCAGGTGCCGCTGAAATCCGGCGGCTACCTCGTTTTCGACCAGACCGAGGCGATGACCTCGGTCGACATCAATACCGGCTCCTTCCTCGGCCAGAAGAACCTCGAGGAAACCGCTTACCGGACCAATCTGGAAGCCGCGCAATCGGTTGCGCGCCAGCTGCGTCTGCGCAATCTTGGCGGCATCATCATCATCGATTTCATCGACATGCATGATCCCGAGCATAAGCGTCAGGTGCTGCGCACGCTCGAGAAGGGCCTTACCAACGACCATGTCAAGACCACGGTGTACGATTTCTCGCCGCTGGGCCTGGTCGAAATGACCCGCAAGCGCACTATCGAAAGTCTGCAACGCCAGCTGTGCGAACCGTGCCCGGCCTGCAGCGGACGCGGCTACATCAAGACTGCGGAAACGGTCATTTATGAAATCTTCCGGGAAGTCACCCGCGCCGTGCGCCAGTTCGAAGCCGAAAGAGTCATGGTCATGGCGGCGCCGAAGGTCGTGGCGAAGATCACTGAAGAGGAATCCGCCGCCGTGGCCGAACTGGAGGTGTTCATCGGCAAGGACATCCGTTTCCAGCCCGACGAGCAGTACGCGCAGGATCAATTCGACGTGGTTCTGTCCTGACCGATGCCGAGTCCGCTGCGCCGCACTTTACGAATCACCCGCCGGACCGCCGGCTATGGCTTTCTGGTGTTGTTGATTCTTGCCGCGCTCTTGGTCAGCGTTGCGAATCTGTTACTGCCGTTCATCGAAAACAACCCCGAGCGCGTGCAGGCCTGGTTGACGGAACGTGTCGGTCAGCCGGTTCGTTTCAAGCACAGCAGTACCGAATGGACACGGCGTGGCCCTCGCATCAGTTTGAGCGGTCTGCGCGTCGGCGAGGGTGGCAGTGCAGTTGAAATCGCCCGTGCCGAACTGTTGGTGGCCGTCTATTCCGGCCTGCTTCCGGGTCATCCGCTGACCGAACTTAAAGCCAAGGACCTGCATCTGCGGCTAGAGCAACTTCCCGATGACAGCTGGCAGCTGTTGGGGGTGCCACGCCAGGAAAATAGCAAAACCGATGCTCTGGATGTGCTGTCCGGATTCGGTGAGTTGCAGTTGGAGCGCTCTGACTTGGTCATACGGCCGAACCGTCACCCAGCCATCCGCATCCCCCGCATCGACATGCGCATGCGCGTACAAGGTCGGCAATTGCGCGTCGGGCTGCGTGCCGAGGCGCGCCGGGGAGATGCCCCGCTGCAGTTGGTCGCCGATCTCGATCGTCGCGACATGAGCGGTCGTTTATGGGGCGGCGGCGAAAACCTGCATGCCGGTCACTGGCTGGCGCTGTTTCCCGGGCTCAAAGTTCCCGCAGTCGAATCTGAAACGGATGTGGATGTCTGGGCACAGATTGATCGCCGTCGGATTGTTCGTGTTCATGGCCGTGTGCAGGTTTCCGATTTGGCGCTGGTGTCGACCAAAGCGGATTCGGCGCGACTGCGACTGCGCAAAGACAATCTATTCGATGACATCCGCGGCCAATGGTTCTGGCAGCGCACCGCAGTTGGCTGGCAGGCCTCCATTCCTGAAATCCGCTTCGACAAAGGCGGCGGCAGTGAGCGCATCCGTGATGTTCGGCTTATGGCCGATTCGCAGCGCTGGGCGGCGCAAGCCCAAGAGGTGGCACTGAATCCGTTCACGGTCATCACGCCGCTGGCCAAAGGCCAGTTGCCTGATCTGGATGCCTGGCTCAATCGTGCCGGCATCCGCGGACAGATCAGCGCGGTTAAAGCCGGTGGTCGTATTGACTTCAGCCGTTGGCAGGGCGCCGGTTATGGCGCTGACATCGGCTTCAAACCGATTGGCGGTGCGCCTGGCTTTCAAGGCATCTCCGGGGTATTGAATGCCGATGAGCGCGGCGGGGTATTGCGCTTCGCTGACAAGCCGGTGGTTCTGGACTGGCCGGTATCTTTCGGACGCAAAGTGCCCAGCCGTTTTGAAGGATCCATGGCCTGGTGGCGATCGGGTCCCGATTGGGTGCTGGGTACGCATGATTTGAGCTGGAAAGGCGATGGCATGGCTTTGAAGCTGGATACCGAAATGCACTTCATGGCCGGACGCAAAGCGCCGCTGTTGAATCTTGCGGCGCGCCTGGAGACCTTCGATTTCGCTACGGCCAAACGCTTCTGGCTTCGGCATCTGATGCCCAAAGCCAGCATTGACTGGTTGGATATGGCCTTGGTCAAAGGCACGGTGCAGGACGGTTCGGTCGTCATCAGCGGCGATTTGGCCGATTGGCCGTTCGCCAACAAGGCCGGACGTTTCAGTGCCACGGCGACCGTGCTTGCCGAGCAGCTGAAATTCGCCACCGATTGGCCGGCGGCCGAAAACGCGGTGCTTGCCGTGGACTTCAATGGCCCGGGATTCAGCGCCATCGGCACGGCCGACTTTCTTGGCAATCGCGTGCAGGTCAAACCGAGCGGCATCGCGCGCTTCCATGATTCGGAGCTGGCCATCGATGTGCATACCGATTCGGATTTTTCCCGGCTGATGCCGGTGCTGCAGCAGACCCCGTTGAAAGCCAAAGTCGGCGAAGCAGTGACCGCACTGGTCGGCAAAGGCCCGGTCAGTGCCGATGTGCGCATGCTGTTTCCGCTGAAGAAGGGCCTCGCGTTCAATCGCATCGACGGTGACATCGATTTGCGCGGCGTGGCCGTACGTTCCCCGGATTGGAATCTGGCCATGGGCGATGCCAAGGGCCGCGCCCGTTTCGATAACGACGGATTCAGTGCTGCCGGCATTCGCGGTCGCATGGAGAAGAATCCGGTGTCGCTGGACCTGCGCGTCGGACGAAACCATGTCAAAGACGCCGGCAACCGCGTTGAAGCAGCCATCGCCGGTCCATTCCACACCGACACGCTGCTGCGTTACGATCCTTCGCTGGCCGATTTGAAAGGGGTGCTGAACGGACAAAGCCAATGGCAGTTCGGCATCAGCATGCCGGAAGTCCGTGGCGGCGTTGAAGCCCCGGTGCTGCTGGAAGCGCAATCGAACATGGTCGGTACCGAAATCCGGCTACCGGTGCCGCTGAATAAACCGGCCGCAACGGCACAGGCGTTTCAACTGCGCACCAATCTTCCGGCCGACAAGGGCGTAATCGAATTCCGGCTCGGCCCGGCGTTCCGGCTGCTGCTGAAAAAACCGAAAGACAAGCCGATGGCTGGCATTGCCTTGTTCGGTGCACAGACCCAAGGCAGTATTCCCGTCAGTGGTTTCTCGGTGCGTGGCAGCAGTGATGAATTCGACGCGCCGGCCTGGCTGGCGCTGGCCAAAAAAGCCGAGGACGGCGCCGGTCTGCAGAGTTTCGATCTGAGCGTCTCTCATCTGCGTCTGATGGGCGAAGACTTCGGCCTGACCCGCCTGCAGCTGGCGCCGGCGTCGGAAGCCATGGGCGTGCGCGCCAGTGGTGCACGTCTGGATGGACAGCTGACGCTGTCCAAAGCCGCCAACGTCCCGGTCACGGCCAAATTCAGCCGTGTGCATTTCGCCCAGGCCGGCGTGCCGGCACAGAAAGCGCCGGTGGCCATGCAACCGCTGGACGTCGGCAATCCGGCGGCCTTGCCGCCGATCAATCTGGTGATCGAGGATCTGCGTTTCGGCGATGTGCTGTTGGGCCGCAGCGAGATGCAGACCGTTCCCGCCAATCAGGGCCTGCTGATCCAGAAATTCAGTACCCAGTCGGCCATGCTCAGCACCAGTGCCAGCGGCCTCTGGCAGGGCGAAGGCGCGCAGGCGCGAACCTCGCTGCAGGCCAACGTCAGCAGCCCGGATCTGGGCAAGCTGTTGAGCGTGGCAAAATACGGCAGCGCCATCCGGCGCGGAAAAACCACGGCCAAACTCAGCGGCGTGTGGAACGGGGCGCCGATGGATTTCAGTCTGGCCGGTTTCAACGGCCTGCTGGATCTGCGCATTGACGAAGGCCAGTTCCCGGAAGTGAAGGCCGGCGGCGGCCGTCTACTCGGGCTGATGAGTCTGGCCGAATTGCCGCGCCGTCTGTCCTTGAACTTCAATGATCTGACCGACAAAGGCCTCGGTTTCAACAGCATCAAGGGGGAGTTCCGTTTCGCCAACGGCAATGCCACCACCCAGAATCTGCGCATCGATGCGCCCGCGGCAGACATAAAGATCAGCGGCAGCACCGATCTGGTCAATGAGCGTTTCGATCAACGCGTGCTGGTGCAGCCCAAGGCCGGCGGCATTCTGCCAATCATCGGTGCCGCCACCGCCGGACCGCTGGGTGCTGCAGCCGGTGTGGTGGCCCAGGCCGTGCTCGATAAGCCACTCAAGGAAGGTTCGGCCACCGAATACCGGATTACCGGCCCATGGAAAGAACCCGAGGTGCTGAAGCAAAGCGGCGGTGAGCGCAAATGAGTGGACTTTCCCGCCTGCTGCGCGTTTTGCCGTTGCTGATGCTCGCGGCCTGCGTGCATCAGGCGCCGCGCAATCCCATGGCGCAGTGGTCGCCTTCGGAAAATTTCGACGAGCGCCGGCCGCGCCTGATCGTTTTGCATGCCACCGAAATGGATTCGGCCGAAGCCGCATTGCGCGTGCTGAAAACCGAAAACAGCGGCGGCCGGGTCAGCGCGCATTACCTGATTGCCGAAGACGGCCGTATTTTCCAATTGGTGTCCGACAGCAAACGGGCCTGGCATGCGGGCGGGGGCCGTTGGCGCGGCATCAATGATCTGAATTCGGTCTCGCTCGGCATCGAACTGGACAACGACGGCACCGAAGACTTCGCACCGGCGCAGCTGGCCGCACTCAAGGAACTGCTGGTCGATCTGTGCACGCGTCACGGCATTCCGCGCGATGCAGTGATCGCACACGGCGATATGGCGCCGACCCGCAAGCGCGACCCGAGCGCGCGTTTTCCCTGGCAGGAATTATGGCAGGCCGGATTCGGCGTCTGGTATGCGGCCGATCTGCCGGAGCCGCCGCCGGAGTTCGACACCGTCTTGGCCCTGCAGACCTTCGGTTACGACACCCGCGATCTGCCGGCCGCGGTGCGTGCCTTCAGCCGCCGCTTCCGAGGCGAAGAACATGAAGTTCTGGATGCCACCGACCGGCGCATCCTCTACGACTTAATCACGCCCTGAGTCGAGCGGGTTAGGCATCCAGCCGAGATATCCGGCATGCAAGCTCTGGATGTACAGACGCTCCGCGGTTTCGGTGACGCCGGTCGATTCCGGATAGGCGCCGTCCGGATCCTGCAAATCGGCCACAATGCGGCCGTCTTCGGTGAACGCGAACACATGCCCGTAGGGCTTGGGAATCGGCCACCAGGCGCGCGGCAGACGCAGGGTCAGTTTGCGCAGAAAGGGTTTGTCGGCCAGCGTGTCGAGCGTGGCGTTGCGCGGCTTGGCGAACCCGGCCCAGATCCGGCCATCGCGGCCACGGGTCAGATTGTCCGGATAGCCGGGCAGGTTGTCGAACAGCACGACGGCTTGCGCACTGCCGCTGCCCACATCCAGATCACGTGCGCTCACATCCAATTTCCAGATGCGTGAACGCCCGGTTTCGTTGACGAACAGATGCCGGCCGTCGCGGCTCAGCGCCACGCCGTTGGCGAAACTCAAACCGGTGGCCAGCACGCGCGTGCTGCGCGTGTCCGGTTCATACACCAGGATACGGCCGGTGGCCGATTGTTCGAGGATGTCGAGCACGCTGGCTTCGAAGGTGCCGCCCCAATCGGCCGGTGCGAATCGGCGCGAGGCATCGCTGAAATAGAGTGTGCCGTCGGCAGCCACAGCCACCGCATCGGCATAGCGGATTGGATCGCCGGCGACGGTGTTGGTCAGCACGCGCACTTTGCCGGTGGTGTCGATGGACAGCAGGCCGTTCAAGGCATCGGCTGCAATCAGATTGCCGGCGGCATCGAAATCGAAACCGAGCACGCGCCCGCCGGTGTCGGTGAATACCGACAGCCCGCTGCCATCAGGATTCATGCGCAGGATGCGGCCGCTGGCCACCGCGGCATACAGCAAACCGTCCGGGCCGAGGGCGACATGTTCGGGGCCGCTGTCGCCGTTCAAGGCGATGCGCTGCAATCCGGACAGGCGACGGTTCGGCGCATGTACGCCGAGATAGCCCGGTGCCGCCGCGCTGCGCCATACTTTGGGCTCAGCAGGCACCGGCCAGAAACACAGATACGCCCCCGCCGCGATCAGCGCGACCAAGAGTAATTTCAGGAATGCTTTCATGCGCCTGGTTTACCGGCCGCCAGCATCGCGCCCATTTTCTGGTGAATCAGGTTGACCGCCTTCAGCGGCCGCAGCATGACTTTGAATTCGGTGAGCTGCTGGGCACCATTCCAACGCAGCATGTCCACGCCGTTGACTCGGATGCCGTCGATGTCCACTTCGAATTCCAGCACTGCATCGTTCGGGCCGACCACTTCGCGCACGTAATGGAAACTGTCGTTGATGAACACCTGCAGCGCCGCGCCCAAATACGCACGGGTGATGGCCTTGCCGTGTTGTGGTGTGTGCACCACCGGCGAATGAAACACCACGTCCTCGGCCAGCAGGGCGTCCAAGCCGCGCGGATCGCGGCTGCGTACCAAATCGTGCCAGACGGACAGGGCGGAGGAGGGCATGGTAGGGTCCTGTAATGCGTGCGTTCAGTTAAGATTTCGCGCAGTCGCACCGTATGGGGTGCGACTATTGGACGCAACAACTGTTATTTTGCCGCACTCACGGAAGCCACGGCATCCAGCGGCGACTCAAAAGCAATGAACAGCACGCATGGGACAGTGCTTACGCAGACGGCATCGTGCGGGCGTTTGGCGGGACCATAGGCATAGGTGCCCACGGTAAGCACGGCTTTGTCCTGGCCTTCGTAGGTGACATGAAGCTCACCCGCTACCAGAATCATGCGCTCAGCCGAGGTATGCCAGTGAAGCGGAAGGGTGGACTTGGCAGGCACTTTGAGAAACACATCGACATTGTCTTTTGCAGGGTCGCCTTGAAGCACGGCGATGCCGCATCCGGCAGGCATGAACGGCGGGCATCCACCCCAGGTGAGCTGTGCATCATTGGCGTTCCGTGTCAGTGCGAGTTCCTGAGCGGGAGCCTGGGCATTGGCGTAGGATACGGCCGCCATGAATAAAAAAAGCAACGAGCACTGTAATTTCGAGCACAACGAACGACGAATCAGAGTTTGGTGGCGCATAGTGAGTTCCTCATTTGGTTGAAAATATCGAACAGCGCAATTTCCGCCAAGGTCTGAAAGAAGGCACCGCCGCGGATGGGCTTAGTTTAATCACATTCCGGTCCGGCTGGGATAATTTCAGGCGGACGGTTCGTTCTCTTTTGGCGTTAGCAAAACGAAGAGAATAACGCCTATTCCGAGTCCTATGAGGGTTGCACCAATATCATGGAGATCGAAAACCAGAGTGTGACTTGACTGCTGCAGGAGTTTCCAAGCGATTAGCCCGAGTCCGGCAATTAGCGAGACAATCACAAAGCGCTGGCGCAACGCAGAATAGGAGGAGGTTGGTTGCTGGTCGGCCCATATCCCCAGTAACACAAACGGGATTGCGATGGCAGCGACCACGTTTGGCATTACTCCCATTAAGTACGAAACGATCTCAGGCGCATCAAACTGCATTTTTCTGCCCCAGTGGACGAGGCTCAAAACTGTCAATGCTCCGATTCCGGCAAGTGCGTATCGGTCTGAAGCTTAATTTTCGCTCCTGTAGGCTAATTGCAATTGGATCCCCCGAAGGGGCGATATCCGCATTATTAGCGCTTATCCGGACCGGGTAAACCCCGGATTCAGTCCCTTCACGCCCCAGCCTGCTAAAATAGGCCATGACTGATATTCTGACCCGCGCCAGCGCGCAACTGCTCACCCCCTACAACCTCGATCTGGACGGCATTGACCATGCCATGGCCGACCTGATGGGCCCCGGCATCGACTTTGGTGATTTCTACTTCCAGCACAGCAAACGCGAGAACTGGACCTTCGAGGATGGCATCGTGAAAGACGGTGCGCACTCCATCGAGCAGGGCGTGGGTGTGCGTGCGGTCAGCAGCGAGAAGACCGGCTTCGCCTATTCCGACGCCATGGATGCCGCCGCCCTGCGCGAATCGGCCTTGGCCGCCCGCGCCATTTCGGCCAGCGGGGCCAGCCAGGCGCACAAAGTGGCGGCCGTGCGCGCCGCCCCGAAATCCCTGTACGACGGCATCGACCCGATCGCCGGCATGCCGGCCGATGAGAAAGTGGCCCTGCTGCGCGCCGTGGACGCCTACGTACGGGCCAAGGAAGCGCGGGTGATCAAGGTGACGGTCAGTCTGGCCGGTGCGCTCGACACCATTCTGGTGCTGAATTCCGCCGGGGTGCTGGCCGCCGATATCCGGCCGCTGGTGCGGGTCAATGTACAGGTGATCGTGGAGCAGAACGGCCGGCGTGAATCCGGTTATGCCGGCGGCGGCGGGCGTTTCGATTACGCCGAACTGTTCAGCGGCAAACGCCCGTTCGCCATCGCCGATGAAGCCCTGCGCCAGGCGCTGGTGAATCTGGAGGCCATCGACGCCCCGGCCGGAGTCATGCCGGTGGTGCTCGGTTCCGGCTGGCCCGGCGTGCTGCTGCACGAAGCCGTGGGCCATGGCCTGGAAGGCGATTTCAACCGCAAGGGCATTTCGGTGTATTCCGGCCGCATCGGCGAGCGCGTGGCGGCCAAGGGCGTCACCATCGTGGACGACGGCACGCTGGCCAAACGCCGCGGTTCGCTGAGCGTGGACGATGAAGGCACGCCGACCCAATACAATGTGCTGATTGAAGACGGCATCCTGCGCGGCTACATGCAGGACACCCTGAACGCGCGCCTGATGGGCGTGGCCCCGACCGGCAACGGCCGGCGCGAGAGCTTCGCGCACCTGCCCATGCCGCGCATGACCAACACCTACATGCTGGCCGGCGATACGCCGCAGGCGGAATTGATTGCCTCGGTGAAGAAAGGCCTGTATGCGCCGAATTTCGGCGGCGGCCAGGTCGATATCACCTCGGGCAAGTTCGTGTTCACCGCCTCGGAAGCCTATCTGATTGAAGACGGAAAAATCACCCGGCCGGTCAAGGGCGCCACCCTGATCGGTAACGGCCCGGACACCATGAATAAAGTCAGCATGATCGGCAACGATCTGGCGCTGGATGCCGGTGTCGGTATCTGCGGCAAAGACGGGCAGAGCGTACCGGTCGGCGTCGGTCAGCCGAGTTTGAAAATCGACGGCATGACCGTCGGCGGAACCAACGCCTAATCGGCGGGCGAATCCTTATGCACGTCGCGCAGCACACGGAACAATTCGCGGTAGGCATGCGGCGGTTTGTTTTTCGTCTTCTCGAACTGCGCGTTGCGGATCAGCTGGCGGATTTGCTGGCTGTCGGCCTGCGGAAACTGCGCCATGAAGCGGGTCAAGGCATCGGTATCGCCGGCGATCAGCTGGTCGCGCAGGGCTTCGATGCGGTGCGTCTCGGCCACTTCCCGGCGCACGTCCGCCTTGTCGAAGTTGAGCAGGGCGCGCCAGGCATCCAGGGTTTCCGGATCTTCCTTACGCATCTGCTTGGCCACGTACTGCAGTTGCCGCTTTTTGGCGATCTGCGCGGTAATTTTCTGGCAGAACCCGATGTGGCCCAGCATTTCTTCCGAGACCGGCATCTGCATCAGGCGCGCCATCGGGATTTCCACCATGCGCGCGGCCAGTTCCAGCACGGCCAGGGCCGCACGGCGTTCTTCGCCGCGGCTGGGGCCTAGGAACTCCCCGGTTTCTTCATCCACACCACGTTTCGTCATCACACGTCCGAATTCAGGCAAAAGACCATGAACACCATGCCCACCGATCCCGATTATGCCCAGCCATTGTACACCCTGGCCGAGCAGGTCCTGAGCCTCTGCCGCCAAAGCGGTGCCGATCAGGCCGAGGTCTCGCTGTCGCAGGACACCGGCTTCGCCGCCAATGTCCGTCTGGGCGAGGTGGAAACCGTCGAGCGCACCAACGACCAGGGCGTGGCAGTTACTGTTTATGTGAACCAGCGCAAGGGCACCGCCAGCACCGCCGATCTGCGCCCCGAATCGCTGCGCGAAACCGTGGCCCAGGCCTGCGCCATCGCGCGTTACACCGAAGCCGATGCCGCGTCCGGCTTGGCCGATGCCGAACGTTTGGCCGGTGCGCCGATGGATTTCGATCTGTGGCATCCGCGCGAACTGAGCGCCGAGCAGGGCATTGCGCTGGCGCTGGAATGCGAGGCCGCGGGTTTGCATGCACCGGGCATCAGCAATTCCGATGGCGCTGGCTTCAACAGCGGCCGCAGCACCGCGGTGTATGCCAACTCGCACGGTTTCTTTGGCGCCGAACGCAGCACGCATTATTCGCTCAGCTGTTCGCTGATCGCCGGCAAGGAGCAATCCATGCAGCGCGATTACTGGTATTCCACCGCACTGCAGTTCGAGGGTCTGGATCCGGCCCGCGCCATCGGCCTGAAAGCGGCCGAACGCACCGCTGCAAGGCTGAATCCGCGTTCGGTGAAAACCGGGCAGTATCCGGTCTTGTTCGCGCCGGAACTGGCGCGTGGTCTGATTGGCTCTTTCCTCGGTGCGGTGTCCGGCGGCAATCTGTACCGGCAGGCCAGCTTCCTGCAGGATTCCATCGGTCGCCGCATTTTTCCGGAATGGTTGGACCTGTACGAAAACCCGCACATCGCGCGCGGTTTCCGCTCCGCCTATTTCGATGCCGAAGGTGTGGCCACCACGGCCAGTGCCATCGTGTCCGGCGGTGTCATCCAGCGCTATCTGCTCGGCAGTTATTCCGCGCGCAAGCTCGGCCTGCAATCCACCGGCAATGCCGGCGGCGTGCATAACCTCAAAGTCAGCGCCAATGCCGGCGATCTGAAGAGTCTGATCAAGGCCATGGGCACCGGGCTGTTGGTCACTGAACTGATGGGGCAGGGCGTGAATACCCTGACCGGCGATTACTCACGCGGCGCGGCCGGGTTCTGGATCGAGAACGGGGAAATCCAGTATGCGGTCGATGAGCTGACCATCGCCGGCAATCTGGCGCAGATGCTGCCGGCCATCGAAGCCATCGGTGACGACGTCGACACCCGCTCGCACGTGCAGGTCGGATCGCTGCTGATTGGCCGGATGACCGTGGCCGGCAACGATTCGGCCGATTAAATTCCATCCCCGGAAATGTAGGGGCGATTCATGAATCGCCCTTACGCTGTTTACGATTAAAGCGTTTCCACCGGTTGCAACCGGCGGCGCAGTTCGGCATCGTCATGGCGCGAGGTCGGAAAGTCATAACGGCCGTAGCCGTCGCGGATGATCGCATCAATCAGCAGGCCGTAGTCCGGGTCCTGATCCTGCTTTGGGCGGATGCGGAAAAAAGCCGCGCCTTTCTCGGCCTTGTGCGGCAGGTAAATGCCGCATTCCCAATCCGCCGAACCGGCAGCGGCCGGATTCTTCGGCGGCACGATATACACATGCAGGCATTTATCGTTGCGCAGCAGATACTGTGCGTTGGAATCGCGCTGCACCACGGTGTAAATGCCGGCGGCCAGAATGAAGGTCGCGGCTTTTTCCACGAACACATAGGGTTCGCTTAATTGATAGCGGGCGCCGTTTTCCACCGGCTTCAGGCTACGCGGGTGCACGCTTTTGGCCAGAAGCGGAGAGGCGAGCGAAACAGCGGTCAATCCGGCAAAAACGATGAGGCGCATGCAATACAGCTCAGCAATGAAGAGGCGCCTAGGATAATATCCGTGTCCGGTTTTGCCAATCACTCCTGCGCGTTAGCATCCCATTCGAACACCTCGGCCAGCGGCACGCCGAACACATCGGCGATGCGGAACGCGGCTTCCAACGAGGGCGCGTATTTGCCCGCCTCGATCGCGGCCACGGTCTGCCGGGTCAAGCCGATGCGCAGGCCGAGTTCAGCCTGCGACATCTCGCCCTGCATGAAGCGCAGCGTGCGGATTTTATTGCGGATCACCCCGCTCACGCGTGTTGCCTGCGGTAAGCACGGATGATACTGATCGAGAACACGGCTTCGGCCAGCACGATCATGAAGAACGCGGTATTGGCGATTTCCCAGCCGGCATTGGTGAACGGCATGAAACCGCCAACCACAATCATGCCGGTAATCAACACGCCGTAAGCGTAACCGCGGGCTTTATGGGCGATGGTGGTGTCGCGCTCGTCCATTGGTAGTTTGGCTTCGCCGGGCGCGCTGCGGCGCAGCAGCAAGTGGCCGATGCCCAGAATCGCCGCCCACGACAGGGAGGTCACGGCATACAAGGCCATTTGTTTGAGATTGGGAATTTCCGGGCCGGGCGGGTGCATCGAAGACCAGGTGAAGTAGGGAATAAATACCGCCAGCATCGACAGCAAGGACAACCAGGCCACTTTTTCACGGTACGGCATTGCACACTCCTTAGGTAGGTTTAATTTAACTCAGTGTTAAATAAACTATACATAAAGTTAATCGTGCTTGTCAATAGGAGGCTGGCCTAATTCCTTCGCGCCACGGCAAAGGCCGCCAGTGCGCTCAGGGCCTCGGCGCGCTCGCCGAATTCGGACAGGTGCTGTGGCATGCGTTCAGCCAGTTCGGAAAGCAGGGTTTTGGCGCCGTCCAGACCGAGCAGGGCTGGGTAGGTGGCTTTGGCCTGCGCCGCGTCTTTGCCGGCCGATTTGCCCAGTTGTTCGGTGCTGGCTTCCACATCGAGGATGTCGTCTTGAATCTGGAAGGCCAAGCCCAGATCGTCGGCGAAGGCGTCCAAGGCAGCACGCGCATCACTGTCGGCGTCGGCAACAATCGCCGGCAGGCGAATGGCGGCCTTGATCAGCGCTCCGGTTTTCAGTGCATGCACATTCTGCAGATCTTCCAAGGTGAGTGTTATTCCGCCGGCGTCCATGTCGAGCTGCTGACCGCCGCACATGCCGCGCGAACCGGAGGCGCTTATGAGTTCCTGCAAAGCGGCCAGCTTGGCGGCATCCGGCCACTCGGCGCGCGCCAGGGTTTCGTAGGCCAAAGCTTGCAGTGCATCGCCGGCCAGAATGGCGGTGGCTTCATCGAAGGCGATATGCACGGTCGGTTTGCCGCGGCGCAGGGCATCATCGTCCATGGCCGGCAGATCATCGTGAATCAGCGAATAGGCGTGAATCATCTCGACGGCCGCTGCGGCTGAATCGAGTTGAGTCATGCTCAGTCCGAACAGTCGGCCGGTGGCGTACACCAAGCGTGCACGCAGGCGTTTGCCGCCATCGAGCGTGGCGTGCCGCATGGCGCGGTGCAGGCGTTGCGGAGCAAGGCTTTCCGGCGGCAAGACGCCGTCCAGAACGCGCTCGATGCGTTCGTGCTCAGTCGGCATCAGTTTCGCGGAACGGTGTCTGCTGTTCGGGGTTGGCGGCGTTGTTGACCATGCTGACGCGTTGTTCGGCCTGTTCGAGCGCGCTCTGGCACTGCCGATACAAGGCGATGCCGCGCTCATAGGCCGCCAGCGATTCATCCAGGCTCTGTTCGCCACGCTCCATGGCCGAAACCACCTGTTCGAGTTCTTCCAATGACTTTTCAAAGGCGGCGACCGGTGAGGCTTCTGGGACTTTCGGGGTTTTGCTCATGGCTTACTCGCTATCGCTGTGCCAGTGCAGGCGGGTGCCTTGCCGGCGTGAAAGATCGTCCAACTGCGCGGAAACCAGTACGTCGCCGACGGCCAGCAGTTCATCGTGCTCATTATAAACAAAGGGCAGGGCCGCGCGCTGCCAGGGCGGCACGCGCGTGCTCAGCAGTTTCTTGACGCTGTGGTGCATGGCCTGGCCGGGCAGGCGGATGCGCTCGCCGCCGTGCCGGTAGCGCACGCGCACCGGCGTGGGCGCTTCGCCCTGCCACGCCAACACGCCACCACGCGGTAGCGGCAAAGCGTCTTGGCCGTCCCAAAGGACATCCAAAGCGCTGTCTTTGGATTGCGTTGCCGCTCTGGCGCACAGCATCAATGTGTCGTTCCAGAGTTGCACGGCATAATCCGGGCCATCCAAACGCGTGTCATCGTCGCTGGCATGCATCCTCAACTGACGCAGAAATTCATGCAGGGCTTCTCCCCCGGGCGCAAGCTTTCCGTTGCCGTGCAACCAGGCGCGCAGCAGATGCGCCTGCAGTTCCGGCGGCTGCGCCATCAGCATGGCCAACAGCAGGCCGTTCGGGCCAGTGCAGCGGGCAAGCTGGTCCGCGATCACCGGCTGTAGCAATGCGGCATCGGCCTGCAGCAATGCCGCGCTGCGGGCCAGCCGGGCGGTGGCATTGGGAAAGCGGGATTCCAGCAGCGGCAGGACTTCGCTGCGCAGGAAGTTGCGATCGAACCCGGTATCGGCATTGCTGGCATCCTCGATCCACGTCAGCGCGTTGGCCTCGGCATAAGCCTGCAATTCGGCACGGTGCAGCGTGAGCAACGGCCGCCAGACCTGCATTTCGCCATGTCGGGAATGCGCCTTCATGTTGCCCAGGGCTTCGGTGCCGGAACCGCGCATCAAGCGCAATAAAAGGGTTTCGGCCACATCATCGGCATGGTGCGCCAGCGCCAACGTCTCGCCAGGCGCCACGTGGCGCGCAAACGCGGCATAGCGCGCTGCGCGGGCCTGTGCTTCGATGTTGCGGCTTTGATCTTCAATCCGGACGCGTTCGACGTGCAGGGCGATGCCGAGCCCATCGCAGACCGATTGACAATGATCCGCCCAAGCGTCGGCCGCCGGATTCAAGCCGTGATGGATGTGGATGGCCTCTAGCGTGCAAGCATTCGGCAGATGCTGTTTCAGCCCGTGCAGCAAAACCGTGGAATCCAGCCCCCCGCTGAAGCCGGCCCAGACATTGGCTGAGGGCGGCGCGCAGAGGGAGCCGGGCAGGTGTTCGGTCAAGCGACGTCGTACGCGCCGTAAGCCCGCAGTCGCTGATAGCGGCGGTCGAGCAGGGTCTCGAGGGACAGCGATTCCAGATGCTGCAACTCATCCCAGATCGCCGCTTTCAGGGTTTCCGCCATGGCGGCCGGATTGCGATGGGCGCCGCCGAGCGGTTCGGGAATGATTTTATCGACCAGCTTGTGTTCCAGCAGGCGCTCTGCCGTAAGACCCAGAGCCTGCGCCGCTTCTTCGGCCTTGCTGGCGCTTTTCCAGAGAATGGACGCGCAGCCTTCCGGCGAAATCACCGAATAGGTGCTGTACTGCAGAATGAAAGTGGCATCGCCCACGCCGATGGCGAGCGCGCCGCCGGAGCCGCCTTCGCCGATGACCGTGCAGATCACCGGAATTTTCAGTTCGGCCATTTCCAGCAGATTGCGGGCGATGGCTTCCGACTGGCCGCGTTCTTCGGCACCGATGCCGGGATAGGCGCCAGGGGTGTCGATGAAGGTGAACAGGGGCAGGCCGAAGCGCTCCGCCATTTTCATCAGACGCAGGGCCTTGCGGTAGCCTTCAGGCCGCGGCATGCCGAAATTGCGTTTGACCTTGCTCTTGGTGTCTCGCCCTTTCTGCTGGCCGATCACCATGCAGGCACGGCCGTTCAGGCGTGCCAATCCCGCCACGATAGCGGCATCGTCGGCAAAGGCGCGATCGCCGGCCAACTCATGGAATTCATCGAAAATCAGTTCGAAGTAATCTAGGCTGTACGGGCGCTGCGGATGGCGCGACAGCTGCGAGATCTGCCAAGGGCTGAGCTTGCTGAAAATCTCGGCCGTGCGCTGTTCCAGCTTGACCTGCAGGCCTTCCACTTCCAGCTCGATGTTGACGCCCGGGCCTTGGCTGGCGCGTTGCAATTCCTGGATTTTGGCTTCCAGGTCGGCAATCGGCTGTTCGAAATCGAGGAAATTGGGGTTCATGGCGGTTCTCGGACGGTTCGACGTATTTTATCAGAAGCTTACGAGGCCGCACCGGCTAAGCCGTTGCCGACAGACCATGGCTTGTTCAGGGCCAGAGACACTTCGGCAACGCCGTCCAGCGCCCGCAACTTGGTAATCAGGGATGCTTCGCAGCGGACCGAATGTGCCGGCGGTGTGCGCAGACGGCCTTCGGCGCTTGCGGTTTTGAGCTGCAGAAGGACGGGGGTTTGGCCCGGCCGGTATGAAGCCAGCAGGGCCTGCAAGGCCTGCCAGGAATCGGGATGGCACAGGTCGAGTCGGCATTGGATGCCCTTGCTGTACTGCAACAACAGGGTTTGGAAGTCCCAGCAATGTTTGGCGCGCAGCGAGAAGCCGCCGTTGAAGTTGTCTTCGCGTACCGTGCCTTCGATGACCACGATGCGGTCGCGGGTCAGCAGGGCGGAGTAATCCTGATAGGCCTCGCTGAAGAAGGCGCACTCCAGTCCGGTGACCTGGTCTTCGATCAATACGAAGGCCTGGTTGTCGCCGCGCTTACGCATCTGGCTGATCAGGCCTGCCACCACCACCGGCGCTTCACCGCGGCGGTCCTTGCGTTCCTGCCAGGTTTTTTCCAGCGACGACAGCGGACACAGCCCCAGCTGCTTGAACTCCGCCTGCCACGGATCGAGCGGATGGCCACTGAGGAAAAAGCCCAAGGTATCGCGTTCATGACGCAAACGCTCCTCGAGGGGCCAATCGGTGATGGTCGGCAAATCGATCTGGATGCTCACCGTTGGACTGGCGCCGAACAGCGAGACCTGCCCGGATTGCGCTTCGCGTGCCATCTGTTCTGTCGCCTTCAGCACTTCCGGCAACTGCAGCGCCAGCGAGGCCCGGTTGCTACCGAGGCTATCGAGTGCGCCGGAGTAAATCATGGCTTCCAGCACGCGGCGATTGAGCTTACTGGAATCCACGCGTCGGCAGAAATCGAGAAGATCGGTGAACGCGCCGTTGGCTTCGCGCTCATGGGCGATGGCCAGACAGGCGCCTTCGCCGACCCCTTTGACTGCGCCCAGGCCATAGCGGATGGTGTGCCGGTCGAGTGCTTTGAATTTGTGGGTCGAGGCATTCACATCCGGCGGCAGCACATCGATGCTGAAGGCCTTGCAGTCCTGCAGGAAGTTCACCACTTTATCGGTGTTGTCCATGTCCGAGGACAGCGTGGCGGCCATGAACTGTGCCGGATAATGCGTTTTCAGCCAGGCGGTCTGGTAGGCGACCAGCGCGTAGGCGGCCGAGTGCGATTTGTTGAAACCGTACTCGGCGAATTTCTCCATCAAGTCGAAAATGCCGGCCGCCACTTTCCCGTTGATGCCGTTGTCATGGGCGCCCTGCTCGAACTTGACCCGTTCCTTGGCCATTTCTTCCGGTTTTTTCTTGCCCATGGCGCGGCGCAGCAGATCGGCGCCGCCGAGTGAGTAACCGGCCAGGACCTGGCCGATCTGCATCACCTGTTCCTGGTACACGATGACGCCGTAGGTCGGCTTCAGGATGGCTTCCAGATTGGCATGCGGATAACTGACTTCGGCGCGGCCGTGCCGGCGGTTGATGAAGTCGTCGACCATGCCGGAGTTGAGCGGACCTGGCCGGTACAGCGCCGCCAGCGCAATCAGATCTTCGAAGGTGCTGGGCTCGAGTTTTTTGATGTAATCCTTCATGCCGCGGGATTCGAACTGGAATATCGCCGTGGTCAGGCCTTTGGACAGCAGACGGTAGGTGTCGGCATCATCCAACGGAATCGCCAGGATGTCGATCGGATCCTGCCCATCGTTGTGGCGCTCGGCATTGATGGCCTTCACCGCCCAATCGATGATGGTCAGCGTGCGCAGGCCGAGGAAGTCGAATTTGACCAGGCCGATCGCTTCGACATCGTCCTTGTCGAATTGGGTGACGATGCCGGTTGCGGTTTCTCCGGCATGCACCTGTTCGGCGTACAGCGGGGTGAAGTCGGTCAACGGGGTCGGGGCGATCACGACGCCACCGGCGTGTTTGCCGGCATTGCGGGTGAGATCTTCGAGCTTACGCGCCAGATCGATCAGATCGCGGACATCGTCTTCACTGTGATACCGCGTAATCAGTTCGGCCGATGCCAGCGAGGAATCCTTTTTGGCGGCATCAGACAGACCCAGTGCGTCATCCAGGCTGATGCCGAGCGTCATCGGGATTAGCTTTGCAATGGAGTCGACGAAACCGTAGGGCAGGCCGAGTGCCCGCCCGCAGTCTCGCACCACCGCCTTGGCGGCCATGGTGCCGTAGGTGATGATCTGGCTGACTTTGTCGCGTCCGTATTTGCGCGCGACGTAATCAATCACTTCGTCGCGTCGGTCCATGCAGAAGTCGATGTCGAAGTCGGGCATCGACACGCGTTCCGGATTGAGGAAGCGCTCGAACAGCAGGTCATAACGCATCGGATCGAGATCGGTGATGCCGAGTGACCAGGCCGCCAGCGAGCCGGCGCCGGAGCCACGGCCCGGTCCGACCGGAATGCCCTGGGATTTCCCCCAGTTGATGAAGTCCGCCACGATCAGGAAGTAACCGGGGAACCCCATGCGACTGATGACGCCGAGTTCCAAATCCAGGCGTGCCAGGTAGGCAGCATGATCATGCCCGGGAGCCAGCGGAAACGCCTGCAATCGACGCTCGAGACCGTCGTGCGCCTCCTTGCTTATCCAGCTATCGAGGGTATGGCCTTCCGGAACAGGAAAATCAGGAAGGAAGTAGGTGTCGAGTGACAGTTCGAGATTGCAGCGCTTGGCCAATTCGACACTATTGGCCAAGGCCTCCGGAATGTCGGCGAACAGCGCCGCCATTTCCTCGGGGGATTTCAGATGCTGCTCAGGACTGTACAGTTTCGGACGTTTCGGGTCATCCAATACGCGTCCGGTGGATATGCAGACCCGCGCTTCGTGTGCTTCGTAATCGCCGGCATCCAGAAAGCGTACATCGTTGCTGGCTAACAGCGGCAATTGGTGCCGATTGCCGAACGCGATGGCACGGGCATTGAAAGCGGCCTCCTCGGGCAAGCCGAGTCGGCTGATTTCCAGATACAGGCGGCGCGGGAACAGGCTCAGCCATTCGGCGATCTGTGCGGCGCTCTCCGGTTTGTGTTCCTGTTGCATCAGATGCGCGAGCGGGCTGTGGCGGCCGTGCAGCAGGATTAGCCCCTCGTTTCTGGCAAACAGCCATTCCTGGGCGATGACAGGGACTTCACGGTTATGGCCCTCCAGATAGGCCCTGGAAATTAGTTTGGACAGGCTCAGGTAGCCGGCCTGGTTTTGGCACAGTACGGTAATCCTGTAGTGGCCGGCCTGGCCGTTGTCGAGAAACAGATCGGCGCCGGCGATGGGTTTGATGCCGACGCTTTCCGCGGCCTTGAAGAATTTGACTAGGGCAAAAAAATTGCAGTTGTCGGTGACCGCCACCGCCGGCATGCCCATGTCGGCACAGCGGGCAACCAGTTCCGGCAGACGGATGGTGGAGTCTGTCAGCGAGAACTCGCTGTGCAGATGGCAGTGAACGAAAGTGGGGGTCATGGGCACGCCTGAAACCAATGCTCAGTTTAGCCGACTGGCCGGCGATAACAAGGGTTGACAGGTGCTAAATCCCGGTTCCAGCGACGTGGTTTCAGTCGGGTGCAAAAAGGCTGGCCTGTTTTACCGGACCATAACTGCGGCGGTGTTCCGGGCAGGGGCCGTGACGCAGCAGCGCGGCCAGATGTTCGGCGGTTGGATAGCCTTTATGGCGGGCGAAGCCGTAGGCCGGATAGCGGGTATCGAGTTCCCGAAGGTAACGGTCCCGGCTGACTTTGGCCAGAACGGACGCGGCCATGATGCAACGTTCAAGACCGTCTCCGCCGATCAGTGCGCGTGCTGGGCAGGGCAGGTCGGCGGGAAGCCGGTTGCCGTCGATTAATGCCAGTTCCGGAGTCGGGCTCAAACCCTGGACCGCGAGGCGCATGCCATGCAGGGTGGCCTGCAGGATGTTCATACGGTCGATGGTTGCCGCATCGATGAAGCGGATGCAATGGGACTCGGCGATGGCGATGATGGCATCAAACAGTTGCTCGCGCCGGCCCTCACCCAGTTTTTTCGAATCATCAAGCCCGATCAGTCCGTCATCCGGCGGCAGTATGACGGCTGCACACACCACCGGTCCGGCCAAAGGCCCGCGTCCGGCTTCATCGACGCCTGCGGTACTCATTGCTTGGCCAATAACTCGAGTACCGCAGAAGCAGCGGCATCACCGGCATCGCAGCGCAAATCCCTGTGCAGGCGTTCAAAGTGAGCCATCAAGGTCGTGTTGTCTTTAGCTTCGAGCAAGGTCTGTAGTTCACTGGCTATTGCTTCCGGTGTGCATCGATCCTGTATGAGTTCGGGGACGAGGTCTTGCCCTGAAAGCACATTAGGTAGACTGAACCGTTCAATTTTGATCAAACCGAGGGCATTCACCATGGAATAGGTAATGGCTGAGATGCGATAGGCCACGACCATCGGCCGTTTGCACAGCATGGCCTCCAGGGCTGCCGTACCCGAGGCCAGCAGCACGGCTTCGGCGGCAATCATGGCGGACTGCGCATGGCCGTCGAGAATGCGCGTGTCGGGCAAGGGGTGGGATTGCAGATGATGCGCGATACGGTCCCGGCACAGGCTGTTCGCTGCCGGAATCAGAAAATGCAACTCAGGTATTGACGCTTTCAGCAGCGCGGCGCCTTGCAGGAATACCGGAAGCAGCCGGTCGATTTCGGATACCCGGGAGCCGGGCAGAATGGCCAGCTGCCGGCAATCGGGCAATGCCAGCGCCGTGCGGGCAGCCTCGCGGTCAGGCGTCATGGCGATGCGATCGGCCAAGGGGTGGCCGACATATCGTGCATCCACGCCGTATTTGGCGAAAATCGCCGGTTCCATCGGAAACAGACACAGGACCTGCTCGCAACTTTCGGCAATGCGTGCTGCACGCTTCTCGCGCCAGGCCCAGACCGAAGGGCTGACGAAATGCATGGTGCGCAGGCCCGCGCGTTTGCAGGATTTTTCAATCCCGAGGTTGAAGTCCGGGGCGTCCACGCCGATGACCAGATCCGGTTTTTCCGCGACGAGGCGCTTGAGTAGATTCTTGCGGAGTTTCAAAAGCGCCGGAAGGTGCTTGAGCACTTCGATGAAACCCATGACCGAAAGGGTTTTGTAATCGAACCAGGTATCCAGGCCCTGGGCCTGCATTTTTGGGCCGCCCATGCCGATGAATTGGATTCCGGGTTGGTGTGCTTTCAGCGCGGCCATCAGCTCAGCGGCGAGCAGGTCGCCCGATTCTTCGCCGGCGATGAGCGCGATTTTCATGATGCTTTAGCGCACGATGCCGCGGGTGCTGGACTCGATGAAATCGAGCATCTGCCGGACATCCTCGGATTCAAGTGCCAGTGCCTGCAATTCGATTTTAGCTTCGGCCAGAGGCTTGCCGGACATGTACACGGTGCGGTAGGCGGATTTGATCTGCTTGATCCGCTCAGGGCTGAAGCCGCGGCGCTTGAGGCCTTCGGCATTGATGCTGCGCGGCTCGGCGTATTGCATGCCGGTCATCACGAATGGCGGCACATCGGCACTGATCAGGCTGCCCATGCCCACGAAGGCATGCGCGCCGATTTTGCAGAATTGGTGCGCGCCCGAGAAACCGGCCATGATCACCCAGTCTTCAACGATGGCATGGCCCGCAAGCGAGGCATTGTTGGCGAAAATGGTGTTGTTGCCGACGATGCAGTCGTGGGCGATATGCACGTAGGCCATGATCCAGTTGTTGTCGCCGATCCGGGTTACGCCGCCGCCGTCACCGGTGCCGCGGTTGAATGTGGTGAACTCGCGGATGGTATTGTTGTCGCCGATGATCAGCTCACCGCGCTCGCCCTCGAATTTCTTGTCCTGCGGATCACCGCCGAGTGCTGCGTGCGAATGGATCTTGTTGTTGCGGCCGATCCGGGTCGGTCCGGTGATGACGCAATGCGAACCGATTTCGGTGCCTTCGCCGATGCTGACATCGGCGCCGATGACGGAATAGGGGCCGATAATGACACTGGCATGCAGTTGTGCGCTGGGGTCGATGATTGCTGTTGCATGAATGCTCATGAGTCACCTTCTGCGCAGAGGATGTCGGCACAGGCGACCTGTTTGCCATCGACACAGGCAACGCCCTGATAGAGCGCCATGTTGCGGATCTTGCGTTTGAGTTCAACGTTCAGCTCGAGTTGATCGCCGGGAACCACCATTTTCGAGAATTTGGCATTGTCGATCTTGACCAGATAGAACAGCTTGCCTTCCTTGCCGGTGCAGCCGTCTTCCATCAGGCTCAGGTGCGTCAGAAGTCCGCCGGCCTGGGCCAGTGCTTCCAGAATCAACACGCCCGGCATCACCGGCGCACCCGGAAAATGGCCGTTGAAGAAAGGTTCGTTGATGGTCACATTCTTGAGGGCGCGGATGCGTTTGTCCGGTTCGAACTCCGTGACGCGGTCGACCAGCAGGAAGGGATAACGGTGCGGCAGCAGGTTCTGGATGCAGACCGCATCGACCGGTAATTTGGAAATATCGTATGGCATGGGTCAGTCCCCGTTTTTCTTCAGTGTATTGAGCGTGCGTGCCATGGCATCGAGCTGTTTGAAGCGCGCGGCATTTTTGCGCCATTCGCCCTTGGCCTGGATCGGTGTTCCTGAGGCGTATTCGCCCGCTTCAGTCAGCGAATGGGTGACCAGACTCATCGCACCCACAACCACCTTGTCGGCGATTTCGATGTGACCGACGATGCCGGCAGCGCCACCGATAAGACAGTAACGGCCGATGCGGGTCGATCCGGCAACAGCCACGCACCCGGCGATGGCAGTGTGGGCGCCGATGCGCACATTGTGGCCGATCTGGATCTGGTTATCGAGACGGACGTCGTTTTCCAGCACCGTATCCTCAATGGCGCCGCGGTCGATGGTGGTATTGGCGCCGATTTCGCAGTCATCGCCGATTCGGACGCCGCCGAGCTGTGCGATTTTGACCCACTGCCCTTGATGGAAGGCGATTCCGAAACCGTCTGCACCGAGCACCGCGCCGGAATGGATGCGGACGCGCTTTCCGAGGTGTACACGTTTGACCAGGGTGACTTTCGGCAACAGAAGGCAGTCGACATCCAAGGTGCAGCCACGGCCGATATGGACATGGGCATGGATCTGGCAGCGGTCACCGATGATGGCGTCCGGACCGATGACCGCATAGGGTCCTATGCGAACCTCGGTGCCGATGCGCGCCGTGGCATCGATTACGGCAGTGGCATGGATGCCTGCAGGCAGGTCATCGTCATCATCGAACAGGGCGGTAATGAGGGCGAAACTGGTATAGGGATTCTCACTGATCAAACAGGCGCAGGGGCAGGCATCGGCATCGGATTCGCTCAGCACCACCACCGAGGCCCGGGTGTCGGCCAGTTGCGCGGTGTACTTGCTGTTGGCCAGAAATGCCAATTGACCCGACTGGGCATCGGCGAGCGTGCCGATGCCTGAAATGACGGTGTCCGCATCACCCCGGAAGTCCAGACCGAAACGATCCGCAAGCGCTTTAAGGGTCAGCATGTTAGGTCAGAACTGCTGACCGAAGGTGAATTGCAGGCGTTCAATCCGGTCGAATTCACCGTCATTCAGCGGCATGGCATAACTGATTGAGATCGGACCGACCGGAGCTTGCCACTGCAGGGCCACGCCAACGGATGCACGCAGGGAATTGAAGTTGATTTTGTCAGCACCGAAAACGGCACCGACGGTGGTGTCGGTATAACCGCTATAGTCAAAGCTTCCGGCGAAAGCGTTGCCGTAATCGAGGAATGCCGACAAGCGAGTGCCACGCGCATTGAACAGTTTCGGGAACAATAACTCGAATGTACCCGCGACTTTCAGCGAGCCACCGAGTGGTTGCAGGAAGGAGGGTACGCAGGTGGTCGCAGGAGCCACGGGGATACAGCTGCCGTAGCTTGGTCCGAGCGTATTTGCTTCATAGCCGCGAACCGATTGCGGACCGCCGACGTAGAAATTCTTGAAGAACGGCATGCCGGCATCGCCGGTGTTGCCGTAACTGTCACCGTACCCGAGGTCGGTGCCGACTTTAAGGACCAACCAGGAATTCAGCGGACGATAATGTTCGAATTGGTAGCTGAGTTTGTAATACGAAATTTCTGAGCCTGGGAACGAGAACTCGGCGTTTACGCGATGATAGGTGCCGCGGGTCGGCAGCAGGAAGTCGTTGCGTGAGTCGCGGCCCCAGCCGGCTTGGGCACGAATCTGTTTGACCGGCCAGGTTTGGTTGAAGCCACAGAGCTGGGTGTCCGGCCCCGGTGTTCCGTCATCGTCCGTGGAAGGCGTATTCGGGTCGCTGTCGTCATCGACATCGAAGCAGGGAAAGAAAGGTTGCGGACCGAAGATGTCGCTCAGGTAGTCCACCAGCGGTCTTGGTGTCGAGCCGAGCGTGGTGGTCAGATCGATTTTGTCATAACCGAGGGCGACCTGGATGCTGTCCGTTTCGCTCAGCGGAATGCCCATGACGGCTTCGGCATTGAAATTCTTGGATGTATAGCGCGCTGTATTGAAATCACCCTGATTGTAATCGCTGTAGGACACGTTGTAACCGAGGCTGAGGCCGTCTTCGGTGAAGTACGGATTGGTGTAGGAGAAGCTGAGGCGCTTGGAGTAGCTGTTGTTCTGTACGGCCACCGACATCCGGTTTCCGGTCCCGAGGAAGTTGTTTTCACTTAACTGCACGGATGCGGTCAGACCGTAAAGTTGCTGGTAGCCCAGTCCGAACACGAAGCTGCCGGAGTTGCGTTCCTTGACGTTGATGAACACATCGACCTGGTCCGGCCGTCCTGCTACGGGCTCCTGCTCGATTTCAACGGTTTCGAAGAAGCCCAACCGCTGAAGACGGATCTTTGAACGATCGAGCGCTGCCTGCGAATACCACGTGTTCTCGAACTGCCGCAGCTCGCGGCGCACGACTTCGTCAGCGGTGCGGACATTGCCTTTGATTTCCATGCGCCGGATCTGCACGCGCGGGCCGGGTTTGACCACGAAATTGATGCTGATTTCCTGGTCATCGCGGCTGATGGTCGGTACCGGGTCGACTTCGGCGAACGCGTAACCGATGTTGCCCAGCATCGCGGTGATGCGGTCATTGGTTGCGGTCAGAAGTTGCCTTGAGAAGGTATTTCCAGTCCGGATCAGAAGCAGTTTTTCGACATCTTCTTTGGGAACGATGGTTTCGCCGCTGACAGTCACGCCAGTGACTTTGTAAATCTTGCCTTCAACGACGTTGGCGGTCAGGAACATGTCCTTCTTGTCAGGACTGATGGTGACCTGGGTCGATTCGACGTTGAAATCCACATAACCGCGGTCCAGGTAGTAATCCGTCAATTTTTCGAGGTCGCCGGACAGTTTTTCCCGGGAGTATTGGTCGTCCCGCTTGTACCAGGACAGCCAGTTGCTGGTGTTGGACTCCCAGCCATCGCGGATCACATCGTCCGGATACACGGTATTACCGACGATATTGATGTCACGAAGGCGTGCGCTCTTGCCTTCAGTGATGTCGAGGGAGACATCAACGCGGTTACGGTCGATTTCCTTGACGGTCGGTACGATGACGACGTTATATTTGCCCTTGTTGTTGTATTGGCGCAACAGTTCCTGGGTCACGCGGTCAAGATTGAGCGGGTTGTAGATTTCACCTTCGCTCAGACCGATGCCCTTGAGCCCTTTGAGCAGATCTTCGGTCTTGATTTCCTTGTTCCCTTTGAGCGTCAGTGTATTGATGCTGGGGCGCTCGGTGACATTCACTACCAGAATATTGCCTTGGCGTTCGAACCGGACGTCGCTGAAGAATCCGGTCTTGTAAAGCGCCCGGATGGCTTCGGTGGTTTTCGAGGAATTGACCGTATCGCCTTTTTCGATGGGCAGATAGGTGAACACCGTACCCGCTGAAATCCGTTGCAGACCATCAACCCGGATGTCACTGGCCACGAACGACTCAGCCAGCTGGGCTTGTGCGGGCTGGCTCATTGCAATTGCCAGGGACAGGCACAGCAGACTTTTACGGAGATTTGAAGGGGTCATCGGGGTTCCAGGGGGTGATGCTCGGGTTGATTATGAAATGATACGAAAAAAATCGTTGAAAATGGCTATTCCCAGCAGTCCGGCGAGAAAAAAAATGCCGATGTACTGCCCGATAGCCTGGACACTTTCTGCGGGCGCTTTGCCGGTGGCCCATTCGTAAGCGAAATAGAGCAGATGCCCGCCATCTAGAAGCGGTATTGGCAACAGGTTCATGATACACAATGCCAGCGAAATCGCGGCCAAAAAGCCCAGAAATGTCGATATTCCCCAGCTGGCCTGACTGTCCGCGGCACGCGCGATTCCAATCGGTCCGGACAGATTGTCGACGGATGCAGCGCCTGTCAGAAGCCGCTTGATGACCGCGAGGCTGTCCCGTGTCATGTCATAGGTTCTTGAAAAAGCGGCAGGCAGAGCCTGCAAGGGCGGGTATTGCACGGTTTTGACCGCACTCATACTGCCGACGCCAAGCCGCCATACTTTTTTTGCATCCTGAATGACTTCTGTCGGAGCGATGAGAAAAGCCATGGCGACGCCGTCACGAAGGACTTCGACACGAAGGTTCCGGCCGTCGCCTGCTTTTTGCGCCAAGGTTTTCGGAATATCCCCGAATTGCGCAATTTTGACGCCCTCGATGGCGGTGATGCGGTCCCCGGGTTGCAGCGCACCCTCCGCCGGACCATCTTTCTGCACCTGGCCGATGATCGGCAGTGCTGCGGAAAAGAACGGCGTTAGACCGATTTCCTGCAGCAGCTTGTCCTGGGGAAAGTCTTCTGACAGCTTATCCAGAGCAAGCTGCCGAATTTCAGAGCCGCCCGCCAGCGTGGTGACCTGTACGTCAATCGGACGCCGGTCCATGGCTGCCAAAGCCAGGGCCGGCAAGGCATCGTTCCAGGCCTGTACCGGCTTGGCGTCGACGGCAACCAGTTCATCACCGGTCTGGAAGCCGGCCTGTTGCGCCAGTCCCGTGGACGGGCCAATCAGGGCGCGCAGTTCGGGCACGCCGAGGATCAATGCGGCCCAGAGCAGGCCGATGCAGAGAATGAGATTGGCCAGAGGTCCGGCGGCAACAATCGCGAAGCGCTTGCCGACCGATTGCCGATTGAAGGCGAACGGCTGCAGTTCAGGCGGAACCTCCTGCTCGCGTTCGTCCAGCATTTTGACGTAGCCGCCGAACGGAATCAGCGCCAGCCGGTACTCGGTTCCGTCCTTACCGGTACGGCTGTATAACGCACGGCCAAAGCCGACCGAAAAGCGCAGCACATGCACACCGCAGCGGCGTGCGACGGCGAAGTGTCCCCACTCATGCACGGTCACCAGAATGCCGATGGTGAGGATGTACCAGAACAGTGGACTGATGAAGTCAGGCATGGTTTAGTGGATTCGGTTGTTGGCGTAGCGGCGCGCTTCGGCATCGCTTGCCATTAGGACAGCTAAATCCTCCGCAGGTTCCCACGCTAGGGCATCAAGGGTCTGCGCCACGATATCGGGGATGGCCAGGAAGGGGAGTCGTCCCTCAAGAAAAGCCATGACGGCCACTTCATTGGCGGCATTCAGCACAGCCGGAGCGTTGCCGCCACGGCCGATGGCTGTATAGGCCAGACTCAGGCAGGGAAATGTTTCGGTATCGGGGGTCTGGAACTCCAGCCGCCCCAGCGTCCGGAAATCAAGGGTTTTGACGCCGGAATCGATGCGTTCAGGGTACGAAAGGCCATAGGCAATCGCGGTGCGCATATCGGGCTCACCCATTTGTGCAAGTACCGAGCCGTCACAATAATCCACCATGGAGTGCACGATGCTTTGAGGGTGCACGACGACTTCAATGGCCTCGGCCGGCATGCCGAACAGATGGTGGGCTTCGATGACTTCCAGTCCCTTGTTCATCAAGGTGGCGGAATCGACCGAAATCTTGCGCCCCATCGACCATTTGGGATGCCGGCAGGCCTGTTCCGGCGTGATTGTTGCCAATTCAGCGCGTGTTTTGCCCAAAAACGGACCGCCCGATGCGGTCAGGATCAAGCGTCGGACGCCCGCGCGGCCGCCATGTGCGGGAAGGCATTGGAAAATCGCATTATGCTCGCTGTCGACCGGAAACAATTGCGCGCCATATTCAGCGACGGTCTGCATCAACAGCTGTCCGGCCAGAACGATGGATTCCTTGTTGGCCAGCAGAATGCGTTTCCCGGCGCGTGCCGCACTGAATGTCGAGGCGACACCGGCAGCGCCGACGATGGCCGCGATGACGGTATCGGATCGGTTATCAGCCGCCATGTCCTGCAGACCCTCGGATCCGGCAAGCGGCGTGGTCGCAAGTCCTTCCGCACGCAGACCGTCCCGCAAAGCGGTAAACAGGGACGAATCGGCGATGCACGCCTGTAAGGGCCGGTAACGGCGGCATAAATCAATCAAAGCATCGATCTGGGTATGGGCCGACATGGCCGTAATCCGGAAACGATCCGGGTGCTGATCGACCAGTTTCAGAGTGGACTGGCCGATGGATCCAGACGCGCCGAGCAGGCACAGACTTTTCATAGTGCCAGGCCGTATTTCACCAGAGCGAAAACCACGAGACCTGATACGATGCTGTCGAGACGATCAAGCAATCCACCATGCCCGGGAATGAGCGCACTGGAATCCTTGATACAGGCATGCCGTTTCATCAGGCTTTCAAAAAGATCGCCGAAGACCGAGAACACGCCGGTCAACAGACCGAGCAAGGCAAAGCGCCAGAAATCGGACCAAGGAGCGTCGAACAAGGGCATGCAGACCAAGGCGAGAGTCAGCGTTACGAATAGGCCGCCCCAGAAACCCTCCCAGCTTTTTCCGGGACTGATGTTCGGAGCGAGTTTATGTTTTCCGAAATTGACACCAAAAACATAAGCGCCGCTGTCGGCAGCGGCGACCAGGCCGATGGCGAACAGCGTCCATGCCGGACCGCCATCACTGCCATGAATCCAGACCAATGCCGCCCAAGCCGGCACACAGGCCAGCATGCCGGCCAGCAACTTCAAGCGTCGATTGCGATCACAGGATTCGCGGGCAAAATCGAATTTCCACAGCCATAACGGCACCAACAGCCAGAATATGCCACCGATGGCAATCGCCACCATCAAATTGCGGTGTGCGCCGCCATCGGTCCAGGCAATCGTGGCAACCAATGCGGCGTTGGCAGCCAGATAAGCCCATTTGGCCTGAGGGCGGTCGAGGCCGGAGAGCGCACACCATTCATGCAGACCGGCCAAAAGCAAAACCGCCATGAAAGCGCCCATCCAGGGCGTAGGCAGAAACAGAATGGCGCCGATGGCTAACGGAATCATCCAAAGCGCGGACCGAATGCGTTTACCGTGGCTCATGCCTGTTCTCCTAGGATTTGCTCGCTGGTCAGACCGAACCGGCGTTCGCGGCCAGAGAAATCCGCAAGCGCCTGAGACAGCTCTTGACGGGTGATGTCCGGCCAAAGCGTGGGGGTAAACCAGAATTCAGTGTAGGCCATCTGCCAGAGCAGGAAGTTACTGATGCGGCAGTCACCGCCGGTGCGTATCAGCAGGTCCGGATCGGGCTGGTCGGCCAGCGCCATGTGCCGGCCAAGGCTTTCCTCGGTGATGTCTTCCGGATTCCGGGCCGATAACAGCAGGGCTCGGCAGGCATTCACGATATCCCAGCGTCCGCCGTAACTGCCGGCTATATTGAGGTTGAGCGTAGTATTGGCGACCGTCAAGGATTCCGCCCAGATCATTTTTTCGCGGATTTCAGCTGCGAAGTCGCTGCGCTGGCCGATGAAGCGGATGCGCACGCCCCGGCGATGCAGTTCTTCGATTTCGGTATCCAGCATGCGCAGGAACAGCTTCATCAGGGTGCTGACTTCTTCCTGCGGCCGATTCCAGTTCTCACTGGAGAATGCGAATAGGGTCAGGCTTCCGATGCGTTGCTCAAGGCAGAATTCGATGGCGATCTGCACGGCTTTGGCGCCGGCGCGGTGACCGATACTGCGGATGCTGCCGCGCTGCTCGGCCCAACGGCCGTTGCCGTCCATGATGACGGCGATGTGTTGGGGATATCGTGGAATGTCCGAGCGCATGGCCAGAGCTCTTCAGACGGCCAGCAGCTCGGTTTCCTTGGCCTTGGCGATGTCGTCGATGTCCTTGACCGCCTTGTCGGTGATTTTCTGGATTTCATCCTCGCTGCGACGGGATTCATCCTCGGAAATGGATTTTTCCTTGAGCAGATCCTTCACTCCGGAGATGGCATCGCGGCGGATGTTGCGAACCGAAATCTTGGCATTTTCGGCTTCGGCATAGACGTGCTTGATCAGGTCCTTGCGGCGCTCTTCGGTGAGCGGCGGCAGGTTGATGCGGATGACCTGGCCGAGGGTGTTCGGGGTAAAGCCGAGGTTCGAGGCCAGAATGGCTTTTTCGATGGCGCCGACCATGGCCTTTTCCCAAGGGGTGATGGTAATCGACCGGGCATCGGCGACGGTGACCGTCGCGACCTGGCTCAGCGGCATATCGGATCCGTAATAGTTCACCTTCAGATTGTCGACCAGCCCGGTGTTGGCGCGGCCGGTCCGCAGCGAAGACAGCTCGTGCTTGAGGGCGTCGACGCTTTTAGCCATGCGTGTCTGCGCATCTTTTTTGATTTCATTGAGCATGCGGGGCTCCTGTTCCGATGATGAGCCTAATTATAAACCGAGAACAAGCTAAATGCTTAAAATCAATGAAAAAACATCAGTGGTGCGGGGCGTGGTCATGATGGTCGTGATGGCAGGATTCGCCCAGCTCAATCTGCAGCGTGGCATGGTTGATGCCGAAGCGCTCCTGCAGGGCCTGATTGGCAACGTCGATGAATCCGTCATGGCCGTCCACGGTGTTGCGGACGATATGCGCGGTCAGCGCGATTTCTTCGGCACCCAGCGACCAGATATGCACATGGTGGATGGCGGTAACTCCCGGCAGCTGACGAAGATAGGACTCCACTTCGGCTTTTTCGAGGTTCTCGGGTACCGCATCCATGACTTGCATGAAGCTGGCCTTGAGCAGATGCCAACTGCTGACGCCGATGACCAAAGCCACCAGCAGTGCGGTCAGGGGGTCCAGCCAGAACCAGTTCCGCCACCAGATACCCAAACCGGCAATGACCGCCGCCACTGAAACCGCGGCATCGGCGAGCAGATGCAGGTAGGCGCCACGTTTGTTCAGGTCGGTTTTCTGGCCACGCAGAAACAGCGCGGCCGTTCCCAGATTAACCAGAATGCCGAGTCCCGCTACGGCGACGACCAGTCCTCCGGGCACTTCCGGCGGGTTCTGAAACCGTCCAATCGCCTCCCAGAGCAGTGCGCCGCTGAAGCCGACCAGAAGCATGGCATTGAACAGCGGAGAAAGCTGGGTGGCGCGCCGCCAGCCGAAGGTGTGGCGTTCGGTCGGGGTCTTGCTGGCCATCCACGCTGCACCCCATGCCAATGCCAGGCCTGCGGCATCGCCGAGGTTGTGCAGGGCATCCGAAATCAGCGCAAGAGAATTATAGGTGAGTCCGAATCCGGCTTCGATGGCCGAGTAGGCCAGATTAATCCACATCGCCCATGCAAAAACATGGTGATGGCTGGTATGGCGATGACCGTGATGACCGTGCGGATGATCGTGCATGCGTTTAGCGGGTGACCAGTGTACCGATGTCTTCGCCTTGCAGAATGCGCATCAACGCGCCGGCATTGCCCATGTCATAAATCCGCAGGGGAATATCGTTTTCACGGCAAAGCGCAAAGGCAGCGGTATCCATGACCTGTAGCTTGCGGTTCAGCACATCATCGTAGGTCAGGCGCTCGAAGCGCTTCGCGTCCGGGTTCTTTTTCGGATCCGAATCATAGATGCCATCAACTTTGGTGGCCTTGAGCAGCAGTTCGGCGTTGATTTCGGTCGCGCGCAGGGCGGCCGCGGAATCGGTGGTGAAGAACGGGTTGCCGGTCCCGGCCGCGAAAATCGCGATGCGGCCTTTTTCCAGATGACGCACGGCGCGGCGACGGATGTAGTCTTCGCAGATCTGGTTGATTTTGATGGCGCTCATCACACGCGCATTGACGCCATGTTTTTCGAGGGCATCCTGCATGGCCAGCGCGTTGATGACAGTAGCCAGCATGCCCATGTGGTCGCCGGTGACGCGGTCCATGCCACCGGCGGCCAAGCCGGCACCGCGGAAGATGTTGCCACCGCCGATGACCACGCCGACCTCGGCCCCGGCCTGTTGAACCGCGATGATTTCTCGTGCCAGGCCGTTGATGATGTTGGGATCGATGCCGTAATCGCCGTCGCCCATCAAGGCTTCGCCGGACAACTTCAACAGGATGCGGCGGTATTTCAAAGTGCTCATGGCGGGCTCCAGGGTGGGCGTCGGTAAGGTCATTCTAGCGGATTGGCGGGGGCTATAGCAGGGTGCGGACGGGCTCAGGGCTCGTAGATGACATAGACTTTGCGTGCGTATTCACGCACTTCCCAGGTCCCGCGGTAACCCGGTTCAATGGTAAACCGGTCGCCGGCGCGGACGGTCTGGGCCTCCCCGCCGTCCTCGGTCATCACGATCACGCCCTGCAGGATTTCGCAATATTCGTATTCGGTGTAATTGACCTGCCAGATGCCGGGCTCGGCTTCCCAGAAGCCGGTATGGAAATTGCCGACGGCATTGCTGAAGTGGTTGCTGAGAATCTGCTTCGGACTGCCGGCAAGCATTTTTTCAGCGGCAACGTCATAGGGCTCATGCGGGGTGCTGGCGTAATCGAGACGACGAATGTGGGTCATGGCGGATAGGTGTTCCGGAATAATGGAGAGTGAAAAAAAGCCACCCGAAGGTGGCTTTCCAATTCAGACGGCCATGGCCTTGGCGACTTCAGCGGCGTAATCTTCCACCACTTTTTCGATGCCTTCGCCGACCACCAGGCGCTGGAAACCGATGACATCGGCACCGGCGGCCTTGACGGCAGCTTCCACGCTCTGGTCGGTATTCAGCACGTAGGGCTGACCGTACAGGGTGACTTCATTGATGATTTTGCTGACTTTGCCGGCAATGATCTTTTCCAGGATATCGGCGGGCTTGTTCTTGTCTTTCTCCGGCATTTTGGCCAGTTCGATTTCCTTTTCCTTGGCAATGAAGTCGGCCGGAACATCGGCGGCTTTGTTGTAAGGAGGATTCATGGCAGCCACATGCATGGCGATGCCACGAGCCAATTCCATCTCGCCGCCGGCCAGATCGACCAGCACGCCGATACGGCCGCCGTGGATATAGGCCGCAACGGTGTTGGGCGAGTTGACGCGGACCAAACGACGGACTTGCACGTTTTCACCGACTTTGGCGATCAGTGCGGCGCGGGCTTCTTCCACGGTACCGCCGTTCATGGCGACCGATTTCAGGGCTTCGGCATCGGCGGCATCGGAAGCCAGGGCGGCCTCGGCGACGGCATTGACGAAGGACAGGAAGTTGTCATCCTTGGCGACGAAATCGGTTTCGGAGTTGACTTCGACCAGAACGGCTTTTCCGCCGCTGCTGGCCATACCGATGCGACCTTCCGCGGCAACGCGGTCGGCTTTCTTGTCGGCCTTGGCCAGACCGGTCTTGCGCAGGTATTCCATGGCGGCGTCGATGTTGCCGGCGTTTTCAGTCAGGGCTTTTTTGCATTCCATCATGCCGGCGCCGGAGCGCTCGCGGAGTTCTTTTACCAGGCTAGCGGTAATTTCCATCGTATTAACCTCGGAGTTGTTCAAGGGGGAATGTCGCATCGGCCAGCTGCCGATGGGGAAGGGGGTGCCGAAGCACCCCCTGTCATGGCTTCAATCAGGCGTCGCGTTTTTCGCGGCGCGGCGCGGCTTTCTTGGCCGGAGCGCGGCGGGCACCTTTTTTGTCGTCTTTGCCGACCGGATTGCCTTCTTCGTCCAGTTCGACGAAGTCGTCATTGGCGCTGCTGGCGGTAATCGGCGCAGCGGCTTTGCCTTCCAGTACGGCATCGGCGGCGGCACGGACATACAGTTGTACGGCGCGGATGGCGTCGTCGTTGCCCGGGATGGCGTAGTCGACCAGGTTGGGATCGTAGTTGGTATCGACCACGGCGATGACCGGGATGCCGAGCTTCTTGGCTTCCTGGATGGCGATGTTTTCATGGCCGATGTCTATGACGAACAGGGCGTCCGGCAGACGGTTCATGTCTTTGATGCCGCCGAGCGAAGCGTCAAGCTTGTCGCGCTCGCGGCGCAGGGTCAGAACTTCGTGCTTGACCAGCTTTTCGAAGGTGCCGTCGATTTCGGCCGATTCCAGTTCTTTCAGACGCGAAACGGACTGCTTCACGGTGCGGAAGTTGGTCAGGGTGCCGCCCAGCCAGCGCATGCTCATGTACGGCATGTTGCAACGGGTGGCTTCTTCCTTGATGGCATCGCGGGCGGAACGCTTGGTGCCGACGAACAGGATGCTGCCACGCTTTTGTGCAATCGCCGAGATGAAATTCATCGCGTCGGTGAACAGCGGCATGGTTTTTTCAAGATTGATGATGTGGATCTTGCCGCGGGCACCGAAAATGTACGGACCCATTTTCGGGTTCCAGTAACGGGTTTGGTGGCCGAAGTGAACGCCGGCTTCCAGCATTTGACGCATGGTGACTTGGGACATGGTTGAATCCTTTAAGCGATAGGGAACCGGCCTGGGTAAGGCGATTGGTTCCGGGGTTGGGCCTCCACCGAATCGCTGCTTCGAACCCCGAGGGGCACCCCGAAGCAGGGGAATATCCGGTGTGTGAATTCGCCGATTGACGCTCGGCGTGGGCGCTTGAAGCCCGATAATTATACAAGAAAGTGCCATTTTGCCGCAAGTGTTGGATAATAGCGCCATGAAAGTCTCAATTAAGTCCGCCGAGGACATCGAAAACATGCGCATCGCCGGCCGCCTGGCTGCGGAAGTCCTGCAGATCGTCGCCCCCCACGTCAAGCCCGGCGTCACCACGGCGGAGCTGGACCGCATTTGCCATGAACACATCGTTCAGGTTCAGCACTCGATTCCGGCCAATGTCGGCTACAAAGGCTTTCCGGCGACCATCTGCACCTCGGTCAACAATGTCATCTGCCACGGTATTCCGTCGCCGGGCAAGGTGCTGAAAGAGGGCGATATCCTGAATATCGACGTGACCGTGATCAAAGACGGCTGGCATGGCGATACCAGCCGGATGTATACGGTCGGCGAACCGTCAGTGAAGGCCAAGCGCCTGATTGACGTGACCCGCGCCGCCATGTTCGAAGGCATCCGTGCCGTTCGCCCGGGAGCGACTCTGGGCGATATCGGACATGCCATTCAAAAGCTGGTGGAAGCCGAGCGTTTTTCGGTGGTTCGCGAATACTGCGGTCATGGCATCGGCCGGATTTACCACGAAGACCCGCAAGTGCTGCATTACGGCCAGCCCGGCGCCGGTCTGCGCCTGGAAAAGGGCATGACCTTCACCATCGAGCCGATGGTCAATGAGGGCGCCCGCCATACCCGCCTGATGCCGGATGGCTGGACAGTCGTGACCAAGGACCGTTCCCTGTCCGCGCAGTGGGAGCATACGGTGGCCGTCACCGATGACGGTGTCGAGATCCTGACCCGTCTGCCCGGCGACGACAACGATTTGTGACCGCGGGCAGCGTCAGCGCTGACCCTGCCGCTTCGGCCATCTCGCAGGCCGGAACCGCTGCTGAATATACTGCCGCCGCCAAACTGGCGCTCGCCGAACAACGCAGTGCCCTGACCGACAGTCTGGCCAAGGGCGTCGCCATAGAAACCCTGATCGGCCGATACCGGGAATGCCTGGATGTGTTGGTCAGCAAAGCTTGGTCACTGAGTCTTGGCGACACTGGGGCGCTGGCGCTGGTGGCCACCGGCGGTTATGGCCGCGGCGAGCTGTATCCACATTCCGATATCGACTTGTTGGTGTGCGGTGAAGAAGCCGAACATGCGCGGCACGCGGAGGCCATCGGCCGCTTCTTCTCGATGTTGTGGGATTCGGGGCTGAAGGTCGGGCAGGCCGTACGTTCAATTGCACACTGTCTGGAGCAGAGCCGTCTGGATGTGGCGACCTACACCTCGCTGCTGGAAATCCGTCTGCTCGCCGGCAACAATACCGTGTTCCTGGAGCTGGACGCTGCGGTCAATTCCCCCGAGGTTTACGATGCCCGCGGCTATTTCGAAGCCAAGCGCGACGAACAACGTCAGCGTCACGCCAAATTCCACAATACCGCCGATAACCTCGAACCTAATCTGAAAGAGGGGCCGGGCGGTCTGCGCGATTTCCATACCCTGAACTGGCTGTCGCGGAAGCTTTATGGGGTTTCTTCACTGGCCGGACTGGTGCCGCTCGGACTGCTCGGCGAGGCAGAGTGGCAGGCGCTGCTTCGCAATTGGCGCATCGTGGCACGTCTACGCTTCGCCTTGCATCTGGTGGTCAAACGTCCGGAAGAGCGACTCCTGTTCGACCACCAGAAGAGCCTTGCCGAGCTTTTCGGTTTGAAGGATACCCCTGACAATCTCGCGGTCGAGCAACTCATGCAGGACTTCTTCCGGTCCGCCGCCATTTTGTTGCGCATCAATGACCGTCTTCTGCAACGTTTCGAAGAGCACCTGGCCGAAGAACAGGTGGTGACGGCGATTGATGATCATTTCGAACTGAAGAATGGCTACCTGCTTGCCCGCGACAACCGCTTTGGACCCGAAAGTCTGCCCCGGCTCTTTGACTTGTTTGCGGTTTGGAGCGGACTGGCTGGCTGCAAAGGATTGCATTCGGATACCGCGCGCGGTTTGGCGGAATCCCTGCCGGATATTCTTCCCTATGACGAACAACCCGAATCCACACGGGCAGCTTTCATTGCCCTGATCAGCCATCCGCAGGGTGTGCTCAGTCTGCAGCGGCTGGCCCGGTTGGGTATTCTCGCGCGGTATCTGCCGGAATTCGGTCAGGTCACCGGGCGCATGCAGTACGATCTGTTCCACGTGTATACCGTCGATCAGCACACACTGAACGTGCTGGAATTCATCCGCCGCTTCGAACAGGGCCGAGTGGATGGGTTCTCACTGCCGCACGAAGTCTTCCCGCGTCTCCGCAAGCCGCACCTGATATGGCTGGCCGGGCTGTTCCATGACATCGCCAAAGGCCGTGGTGGCGATCATGCTGAACTGGGCGCAGCGGATTTCGCCCGGTTCGCGCGCAGCCATGGTCTGCCGGCGGCCGATGCACAGCTGGTGGAGTGGCTCATCGCCCAGCACCTGCTGATGTCGTTCACGGCCCAAAAATTCGATATCTCCGATCCGGATATCATCAATGGTTTCGCCGGCAAGGTCGCCGACCGTGAACATCTGGATTATCTGTATGTGTTGACCTGCGCGGATATCGCCGGTACCAGTCCGAAATTGTGGAATGCGTTCAAAGATCAGCTCATGGCCGATCTGTATACCGCGACCCGCTATGTGCTGCGCGTCGGTCTCGAGCACCCGCTGAATGCCGAAGACATCCGTGCGGAAACCCGCAATATGGCCCTCGCCAAGTTGATGGATGCCGGCTTCAGCGAATCAGATGTGCAGCCTTTGTGGGAAACCTACCCGGAAGACGCCTTTTTGCGTTACCGCCCGGACCAGCTGGTCTGGCAAACCCAGGGCGTGTTGTCACAGGCCGCAATGCCCTCCCAGATTTTGGTGCGTGAACTGGTCGGAAAGGATTCACTGGAGATCTTCGTGCGCACGCCCGACCGCGACGGCATCATTTCCGGCTTGTTGGCCACGCTTGATCGACTGAATCTGAGTGTGTTCCACGCACGAATCCTGTCCTCGAACGACGGTTATGCACTGGATAACTTCATCACCCTCAAGGGCAGCCATACGCCGGACAGCAAACGCATCGCACAGACGCTGTCGGCGGCGCTGAAGGATCCGGCCAGCATCAAGCCGGCCAAACACCTGTTGCCGAGTCGGTTACGGCATTTCAAAACGCCGACCCGGATTGAATTCAGCTCCGCCGCCGGCGATCGCACGCTGATGAGCCTGGTCTGTGCCGACCGCCCGGGACTGCTGGCCGACATCGGCTATGTGCTGCTCCAGCGCAAAGTCCGGGTGCATGATGCACGGATCGCCACCTTCGGCGAACGCGCCGAGGATATTTTCGTGCTTAGCGACCGGGACAACCATGCGTTATCCGATCCTGCGGTCTTGCATGACTTGCAGGCGGCGCTGTTAGACTATCTGGAAGGAAGGAAACCATGACCACTGAACTGCAAGCCCGAATCGAACACGCTTTCGACAACCGCGCCGCGCTTGATGCGGCCGCCATCGAGGCGCTCAAGCCCGATCTCTATCACGTCATTGCCTTGCTGGAATCGGGTGACGCGCGCGTCGCCGAACCGCAGGAAGGCGGCTGGAAGGTCAATGAATGGCTTAAGAAAGCGGTGCTGCTGTATTTCCGCTGCCACGATATGGACGTGATGGGCGAGCCCGGCAATCCATTCTGGGACAAGGTGCCGCTGCGCTTCGAAAATTACGATGCCGAAGACTTCCGCCGTCTCGGTGCCCGCGTGGTGCCCGGAACCGTGGCCCGCGCCGGTTCCTACATCGGGAAAGACGCCGTGCTGATGCCGAGTTTCATCAACATCGGCGCACATGTCGGCCCCGGTACCATGGTCGATACCTGGGCCACCGTCGGCTCCTGCGCCCAGGTCGGTGCCCGCTGCCACATCTCCGGCGGCGCCGGCATCGGCGGCGTGCTGGAGCCGTTGCAGGCGGCACCGACCATCATTGAAGACGATTGTTTCATCGGTGCGCGCTCAGAGGTGGTCGAGGGCGTCATCGTCGAACGCGGCTCGGTGATCGGCATGGGCGTGTTCATCGGCCAGAGCACCCGCATCTACAACCGCGCCACCGGCGAAGTCAGCTATGGCCGCGTGCCGGCCGGTTCGGTGGTGGTGTCCGGCTCCCTGCCTTCGGCCGATGGAAAATATTCCCTGTACTGCGCGGTCATCGTCAAGCAGGTCGATGAAAAAACCCGCAGCAAGACCTCGGTCAATGATCTATTGCGCGGAGCCGTCGAGTGAGCTTGACCCTCTACGGTCTGCCGAACTGCGACACCTGCCGGAAAGCGCTGAATTGGCTGAAGCGCATCGAGCAACCGTTTGTATTCATCGATTACCGTGCCCATCCGATCGGACCGGAAATACTGAGCGCCTGGGCAGGGCGGTTGGGTGGCTTCGACACCCTGTTGAATAAATCCAGCACTACCTGGCGCAATCTGCTGCCGAACAAGAAGTCACCGGGATCGACGCCCGAATACCTGATGCTGCTGAAGGAATACCCGGCGCTGGTCAAACGCCCGGTGCTGGTGTTTCCCGACGGCCGGGTAGTGCTCGGCTTCAAGGACGCGCAGTACAAGAAACTGTTTTCCGCCTGAGGACCGACCATGAGCGATGTGCTGGATTTGACACAGGAATTGATTGCACGGCGTTCGGTTACGCCCGATGACGCCGGCTGCATGGAGCTCATCGCCGCGCGCCTTGAGCGATCCGGCTGCCATTGCCAGCGACTGGATTTCGGCGCCGTGAAGAATTTATGGGTGACGCACGGGCAGGGTGCACCGGTGACCGTGTTGCTCGGTCACACCGATGTCGTGCCGCCGGGTGATGCGAATCTCTGGGCCTCCGATCCCTTCAGTCCGGAAATCCGGGACGGCATGCTTTACGGCCGTGGCGCTGCCGACATGAAAGCCTCGGTCGCCGCCTTCGTGATTGCCATGGAGCAGTTCATCGCCGCGCACCCCGGTCACTGCGGCACACTGGCGCTGCTGCTGACCTCGGATGAAGAAGGCGATGCCATCGAGGGCGTGCGGCGTGTGGCCGAACACTTCCGCAGCAGCGGCCAGCACATTGACTACTGCATTACCGGCGAGCCCTCATCGATGGCGGCGCTCGGCGATCTGGTCCGCGTTGGCCGTCGCGGCACGCTCAGTGGCACGCTGACCGTCAATGGCATCCAGGGCCATGTGGCCTACCCGGAAAAAGCACGCAACCCGATCCATCAGGCCATGGCGCCGCTGGCCGAGCTGGCCGCTCGGCGATGGGACGAGGGCTATCCCGAGTTTCCGCCGTCCTCGTTCCAGATCTCCAACATCACTGCCGGAACCGGCGCCAACAATGTCATTCCCGGAACGCTTCGCGCGTTGTTCAACTTCCGCTATAACCCGGGCTGGCGCGCCGAACAACTCGAGCACGAAGTCGAGTCCGTGTTGAACGCCGCAGGTCTGGATTACCAGCTTCACTGGCACCGCGGCGGCGAACCGTTCCTGACCCATGACGGACCCTTGCGCAGTGCCGCACGAGAGGCGATAGCCGAATACTGCGGACAGGTTCCGGTCGAGAACACCGGCGGTGGCACCTCGGATGCCCGTTTCATCGCGCCGCTGGGCGCGGAGGTCATCGAACTTGGTCCGGTCAATGCCAGCATCCACAAAGTCGACGAGCATGTGGCCGTCGCCGATCTGGAACGCCTGCCCGGTCTGTTTCAGTTGATTCTGCACAAGCTTCTGGCTTAACCCCGCACCACTATTTCATTTTTATTCACTCGAATCAGGAGAGTTTCATGACGATTGCACAATGGTGTGTTCTGGCGGCATGTCTGCTGCCCATTCTGACCGTCGGCTCGGCCAAGGCCACGCTGGCGCGTATTCCGCGCAAGCAGGGCGGTTACGATAATTTTAATCCGCGCGCGTGGGAAGCCGCTCTCGAAGGCTGGCGTGGCCGGGCACATGCCGCACAGCTGAATGGCTACGAAGCGCTGCCCTTATTCATTGCCGGGGTGCTTTTCGCCCAGATCGGCGGTGCCGAACAGGCGCGCATCGATCTACTGGCCATGGCATTCATTGCCGCCCGTCTGCTCTATACCTGGGCGTATCTGGCCGATCGCGCCACCCTGCGCTCCCTGATTTGGATGATTGGCTTGGGTCTCAGTATCGCCTTGCTGGCTTTGGGCTGATTATCGTAAATCGCACCATTGCAGTTTTGCTGCGCCCCCATTATCGAGGGCGCGCAGTTGTGCCGACTTCAATGAGCGAACCAACGCTGTGAGTTACAGCTTTCGCCCAAGCTTGCGCTCAACCAGCCGCTTCTCCCAGCCAGGGCTCATGAAGCTGACAACTTCATATGCGATGAGGCCTTGAACAATCAGACCGACCCCAAGCCCGGCGAAAATTATGTAAACCACAGGCTCGGCGTGAAAAACAAAAATAAACACGGCTGCCAAGACCACATAGGTAATCAGAAATTCATAAAACTCCTTCATTCGTTTGGCATAAAGGAGCGCTTGTTGTTCATCCGCTTTCAATTCGGTTTCGTTTTGCATTTGCTTATCCTCTGGTTGTAAAAGTGATAGGTCTACCTCAAACACAGAAGCAAGCGCCTTGCACGTTTCAGTGCTTGGCCGATGGCCTTGTTCGATCCGCTGAATAGTACGGGTGGTCACACCGGCCATTTCTGCCAGCTGACTCTGAGACCACCCTCTTTTCAGTCTTAACTTCCTAACGATCATGACGCGGCCCTAATGGTTTGAGGTGAGCTCAGTCTTACGGTTTTCTAAGCGATGTAAAACGACACGGATACGAAATTCTGACGAAATGAATATGACAATATAATAAAATCAATGTTTTGCGAGCAGGTGTCGGTGCGCATGCTGATTTATCAGGTAGCCACATTGCCCCGCAAATAAACGCGTACATAATTCAAATTAACGAGTTATCTCGGTTTTAAGGTGAGCGTGTATTCGGTATTGCCCGGAAGGAATGGCGTTGGTTTGTGCTGTACCCAATCGGCATGACCGGCACCCCAGAATGGCGAGAGCAGGTGTCCGCTTTGGCCGCCCGGCATGTGGATGATGCCATCCTCTTCATGGCCCGGCGAGACTACCATGCGTTGCGACGCGCCGAAATTCGGTGACACTACCAGAGCCATGTCGGCATCGCCGGCGAGCTGATCCGGCGGCATGCATAGCGCCGATTTGGCGAAAGCCGGCAAAGCCGCGGCAAGCGGATGGCAGATGGCGGCGGTATTGCGCTCGCCCCAGGTGCGATCCTTCAGCGGGCCTTGTTCGCTGAGTTTGGCCTGCACCGTTTTGGCAGACTGTTCCAGCAGGTCGTTCCAATCTTTGTAGTCACGGGTCAACAAGTGCTTCGGTTGGTCTTCCAAGAGCGCCCAGGCCACGTCCTCGAAGCCGGTGAAGCCCGGGGCTTCGTAATCGAAACCGTTCGGACCGGGCTTGGTGGCCTCGCGGCCCAGACGTTCAATGGCCGGTGCCAACAGCATTTCTTCGATACGATTACTGACTTCCAAACGCCAAGCCCGCGTAATGCGGTAACTGACCGAATCAATTTTGGCGCCGCCATCCCAGCTCGGATCGGCATCGCGCAGGGTGCGCAACGCGGAATCCGCGGCGGCATCGCCGGCGGCGTCATCGAGCTTTTGCCACCAACGTTCTAGGAACGGCGCGCGGCCATCGGTCTGAATCGCCAGCAGGTCTTTTTCGGTGAATTGTTTTTTAGCCAACAGATTTTCACGGATGGCCGTGCCGCGGGCACCAAAGGCATAACCGGCATTACCGACCAGGTCCAGCCACGGACCGTCGACGACGCGGCCGTTGGCCGTCCACAGCCGTGCAATCGGTGGATCAACCAGTTTCGGATTTTCCGCGCCGGGCAGCCAGCCGTTCCACGTGCAGCCGGCCGTTGGGTCCATCGGCATGCGCTTGTCGCAGTTGCCGGCACGCTTCGGCATCTGGGCAGTCAAGCGCCAGGCGATGCGTCCGTTCTTGTCGCCGATGACCAGATTCTGACCGGGAATACCTGTGCTTTCGGCAGCCAGCAGGGCTTCATCGAGCGAACGGCTGTGGCTGACGCTATTCAAGCCGAGGTTGAGTGCGCCCGGTTCCTGCGCTACCCAGCGCAAGGCCAGTGAAACCCGTTTATCGACATCCCGTGTCACCGGCCCCCATTCAGTTTCGTTGACGTCCAGCATGACGGCTTTGCCGCCTTTGACTGCGATACGCTCCTGGAAGCGCCGAACCGGAACGGCTTTACCTTCGGCATTGATGTAGCTGCTGCGTGCGGCATCGGCCCATCGCACGATGAAGAAATCAGTGAAATCGCCATAGCTGTTGGTGAAACCCCAAGCCACATGCCGGTTGCTTCCGACGATGACCGAGGGAATGCCAGGCAGGGTAAAGCCGGAGACGTCCGAATCGCTACCGGTGAGCAGGCGGGCACGAAACCAGATGTTGGGCGCGCGCAGCCCAAGATGCATGTCATCGGCAACAATGGCGCGTCCGTCACGGGTCAGCGATCCGGCCACCGCGAAATTGTTGCTGCCGACCGCTTCGGCCTGCCGGTTCGGCTGGAACGCCAATTGCGGCGCGCTCATGCTGTTGAGGTTGATCCGATCGGCATCTGGAATGCGCATCGCGTTTTTCGGTTCACCGAACAGCGGCGCATCCCATTCCGATTGGGTTTCCGTCAGTAGGGCGTAAATCGGGCTGGGCAATGCACCTTTCAGCTGCCAGAGTTTGAATTCACGCTCGTTGCTTTCATCCTGCAGGTCGAAGAACATCGCGTAGCCGACCAGAAACGAATCTTCCGGCTGCCAGGCTTCGGGTTTGGTGCTGAGCAGCAGATACGGCCAAGGCCGGACCGACAGATCGGCCAGGCCGGCATTCACACCATCGGCATAGGCTTGTAACACCGCGGCATCCTTGCCGGCCATCTGTGCGAAATGATCGCGGATGCGCGCACGCAAGCGGTGGATACGGATGGATTTGTCTTTTTCCACGGCCATATTGCCGAACAAGGCCGACAGCTCACCGGCAGCCGAGCGCCGCAGCAGGTCCATTTCAAAATAGCGTTCCTGGGCGTGCACGTAGCCGAGTGCGCGGGCCGAATCGGCGTCATTGGCCGCCGTGATGGTGACCGTGCCATTGCCGTCGCGGCTGACCTGCACTGCTTGTGACAGGCCCTGCAGTGACTGTGCACCATCGAGCACTGGCAGGCTGCCGCGTAGCAGAAAGTAGATGCTTGCCGCGAGCACGATCACAATCAACAGCAGCGCCACCAGTGCGCGTTTGGTCCAGGTCAGCAGTGCCATGAAATCGGACTCCTCGGAAAATTAAAGACTTTCGATACTATCGACGCGCTGGAAACCGCGCGGCAAGGCATGTCCGCGCTGGGCACGTGCGCCCTGATAGGCCTGCAGGTCGCGCCAGCTCAGCACCAACTTGCGCTGCCCGCAGTGCAGCACCAGCTCGCCGCCGTTACGCACGCAGGTGACGGCAACGATGTTTTCTTCACCATCCTTGAGTTTGGCCGGCGGGATCTGAAGAATCTTATTGCCCTTGCCTTTGTCGAGCTCGGGAAGCTCCGAAGCCGGGAAAGCCAAAAGATTTCCGCCGCTGCTGATGGCCACCACGAAATCCGTTGCGATGTCATGCACCGCCGCCGGGGGAAGAACGCTGGCGGCCTTGTCGGCGTTGATCAGCTGTTTGCCGGCTTTCTTGCCGGCCAGGAAATTCTCGAACGCGGTGATGAAGCCGTAGCCGAAACTGGAAGCGACCACGAATTTCTGATTCGGTTCGCCCGAGGCCAGACCGACGAAGTCGGCGCCCGAAGGCGGACTGAAGCGGCCGCTGAGCGGCTCGCCGTTGCCGCGTGCCGAGGGCAGGGTGTGGGTCAAGCAGGAATAGCTGCGGCCGGTGGAATCCAGCACCGCGGCATTCCAGGTACTGCGCCCGCGCACGAAGTCGAGCAGGGCATCGCCATCGCGGTAGCCGAGTGCGCCGGGGTCGAGCTCGTGGCCCTTGCCGGCGCGGATCCAGCCCTTCTGCGACAGCACCACGGTCATCGGTTCGCTGGCGACCAGCGCGGTCTCATCGATGGCCTGAGCCGCTTCGCGCGACACCAGCGGTGACAGGCGGGCATCGCCGAATTTCTTGGCGTCGGCTTGCAGTTCGTCTTTCAGCAGTTTTTTCAGTTTGGCGTTGGAGCCGAGCGTGGCGATGATTTTTTCCAGTTCGGCGGCCAGTTCGGCCTGCTCGCCGCGGATTTTCATTTCCTCGAGTCGGGCCAGTTGTTTCAGTTTGGTTTCGAGGATGTAATCGGCCTGGTCCTCGCTCAGCTTGAAACGGGCGATCAATGCGGCTTTCGGTTCGTCTTCGGTGCGGATGATGTGGATGACTTCGTCGAGATTCAGGAACGCAATCAGCAGGCCTTCCAACAGGTGCAAGCGGCGCTCCAGCTTTTCCTTGCGGTAGGTCAGGCGCTTGCGCAGGGTATCCATGCGGAACGTCAGCCACTCGTTGAGCAGTGCCTTGAGGTGCTTGACCTGCGGACGGCCATCGAGGCCGATGATGTTGAAGTTGACCCGGTAGCTTTTCTCCAGGTCGGTGGTGGCGAACAGGTGTCCCATCAGCGAATCGACATCGACCCGGTTCGAACGCGGCACCAGTACCAGCCGGGTCGGCGTTTCGTGATCGGACTCGTCGCGCAGGTCTTCCAGCCACGGTAGTTTCTTGGCGCGCATCTGCTGCGCGATCTGCTCCATCACTTTCGAGGGCGAGACCTGGTAGGGCAGTGCGGTCAGCACGATATCACTGTTTTCCTTGACGTAGGTGGCGCGGGCGCGGATCGAGCCGCCGCCGGTTTCGTACATCGCGATGATTTCGCTGCGCGGGGTGATGATTTCGGCCTGGCTCGGATAATCCGGGCCGAGCACGTGTTCGCACAGATCGCGCACGCTGGCCTGCGGGTCGTCCAGCAGGCGGATGCAGGCGCTGACCACTTCATTGAGGTTGTGCGGCGGGACGTCGGTGGCCATGCCGACGGCAATGCCGGTGGTCCCGTTGAGCAGGATGTGCGGCAGACGCGCCGGGAGCCAGGTCGGTTCCTGCAGCGAGCCATCGAAGTTCGGGTTCCAGTCGACCGTACCTAGGCCGAGTTCGCCGAGCAGGACCTCCGCGATCGGGGTCAGCTTCGATTCGGTGTAGCGCATGGCCGCGAAGGATTTCGGATCGTCGGTGGAACCGAAGTTACCCTGACCCTCAATCAGCGGGTAGCGGTAGGAAAAGGGCTGAGCCATCAACACCATGGCTTCGTAACAGGCGGAGTCGCCGTGCGGGTGGTATTTACCGATGACATCACCGACCGTACGCGCCGATTTTTTCGGCTTGGCGGCGGCGTTGAGCGACAGCTCGCTCATGGCAAAGATGATCCGGCGCTGGACCGGCTTCAGACCATCGCCGAGGAAGGGCAGTGCGCGGTCAAGGACCACATACATCGAATAATCGAGGTAGGCGCGTTCGGCGTATTCACGCAGGGGAATCTGTTCGAAACCGTGGAAGCTGGGGCGGGTCAAATCGGTCATGGCATGCTCGTATTGCGGATGTTTTCATTCTAACGGGTTTGCCGGCGGATGGGCATCGCCTTCGGCATTCGGGTAAACTGAAACGAAGGAGATTGCATGAGTACTAGCATCATCATCGGCTTGCTTGTCTTGGTCTGTCTGGTCCTGCTTTTCAAAGTCATGGGCTTTCTGCTGCGCTTGGCCGTCGTTCTCGCCGTCATTGGTGCCGCCTATTGGTATCTGGCTCCGATTTTCGGCTGGCCGTCGCTGCCATTCTGATGCCGGAGCCGCACGTCCATGCCGCTTGAGGCCATGGCCATTTCCCGGCGCCGATTGGCACTGATTCTCGGTTTTTTGGCGATGGTCGGTCCATTCGCCATCGACAGCATTTTCCCCGCGTTCCGGGTGCTCGCCAACGATCTGCAGGTGGCTGACGCCGTCATCCAGCAGACCATCAGCATCTATCTGCTGGGCTACGCTGCGATGTCGCTGTTGCACGGTGCGCTGTCGGATGCCTTCGGGCGCCGGCCTGTGATTCTCGGCGGCTTGGCGCTGTTCCTGGCATCATCCGTCGGCTGTGCCCTAGCCGTCGATCTGCAACAGTTGCTGATTTTTCGATTCATTCAAGGGCTTTGTGCCGGGGTCGGCTTGATTGTCGGCCGCGCGGTCATCCGCGATGTGTTCGACGGCGACCATGCCCAACGCATGATGAGCATGGTGTCGATGATATTCTCGATTGCGCCGGCCGTTGCGCCGATCATCGGCGGTTACATTCTGAGCTGGAGCCACTGGCAGGGCATTTTCTGGTTTTTGGCCGGGTTGAGCCTGTTCATGCTGGTGGTGGTGGCCGTCTTTCTGCCGGAATCGCACCCACCCGCCAAGCGGGTGGCGTTCCATCCGGTGCCGCTGAGCGCGACCTACCGCGAAATGATTCTGCATACCGGGTTCCGACGTCTGGCGCTGGCCGGCACCTTCCTGTTCGGCAGCCTGTTCCTGTACATCGCAGCGGCGCCCGATTACGTGATGACCCACCTGCGTCTGGACGAAACCCAGTTCGGCTGGTTCTTCGTACCGACCATCGCCGGCATGAGCATCGGCGCGTTCATCAGCGGCCGGCTGGCCGGCAAGGCCAGTGGTATGCGCATGGTGCAGTGGGGCTTCGGCATCTGCGCGGCCTCGGCCGTGTTGAATCTGATCTATGCCAGCACCGCGGTTCGGCTTGAATTGCCCTGGGCGGTGCTGCCGATGAGCGGTCTGGCCTTCGGCATTGCGCTGGTGTTTCCGATCCTGACCATCGCATTGCTCGATCTGTATCCGCACATACGCGGCACGGCGTCTTCGATGCAGGCCTTCGTCAGCCTGATGTCGAATGCCTTGATTTCCGGGTTGCTGGTGCCACTGGTCAGCAAAAACCCGGCACTGATGGCCGGGGTCTGCTGTCTGTTCGTAGCGGCTTCGTACGGCGTCTGGCGCCTGTATCTGCAATCACCGCATGCAACCATTCATTGCCCGGATCAGCCGGCGGCCTTCGAACCCACTGACGAACTGTGAGCCCGGTAATCGGAACGCAGCAGTTCCTGAAAGTGATGCAAGGCGTTCTCGCGCAGCGGGTTTAAACGCCCAGCCACATACGAGCCGCTGTCCAGACCGCGCTGCACATCAACGCAGATCTGGATGTCTTCATCCTGTACGACGTCAGAGAATTCCAGATCACGCTTGCGGCGGACTTCATCCTTGCTCGGGTCGGCACTTACCGCATAGAAGAAATCAAACTCCACCCGGCAACGGTTGTTCGGCAAGGGCAGCACGCGGTTGGTCTGCAGGCGGCCCGGCAGGATGTTGAGCATGGTGTTCGGGTACATGAAGTAATACAGCGCTTCGCCCGAGCCGTACAGGTCATCGCCGCTTTCCAGCGGACTGAACTGGATGGAATACCAGCGTTTGGTTTCAGTCACGTAGCTGCGGTAATCCAGCAGCTTGTTCAGCTCCGGATGCACGTGCGGCACATGGTAGCCTTCCAGATAATTGTCGACGTAGGTCTTCCAGTTGCAGTCGATGTCGTAACTCAGATGCTGGTGGAAGCGCAGATCGGCAAGCGCATGGCCACTGACCGCCAGACGTTCGGCGATGCCGGCCACGTATTCCTCGAACGGCGGCGGGTTCTCCGAAGCGGCGAACACCAGGCCCGCGAACTCACGCACCTGCAATGCCGGCAAACGCACCGAGCTGACGTCGAAATCTGCCACATCCTTCATTTCGGTGGCGGTGCGCAGGCTGCCATCCAGGTTATAGGTCCAGCCGTGGTAGCGGCAACGCAATTGCTTGGCGCCTTTGCCTGAACATTGCGCCAAGGGCCCGGCTCGGTGTCGGCAGACGTTGTGGTAGCCGCGCAGGCCTTCAGCGGTGCGGATCACGATGACCGGAAGTTGGCCGAGTACCGAGACCACATAATCGCCTTCATCGGCGATCTGCGAGCTATGGCAGACATATTGCCAGTGTCGGTTGAATACAGCGGTCTGGTCCACCGCGGCCGTGCCTTCGCCGGTGTAGAAACGCGCGGGCAGAGCCGTGGCGGTGGCCAAGGCTTGGGATTGCAGGTCGGAGGATGCGCTCAACATGTCAGACGCTTATTCCGGAGCTTTCCAGCCACACTGCTGACCTTGGTTCTGTTCTTTCAGCCAGATTTGCAGCGGCGCGAAATATTCCAGCACGGCCGAGCCGTCCATTTCTTCCTTGCCGGTTAGTTCCTTCATGGTCTTCTGCCAGGGCTGGCTGGATCCTTTGCTCAGCATGGCCCAGTAGCGCTTGCCGGCTTCCGGGTTGTTGGCGAAGTTGCACTGATAAAGCGGGCCTTTGAAGCCGGACGCATCGCACAGGGCTTTGTAGAACTGGAACTGCAGAATGTGCGACAGGAAATAGCGGGTGTACGGGGTGTTGCCCGGCACATGGTATTTCGCGCCGGCATCGAAGTGTTCTTCGCCGCGGGCGGTAGCCGGAGCCACGCCTTGGTATTTGGCTTTCAGGTCCCACCAGGCTTTGTTGTATTGGTCCGGTTTGATCGAACCGTCGAACACGCCCCAGCGCCAGCGGTCGATCATCAGACCGAAGGGCATGAACGCGACCTTGGCCAAGGCCATGCGCATCTGGCCATTGATCACGGCTTCCTGGCTGACGGCGGGTTTGTCGATCAGGCCGATCGAGCTCATGTATTCTGGCGTCATCGACAGCACGATGGTGTCACCGATGGCTTCATGGAATCCGTCGTGGGCGCCGCCCTGGAACAGAATCGGCAGTTTGTTGTAGGCCAGGTAGTAATAGACATGACCGTATTCATGATAGAGCGTGGTCAGGTCTTCTTCAGTCGGGGTGATGCACATCTTGATGCGCACGTCGCCCTGCAGGTTCATGTCCCAGGCGCTTGCGTGGCAGACCACATCGCGGTCACGCGGCTTGATGAACTGCGCGTTGGACCAATGCGATTCGGGTAATTTCGGCATCCCTAAACCGGTATAGAAGCTTTCGGAAAGGCGTGCCATATCCTTGGCCTGCTGCAGGTCGGCTTCGTGTGAGATATCGGCGAATTTCAATGGGCTGAGTGTTGCAGCACCGCCGGCGGCGGCCAGTTTCTCGTTCAGCACCTTGTCATGCTGTTTCTGCAGCACGCTGTTGATGTCGAGGCTGCCGGCGCCCTTGTAGGGTTCGAGGATCGGCCAGAGACTGCCCCAGTCCTGCTGCCAGAGGTTACCGGTCAGATGCGCCGGAATCATTCCGTTGATTTGGCCCTTGTCGCCGTACTTGGTGACCAGTTTGTTCTTGGTGTAGCACTGCAGTTCTTTGTACAGCGGTTCGACCTGGCCCCATAGACGGTCGCTTTCCTTCTGGAAATCGGCCGGGTTCATGTCGTAGCCCGAGCGCCAGAGTTCGCCGGTGTTGCCGAAGCCCAGATCTTTGGCGCCCTGGTTGGACAGTTCGGCGAAGCGCTGGTAATCCTTGCGCATCGGCATGGCAATGGTGTGCCAGCCGTTCCAGGCATTCAGCTGTTGTTCGTAAGTGCTGGTAGGCTCCGCCAGAATCTTGGACACAGCACCGATGTCGAGGCAGTCTTCCGGTTTCTTGCTGTTCGGACAGTATTTGCCGGAACCGTACATGCCTTCAAGTTTGGTGGCCAGACCGGTCATTTCGGCCAGGGCTTTCGGATCGTTCGGTGGTGGCAGGGTGACGCCGATTTTCAGCAGGTGCAAAGCACGTGCCGTTTCCGGCGTCATTTTGGCATCGGTCGGGAAGGTCTTGGCTTTGGCGATGTACTTGCTCAACATGCCCAGATAGCGTTCATTGGCCTTGGCCGAGATGCGTTCGGAATCGCTGTTGATGTAGGTCGAGGCCAACCATTGTGAAGAGGTGATCTCCGGATAGGCTTCGGTCAGCTCGCGGTTGACGCGGGCGATGAATTCATCGGCGGTCTCATTGGCATAAGCAGCTTCCGTCGAAGTACCGTCACCGGTTTTCGGGCTGCAGGCGGACAGGCCGAGCAGGCTGGCGGAGACGGCGAGGGTGAGGGCGAGACGTTGGATATTCACGGAAGCTCCAAAAGCGGGTTGTAATCCCTCCGATGATATCAGGCTTCGCTAATTGGCTGAAGCTCGGCTGGGCCGGGCAGGGGGAATATCCCCCGTTCGTGCAGGAAGGTACGGGCATCGTCGGCGTCCTGTTCAAACCAGGCACGCGCTGAGCCCAGCCGGAAGCTGTAGCCCCAGGTGTCCATATCGGCACAGGCGCGCTCGAAACCGAAGCCAGCAATCCGGTCGGCCAAGGCCAGCTGCAGGTAGCAGGTGGCGTCCTCCTCCAAAACAGAATCGGTGGCATCTGTATGCACGGCGGCTCTTCTATCAGGCGGCAGTACCATCAGATGGCAGGCCTCATGCAGCAGGGAATGTACGGGAGTATCCACCCGCACGTAGACGCGATTGCCGATCAGTCCGGCCTCGCATTCGCCCCAGTAGCTACCGGGAATGGCTTCGCCATCAGCAATCATGACCAGTTCCAAACCAAACAGGCCCAGCAGTTGCCGGGCCTGTTCAATGGCGATATCGCGCAGGCGCACGACCGCTGCGTCCGCTTCAAAGCCCATTACTCAGCTTTTGTCGGGCAGGGCGATCTGAATGTCGAGCACTTCCTGGATACCGTCCTTGTCCTTCTCGAAGTTGACCTTGACTGCTTCGTCGTTGACCTGCACGTATTTCTTGATCACTTCCAGCAGTTCGCTGCGCAGGCGCGGCATGTAGTCCGGAGCGCTGGCATCCCTGCGGGACTGCGACACCAGAATCTGCAGGCGGTTCTTGGCGGTCGAGGCCGAGGTCGGTTTACTGTCGAGTTTTTCCAGCTGTTCGATGATGTTGCGCAGAAGTCCCATGGCTCAACCTCCGAACATTTTCGAGAAGAAGCCCTTCTTCTCGACGGTGGTGAAGCGCATCGGGCGGTCTTCGCCGAGGATGCGGGCGACGGCATCGGTATAGGCCTGTCCGGCGTCGGAGTTTTCGTCCAGGATGACCGGGTTACCCGAGTTGGAGGACTGCAGCACTTCCGGCGATTCCGGAATGACACCAACGACCTTGAGACCGAGGATTTCCTCGACATCGCCAATGGAGAGCATCTCGCCCTTCTCGACGCGGGCAGGATTGTAGCGGGTCAGCAACAGGTGTTCGGTGATGTGTTCACCGGCTTCGGCTTTTTGGGTCTTGGAGGCCAGCAGGCCGAGGATGCGGTCCGAGTCGCGCACCGAAGACACTTCCGGGTTGACCACGACCACTGCACGGTCGGCGTAGTACATGGCCAGATAGGCGCCTTTTTCGATACCGGCCGGCGAATCGCACAGGATGTAGTCGAAGCCTTCGGCGGCGAGGTCCTTAAGCACTTTTTCGACGCCTTCGCGGGTCAGCGCGTCCTTGTCGCGGGTCTGTGAGGCCGCCAACACGAAAAGATTGTCGAAGCGTTTGTCTTTGATGAGAGCCTGTTTCAGGTTGGCCTCGCCATGAACCACATTGACGAAATCGTAAACGACCCTGCGTTCGCAGCCCATAATCAGGTCGAGATTGCGCAGACCGACGTCGAAATCGATGACCACGGTCTTTTTACCGGCTTTAGCCAGGCCACAGGCAATACTTGCGCTGGACGTGGTCTTGCCGACGCCGCCCTTACCGGATGTGACTACGATGATCTCTGCCAAAATGCGCTCCTTGTCTGTCAATGTCGATGGTTCATATTAAGCCAGTTCTTCGATGCGGAGTTGGTCTTTATCAAGCCAGATCTGCACCGCTTTTCCCAGCAGTTTTTTGGGGATTTCATCCAGAACTTTATAAGTGCCGGCAATCGCGACCAGTTCGGCGTTGAATTCGCGGCAGAAAATCCGTGCTTGGGCATTGCCCGAGGCGCCAGCCAAGGCGCGGCCACGCAGCGGCCCGTAAATGTGGATGGAGCCGTCGGCGATGGCTTCGGCACCGGCGCCGACCATGGCGCACACCGTCAAATCGCGACCGGCGGCATAAATCTGCTGGCCCGAGCGCAAGGGCTGGGTTTGCAATAGGCCGGGCTCCTGACCGGTTAAGGCTGCGGGAGCGGCGGCAGGCACGGGTTTGCTTTCGGGGGCTGGTGCCGGGCGTGCCGGCTCGCTGCCATCATCCCGTTCAAACGAAGCCCTGAATTTGGCGAGAATCGGCATGCCAACCTGTTCGGCCAGTTTTTCCACAGCCGGGGTGCCATAGGCGATGGCGACCGGCATGACACCGGCGTTGCGCAAGGCATCAATCAGTGCGTCGACGGTTTCGGCGTCCGGGCAGCCGAGCAGGGCACTGAAATCGAGAATGACGGCCGCGTGCCGAAAGAGTTTCGGTGCGCGCTCAACGCGCTCCTGCATTTCGTTTTTCAATGCGGTGATATCCAGTTTCTGGATGCGCAGATTGGCGATGCCGACCTGGCCGAATTTCAATTCCCCGCATTGCTCGTAGCTGACCGTTGTGCCGCCCATGTCAGGTTCCCGTGGCCAGATGGGTGTCGGCCCGAGGTTTGCCCCTTGGCTGAAGCCAGGGAACTGGGGGTAATTGTGTACCGTAGGTGGCGAGCACGAATGGATAGCTGCACAGATCCTTGTAAAGCATGGCTGCACGAAGCGGAGAGTCCGGGAGTTGATGCTGGCCGACTTCATGGAAACCGAAACTGCCGTGGAACAGCAGGGCAGGATGCGTGCTGTCTTCGATGAATACCTCGGCGACAAGGGCCGGCGCCCGCACTTCCGCGAAGCTCTGCACATCGGCGTAAAACAGCCTTCCGATGCCGGCACTGCGTTGGCCCTTGGCGATGACGATGCGGTCGACATAAACGAAGGCGTTGTAATGCTCCTTGAACCAGCGGAAGTTGCTGCTTTCGTAGTCGGCATCCCGGGTCATGGCGATCAGGAAACCGACGAGGCAGTCATCGGATTCGGCGACCCGGAAATAGTCGGCATGTTGCCAGAAATAGTGGATCTGCCCTTGATTCATCGGCAGGATGCCGCTGCCTGCAGCATTGTTCATGGCCAGAATGGCGTCCAGTTCGTGCGCTTGCACGTCGCGGATCGAAATCGACATCGAGACTACTCCAGAATCCAACCAGCCCGTCTTCGGCTTGATGCGGAATTATCGCATGGAGAGCCGGAGCAGCGTTAGAGTTTTTGCACGAAAAGGTTCATGCATGACTTATGGCGGCTTGCAAGTGATTGATTAGGGGGTATCATTCCCCGATGAATGCTCGCATCAACCATCAGCAACTGTTGCGCTTCGCAGGACTGTTTACCTGGGGCATGGTCGGCATTCCCCTGCTTTACGCGGGCTGGCAGGGCTTCGATCAAAGCGGGCTCAGCTCGGGCTCGGTTTCCGGCTGGATATTCAGCTACCTCGCTTTCGGTGTCCTGTACCTGCTGGTGACCGGCCAGCTCAATATTTACCGCCGTGGCTGGCGCGACAGTGTCAGCCTGCTCCTGTTGACCCTGTTTGCAATCGCCGTAAGTTATTATTCTGAAACGGGTTTGGGCAGCATGCTGTTGACTGTCATTGCCGGCATTCTGCCTTGGCTGCTGCCGGTTCGGCTCGGGTCCCTGTGGCTCATCGTCAGTCACCTGTTGGTCATTCCTGTCTTTATTTTCAGTTCCGATGGGCTGACTTGGTGGGAAGCCTTCCTGCAAAGCCTGCTGTATGCCGGATTTTCGACATTCGTGTTCGTTACCGGCTATGTTGCGAAGCAGCAGGCGGCTGCCCGGGAAGAACAACGCCGCCTGATTGCCGAGCTGCGTGCCGCACGCACCCTTTTGGCGGAAAATTCCCGGGTCGGTGAGCGTCTGCGGATATCCCGGGAATTGCATGATCTGTTGGGCCACCATCTGACTGCTTTGAGTTTGAATCTGGAAGTTGCCGGGCATCTGAGCGAGGGCAAGGCGCAGGAACACGTCCGGCAAAGCCACGCTTTGGCCAAGCTTCTGCTCTCCGATGTGCGTGAAGCGGTTTCGGAGATGCGCGAGGGCTGTGCCATCGATATTCTGGCGGCAATTGCGCCACTGGTGCAGCCGATGCCCAATTTGGATATCCACCTTCATGCCGATCCGGATCTGACCTTGGAGGACTCCGGCGTGGCACAGGTCATTCTCCGCTGTGTTCAGGAATTGATCACTAACACGATCAAACATGCCCGCGCCAGTAAGCTCGAATTGTCTTTACAAAAGTTGGATAATTTATTGATTTTGAAGTCGGAAGACGACGGGGTCGGGGCAACACTGGCTCGCCTCGGCAACGGCTTGCAGGGTATGAAAGAGCGCGTCAGGGCCCTCAACGGGAAACTCTTGATTCAATCCACGCCCGGTCATGGATTCAGCGTCAGCATTACTTTGCCTTTGGGAGAATAGCGCATGATTCGAGTTTTTTTGGTGGATGATCAGACCTTGGTCCGTCAAGGGGTCAGATCCTTACTGTCCCTGGCAAGCGACATCGAGGTGGTTGCGGAAGCCAGTGATGGCCAACAGGCTATCGATAAGATCCCCGAAATCAAACCGGATGTGGTGTTGATGGACATGCGGATGCCGGTGAAATCCGGCCTGGAGGCGGTGCAGGAACTCTCGGCCGCCGGCCGCCTGCCGCCGACCATCATTCTGACCACGTTCGATGATGATGATCTGGTGCTGGCCGGAATTCGCGCCGGCGCCAAAGGGTATTTGCTGAAAGACGTGAGTCTGGAGCAACTGGTTGAAGCCATACAGGTCGTGGCCAAGGGCGGATCCTTGGTGCAGCCGGCGATGTCACAACGTCTACTGTCGGGATTGGAAGGGCTGAACAACCATTTCGTCAGCCTCGAACGCCCGGATCCATTGACCGAGCGTGAAACCGAAATCCTGCGGTTGATGGCCGGTGGGTTCTCCAATAAGGAGATTGCCAACTCCCTGCATGTGGCTGAAGGCACCATCAAGAACCATGTCTCCAACATCCTGTCCAAGCTCGGCGTGCGTGACCGTACCCGGGCCGTGTTAAAGGCTTTCGAACTTAAAATCGTCTAAACGGTACCCTCCGGCCGGTGAAAAGTGCCGGCCGGGGGCAACCCAATCCGGACATTAAATGGTATCCTTTAGGACTGATTGCCTGTAAAGGCAGTTTGCCCTTGGAGAGAGTCTTTATAATGAACCGAATTTACGAATTCCTGATTTCGCTGGCTGTGGTCGTTGTATTGTTCGCCACCGTCGGCCTGTTCCTGCCTTCGAAGCGTACTGTTGAACATAAAATCGAGAGCAATCGTCCAATCAGCACCGTATACGACGTCCTCAACGGCTTCAACCGTTTTGACGAGTGGAACATCCTGCGCTCGGACAGCATGCTCAAGTCCCAGGTCAGCGACCCGGCCACCGGCGTCGGCGCGACCATGAGCTACAGCTCGCTGAACCGCTCCACCGGCAGCGGAACCTGGAAGCTGATTGAAAGCATTCCCCAGGAAAAAATCAAATATGCCATTGATGACTCCTCGCAGGGCAGTGATAAATTCCTGACCATCCATCTCGACCGTACCGGCCCGCTCAATAAGAACGTCGAAATCCGCCAGGTCTATGAAGTCGATTACGGCTGGAACCTTTTTGGCCGTTTTGCAGGGATGTACGTCGAGCGCAACGTCGGTGACAAGATCAAAGCCGGTGGCAAGCGTCTGACCACCTTCCTTGCCACGGTTCCGAAGCTTTCCTATGCCGACCGCGTGAATCCGATTACGTTTACAGAGGTTCCGGCAACCAACGCTCTGGTGGCCACCGTGATTTCCAAGCGTGACAACAATGAAATCGCCATCGGCATCGTTAACAAAATGGCCTGGATCAACAAAATCATCGCCGCCAATGGTCTGCAGGCCAATGGTCCGATGCGCATCGTGACCAATGAGTTCACCTCGGACAGCTACAGTTTCGATGTCGTCCAGCCGGTGAGCAAAAATGGTGAAAGCAGCGGCGAATGGGCTGTTAAAACTGAAGCCGAAGTCACCTTGGAACAGATTCCGGGAGGCCGCGCCGCGACCACCGATTACACCGGCTATGCGACCGGCCTCGAAAGCGAGCGCCAGTCCATACGTGCCTGGGCTATGGTCAACGGAGCCTCCACGCGCGATCGCGCCTACGAGGAATACCTGGTGGCGCCACAGTTGATGATGACTGAGGACGCCAAGTTCAAGGTCTATTGGCCGATTAAGTAAGAACTCCGGAAAAGCGGGCTACGGCCCGCTTTTTCTTTGGGTGGAAGTTGTCAGCATCCTCTGATGTTCTATACACTTGAGTAAACCGATCGGATAGGGCGGGATGATCCAGGCAGAAGGAATCAGTAAGCGTTTCGGTGCGATTGCCGCCGTTGAGGATCTCGGTTTCCAGGTCGAGAGCGGGGAAATCGTGGCGCTGCTCGGCCCCAATGGCGCGGGCAAGACCACCTGTATGCGTATGCTGTCCGGATTCCTGAGGCCCGATCGCGGCAACGTTCGGCTCGGCGGCTATGATCCATCGGACAAGCCGATCGCTCTACGTCGCAGTCTTGGCTATCTGCCGGAACATGCCCCGATTTATCGGGAGTCCAGCGTTCTTGCCTACCTGCGCTTCATTGCGTCCGTTCGTGGGCTTGGCAAGCAGGCCTACAACACCGTCGATGACATCTGCGAGCGGCTAACACTCAATCCGATCGCTCACCAGACCGTCTCAACTTTGTCCAAGGGCTCGATGCGCCGTGTTGCCCTGGCGGCAGCGATTATGCATCGGCCGCCGGTACTATTGCTCGATGAGCCGACTGACGGTCTGGACCCCATCCAGAAGCAGCAGGTCCGGCGCCTGATCCAGGATCTCGGGAAAAACAGCGCCATTCTGATGAGCACCCATCAGATCGACGATGTTCTGGCACTTTGTCCGCGTACGCTGATCATGGGTGGCGGCAGGAAATTGCTCGACAAGAGCACCGAAGAACTTTTGCATCAATCGAAGTACCATAATGCGGTTTCGTTCGTTGCCCGTGAAAGCATCGCGGCACGTGCGGCCTTGGAAGGGCTGTCCGGTATAAGCGGTTTCGAGCAGAACGCCGCCGATGGACGCCTCTATGTATTCGTACAGGGCAGCAAGCCGCAGAACCAGATCATCGCCGAACGTCTGGCACAAAAGAACGTGCCTTATCTTGATTTGCGCCTCGAGGTCGGACGTCTCGACGAAGTATTTGCAAAGACCGTTGCCGAGGCTAGGTCATGAATCCTTTTCTGGCGTTGTTCAGGCGTGAACTTTCGGCGTATTTCCGCACGCCGCTGGCTTTGGTGTATGCCATTATTTTTCTCATGCTCTCGAACAGTTTCGTGTTCTATCTCGGCGATCTCTACGAAACCGGACAGGCAAGCATGCAGGCCTATTTCCGGCTATTGCCCTGGGTATGTCTGCTGTTGGTGCCGGCCCTGTCGATGCGCAGCTGGTCGGAGGAATTCCGTTCGGGCACCATCGAATTGCTGGACGCACTTCCTTTGCCGCCCTGGCAGCAGGTTCTGGCGAAGTTTGGGGCGCTCTGGAGTGTCGCGGTAGCAGCCCTACTGCTCTCCTTTCCGCTTTGGCTGAGTCTGGCCTGGCTGGGCGATCCCGATCACGGAACCATCATGCTTGGCTACATCGGAACCTTTCTGATGCTTGCGGCCATGCTCTCGATAGGACTTTGCGTTTCCTCGTTCAGTGAAAACCAGCTCGTGGTCTACCTGCTGAGCGCGATGATTCTGCTGCTATACCTTCTCGCGGGTTATCCGCTTGCGCTCAATCCCATCCGTGAAGTCTTTCCGCAGCATGTCGTCGATCTGATCGGGTCCATGAGTTTTCTGACCCATCTGAATGCCATTACCCGCGGGGTATTGGATCTGCGCGATGTTCTGTTTTTTGCAATAACCACCTTGTTCTGGCTCGTGGTCAATCTGCTCGTGCTGCGCGCAAGAAAAGGGGGCGTATGACTCTGCCGGTTTCTGCACGCCTGCCCTTATCCATTCTCTTGCTGTCCTGCGTCTATTTCGCGCTTTGCCAGTTGGTTCTGGTTCTGATGCCGCCAGTGCGTCTCGATTTGACCGAGAAACGACTATTCACCCTTTCCGAGGGCAGCATTCACATCCTGCGCGATATCCGGACTCCGGTCACGCTGACGCTGTATTATTCGGAAAAGGAGGCGCGTCCATACCCCCAGTTCCGTCAATACGCCACGCGCGTTGTCGAAAAGGTCGAAGAGTATGCGGCGCAGTCCGATGGCAAAATCAAGCTGCGTATACTCGATCCGGAGCCGTATTCGGTCATGGAGGATGCCGCCATTGCCGATGGCATTTCGGCCATTCCGCTCGAGGATGGATCGGGGCCGCTGTATTTCGGTTTGACGGCGCTTTCCGATGGACGGAAAAACACCATCGGATTCGTCAAGCCGGAAGCGGAAGAGCATCTGGAATACGAGCTTTCCAAACTCATCCGCTCGGTCCAACGCATTAAAAAGCCGAAAGTGGCCCTGGTCACCGAACTGCCGGTTACCGGCAATGCCAATCCGGTTTTTGGACCGGTAACGCCGGCCTGGGTGGCATTCCGGCAGCTCTCAGAACGCTATGACATGGTCACGCTATCGCCGAGGGGCCTTAGCATCCCCGAGGATGTCGATGTGCTGTGGGTCATGCATCCGCGCGGTTGGCCGGCAGACAGCTACAGGCAGATTCAGAATTTCATCAATGCGGGACGCCACGCCGTCATCCTGCTTGATCCGAACGCCGAATCGGTTCCGGTTTTCGGCAATACTGGCGAGCTGTACCTCGGGTCGGATGCGGTCGCACTTTTACAGCCTTGGGGCATCGTGTTCGATCCTGGCCAGGTCGTACTTGACAGCAAGTACGCGTGGCTCATGCAACTCAACGAGAACCAGTTTCCGAAGCGCAATCCGGGCCTGATCAGCCTTCCTGGTGCCGCAATGAATCAACGCGATGTCGTGACAACGGACCTCGACCGTATCGTCCTGTCCAGTGCCGGAGCCTTGACTATGCGCGACAGCAGTACGCTGAAGATTGAACCCCTGCTGCAGAGTTCAGATGCTTCACGACTGCTTGATGTTATGGCATACCGGAGCGCTGCCGATGATCCGGAAAAGCTGTTGAATAAATTCGTGTCAAGCCAGGAACCGTTCGTGCTTGCGGCACGATTCACTGGCAAGGTTGCCGGATCAAAATCAGGACCAGGCGGTATCAACTTCATCGTCATCAGTGATACCGATTTTCTCAGCGATCGACTTTGGGTTCTGGAAAGCAATCTGTTCGGCGAGCCTGTATACAGCGCCCAGGCCAGCAATGGCGATTTTTTCTTTAACATCATCGACCAGCTCTCAGGATCCGATGATCTGATCTCGATCCGGAGTCGCGGAATGGTTGCCAGGCCCTTTGAAAAAGTCGACCAGCTCCGCCGTACAGCTGAACAGCGTTACCGTGACAGTCAGATTGGACTATTGGCTGATTTGGAAACGGTGCAAGGAGAAATCAATGCTCTCCAGGCAGGAGCTAAACCTGGCTCCTTAATAGAGGACCCGCGTCGTGCAGCTCTTGATGCCAAGAAGATCAATCTCCGTAAGCAGCTCCGCCGCATCCAGCGTGAGTTAAACGAAGATGTCGAAAATCTGGGGCAGCGCATCAAGCTTCTGAACATCTTCGGTCTGTCGGTACTGCTCCTGATAGTTGCCGGCATCATCGCAATCCGCAGAAGGATGTTCAAGGATTACGCCCGGGTCCCCGGACATGCCTCGGCATAAACGCGGATTCGATGCAGCCGTCGCCAGGCGCGCGCTGGTCAAGGCCGATCCCGCGTTCAGGCCCTGGGTCAGCACGATCGGTCCAATTGACTACGCATCGGGATGGGGTCGGCCGTTCGATATCGCCGATGCGCTTGCGCGCGCGATTCTTTACCAGCAGCTCAGCGGCAAGGCGGCAGCCACCATTGTCGGCAGGGTCGAGCAGGCAATGCGTGAGCCGCGATTCCATCACCGGAATCTTGAGCGCTTAAGCGATGCACAGCTTCGAGCATGTGGGGTTTCGGGCAACAAAACGCTGGCATTGCGCGATTTGGCGCGCCGTGACAAGGCGGGCGAGATTCCGGATGTACGGAGCCTTCAATATCTCGACAACGAAGCCATTATTGCGGCGCTGGTGCCGACCCGCGGGATCGGACGCTGGACGGTCGAAATGATGCTCATGTTCCGGCTTGGCCGGCCGGATATACTGCCCGTAGACGATCTGGGTGTGCGTCAGGGCGTCATGCTCTTGGATGGATTGCCGGAAATGCCGCATCCTAAAGTACTGGCGTTGCGCGGCGAGGCCTGGGCGCCTTATCGGACATTGGCCAGCTTCTACCTTTGGCGCATCGCCGACTTCCGAAAAGAAGCCGTAAAACGCTCTCAGGACTGATTACTGCCGATCCAGAACCAATGCCACGGCTCATAGCTGATGCCATGTGCATTACCGCGTGGATAGCTGATTCTGAACCCGAATGCCGCCGCGTTGCGGTTCAACCAGGAGAATGCCGGTGTGTTCTCGAAGCATTCCTGTGCGGCAGGTTCTCCCGGCGTGCCGATATCGATGGCGCGTCCGCTGTGGTGTTCACTGAACCCAGGCGCTGCGTTTACCGAAAGAATGTCATGCAAGGCGATGCCGCGTGCAATTTTGCGGCGGAAAATACCCATTTGGTAATGCACGCTTCGGTAACCGGAAATGGCCTGAATTCGGACCCCGTCAGCTTCAGCGGCCGTCCGCATCCGGGTCCAGGCCTTGGCAGCATCGTAGACCAGCCATAAGGGCCGTCGGAAACAATCACGGCCCGCGTATTCAAGTTGGACCGGCTCGGGCACTGCGGATAGGCCGCTCTGCTGGCAGTAAGCATCGGCATCGAAATCCAGTTCCGCATGCAATGGCGCCAGATCGGAAAGCGGAAGATGGGTGACGCTGCCATCGGCCGCTGCCAACAACTCACCAACGGCGTCGAGCCGCTGTTGCGGGGCAGGGCTGCGGTTCAGGAAGTGCACATGTGAGGCTTGCATGGTTGCGATATAGCTACCGCTGCTCCGGTCTCGGATCAGCCAATCCGCGCGGGCCAGTTGCCGTGCATGATTGTTGGCGCGGGCACGGTACAGGCAGGCAGGCACCACATCCAGCCAGCTGCCATTGATCAGGCGGTATTCCGCGGGTATCAGCATTACAGGGCCTGCAAGGTGTCGAGGAATTCCCTCGGTCGCTCCAAGCTTAATAAAACCGGACCACTTTGGGTAGGCAGATAGACGACTTTGCTGCGATCGGTGATGTAGACGTGCGCTTTACGGCCATCGTAGAGTTTGAACAGTCCCGAGCTCAGACCGGGCATAGCCGCCCCCCACAGTTTCCATTTCGGCCGCAGCTCCTGCCGGGATTCCAGATTGACCAGTGCTGCATTGGCGCGATCGATGGCACTGATTGCCCATTGCTTATCGATGAAGCTGACTTTAATCGACAGCCCATCCTTGCCCAGTTTGGCTTGGGGATTCCTGACGCCCATGGCGGCGGCAATCAGAATTGCGGGGCCGATGCCGAGCAGCAGGCCCAGTAGCCAGAGCGGCATCTCGCTGAATTCATCAGGATTGTTCCACCAGATGAAAGCGACAATCAGGACCGGAAGCAGTGTCATTAAGGCAAAGAACCATTTGGCGGATGCGCCGATGGGTGAAAGGGTGAAACTCTTGCGGTTATCGTTCATTGCGGTCGTCCTCATCGGTTCTTGCCGCCGGAAGGCGGTCAGCCTTGCGCAGCGCCTCGCGCAACACATATTCGATCTGCGCATTCAGCGATCGCAAATCGTCATCGGCCCAGTGCTGGACAGCTTCCAGCAACCGGGCGTTGATGCGTAGCGGAAAGGCTTTTTTTGCGGTCATCGCAGCGGAATCAGTAAATCGAACCGGTATTGACGAGCGGAATCAGTAAATCGAACCGGTATTGACGATGGGCTGGGTGCCGCGTTCGCCGCACAGTACGACCAGCAGATTGCTGACCATGGCCGCACGGCGTTCCGGGTCAAGGTCGACGACATTGCGTTTCGAAAGCTCGGCCAGGGCCATTTCGACCATGCTGACCGCGCCTTCGACGATGCGTGTGCGGGCGGCGATGATGGCGCTTGCCTGCTGGCGTTGCAGCATGGCCTGGGCGATTTCCGGGGCATAGGCCAGGTGGCTGATGCGCGCTTCGATGACGCGCACGCCGGCCTCAGCCAGACGCTCCTGGATTTCCTCGGTCAGGTGTTTGGCGATTTCGCCGGCATGGCTGCGCAGGGAAATCTTGCCTTCTTCATGCTGGTCATACGGATAAGAGGTGGCCATGGCGCGCAGGGCGGCTTCGGATTGGATGTGCACGAAACTTTCGTAATCGTCGACATTGAATACCGCTTCTGCCGAATCGACGACACTCCAGACCACGACGGCCGCGATTTCAATCGGGCTGCCCTCCAGATCGTTGACCTTCAGCTTGCCCGATTCAAAGTTGCGCGTGCGCAGCGAGATCTTCTTCTTGCTGTAAAAGGGATTGTTCCAGCGCAGACCTTGCTCCTTCACGGTCCCCACGTACTTGCCAAACAGACTGAGTACGGCAGCCTGGTTCGGTTCGACCATGTACAGGCCAACCAGCAGGAAAGTGAATACGATCAGGCTCAATAAGGACCCGAAGGCAATGACGGGGTCATGCGCCTGGGCACCGATGAAAAATCCATAGGCACTGAGTACGCTGGCCAACAGGCTGACGATCAGGAATGTGATGCCGTGTAGTGATTTCAGATTGTTTTCTTTCATGTGAGGCCCCTTGGTTGATATTTAAATGATATCAAAAATAACTGAACAGTCAATAAAAATATTTATAATAAAAACAATAATATAAAAAAAGGGCAGCCGAAGCTGCCCGTTTTCTTTCATGGTACATGCTCAAAACTGATAGCCGACTGAAAGTTGCAGATATAGCGGGTTGACTTCAGCCTTGCCAACATTTCCCAGGGTCTCGATGTTGACCGTAGCATCGAAATCCATCTTTTTAAAGATCTCCACGCAGGAACCAGTTGTCGTTGAGCAAGACGTCAGCACCGCCGCCCCAGACGAAGCCGCTGCCGTTGCCCACATTGATGCCGACTATCGCGGCGAAGTCAGTCTAGGAAGAGTGATATGAAGCATCCGTGATAATTTGCCTACAGGTTGTGAATGCAAAGTGAAGCTTCAGGGTTGCACTATGTCGTATCGGATGACCGGCGTCGGAGCCTGTTCGCTGCCGACATAAAGCTGTTTGCCGTCCCGTGAAAACGCAATGCCTTCAGCCTGAGGCAACCAAGGCAGGGTGAGGGTGGATGCCGGTTTCAGAACCGTGTTGGATTTCTTCGGCATCGTAAAGAAGTTGATTTCCTGATAATTCAGCACAGCGATGGTGCGGTTGTCCGGATGGAGGTCGGCGGCGGTGATTTGTGCCCGATAGCGGCCATAATCGCCTTTGTTGTTCATGGTTTCTGCATCAGGTTGGGCGATGCCTTCGAGTGTTGCGACCAAAACGGCTTTGGTGCCGTCGGCGGCATCGAACGGGAGCGCGAACAGTTCCGCAGGCACGCGTTTCTTGGATATCAGATAAAAGCTTCTGTCTTTCGCGGAAGCGAAAAGTGATTCGGCATCCCGTGCCCCGTCTGGCCAAAGAAAGCGAATGCTTTTGATCGGATGTATCTGCCCGCTGCGCTTTGCATCAGCGGGTTCCTCAAAGATATGAATGTAGAGTTCATCGCGCACACCACCGTTGTCGCCGGAATCCGCAATGGCGAGGTAGTGCTTGCCGGACAGCGTGTAACTGGCAATGTCTTCCCAGTCGATATTGCGTAATCCAACCGCGCTGAACGTACCCAGTGTCTGCGCATTGGCGTCGATGGCGATGATTTCGGCCGGATTATTGCCGTCATTGATGGCCCAATACACGCCCTCGGCATGGTTGGAACGGGTCAGTCCTGACAGTTCGGACAGCTTGCCGGCATCCGGTATGCCAGCGAACACCGGCTCGGACCAGCGCGGAACCGTGGCTTCAGAAGTGGCCTGGCAGGCCGACAAAAACAGATAACCGACGGAAAAAAGTCCGAGGAATAGGCTGCGTGGTTTCAAAAGAGCGTTACTTTTCATCAGAGGTATAATGGCATAAACCGCCATCTGCAGACAATTGCCATGCCCCATTCTCCGCCCGTTTTTGGTACTCCCGAAGCGAAAAATGCCTTCCGTGTCCTGCTTCTGGGCTCGGGTGAGCTCGGCAAGGAGGTGGCCATCGAGCTGCAGCGTTTTGGGGTGCAGGTCATCGCCGCAGACCGCTACGACAACGCACCGGCCATGCAGGTCGCGCACGAATGCCATACCCTCAACATGCTCGATCCGGCCGCATTGCGCGATCTCATCGCTCGGGTCAGGCCGCATCTGGTGGTGCCTGAAATCGAAGCCATCCATACCCAGACGCTGGTTGATCTGGAGGAAAATCAAGGCCTGCAGGTGATTCCAACGGCGCGTGCGGCACGACTGACCATGGATCGCGAAGGCATACGGCGCTTGGCGGCAGAGACCCTGGGCTTGCCGACGTCTCCGTATCGGTTCGTCGATGACGAGGCTGGTTATCGAGCAGCCTTGCCGGAGGTCGGGATTCCCTGTGTCATCAAGCCGCTCATGTCTTCTTCTGGGAAAGGGCAAAGCACCGTCCGAAGCGAATCCGATATCGATGCCGCTTGGCACAAGGCGCAAACGGGCGGCCGTGCCGGCATGGGCCGTTGCATTGTCGAGGGCTTCATCGATTTCGATTACGAAATCACCTTGCTCACCGTCCGTCATCGTGGCGGCACTTCCTTCTGCGCACCGGTCGGTCATTTGCAGATTGATGGCGATTACCGCGAAAGCTGGATGCCGCAGCCGATGAGCGAAACGGCTTGGGCCAGGGCGCAGGACATCGCGCGCACCATCACCGATAACCTCGGAGGTTATGGCTTATTCGGCGTCGAATTGTTCGTCAAAGGCGACAAGGTCTGGTTCAGTGAAGTGTCGCCACGTCCGCATGACACCGGATTAGTAACTCTGATATCGCAGGAGCTGTCCGAATTCGCCTTGCATACCCGCGCCATACTCGGCCTGCCGATCCCCGAAATCCGCGACTACGGTCCGTCGGCCTCGGTCGCGATTTTGGCAAAAGGAACAGGCGTTCCCGAATTCAGCGGCGTGGCCGAAGCACTGGCTGAAACCGGAACGGCCCTGCGTCTGTTCGGTAAGCCGTATGTCGAGGGCTCCCGGCGTGTTGCCGTGGCACTGGCGCGTGACGTATCTCTGGAAGCCGCGCGTGAGAAGGCCCGTCGCGTCGCAGCCGCACTCAAGGTGGATCTGGTTTAATCGCCGCGCAGATCCACCCAGACCATGCGATGGTCGGTGGCGTCCAGCCAGTCGCGGCCCGGTTCACCGACCTTCGGCCAAAAAACGCCGCTACCGATGACCTGCCAGCCGACCGAGGGCAGCACATAATCCAGACGCAGATTGCCGACTCTCGGCCCGAAATCGCCGGTGTCATGCCGCGGTGAGCCGCGGTGCTTGCTATTGGCGCCACCCGCAGCCTCCGCCGCCTGCACCGCGCCCTCGGAACGCGGCGTCAGCATTCTCAGCACGCGCGGGTTTTCAAGCAGCTCGGTGATGGCGCCGGGAATCCCGTCACCGTCGGCAGGATCGGCATTCAAGTCGCCAGCGATGACGAAACGTTCGCCATCCTTCAGGCCGCCACGCTGTCCCTGATCATCGACAATCCAGTCGCTTCCGCGGTTCCAGACATACTCTCCCCAGAGTCGGATTTCATCGGCATTGCGTTTGCCGTTGCGGTCTTCCGGGCCGTCGAACACCGGCGGCGTCGGGTGCGAGACCAGAAAGTGCAGGGTGCCCATCGGCGTGGCGACCGGAACATCCCAATGCGATTTCGAAGACAGGCGGAAGGCATTCCAGGCTTCTTCCGAATACCACGGCGAACTATCGGCACGCGTCGGAATCCGTGCCCGTGGCATGTCTTTCCAAAGGAATTTCTGGAATGTCCGGACGGCTCGTTTATCGATGGGGAATTTCGACAGCACCAGCATGCCGTATTGACCGGGATGATTACCGAAGCCGAAGGCGTCATTGCCGCCTTCGATTTTTCCATCGCTATTCAGATCGAAACCGCTCGGTACACCGGTGTTGACCGGAGCGAAATACCGGTATTTGTAGGCGATGGATTTTTGGCCGAATTGCGCTTTGCCGAGATAGCGTTTCTGGAACAGATCAGCCGCACGGCCATCGGCATCGTAATCAAACTCATTGAGCAATAGCAGGTCCGGCCTTTGGTGCTGGATGACGGCCGCGATTTTACGTGCAGGAATATCGTCATTTTCTAACCGCTGGATCAGCCCAACGGCGCTGTCCGAATACAAGGAGGCATTAAAGCTAGCTACCCGGATAGTCTCCGAAGCCGCTACCGCATCTATGAAGGCGAGACATGTGGACAGGGCGAAAAGGGCGATGAAACGCATGCTGCGTCCGTAAATGGGGTTTCGTACATTGTGCCATACGCTGTGGGTATAATCGCAGCATGACCCCATCGAGACTGCCATGAACGCAACTGAACTGTTCGGCTTCCTGGCCGCCACCCTGACCACCGTTTCTTTCATTCCGCAGGTCATCCAGGTCTGGCGCAGCAAGCAAACCCAGGATATCTCTCTGGGCATGTATGCGATATTCACCGCCGGCATCTTGGCATGGCTGGTTTACGGAATTTTGCTGGAATCGACACCGATCATCGTCGCCAACAGCATCACCATTGTATTGGCCGGCTCGGTGTTGGCCATGAAACTCAAATACGGCTAAACGCCAAACATCAGGAAATCAGCCATGAGCAGCGTTGAAAGCTATGTTCCGAAATCCTCGGTTAGCCGTTCCGTGGCGGGAAGCCGTCTATTGATTGGCTTGCTTCAGGGGCTGGTGCTGTATCTGATTTACCAAGCTGCAGAGAGCCGGCTCTGGGTCGCCGGAAATTCGGCCTTGTTCGCCCCTTTGCTGTTGGTCATGACCCTAGTGCCCGTGCTGCTGATCTCGGCGCTGGGTCATATGCCTTCACGGACACTCTGGCGCTGGTTGGTGCCAGCCGCTGCCGTTCTGGCGCTGCTCGGGTTCTATGACATCTGGCGCGGAATCGGGGCGCCGTACTGGGATACCCAGAAATTTGCTGAGGATGCCCGTTATCCTTCGCCACAGTTCTGGTTGCATGCCGTCGCCGGATTTTTCATCGCCCATGCCATGGTCGGTGCCGCTGTTCTTGACGGACGCCTGATCGCCGGTTACCGGAGTTATTTCGAAAGCGCAACCAAGCTGCTGATCCAGTTTGCCTTCGCGGCGTTGTTTACCGGCATCATCTGGTTGGTATTGCTGCTCGGTGCAGCCCTGTTCGACATGATCAAACTGGCATTCCTCAAGAATGTGCTGGATGAGCCGTGGTTCGCCATTCCCGTCACCACCTTCGCGTTCGCCTATGCCATGCACATCACCGATGTCCGTCCGGCCATCGTGCATGGCGTTCGCAGTCTGGTGCTGGTGTTGCTGTCCTGGATTCTGCCGGTGGCCGTGTTGTTGATTGGCGGATTCCTGCTCGCCTTGCCGTTTACCGGATTGGAACCGCTCTGGGCCACCAAAGCGGCCACAGCGCTTCTGCTGGCGGCATCGGCGGTGCTGGCCATTCTGATCAATGCTGCTTTCCAGGATGGCAGTGTCACTGAAGAAATTGCTCCTTTGATTCGTTTCATCGCCCGGATTGCCGCCGCGCTGATTTTGCCCTTGGCGTTGATTGCCACCTATGCCCTGAGTCTGCGGGTCGGTCAATACGGTTGGACGGTCGACCGTCTGGTGGCGGCGTTCTGCCTAGTGGTCGCCTTGTGTTGCGGCTCAGGCTATTTCTGGGCGGCGCTGCGCAGCCCGCAGTGGCTGTCGCGGATCGCACCGGTCAATATCGGCACCGCTTTCATTCTGCTGTTCCTGTTACTGGCTATTTTCTCGCCGGTGCTCGATCCGGCACGTATTTCCGTCAACAGCCAGATGGCGCATCTCAAAGCAGGCAAGGTCAATGCTGAAAAGTTCGATTACGACTACCTGCGTTTCCAGGGGCAACGTTTCGGCACGGCTGCTTTGAAGAATCTGGCCGCCACTTCATCCGGGAAAGATGCTGCCGTCATCACCATGAAGGCGAAAGCCGCGCTTGAAAAAGACGCGCTGTGGAATGCACAACCGCAAAAAATCGACCGCAAGTTACTGGCTCTGAACCTCAGCGTGCGAACCCCGGGGCAGGTTGTTCCGGAAAGTTTTCTGGCGCAGAACTGGCAGGAAAGCATCAAAGACAATGCATGGAAGTATCCGGACTGCCTGCATGACAGCGGTAAGTCCTGCGATGTCTTTTTAGTGGATTTGACCGCCGATGGCGTTTCCGAGGTGCTGATCCGTCAAGAGGTTGGGCCGCTTTTCGTATTCCGCTTGAACAAAGGCGGATGGGAGCATGAGGGCAACATCTCGGTCCCGCATGATTGTGGACCGATCAATGATGCCCTGCGGCTTGGACGTATTGCCGCCGCACCGGCTCAAATGGCGGATGCCGTCATCGCCGGTAGCCACTACCGCTTGGTCAAAGATGCACCGCTGACCTGTCCGCCGATTTCTGCCGGCAAGCCATAAATCAGCTCAGGCAGAGGCCCAGGCGCTTGCCGAGTACGGTCGGCGCTTGATGTTCAAATTCATCCAACTGCACAGCCCCTTCGGGGAATAACAAAATCACGGTCGATCCGTAGTTGAAGCGCGCCATTTCCGCAAAGCGTTCCAGGCGGATGTTCTTGCCACGGAAATCAAGCCGTTTCGGCGCATCGGCGTATTCCGGGATATTGACGCCATTCCAGACCGTTTCCACGCCGGAAACCAACATCGCGCCCACCATCACCGAACACATCGGCCCGAAGTCGGTGTCGAAGTGGCAGACCAGGCGTTCGTTACGGGCGAACAGGCGGGGGACATCGGCCACCGTGCCCGGTGACACACTGAACAGACGTCCCGGAACATGCAGGGTTTCGGTCAGCGTGCCGGCCCAGGGCATGTGCACGCGGTGGTAATCGCGCGGCGACAGGTAGATGTTCATGAATACGCCGTTCGCGTAGGCCTTCGCCATTTCGGGATCACCCAACAGTTCGGCAGCGGTGTAGTCCTGACCTTTGGCCTGGAAGATGCGTCCGTTTTCGATTTTTCCGCATTGGCTGACTTTGCCATCGGCCGGCAGAATCAGCGTCCGTGGATCGGCATCCGGACTGCGGGCGCCGGGTTTCAGGGCGCGGGTGAAGAAGGCATTGAAGCTTTCGTAGCTGTCCGGGTCGGAATTGGCGGCTTCCGCGAGATTGACATCGAAATTGGCCAGAATCGTGTGGATGAAACGGTGTTTGATCCAAGGGGTTTTCGAATACGCCAACCGGTGGGCTAGGTGCGAAAGCAACCGGTGCGGCAGCAGGTACTGTGCGAGCGAGGCGATTTTCATGGGCGGGCTTTTGCCAGTGCAAGCAGATCCGCGCCGATGGCCTCCGGCTTGAGGGGTGGGCGGATGATGCCGGCAAATTCGGCCTGCGGATTGAGCAGCACCAAGGTGGCTGAGTGATCCATGGTGTAGGAATCCCCCTGTGGAACTTTCATGTAGACCAAGCCGAGCGAACGGGTGAATTCCGTTAATTGCGGTTCAGCGGCAGTGGCCGTCAGGGTGTCTTTATGGAAATAGGCGGCGTATTCGGCGATTTTTTCAGGCGTGTCGCGTTCCGGGTCGATGGAAACAAACAGCAGTTTGGGCTTGGACTTCAGTCCAGCTATATCCCAAAGAGCTTGTGCGCGTGCCATATCGGTCAAAGTCGTCGGGCAAACATCGGGGCAATGGGTAAATCCGATAAATACGACCGTCCAGTGGCCTTTGAGCTGCTCGGCAGTGAGCGGTCCAGTTGCGCTTTGCAACTGAAACGGGGGCAGGGCGCGAGGACTGTCAATGACCTTGGCCGCCGTCAGCGCCGGCAACGGCTTGGCAGGCAATACCGGCTTGAACACGGCCACCGAGAGCGCCAGGCCAAGGCCAGCTGCCAATGCGGCAATGAGGATCAGGAGGATTTTTCGGTTCATGCGAAGGCTCTAAAAGGCGTTTTTCAGCCTGAATTATAGCCTCTGGGGCTATAATACGGGTATTGAATTGCACCGGAATGACCATGACCGCCGAATTGTCCAGCATCATCGATTTCATCCGTTACGGAGCGAGCGCATTCGGCCGCGCTGGTCTGACTTTCGGCCACAGTTTTGACAACGCCTTGGATGAGTCCACCCAATTGGTGTTGCACGCCCTGCATCTGCCGCATGATATCGGACCGGCCTATGGTCAGGCCCGATTGACTGCCGAGGAAAAGGAGGCCGTTCTGGCGCTATTCCGGCGTCGTATCGATGAGCGTATTCCGGCCTGTTACCTCACTGGCGAGGCTTGGTTCGCCGGTCTGAATTTCAAGTCCGACGCCCGTGCCTTGGTGCCCCGCTCGCCGATTGCCGAGCTGATTGAGTCCGGTTTCGAGCCGTGGTTGGGTGGTCGCCCTGTGCATTCAGCGCTGGATCTGTGCACAGGTTCGGGCTGCATTGCCATTGCGATGGCCCACTACAACCCCGATTGGCGGGTCGATGGCGTCGATATCTCGGATGAGGCGCTCAGTCTGGCGGCTGAAAACAAAGCCCGACTTTATGCCGACAACTGCCATCTCATCAGAAGCGATCTGTTTTCGGGACTGGTCGGTAAGGTCTACGACCTGATCGTGACCAATCCCCCCTATGTCACCAATGACGAAACCGATGCGCTGCCCAAAGAGTATGCGCATGAACCGGATCTGGGACTGCGTGCCGGCGACGATGGTCTTGATTTCGCCCTCAAGATCCTCCGTGATGCTCCCGCGCATCTGTCCGAACATGGCCTGCTGATTTGCGAAGTCGGTGAAAGCGAGCGCCACCTGATGCAATTGTTGCCGGAGGTGCCGTTCGCCTGGGTGGAGTTCAAAGTCGGTCAGATGGGAATTTTTGCGATTGACCGCAACGATATCCTCGCCCATCATGAACGCATCAGCCAACTGGCGTCCATTCGCTAAAGGAAACCCGTGTCGGACAACTGTTTCGGAAAACTGTTTACAGTCACGACGTTCGGCGAAAGCCACGGCCCCGCCATCGGATGCGTCATCGACGGCTGTCCGCCTGGAATCGCCATCAGCCCCGGGGAGTTCCGGACCGATCTGGCCCGCCGCGCTACCGGCAAGACCCGTCACACATCCCAGCGTCATGAAGCGGATGACATCGAAATACTCTCGGGCGTTTACGCTGGACGAACCACCGGCACGCCCATCGCCTTGTTGATCTGCAACACCGATGCCCGCTCGAAGGATTATTCCGGCATTGCCGAACAGTTCCGTCCGGGCCATGCCGATTACACCTACCATCACAAATACGGTATCCGTGATCCACGTGGCGGCGGACGGTCATCCGCGCGTGAAACCACCATGCGTGTGGCGGCCGGAGTAATTGCCAAGAAATGGCTGTTCGAAAGCTACGACATCCAGATTCATGCCGGCATCAACCAGATCGGACAGCTGCAGGCCCTTATGCCTCAGGCCGTGGATTGGTCGGTGGTCGAAAGCAACCCGTTTTTCTGGCCTGTCGCAGCGCAAGTGTCTGAGCTCGAGGCCTTGCTCGATGCCGCCCGCAAGTCCGGCGACTCCCTGGGTGCCCGGGTTTTCGTGCAGGCATCCGGTGTACCGGTCGGTTGGGGACAACCTATATATGGCAAGCTCGATGCCGAAATCGCATCCGCCATGATGTCAATCAATGCGGTCAAAGGTGTTGAAATCGGTGCTGGATTCGCCTCGGTCAGCCAGCCCGGCAGCATGCATCGCGACTTGATGAGTGCCGAGGGCTTCCTGAGTAATCAAGCGGGCGGCATTCTCGGCGGTATCAGCACCGGGCAGGACATCACCTGTCAGGTCGCCTTCAAACCGACATCCAGTCTTCGTCTGCCCGGCAACAGTCTCGATTCCGAAGGCAATTCAGTCGAAGTCGTTACCACCGGCCGTCACGACCCCTGTGTAGGGTTACGCGCACCACCGATCTGTGAAGCCATGCTGGCGCTATGCCTGATGGATTTGGCCTTGCGGCACCGCGCCCAATGCGGGGATGTTCCCGCCCAGACACCACTGGTTCCGGGTCGCCCCCTTTGACTCCCGATACCCCGTAGAATGCACGAATGATGAAAACATTTACTGTTGCAGTTGTTGGCGCCACCGGCGCTGTTGGTCAGACCATGCTTTCTATCCTGCAGGAGCGCCGGTTCCCGGTTGCATCCCTGCATGTGCTTGCTTCTGAACGTTCTGCCGGCGAGCAGATTGAGTATGACGGTCGGAAAATCACGGTACAGGATCTGGCCGGCTTCGATCCAACCGGAGTCGATTTTGCACTGTTCTCTGCCGGCGGCTTGATTTCAAAAGAATACGCCCCCAAGTTCGTGGCAGCCGGTGCCATCGTCATCGACAACAGCTCCGCGTTCCGGATGGATGCGGATGTGCCTTTGGTGGTTTCCGAAGTCAATCCCAAGGCATTGGACAGCATCCCGCGCGGAATCGTTGCCAATCCGAACTGCTCCACAATGCAGATGCTAGTGGCGCTTGCACCAATTCACCGCGCAGTCGGCATCAGCCGGATCAATGTCGCCACCTACCAATCGGTTTCCGGCGCTGGCCGTTCCGCATTGGAAGAGCTCGGCCGGCAGACCGCCAACATCCTCAGTTTCAAAGATCCCGACCCGAAGCGGTTTCCGGTGCAAATCGCATTCAATCTGATTCCGCACATCGATGATTTCCTCGATAACGGCTACACCAAGGAAGAAATGAAATTGGTGTGGGAAACCCGGAAAATCCTGGGGGATGAAAGCATCCAAGTCAATCCGACTGCGGTCCGTGTCCCGGTATTCTACGGACACTCGGAGGCGGTACATGTCGAAACACGAAAAAAAATAACCGCGGCTGAAGCACGCAGCCTGCTTGAAAAATCACCAGGAGTGACGGTAGTCGACGACCGTACTGCAGGCGGCTACCCGACCCCGGTGACCCACGCCTCCGGTACCGATGCCGTCTATGTCGGTCGTATCCGCGAGGATATTTCCTGTGAGAATGGCTTGAATATGTGGGTGGTTTCCGACAATATCCGTAAAGGCGCGGCACTCAATGCGGTACAGATTGCCGAGCTTTTGGCGAATAAACGGTGATTGTCGTCTGGGGAAAAACATGACCCGAAGTACATACAAGCTGATCGTACTTTTGGTATTCGCTTGGCTATCTTGTCTGCCGGCTTATGCAGTTACGCTTGGCCAGGTGCAGATGCAATCCGGACTCGGTCAGCCGCTGTCCGCACGCATACCGGTTTATGATGCCGATGACGCGGACTTGCAGTCGCTCACGGTGCAATTGGCCTCCGAAGATGCGTTTCGCAGGCTTGGCATAGACCGTAATATTTACGCTGATCTTCAGGTCCGTCTTCAAATCGATGATTCGGGTCGTCCGTTCGTGCAGTTGAGCACAGCTCGCCCCTTTTACGAACCGGTTCTGAACATCCTGATTGATGCCAGTTGGCGCAACGGAGGCCGGCAAATCAAGGAAATGACGGCTCTGGTCGATCCGCCCTTCATATCCAAGGCAGCCGTACAGACCATCGATGCCCCTGAGGTGACGCTGACGCCGGTCGTTGCAGCGCCGACGGCAGCGCCCATCACCCGGACAGCGGCTGTGCCGACCGGGTCTGAACCGAAACCGGCGCCGATGGCTCAGAAGCAGTCAGTGCCTGAACCGAAACCAGCGGAAGAGTCCCCGCCGAAACCGGCGCCTGTCCGTAATGTTTCAGCGCCAGCTTCCGCTTCGCCTGCTCCGGCTATCCGCCAGATTCCAGCGACACCGGATAATCAAAGGGAAGTCCAAAACGGCGAAAGCCTTTACACCATCGCCATTGCGCACAAACAGACACAAACCTCTACGGTCAGCCTGAACCAGATGATGACCGCCATCCAGCGCGCCAATCCGGAGGCGTTTATTCAGGGCGATGCCAACCGTCTCAAACGCGGTAGTATTTTGCGTCTTCCCGACGAAGAGCAAGTGCGCGCTCTGTTGCCGGATGACAGTGCAGGGTTGCTTGCTGGGCAGTGGGCCCGGAAAGTTCAGGCCCAGCCGGCCCCAGTGCTTGGCGCGGCCAATCGTCTTAGCCGCCCATCCACGGCGCCAGTAGCGAATGGTCCGGGCAAGGCGCTTCCACTCAATCAAGGGCGACTCAAAATCGTGCCCACGGTAGGTACCATGAACAATGCAGGCAGTCAGTCCGGCGCCAGTAAATCGGGCCAAGGTGCGGAACTCCGTGCCGAAAATTCCCTCACCCAGGAAGAAATAGTCGCCCGACAGGCTGAGATAGCCAATCTCCGGAACCAGCTCGATGAAGCCGCCAAGTTACAGACAGAGAGCAAACGCCTTATCGAGCTCCAGAACTCCCAGATCAAACAGCTGACGGAGCGCATGCAGCAATTGGAAAAAGGCGAACAGCCTGGAAATACTGCGACCGCGGCTGTACCGACTGCAGTGACGGCTTCTGATCCCTGGTACTACAGCCCTTATGCGGCATTTGCTGCGCTGCTGCTGATTGCAGGCTTGCTCGGTGTTCTGCTTAAACGTCGTCGTTGAAAATCAGGTCTGATTCATCAGACGGATTCCCTGAATCACCATCAAAGCGATGACGGCCACAAGCAGCGCCATGCGCGCTTTGTTCAGTCGGTCTGCCGGTGCAGGGATTGATTTCTTCTGTTGCCGATAGCTTTCGGGTATATAGGATTCTGGGCTGGCATCCAGTAGCCCGTTCTCCAAGAGTATCTCGCGCGCGCGCCGGTAATCGTCGGCGCGTAAGACCCAGAGCTGGGGCTGGGGCTCATTCGATGCAGATTGGCGCTCGTTATAGCTGAACCCGCGACGGGAATAGGTCTTGTAGCTGCGGCCGCCTACGATTTTGGTAGCGATATCCGCGTCTTCAAAAAGTTTACGGACATGTTCGACGTTCTCGAGTCGTGCCGAGCTGAACATCATCCTCATGCCGACTTCTCCATATGGCCATCGGTCACCCGAATCAGGCCCTCTTGCGCAACCGAGGCTACCAGAATGCCGTCACGTGTATAGATGCTGCCGCGCGCCAGTCCACGTGCGCCACTGGCGGACGGGCTGTCGAGCGAATACAGCAGCCAGTCGTCAATGCGGAACGGCCGATGGAACCAAAGAGCATGGTCAAGCGAGGCCATCTGTACATTGTGTTGGTAATAACTGATGCCGCTGGGAAAGGTGCTGGTACCGAGTAGATAGAAGTCGGAGGCATAAGCCAGCATGGCACGGTGCATATTGGCATCATCACCGATTTTATCCATCAGCCGGAACCAAACCTGCTGGTAGGGCGGCCGCTTGCTTGGGTTGAGTTCGTCGCGGGGATATACCGGACGCATTTCGAAGGGTCCCATGCGGGAGAGCCAGCGCTGCATTTTCGCTGAAAGTCCGGCCATGACCTCCGGGCTTGGCGGCGTCTGCGGCGGTACATCTTCGGGTTGCGGCACTTCCGGAATGTGGAACTGATGCTCGACGCCCGGTTCCTGCTTTTGGAACGAGGCTGCAAACACCAGAATGGGTTTGCCGTGCTGAATCGCGGTTACCCGGCGGACGGAAAAGCTGTGGCCGTCGCGCGAACGGTCGACATCGAACACGATGGGCGCGTCGATATCGCCGGCACGCAGAAAATAAGCGTGCAGCGAGTGAACGGTGCGTTCGTCATCCACCGTCTGCTGGGCGGCACTGAGCGATTGTCCCAGCACCTGGCCGCCGAACACGTATTTGGTTCCGATATCCCGACTCTGGCCACGGAACAGGTTTTCTTCCAGACGTTCCAGGGTCAGCAGATCGATTAGTTCGTTGACGACAGGAGCACTCATGCCGTGGCCTCCGGTAGCAGACGGGTCAAACCGGTCTCGGACAGAATCCGCGACCAAGGAAAATGTGGGCCAGGATCGCACTTGCGGCGAACCCAGCGTTCGGGATTGTCACTGGCCTCGACCTCCGCCGTATCAAGGTCCTCATGCCCGGCAATAAGCTGCAGATTGGGGAGAACAGTCTTTAACTGCAGAAGCAATGCGGAAGTCGCCCGGATTTGCATGTCCGTGTAGGGTTCGTTCATGTCTTGGTGGTCGCTGCGGTACCAGTCCGGGTAACGGCCGGTATTGACCAACTCGATGCCAATAGCGCGCGGATTGTAGCCACGGGTGTGATGCGCGACGAAATCCGGGCCAACATAGCAATGCACGCCACCATCGCGGTCGATGTAGTAATGCCCGCTATTGCCGGTGCCGGCAGGATAAAGAACACGCTCGCCGTATTCGCGGGCCATGGCCAGATCGGGCAGTTCGGTACAGTGCATCACCACCAGGTCGATCTGGGCGATTTCGCGGACATCCAACTTCGCTTCATAGGGCAGTCGGTCTTGTCGGATTGGCCATGCGGGGCTTAAATCATTCATAATGGCGACATAATACCATCGCCGGCCGGTCGCTTTCAGCATCCGGGCTTTAACGGGAACAGCTGCATGAGCGGACACGTCATCATTTCGCACGGACTCAACAGCGGGCCCGATGCCACCAAGGCCACGGCACTGGCGCAGGCCTGCGATTTGCTGGGCTGGAGCTGCGAGCGCCCGGATTACCGGGATCTGGACACTGTCATGCCGCCTTTGGGCGATGTTCAGTCCCGGATTGCACGCCTGCAGGAGCTCACCGCCGCCATCAACGGCCCGGTCGTTCTGGCTGGGTCCAGCATGGGGGCCTTCATCTCTGCTCAGGTCTCCTTGCGCATGCCGGTCCGCGGTCTGTTCCTGATGGCACCACCGATTAGTCTGGAAGGCCATGAAATGCGTCTACAGACATCCGCCGTGCCACTTTCGATTGTGCATGGTTGGCACGATGAACTTATACCCGCCGATGATGTCGCCCAATGGGCCAAGCACCATCAGGCCCGGATCTGTCTGGTCAATGACGATCACCGGCTGGGTGCGCATGTCGACTTCTGTGCCCAGCAATTCGCGCTGTTCCTTGGCGGCTTGTCGTGAAGTTCTTTTTATCCTGCGCCAAAGGCCTGGAGTATCTCCTGGTCGACGAGGCCGCCGCCATGGGTGTCAAAGCGACCGCCACGATGGCCGGGGTCAATGCCGAGGGTAGCCTGAGCGATGCGCTCGGACTGGTGATGCATTCGCGACTGGCCTCTCGGGTGCTGTGGCCGATTGCCCATTTTGACTGTCAGAACGAACAGGACCTGTATCAGGGCGTACATGCCATTGATTGGGCGAAGCATATCGGTCCGGGTGCGACCTTTGCCATTGATGCCCGCATTTCCAGCCAGACCCTGACCCACGAGCGTTACGCGGCGCAGCGCAGCAAGGATGCCATCGTCGACCGGCTTCGCGCCCAGACCGGAACGCGCCCCGATGTCGACGTTGAACATCCCGATGTGCGCATCAACGTGCACGTGCGGAAGGACAAGGCGGATATCGCCGTTGATCTGGGTGGCGGCTCTCTGCATAAACGCGGCTGGCGTCAGGAGCAGGGCGAGGCGCCGATCAAGGAAAATCTGGCTGCCGCGATGCTCTATCGGGGCAAATGGCTGCAGGTTTACCGGGAAGGCGGTGGTCTGCTGGATCCGATGTGCGGCAGTGGCACGCTGCTGATTGAAGCGGCATTGATGGCCGCCGATGAAGCGCCCGGCCTGCATCGGCATGGCGACAATCTGCCGACCAAGTGGCTCGGCTTGGATGTCGAGGCTTGGCAGTCGCTACGAACGGAGGCGCGCCGACGCGCCGACGACGGACGCAGTGCGCTGAAGCCGGTGTTTACCGGATACGACACACAGGCGGATGTGTTGCGCAAGGCCGTGGCCAATTGCGACCGGGCTGGACTTGCCGAGTTAATCCGGTTCGAGCGGCAATCCGTTTCGCAATTGAAAGCGCCACTCCAGTCTTCAGGTCTGGTCGTCTGCAACATGCCGTATAACCAGCGCTTGCAAGCCGATACGGCCCTGTACCGCGAAACCGGCGATGCATTGAGTGCCTGCGTTCCCCAATGGCGTGCTGTTCTATTGTGCGGCAACGATGAGCTGGCTTATGCCACCGGTCTGCGCGCGAAGAAGAAATACGAGTTCCATAACGGAGCGCTGCCCTGCACCTTGCTGCTTTGTGATCCGGTGTTCAGCCCTCGTCTGGAGCGGGACGGCCCCAAACTGCTCGGTGACGGTGCATTGATGGTGGCCAACCGGCTGCAGAAGAATCTGAAGAAGTTCGGCAAGTGGGCGAAGCAGAACGATATTTCCTGTTATCGCGTCTACGATGCCGATCTGCCCGAATACGCCGCCGCCATCGATCTCTATCCCGAGGATGACGGCGAACACCGTCTGTTCCTGCATGTACAGGAATACGAAGCTCCGTCCGAAATCCCGGAAGAAACGACCCGTCGCCGCTTCGGTGAACTGCTGCAGGCGGTCGAATCGGTGTTTGCATTGCCGCGTGCACAGGTCTCGGTGAAAACGCGCCGACGGGGCAAGGGCGGCAGCAAATACGGTCGCATGGATGATACCCACGATTTCATCCAGGTCAAGGAAGGGGTGTCGAAATTGTGGGTGAATCTGTTCGACTATCTGGATACCGGTCTGTTCCTCGATCACCGTCCATTACGGCTGCGTTTGGTTGCCGAAGCGCGCGGCAAGCGTTTCCTGAACCTGTTCTGCTATACCGGTAGCGCCAGTGTGCAGGCGATTGCAGGTGGCGCTGCAGCTTCGACTTCGGTGGATCTGTCGGCGACCTATCTGGATTGGGCCGAAGCTAATTTCGAATTGAACGACATCCAGGGTGGAAGCCATCAACTGGTCAAGGCCGATGTCGTGGAATGGCTTGGCAACTGCCGGCAGAAGTTCGATCTGGTGTTCTGCGATCCACCGACATTCTCGAATTCAGCCAGCGCCGCGGATTTCGATGTCCAGAAAGACCATATCGCTTTGCTTGAAAAGATCATGGCAGTCGTTGCCGATGATGGCGTATGCTATTTCTCGAACAATTTCCGGAAGTTCAAAATGGATGTCGCCGCCGTATCGGCCTTTGCAGTGATTGAGGACATTTCGGCCCAGACCATTGATCCGGATTTCGAGCGCAATCCGAAAATACATCGCTGCTGGAAACTGACAAAAAAATAAACCCGGCGGAGCGGGTTCATTTTTAATTCAATGTGCTTCGTGAGTCACTTTCCGGTTTTGATGGTCGTCCACAAACGCACGCGCTCACGCTGTACATCCGCCGGGAAACTGACCGGATCGACCAGCTTGGCACTGACCTCGGCATTCGGATACACCGACTCATCGGCAGCCAGTTCGGGGTCGAGCAGGGCCCTTGCCGGGGTGTTTGGAGTGGCATAGGACACGTAATTGCTGATATCCGCGGCAATCCGGGGTCGCAATAGATAATCGATGAATTTCATGGCGTTGGCCTTGTTCTTGGCATCGCCAGGAATAGCCATGACATCCACCCAGCGAACAGCACCTTCTTTTGGAATGAAAAATTCGATTTCAACACCGTTTGCGGCTTCTTCGGCTCGGTCACGCGCCTGGAATATGTCTCTGGAGTAACCCATAGCAACACAGATGTCACCGTTGGCGAGATCGGAAATGTACTGCGAGGAGTGGAAATACTTGATGTTGGCACGCGTGCCAAGGAAGGCCTGTTTTGCGGCTTCCAGCGCTTTGCTGTCGGAAACCCTCGGATCCACGCCTTTCCATAGCAGTGCCGAAGAGATGGCATCCTCCGGATCGTCCAGAACGGCGATGCCGCATTGCGCCAGCTTGCCGGCGGTTTCAGGATCGAAAACCAGCGACCAGCTGTCGATTGCGGCATCCGGCCCGAGGATTTCACGGACTTTTTTCAGGTTGTAGCCGATACCCGTGGTGCCCCACATGTAGGGGACGAGCTTGGCGTTGCCCGGATCGATGGCTCCCAGCGATTTCAGAATCGCCGGGTCGAGATTGCCCAGATTGGCGAGTGCGCCCTTGTCCAGGTCTGTGTAGACGCCAGCGGCGATCTGCTTTTCGGCAAACGGGCGGGCGGAAGGAAATACCAGATCGTAGCCGGAGGAACCTGAAAGCAGTTTCGCTTCCAAGGTTTCGTTACTGTCGTAGACGACCTTTATCCCGGTTTCCTTGGTGAATCCGGCCACGGTATCTTCGGCGATGTAATCGTTCCAGTTGTAGACATAAAGGACCTTGGAGTCCGCTTCGGCTTTCCTTGCTTCTTCCTTGTTGCCGCACGCGCTCAGCGCTGCACAGACGGCCAATATCAAGACTGCTCTTTTCATGGCTGTTTCCTTATGGTGTTTGGTCAGATTCTAGCGTAAATCCTTGGAATATCTATTCAATACCGTAAATCGAGTGATTCCACGACGATGCATTCCTTTAGCTTGAGCATTAGTATTCGATTATATTCATCATCGGCAATCGGCCGAACCGAATGGCCTGTCCAGGCCGTGGCAATGGCGGGTATCGTGTTGCTGTGACCGATAATCACGGCATTACTGTCGGGCGCCTGTGCACAGATCTGTTCCCGCAACTGTTGCGGATATTCGGTGGCGGTGGCTTTATCAATCGGTACGACCGTTATGGCGATGCCGACGGCATCGACCAACGGTTTCGCGGTCAGTTGCGTGCGCTGGTATTGGCTGGTGTAGATTGCAACGGGTTTGGCATTGGCAAGCAGGTGGGCGAGGGTGTCAGCACGCTGCATTCCAGCCGCGCTGAGTGGCGGGTCGGATACCGGTTCGGTGGCTTTCTCGGCATGACGTACCAGAAAAACCGTATGGCTCTGTGCAGACACCGCCCCGCTGATCAACAGCGCAAGCATTGCGGCGTTGCGGCATTTTCCGGCATTCAAGGTCTTGCTCCCAGCTGCGTCAGCAGGGCGCGCAGGAACAGCGCGCGTAGCTCGCCGTTTTCAGTTTTATTGGCGATCTTCAAGCGGTCCGATCCCTGCATCGCATAGGTCTTCGGATTGCGTTGAATCAGCTGGATGACGGATATCGGGTCGATGGAGGGTTTGGCTGCGAATGCCAGATAGCCTCCTGTATCGTGCAGGTCGATGCGATGAACACCGAGTTGTTCTGCCATCAAGCGCAATTCGGCACAGGAAAACAGGTGTTCCGCTGCCGGTGGCAACAGACCGAAACGGTCAATGATTTCAATCTGAAGTTCTTGAAGATCGGCGGGTGATTTGGCCGAAGCGATGCGTTTGTAAAGCATCAGGCGCGTATGTACATCATCGATCATGCTTTCCGGAAGCAACGCGGGGCTGTGCAGGTTGACTTGTGCACTTGCAGGCATGGCGGCCAGCACGTCGGGGATTTTTCCATCCTTGATTGAAGCCACAGCGCGTTCCAGGTACTGTGCGTACAGTGCAAATCCAATTTCGGTGATCTGGCCGGATTGTCCTTCCCCGAGAAGTTCGCCTGCGCCGCGTATTTCAAGGTCATGGGTCGACAGGGTAAAACCGGCGCCCAATTCTTCCAGCGAAGCCAGAGCGTCCAGACGTTTCCGGGCATCGGCTGTAATCCGTTTGAGATCCGGCACAATCAGGTAGGCATAGGCGCGGTGATGCGATCGTCCGACGCGGCCGCGTAACTGATGTAGCTGGGCCAGTCCGAAACGGTCAGCGCGGTTGATGATGATGGTGTTGGCGCTTGGGATGTCGATACCGGATTCAATGATGGTGGTAGATACAAGAACGTTGAACCGCTGCTTATGGAAATCCAGCATGACCTTTTCCAACTGCCGTTCCGGCATCTGTCCATGGGCGATGCGGATGCGTGCGTCCGGCAACATGGTTTCGAGGTCAGCGGCGGTTTTCTCGATGGTATCGATGTCGTTGTGCAGAAAATAAACCTGGCCGCCGCGGGCCAGTTCACGTTGGAATGCCTCAAGAAGCGTATTCTGGTCCCAGGGGCAGATGAAAGTCTTGACCGCGACACGGTGCGCGGGTGGGGTTCCGATAATGGAGAGCTGGCGCAGGCCGCTCATTGCCATGTTCAGTGTGCGCGGTATCGGCGTGGCGGTCAGTGTCAGCAAATGCACGTCCGCTTTCAATGCTTTCAGGGTTTCCTTATGGCGAACACCGAAGCGTTGTTCCTCATCGACAATGACCAGTCCAAGACGATCGAAAGCCACGTCTTTCTGTAGAAGCCGGTGCGTACCGATGATGATATCGATTTTACCGACGGCGAGCAGATCGAGTGCCTGTTTGATTTCCTTCGTGCTTTTAAAACGGGAAAGCACCTCGATGCGGATCGGCCAATCGGCGAATCGGTCACTGAAATTCCGGAAATGCTGCTCCGCCAACAGCGTGGTCGGCACCAGAACTGCCACTTGTTTTCCGGCCATGGCGGCGACAAAAGCAGCCCGCAACGCCACCTCGGTTTTGCCGAAGCCGACATCGCCGCAGACCACCCTGTCCATCGGATGCGCCTGCGCCATGTCTGAAAGCACTGCCTCGATGGCCTGTTCCTGGTCCGGTGTTTCCTCGAACGGGAATCCAGCGGAAAAACGTTCGTAAAGTGCGCGCTCGGTATCCAGGGCGAAACCCTCCCGGGCCAGGCGCTTGGCCTGGATCTCCAGCAGTTCGGCTGCTACGTCATGGACCCTTTCCGCAGCTTTGCGCTTGGCCTTATCCCAAGACTCCCCGCCCAGACTGTGTAACGGGGCATGCTCGGCGCTGGTCCCGGAGTAGCGCGATACCAGATGCAGTTGTGCGACCGGCACATAGAGCTTGTCGCCTTTGGCATATTCAATGCTGAGGAATTCACCGGGCATGCCGCCGGTTTCAAGGCTGACCAAACCCTGATAACGCCCGACACCGTGGTCTTCATGCACGATCGGTGCACCGATGCTGATTTCGTTGAGATCACGCAGGATCGCCTCGGGATCTTTCTGTTTGTTTTTCCGGCGCCGGCTTTGGTTGACGCGTTCGGGAAACAGTTGACGCTCGGTCAGAACCGTCAGTGGCGGAGTGATTAGACTGAAACCGTCCGACAGGTCCGCGCTGGTCAGCATCAGCCGATGGGGTTCGGCGGCATGGAAGGCTTCCTGCCAATCACTTGCCATCATGGCGTCGATGCCGGCATCCTTGAAAAGTGTTTTCAGGGACTCCCGGCGGCCGGCACTGTCGGCGGCCAGAATCACTTTTCCGGGATAGGACACGAGGAAATCGATCAGGGCCTGCCCGGATTTTCGTGCCGAATCAAGCCATGCGCCGCTGAATGGCGGTGTCAGGGCCAGGGTTGCCGCGGCCGAATAGCCGGGTTCATCTGCACTGAGCAACTGGTAGCGGTGATGCTGGTTGAAGCGGGCACGCAGGGCCTCGGGTGTGAAATACAACTCAGCCGGTGCCAAGACCGGACGCTCGATATCGTGCCGCCGCTGTTCATAGCGTTCGGTGGTCTGCCGCCAGAACTGATCTGAGGCATTCAGGACATCGGGTGCAAGCAGCAAATCGAAGTCCGCGGGTAGGTAGTCGATCAGACTGGCGGTTTCGGTGAAAAAAAGCGGAAGGTAGTATTCGATTCCGGCCGGTGCTACGCCTTCTTTAAGATCGGCATAAAGGCCGCAGTTCCGGGGGTTGATCTCGAACCGTTCAAGCAACTGTTCGCGCGCATGTTTGCAGGCCTGTGCATCGAGTGGAAATTCGCGGGCCGGCAGCAGCTTGATGCTTTTCCGGGTCTCTCCCGAGCGCTGGGATTCCGGATCGAACAAACGAAGTGATTCGATTTCGTCATCCAGCAGTTCAATGCGTATCGGAAAGGCCGATCCGGCAGGAAACAGATCCAGGATGGAACCACGTATCGAGAAATCACCGGCATCCATCACTTGCGGAACGTGCCGGTATCCGAATTTCTGCAGACGTCCGCGTTCGGCCTGAAGGTCGAGCTTCATTCCGACGGATAGGTCGAGCACCTGGGCGGCAATCCAGTCCACGGGCGTAATGCGCTGCATCAGACTGGTTACTGGAACTACAAGAATTCCCCGGTTGCTTTGGGGCAGCCGGTATAGGCAATCTATACGCTGGGAAACCAGATCTGGATGGGGGCTGAACTGGTCGTAGCTCAGGGTTTCCCAATCCGGAAAGTGCAGGATGGGCAGTTCGGTGCGAAGGGCGCGCAGATCCTGCTCCAGTTGCTGTGCCCGGTAACTGTCGGACACCACCACCACCTGCAGACGGTGATGTGCCATAGCTTGGGCTTGGATGACATAAGCCAGGGCCGCCCCATTGGGCGGTGACTTGACGGTAGTCAGCAGGTGATTGGGTGCTGGCAAGGGCAGCAAGGCGGAACTCATGCCGCCATTTTATCAGTTTGCGGCTTCGGGATTCTCGGTTTTGAGCCACTTCATGGTGAACGAGGATCCGCCGTCGTCGAGCAGTTCGGCCAGTTGCCGCATGCCCGGGTGCAGATCGGCATCGATACGGTAGGGTGGATTGATCAGTAGCATGCCACTGCCGTTCATCCGTAGCGGCGAGTTATCGGGACGCACCAGAAGTTCGACCGCCAGAGCAGTCTGGCAGGGCAGTTGCGCAGCCCTGCGTAGGAAGAATTTGATTGCTGCGCGTTGTTTGATCGGGTACCAGACCGCGAACTGACCGGTCGGCCAACGACTGAGACCGTCCTGAAGACACTGCAGGATCTGTGTGTATTCCTGTTCCTGGGCTTCGTAGGGCGGGTCAATCAGCACCAAGCCGCGGCGTGGCGTGGGCGGCAACAGCGCTTTGACCGCCTGATAGCCGTCCCCTTGCTGCACCTGTACCTTCCCGTCGTGCGCGAACAGCTGTTTGAGGGCATCGGCTTCGCCTTTCTGCATTTCCACGCACACCAGTCGGTCGCTGTCACGAAGCTGCTGCGCAATCAGAAGCGGTGAGCCCGGATAGTTGATGAGGCCACCGACAGGATTGACCCTTTCCACCTGCTTAAGGTAGTTGTTGAGCACTTCCGGGAGTTTCTTCAGGACAATCAATTTGAAGATGCCGCCACGGGCTTCATCGGTTTTGCGCGCCTGTTCGCCTTGAATGAGATACTGGCCGCGTCCGGCATGGCTATCGAGCACGAAAAAAGGCTTTTCCTTCTGTCTCAGCCGTGCCAGCAACGCCAGCAATACCATATGTTTGAGGACATCGGCATGGTTGCCGGCATGGAATCCGTGCAGATAATTCATTTACTTCTCAATGACGGCCAGCGCGATGTCCGCGGCCTTCAGGTAGGCGATTTCATTGTCGAGGTCCGACCGTGTCAACGGATGTTTGGCCAGCCATTTGCGTGGGATTTCGAACTGAAGCTTGGAGTGCACGACTGACAGCTTGAGCTTTGGAATTTTTTCAGCGGAATGGCTGCGGTAAAGCAGAATGGTAAGCCGTAATAGCAGAATACAGCGCAGCGCGCGGATTGCCCGCGATTCGTTCAGGGTCAGCAGGCTTTTGAAATGGATGCTTCGGCGCTGGTTTCGAATCAGAACTGCGATCTGGTGCTGCTCGGTCTTGGAAAAGCCGGAAATATCGGAATGCTCGATGAGGTAAGAGCCATGATGATGATGCTGGCTATGGGCCACGGCGAGCCCGATTTCATGGAGTTTGCATGCCCAGGACAGGGTTTCCCGGTCTATCGCATCGAGATCCCAGAACTTCCGGACCTGATCGAACAGAGTCAGTGCGTAATGTTCGACCCGCTCAGCCTGCTCCATGTCGATGGAATAGCGTTCCTGCAGCGCTTTGACTGAGCCCAGGCGCGGGTCATGGTCTTTGTTGCGGCCGAGTATATCGAAGAGCGCGCCTTCACGCAGTGCATAATCACTGGTCTGCATGCTTTCGATACCCAGCTCTTCGAAGGCGGTTTCAAGCGTGAGCAGGCCGCCCGCAATGGAATGTCTCCGCGACACTGAAATCTGCGGCCAACGGATGTTCTGCATCGTTCCGAACTCGATGAGCTCCTGGCGCAGCAGCTGCAATGTCTTCAGGGTAAGGGTCCCGTCGCTCATTGCACGGCTTTTAGCAATATCGGAAAGAGCCTTGATGGTGCCCGAAGCGCCGTAAGCCTCCTTCCATCCTTGGTTGCGGTAGTTGCGCACGAACGGCTGCATGTCGACTGCAATCTGGTTCTTGGCCTTTTGCCATTGGCGCGCAGTCCACTTTCCGCCGGGGAAAAAGCGGTGAAGATTGGCGATGCAACCGATCTGCAGACTTTCACGTTCGATGATATCGAAGCCTCGGCCAAGCACGAACTCCGTGGACCCGCCGCCGATGTCGATGACCAGACGTTTACCTTTTCCCGGCGGCTTGTCGTGCGCGACGCCGAGATAGATCAGCCGCGCCTCTTCACGGCCGGCGATGACTTCGATGCGGTGCCCGATGGCGGCCTCGGCCTTGGCCAGAAAGGCATCGGGATTGACCATGGTGCGGATGGTGTTGGTCGCGACTACACGCACGTTGACCGGCTTGACATAGGCCAGACGTTGACCAAACAGTGCAAGGCAATCGAGTGCGCGTTTGGCCGCTTTCGGGTTCAGGTTCTTGTCCGCATCGAGTCCGTCCGCAAGCATGACGTGTTCTTTGATGCGGTCGATGATGCGCAGCTGCCCGAGCACATGCCGGGCCACCACCATATGGAAGCTGTTCGAGCCGAGGTCGACCGCGGCGACCAGGTCGCCATCTTTCAGTGCTGGATTGTAGCGGCTGTTTTTCATCGCTTCCGGCAGAGTTCGGAGAGAAGGCGGGCCTGCGCACAGAACACGGGTTCGGACTCGGCACGGACGATTTTCCGGTAACTTCCGTCCGCATTCAGCATCCAGGATTGGCAGTTGTCGCGAAGGTAGTATTCGAGTTCTTCAGTAAAGACCCGTTGGGCAAGTTCGGGTTCGATTACCGGAAAGCAGGTTTCGACACGCCGCAGCAGATTGCGCTCGAGCCAGTCGGCGCTGGAACAGTAAATCTCGGATTTACCATTATTGGCGAACCAGTAGACACGGCTGTGTTCGAGAAAGCGGCCGACCAAGGCGCGGACGGTGATGTTATCGGATAGTCCGGGCACGCCTGGGCGCAGGCAGCAGGCGCCGCGAACAATCAATTCAATGGTGACGCCGGCCTGGGATGCCGCATAAAGCGCTTTGATGACCTCAGGCTCGTTGATGGCATTCATCTTGGCGATGATGTGACCTTTCTTTCCCTCGCGGGCAAGTTTCTCTTCGCGTTTAATTTTCTTGAGAAGACTTGCGTGCAGGGTGAAAGGCGAAGTCAGCAGATGTTTCAGCGCAATCGGCTTGCTCAAGCCGGACAGCTGCTGGAAAATCGAGTGCACGTCCTGGGTGATTCCGGGATGGCAGGTCAGCAGACCGATATCGGTGTACACCTTCGCGGTGCCGGCATGGTAATTGCCCGTACCCAAGTGCGCGTAACGGCGCAATGTCTTGCCCTCACGCCGGACAATCAGCATCATCTTGGCGTGGGTTTTGAAGCCGACGACGCCGTAAATCACTTGAACGCCTGCTTCCTGGAGGCGGTTAGCAAGATTGAGATTGGCTTCTTCATCGAAACGCGCGCGTAGTTCGACCACGACCGAAACATCCTTGCCGTTGTGCGCGGCGGTTATCAGGTGCTCAATGATTTTTGAGTCCTTGCCGGTCCGGTAAAGCGTCTGTTTGATCGCAAGCACATGCGGATCGCTGGCGGCATGCTGCAACACGTCAAGAACGTCATTGAAGCTCTGATAGGGGTGGTGCAGCAGGATATCTCCGCTGCGGATGCTGCCGAACGGGTCCTCTTCATCGAGCGTGGAGCGCCCCTGTTTGAAATTCGGGAACTTGAGGTCGGCACGCTTCGCCATGTCATAGACCTGGATCACGCGATTGAGATTGACCGGTCCGTTGATTCTGGATACCGCATTTTCGGCAAGATTGAAATTTTCCAGAAGTACCTGGACGATGCGGTTCGGGCAGTCCTTGGCAATCTCCAGTCGGACCGCGGGGTTGTAACCGCGTGAATGCAGCTCGTCCTTGAGCGCACTGGCGAGGTTTTCGACCTCTTCTTCATCGACGAACAGTTCGGAATTGCGGGTCACCCTGAACTGATAGGCGCCTTTTACCTTCATGCCCGGAAACGAGTCCCCGACGAATTCACTGAGCATCGCCGACAGGAATACGAAATCGTCACGGCCGCCGGATACCGATTCCGGCAGTTGGATGATGCGCGGCAATGAACGCGGAGCTCTTACGATGGCGATGCCCCCGCGTCTGCCGAAAGCGTCCTTGCCGTCCAGAACCACGGCCACATTGAGACTTTTGTTGAGAATCTGCGGAAATGGATGCGCCGGGTCGAGCGCCAACGGCGACAGGATGGGGAGCACTTCAGTCTTGAAATAGTGATGAAGCCAGCGTCGCTGTGTGGCATTCCAATTTGCACGGTCGAGGATGCGGACGCCTGCGGCCGCCAGCTCCGGACGCAGGACCTCGTTCCAAAGCGCATATTGCGCCTTGACCAGCCGGTTTGAGAGCAAATAGATTTTGTCGAGAGCCAACTGCGGATCCATGTTGTCCGGCAGCAGCGGCGCCTTGTACTGAAGCGCAGTTTTAACGGTTGCGGCACGGATTTCAAAGAACTCGTCGAGGTTAGTGCAGGAAATGCACAGATATTTCAGGCGTTCGAGCAACGGAATTACAGGATCTTGGGCCTGTGCAAGCACACGGAAATTGAACTCCAGCTGCGACAGCTCGCGGTTCAGGAACAGGTCCGAATCGGAATAATCGTTAATATCGCTCATGAGTTTCAGTCGGGCCTTTTAAACAAGCATAACAGATGAGGCAGGGACGGTTAAGCCACTCGCTCTGGCGGAAAGCGGCAGAGGAAGCGACTGCCCTTGCCGGGCGTGCTCTCGATGTGCAGTTCGGCTTGATGCAGATTCAGCACATGTTTGCAGATGGAAAGGCCAAGGCCGGTACCACCGAGCTCGCGCGAACGGCTTATTGAAACACGGTAGAAGCGTTCGGTCAGCCGGCTGATTTGGTCGGCCGGAATGCCGAAACCGGTATCCTGTACCCAGAAATCGAGGCCGTTGACCTCATTCCGGCGAAATCCGATGGCGATGCTGCCGTCGGTGGGCGTATAGCGAACGGCATTCGAGACCAGATTAGAAAATGCACTATGGATGTCCTTCGGGGACCCGATCAACAGACCGTTGTAATCGGGAACAAGGGTAATCTGATGGCGCCCTTGGCTGAGTGCGATAGCTTCCTGTTGCAGCGTGTGCAACAGCGTGCCGGTACTGATGGCTTCTTCAGGCAGCATGTTTCCGGACTCAAGCCGTGACAGATTCAGCAGGTCCTCGACAAGGTGGTTCATCCGGCTGGATTGCTTCTGCATCTCGCCGATGATGGTCTGAAGTTCCGGATTCTCCTGCTGCTCAATCAGTTCCAGATAACCATGGATGACGGTGAGCGGGGTTCGCAGTTCGTGCGAGACGTTGGCTACGAAGTCGCTCCGCATTTTTTCCAACCGGCGCATCTTGGTTGAATCACGCAGCACCACCAGGCTGTTGACGAGTGTATAGGGCAGCTGGAAAAAATCGAGATAGGCATCAAGCTCGCCCGGTGAAAGCACGTTCAGAAGCGGCTTTTCGGAATCGGATGAATTGAACCAATTTTTGACATCGGCATCGAAAAGCCGGAACAGGTTGGCATCTTCCTCGCCCGGATGTAGGCCGAGCATTCGCTTCGCGGTCTTGTTCGACCAGACGATGTAACCCGTTTCGCGACTGACCACCAGAGCGCCTTCCGGCATGGCGCCAGCGGCAAGCCGGTAGCCGCGGAGCATCTGGACCAAGCGCCCAATCCGGATGCGGTGCTCACGGTTCTTTTTATAGATCAGCGTTTCCAGCGCCGCCCAAACACCCTGGCCTTCAGGCTGTGGATTGAGAGCGTGCGACTCCAGCTGGTCGAGGATGCGGCCGAGCTTGCGGTAGCTGCGGACAATCTGGAAGGTGGAGAGCAAAATGAAGGCGATCAGCAGTCCGGTGAGGCCGCCCGTGGCATAGCCGATGCCGAGTCCAATCGCATAAGTGAAGCCCCAGAGTATCAGGGACTGTCGCCATGCCAATGCGGTGAGGGTCGCTTTCGGCATGCTCAGGATGCTGGGGGCTGTCCGACAAAGCGGTAACCGGCGCCGCGCACGGTCTCAATCATGGATTCGAGACGGAACGGTTCCAGCACCTTGCGCAGCCGACGGACATGCACGTCCACGGTCCGGTCTTCGATGTCGCTGCCGCCGCCCCAGACGAAATCGAGCAATTGATTCCGACTGTAGACTCGGTTGGCATGGCTCATCATGAAATGCAGCAGACGATATTCCGTCGGTCCGAGGTGGACTTTTTCATCACGTACCAGCAACTTCTGTTGGTTGGCATCCAGACGTAAAGGCCCGACTTCGATCGATCCGTCTTCCTCGTTTTCACGGCTGCGGCGAAGCACGGCCTTGATGCGGGCCAGCAATTCACGTGCCGAGAAGGGTTTGACTACATAATCATCGACGCCACTGTCGAAGCCGGCGATGCGGTCGGACTCCTCACCCTTGGCGGTGAGCATGATAATCGGAACATCGCGGGTATTGCTTTCACGGCGTAAGCGCCGTGCCAGTTCGATGCCCGGTGTCCCCGGAAGCATCCAGTCCAGAAGAATCAAATCCGGAATACGTTCGGACACCGCCTGAACGGCCTCTTTGGCATCCTGGGCGCAGATCGGTTGGTAGGACTGAGTACGCAGGGCATAGGCGATCATGTCGCGGATGGCCGGTTCGTCTTCTACAATCAGGATATGGGCTTGCACGGCAGGACCTTAGGCTCGGGAGTTAAGGCATTACATCTAATCATTATGACGGCTTTATGACAGCCTGTCACAGACTCAGCCGCCTTGCTGCTCAGGTTTGATGCCCTGACGCTTCAGCTCCAATGAAATCGGCATGAATTCGGCAATTCTGGCCTCGACCCGGGCGCGCTGGTAGTAGTCCAGATCATCGTTTTTCAGCAGGGTACTGAGCTGGCTGATGGCATCATCGACCCGTCCGTTCAGGAAAGCCACCTCGGCATAGGCCTCGGCCGCCCTCAGGGTGTTTCCGGAGAGCTCATAGGCCCGGGCCAGAAGGCGTTGATAGACGAAATCCTCGCCATCGCTGCCGATTCGACGTAAAAGGTTCTGGGCGCGTTGCGCTTTATCGGCACTGTCCAGTTCCAGCAGAAAGTCGGCATAGGCCAATACAACTGCCCGGTTTTCTGGGTATTTTGAAACCAGCTGCTCGAAACGTGATTCGGCCTGTAAAGGCTTTTTGGCGGCTTGTGCCGCCTGCGCACGGGCGATGGCAATCCACAGATGGTCGGGGTACTTTTTGCCCAGCTCGGCCAGCAGTAATTCGGCATCATTGCCTTGCCTGTTGGCGATGTAGGCCAAGGCCAGTCCATATTGGTGGGCATCACTGGGTTTGCTTTCGAACCCATCGATGCCCCGACGGTATTCGATGATGGCGGCTCCCGGACTGATTGCGGAAAGGACACGCATGCGTTCCTTGGCCCAGATGAAGTCGCTGCTGCCCCCGGCTTTTTGGGTTCCGGCGGGTTGTGCAAACTCCGGCAATAGCGGATTACTGGGCACCGATGTCCTGCTGGCGTTAAGTTCGGCGCGGTTTTCCTGCATCTTGTGGGCCCGGTCGCGGGCCTCGCTGATTCGTGTGGCGCTCACCGGATGGCTGCGAAGGTAGTCCGGGGCATTGTAACCGCCGGCATTGGCGCGGGTGACACTCTCCATGCGCGCAAAGAAATCGGCCAGTGCGTCCGGATTGTAGCCGGCACGGTAAAGGGTCTGGATACCGATCCGGTCGGCTTCGGACTCATTGGACCGGGTGTAATCGATTTGACGCTGGATCATCAAAGCCTGTGCGCTCAGCATCGCAGCCGCCGTGGCATTGTCCGAGGATTTGCCGGGGCCGCCGGCCGACTGGGCCGCCACGATGACTCCCAGTGCGGCCAACATGATCGGAATCTGGTCTTTCTTCGCACGTTCGACCGAACGGATAACGTGCTTCTGGGTAACGTGCGAGATTTCATGGCTGATTACAGCAGCTACCTCGTCCTCGGTCTTGGCGGTCAGAACGAGGCCTGCGTTGGTGCCAATGTAACCCCCCAGCGTGGCGAATGCGTTGATTTGACGGTCACGCAGCAGAAAAAAGGTATAGGGCTGCTTCGGGTTGTCGGAATTGGCGCCGAGCCGGTGCCCCATGGTCTGCAACCAGGAGTCCAGCAAGGGGTCGTCCAGAACATAATTCATCTGCCGCAACTGGTGCAGGGTGTAGCCTCCGTATTGTGCTTCCTGGGCCGGGGTGATCATTTCACCGGCTGAGGAACCCAGCTCCGGCAAAGCGGTCTCCTGGGCTGTGCAGATGCTGCCGGAAGCGCAGAGAGCCGCGAATACCGCTAGGGCCAGTCCGTTCCGAGAGATGGGGGGTCTGTTCATCCGTTATGCACTTGAATTCACTTACACTGGGACTTACATACTAGCGCATAGTTCCCCGCCATCCCAAGGACCCCATGGCCGATATCCTCCTGTACAGCGCCGCCGTCTGCCCATACTGTGTTGCGGCCAAGAATTTCCTGAAAGCCCGCGGGCTGGATTACCGTGAAATCCGCATCGACCAGGATGCCGATGCCCGCGCCGAGATGATGGCCCGGGCCAAGCGCACCTCGGTACCGCAGATTTTCGTGAACGGCACCCATGTCGGCGGGTTCGACGATATGGTGGCCCTCGACCGTGCCGGACATTTCCAACCTCTGCTGGAGCAAGCCCCGTGAGCGAACAAGACCGCGTCAAAGCCTTTACCGAGTTCCGTCAACGCATGAATGAACGCATTCTGTCGGAGGATAATCAGGTTGTGCGCCGCTTCTTCGCGCTCGATACCCAGACTTACAAGGACGGCGCCCTGAATCTGAAAACCAAGGAGCTTTTGGGTCTGGTGGCATCGATGGTGCTTCGTTGCGATGACTGTATCAGCTACCACATCGCGCAATGCAAGGAGGCCGGAGTCAATCGCGAGGAGTTTTTCGAAGCATTCTCCGTCGCGCTGGTGGTCGGTGGATCAATCGTGATCCCGCATCTGCGCCGCGGTGTCGACTTCCTCGACCAGCTCGAGGAGCAGGGCATCCATGCCATTCCCGAGCACAAGCACGATTGAGCCCTTAAGCCCTGTTTTGCGGGTGGTTTAGCCTCTGTTCGGCTCCCGAAGGAGCTTGTCCGCTATAATAGCGGGCTAACTTCAATACCCCAGGAATCATCATATGTCGCAGACAATCGCCGTCATCAAAGGAGATGGGATCGGTCCGGAAATCATGGACGCCACCCTGGATGTGCTCAACGCCCTTAACGTCGGTCTGCAGTATGATTTCGTCGATGCCGGTCTGAGCGCCTACGAGAAAATCGGTGAGCTGCTGCCGGAAGCCACGCTGGCCGCGATCATCAAACACAAAGTCGCACTGAAAAGCCCGCTCACCACGCCGGTCGGCGAGGGTTTTTCCTCGATCAATGTCGCCCTGCGTCGTAAATTCGATCTGTATGCCAATGTCCGTCCGGCCATCAGCTTTCCGAACACCAAGTCGCGCTACAGCAACATCGATCTGATTACCGTGCGCGAAAATACCGAAGGCGCCTACATCGGTGAAGGTCAGAGTATTTCCGAAGACGGTGATACGGCTCTGCTGACCCAGAAGATTACCCGTAAAGGCTCCGAACGGATTGTCCGTTATGCTTTTGAACTGGCCAAGAATCTCGGTCGCAAGAAAATCACCATCGTCCACAAAGCCAATATCCTGAAAAGCACGTCCGGCTTGTTCCTGAAAGTGGCCCGTGAGGTTGCTGCTGAATACCCGCAGATCGAATGCAACGAGATGATTGTCGATAACACCTGCATGCAGCTGGTGATGAAGCCGGAGCAGTTCGACGTCATCGTGACCACCAACCTGTTCGGTGACATCATTTCCGATCTGTGTGCCGGTCTGGTCGGCGGTCTCGGTCTGGCACCGGGCGCCAACATCGGCAAGGACTGCGCCATTTTCGAAGCCGTGCACGGTTCTGCGCCGGACATCGCCGGCAAAGGCATCGCCAATCCGTGCGCGCTGCTGCTGGGCGCCGTGCAGATGCTGGAGCACATCGGCCAGGTCGATGCCGGCCGCCGCCTGAAACAGGCCATCATCGATACCATGAACGACAAAGACCACCTGACCCCGGATCTGGGTGGGTCAGGGACCACTCAGACCTTTGCGGCGGCCATCATCAAGCACATCAAGGCCTGATATTTCCTGCAACTTCAAAAAAAAACGCGCTTCGGCGCGTTTTTTAATTATCAAAGCATTACTAAAGGTGTTTCAGAACCGATAGCCCGCTAGTTCCCGGATTGTAAGCGCGTTTCAGGGATCTGAACACATAATCGCCTGCCGCTTCACAGGCGTCCGGTAGGGATTTCTTCAACGCCAGATTGGCGGCAATGGCCGCTGCCAAGGTACAGCCGGTGCCGTGGCCGGAAACCTTCAAGCGCGGGTGTTCGAACTCATACAGTGCTTTTCCCGTATCAAGCCGGTCGATGACCTTCTTGCCAGACAGATGGCCGCCTTTGAGCAACACCGCTTTCGCGCCCAGAGCCAGCAATTCGACCAACGCGCCTTCGGCTTGTTCATCGTTGTCAATGCTGTGATCGAGCAGCAGTAAGGCCTCGTTGATGTTGGGGGTAATGACCGTGGCCAAGGGCAGCAAGCGCTCAACCAGGCGCCGGATGGCACGTGTTTCCAACAGAGTGTGACCGGAGCTGGACACCATGACCGGGTCGAGTACGATGTGTTTCGGACGGTACCGTTCCATGGCGTCGGCGACCACATTGATGATGGTGGCATTGGCCAGCATGCCGATTTTGACTGCGCGGATGTCGAAATCGGAAAAAACAGAATCCAGCTGAGCCTTCAGAAATGAAGGCGGCGGCACATGGATGGCTTGTACGCCGTGTGTGTTTTGTGCGGTCAAGGCCGCAATCGCCGACAGGCCATGCAGGCCATGTGCGGCAAAGGTTTTCAGGTCGGCCTGGATGCCGGCACCACCGCCGGAATCGGATCCGGCGATGGTGAGCACGGACGGCATCCGCGCCATGACTTAAAGCACCTCTGACGCGTAGTCGGCCAGACGCGAACGCTCGCCGCGACGCAGCGTGATGTGCGCCGAATGGGCCCAGTTCTTGAACCGGTCCACTGCATAGGTCAGACCCGATGTGGTTTCGGTCAGATAGGGGGTATCAATCTGCTCGACGTTGCCCATGCAGATGATCTTGGTGCCCGGGCCTGCCCGGGTGATCAAGGTTTTCATCTGCTTCGGAGTCAGGTTCTGGGCTTCATCCACAATCAGCCAGCGGCTGAGGAAGGTGCGGCCGCGCATGAAATTCATTGCACGGATCTTGATCCGGGAAGCGAGTAGTTCGTTGGTGGCGCCGCGACCCCAGGAATTCTGTTCCTGGGTGTTGGTCAACACTTCCAGATTGTCGGTCAGCGCGCCCATCCACGGCGTCATTTTTTCCTCTTCGGTGCCGGGCAGGAAGCCGATGTCCTCGCCGACGGAAACCGTGGCGCGGGTCATGATGATTTCCCGATAGCGTTGATTGTCCATGGTCTGGGTCAAGCCGGCAGCCAATGCCAGCAGGGTTTTACCTGTTCCCGCGGTGCCGAGCAGGGTGACCAGATCGATTTCGGGATCCATCAGGGCATTCAGTGCGAAGTTCTGTTCGCGGTTGCGGGCACTCACTCCCCACACCTGATGCTGCGGCGTCCGGTAGTCGTCGACGATCTGCAGCACGACTTTATCGCCGTCCATGCGGCAGACCCGCATTTCAACTTCATCCTCACCCGGCATATACAGGAACTGGTTGATGAACCAGTCATCACCGCGTGTGCGTTGTATTTCATAGAACGTACGGCCCTTATCGGTCCAGGAGCGCAGATTGCCCTGATGACGCTCCCAGAAGTCGGCCTCCAGCTCGCGTACGCCGGTGAACAGCAGGTTGAAATCATCGATGGCGCGGTCGTTTTCGTAATCCTCGGCGGCGACGCCGCAAATCGAGGCCTTGATGCGCAGGTTGATATCCTTCGAGACCAGTACGACCGGCACGCCCGGATTATCCTCTTTGAGCTGAAGAATTGAACCGAGGATCAGGTTGTCGGGCAGCACCGTACCGAAGCGCTTGCCGGCTTCGACCTGTTTCAGTTGGAAGTGGAGTTTGCCAACGCTTTGTTCGGCACGCAGATTGAGGCCTTTCGGTTGGATCAGGGCGATGCCCTCGGCGATGTCGCGGTTGCCGTGCGATTCGACCAGTTCATTGAGGAAACGGCTGACCTGGCGGGCGTTGCGTGAGGATTCGGAGTGGCCTTTCTTGCCATTGTCCAGTTCCTCAAGGACCATCATTGGAATGAAAACATCGTGTTCTTCAAACTTAAACAGCGCGGTTGGATCATGCATCAGGATATTGGTATCGAGGACATAGATGCGCTTGCTGCGGGTCATTGAGTTTTCCTTAAGGAGGGAAAGGTCAGTATTTCATTGGATCCATGATCGCGTCGAGGTTCAGATGGTCGCAGAACTCCATAAAATCATCGCGTAATGCCGCGATGTGCATGTTGGCGGGAATGCCGATGGTCAGCTGTGCCGTGAACATGGATGCCCCGGTATGCATGGCCTGGTAGCCATTGGACTGCATGTTCTCGATGGTGATGCCCTGGCGGTCGAAAAAATCGGCCAGCTGGAACAGAATGCCGGGTTTGTCCGCCGCAACCACTTCCACCAGATACGGAAGCAGATTGCTCTGCATCGGTTTCGGGCCGGTGCGGTAGAAGGTCAGTTTGATGTCGTGTTCACGCTCGAATTTTGCGAGCAGGGATTCCAGTTTGACGATGCTGTCCCAGCTGCCAGTCGCCAATGCGACCAGAGACACGTCACGGCCAACGGTCGCCAGACGCGTGTCGACGAGATTGCAACCTGATTCGGAGATCCGCCTGGAAACCATCAGGAGCGGCGAGTTGGGGTAGGTGCTGTAGGCGCTGATCAGCAAGTGATTGCCGGAGGCGGGGGAGGCAGGGGAAGCGGTTTCGTGTTCGTTCAAGTGGCGTTCCTGCGACACGGAAATCTGTGTCAGAATATTAAACACAGAATAGAGTCTCGATGGCGGTCCGGCAAGCCCCGGTCCGTTTTTAATTCCAAGGAGCCTGAAAGTGCAGTTGCAAGGCAGTATTACCGCATTGACCACCCCGTTCACCGAGTCCGGAATGCTCGATCTCGGCGCATGGCGTGCCCAAATTGATATGCAGATTCGGAGCGGTTCCGCCGCCATAGTCGTTGCCGGGTCGACCGGCGAAGCCGCTACATTGAGCGATGAGGAGTACAGTCAACTTATTGAATTGGCTGCAATTCGGGTGGCCGGACGGATTCCTGTGCTGGCGGGCACCGGTCTTTCTTCGACGGCTAAAACCATCCGTCAGACCAAACTGGCCAAAGACAGCGGTGCCGATGTCGCCTTGGTGGTGACGCCACCCTATGTTCGGCCGACTCAGG
>NZ_JBILBO010000025.1:0-11005 GCF_044353605.1 Arenimonas sp. | reverse complement strand
CCGTTTGCATTCACCCTGCACGGCATGCAGATGCCGGCATTCTGGCTGGCCCTGTCGGGTTTTGCCCTGGCAACCTATATCTATCTGTTCAATATCCGGATTGCCGAGCGTGCGCAGAAGATCTTCGCGCTTCCGATCCGAATTCTGGAAAACAAATACGGTTTCGACGACCTCTGGATCAAGGGTTTCGCCGGTGGCAGCATCGCGCTCGGCGGCAAGGCATGGAAGTACATCGACACCGGCCTGATTGACGGCGTGATGGTCAATGGTACGGCGAATCTGGTCGGACGCATCGCCCGAGCCATCCGCGGCACCCAGACCGGACGTCTGACCACGTATGCTTTCGCCATGATCGTCGGCTTGATTGCGATGTTGGCCATCGCAACCCACCTGTTTGCTGAATAAGGACAAGGATTACTCGCATGGGCACCCACCTGCCACTACTCAGCACACTCATCTGGCTTCCGATCCTCGGCGGCCTGATTACCTTCCTGCTCAGCGACCGACGTATCGGCAGTGCGAAAGTCTTCGCACTGCTCGTCACCATCACCACATTTCTGCTCAGCATCAAACTGTATTTCGGTCTCGACCAGTCAACCGCAATGATGCAGTTCGGCGAGCAGCTGCCGTGGCTGCCGGGATTCAACATCAACTACAGCCTCGGCGTCGACGGGATTTCGGTCGCGCTGATCCTGCTGACGACCTTTACCACCGTGCTGGTTCTTATGGGGTCTTGGAGCTCGATCGAAAACCGCCCCCATCAGTATTTCGCCGCCATGCTGGTGCTCGAGGGGCTGATGGTGGGCGTGTTCTGCGCACTTGATGCAATTCTCTTCTATATTTTCTTCGAAGGCATGTTGATTCCGATGTTCATCATCATCGGTATCTGGGGCGGACCGCGGCGCATCTATGCCAGCATCAAGTTCTTCCTGTACACCTTCCTCGGCTCGGTGTTCATGCTGATCGGGCTGATTTACCTGTACAACAAGTCCGGCAGTTTCGATCTGGCCACCTGGGCCAATCTGCCGCTGAACGCCACCGAGCAGATGTGGCTGTTCTTCGCCTTCCTCGCGGCCTTCTCGGTCAAGGTGCCGATGGTGCCGGTGCATACCTGGCTTCCGGATGCACACGTCGAGGCGCCGACCGGCGGCTCGGTCATTTTGGCCGCAATCATGCTGAAGATCGGCGGCTATGGTTTCCTGCGTTTCAGTCTTCCGATCGTGCCTGATGCTTCCACCGAATGGGCCTGGCTGGTCATTCTGCTGTCGTTGATTGCCGTGGTTTACATCGGTTTCGTTGCCCTTGTTCAAGAGGACATGAAGAAGCTGATTGCCTATTCTTCGATTGCACACATGGGCTTCGTGACGCTCGCCAGCTTCATCGTGTTCGCCATGGTACGTGAAGACGGCAATCTCGAAGGGGCCCGTCTCAGCCTGCAGGGCGGGATGGTGCAGATGATTTCGCACGGTTTCATCTCGGGTGCCATGTTCAGTTGCGTCGGCATCCTGTATGACCGCATGCACAGCCGCATGATCAAGGATTACGGCGGTGTCATCAATACCATGCCCTGGTTCGCCGGATTCTTCGTGTTGTTCGCCATGGCCAATGCCGGACTCCCCGGCACCAGCGGCTTCGTCGGCGAGTTCATGGTCATCCTTGCTGCATTCCAGTCACATCCCTTGATTGCGTTCTTCGCGGCATTCACGCTGATTCTGGGCGCTGCATATACCCTGTGGATGGTCAAACGCGTGGTGTTCGGCGAAATCGGCAACCACCACGTCGCCGAACTGACGGACATCAATGCCCGCGAGGCCTGGATGCTCGGCCTGTTCGCTGCCGGCGTGCTCGCGCTCGGCGTCTATCCGAAACCTCTCATCGACCTGATGGATGCGCCGATCGCGGCATTGGTCGGCCACATCGTACAAACCAAGCTTTGAGGAACCGCCAATGACCATCCCCATGATCTCCGCGGCGGACCTGAATGCCATCCTGCCGGAAATTTTTATCTGCTGCTCGGCCTTTGCGCTGCTGATGCTGGATCTTTTCATTGATGCCAAGCGCCGGCCGTTGATCCACTTCCTGGCGGTGGCGGTGCTTGTTGCGGCGATTCTGCTGACCGTGCGCGATATGGTGTCGGTCACAACCACCGCTTTCGGGGGCATGTTCATCCATGATATTGCCGGCGATGTGCTGAAAATCGGCATTTACGCAGTCACTGCGCTCGCCTTCATCTACGCCAAGCCCTATCTGGTCGAACGCGGTCTGTTCAAATCGGAATTCTATGTGTTGGCGCTTTTCGGCGTGCTGGGCATGATGCTGATGATTTCAGCCGGCAACCTCACTGTGCTTTATCTGGGTCTTGAGTTGCTTGCGCTGAGCTCGTACGGCCTGGTCGCGCTCGACCGTGACAATCCGATCGTCTCGGAAGCAGCCATAAAATATTTCGTGCTTGGTGCCATTGCCTCCGGTCTGCTGCTGTATGGCATGTCGATGATTTACGGTGCGACCGGAAGCCTGCAATTCGATGCCATTTATGCGGTATCCGGCGCCACGACCTCGCCGATGCTGTTTAAACTCGGGGTGGTCTTTGTTGTCGCAGGGATTGCCTTCAAATTCGGCGCCGCGCCATTCCACATGTGGCTGCCCGACGTCTATCAGGGTGCACCGACCGCGGTTACCGCCTACATCGCCTCGGCGCCGAAAATGGCGGCCTTCGCCATGGCCTACCGTCTGTTGGAGTCGGCCGCCGGCAACAGCATGGCCGATTGGGTGCCGCTGATCGCCATTCTGTCGGCGCTGTCCCTGGTGCTCGGCAATCTTATGGCGCTGGTACAGTCCAGCTTCAAGCGTCTGCTGGCCTATTCGACCATTTCACACGTCGGTTTCCTGTTCCTCGGTTTGCTGAGCGCCGATGCCAGTGGCTATTCCGCCGCGATGTTCTACGCCATCAGCTACGCTATCACCGCCGTCGCGGCCTTCGGTTCGTTGATTCTGCTCAGCCGCGCCGGTTACGATGCCGATGATATCGACGGCTTCCGCGGCCTGTGGGTCAAACATCCCGGTTTTGCCTTCCTGATCCTGTTCGTGGTGGCCTCGCTGGCCGGCGTGCCACCGTTCCTCGGCTTCTTCGCCAAACTGCAGGTCATCGTCGCCGCGCTGAATGCCGGTTACCAATGGCTCGCGCTACTGGCGGTAATCTGTGCCGTCATTGGCGCCTTCTACTATCTGAAACTGATTCGCGTCATGTTCTTCGAGAAGCCGGACAGTGAGGTCAGCCGCATCAACCCCGATCGTCACCTGCAGGTGGCATTCGTGCTGAATGCCACGGCCCTTCTGGTCCTTGGCGTGTTCTCCAATGCCATCCTGTCCTGGTGCCTCAAGGCGTTTCCGGTCGCTTGACGAGGGACTTGTGCCTCAGGGGGCAAGTCCGCTATAATGTCGGTTCACTGATGCGGGGTGGAGCAGTCTGGCAGCTCGTCGGGCTCATAACCCGAAGGTCGTAGGTTCAAATCCTGCCCCCGCTACCAGTTTGACGCAAAGGGCCAAGGCCGTTTGCGGGGCTAGTTCGAGGCGATGTACTGTCTTGGACGCCGGAACTAGGAAGTACCGGAAAAGGGCCGTCAGGCCCTTTTTTATTAGCGACATCGCACGACGCAGGGAGATTGGATCATGGCAATGACCGGTAAGGCCTTGGAATTAAAGGATTTATTGGATCCGACCGTTCGCGGTCTGGGGCTTGAGTTGCTGGGCGTGGAATTTTCGCCTGCGGCTGGCAATGCCTTATTGCGTCTCTATATCGATGCACCGGAGCGATTGGTCAGTATCGAAGATTGCGAGGCAGTCAGCCGGGAAGTATCGGCAAACCTTGACGTCAACGATCCGATCGCCTCGCAGTACACCCTGGAAGTGTCCTCTCCGGGTATTGACCGGCCGCTGTTCACGCTCGCGCAGTTTGCGCGGCAGATCGGCGAGCAGGTCAAAATCAGTTTGAGTCTTCCGCAGGAAGGACGGCGGAGGCTGCAAGGCAAAGTACTTTCCGTCGGCGAGTCCGGGATAGTGTTGGATGTGGATGGCCGTGAATTCACGGTCGCCATCGGTAACGTGGATAAAGCCAGGCTGGTGCCGGATCTTGTGGCCCTGGGTCTGGTGGCTGAACCCAAAGGCGGGCGCAGAAAACCGGCGCCCAAGAAATCGTGATTTTCGACTAATTTCGGCACAGCCGAAGGATACGGAGTTGGATTGTGAGTAAAGAACTTTTATTGGTCATGGAAGCGGTCGCCAACGAAAAAGGCGTCGACCGTCAGGTCATCATCCAGGCGATGGAATCGGCGTTGGCCTCTGCCGCCAAAAAGCGCTACCACGACGAAGATGTGTCGATCCGCGTCGCCATCAACCCCAAAGACGGAACCTATGAAACCTTCCGTCGTTGGGAAGTCATCGCCGACGATGTGGTCATGGAATCACCCGATCGCATGGTCCGCCTGATGGACGCCGTTGACGAGATGGATGGCGCCGAAGTCGGCGGCTTCGTTGAACAACCGGTAGAGAATCCCGAATTCGGCCGCATTGCCGCCCAGGCCGCCAAGCAGGTCATCGTGCAACGCGTCCGTGAGGCCGAGCGTGCATTGGTGCTCGAACAGTGGAACGACCGCGTCGGCGAACTGGTCAACGGCGTCGTCAAGCGCGCCGAGCGCGGCAATGTCTATGTCGATCTCGGCGGTAATGCCGAAGCGATCATACCGAAAGACAAGGCGATTCCGCGCGATGTCCTGCGCCCGGGTGACCGCGTCCGCGGCTATCTGGCTGAAACCCGCGCTGAAACCCGCGGTCCGCAGTTGATCATTTCGCGCATCGCCCCGGAGTTCATGATCGAACTGTTCAGGCTGGAAGTGCCGGAAGTCGGCCAGGGGCTGGTAGAAATCAAAGGTGCCGCCCGCGATCCGGGTGACCGCGCCAAGATCGCTGTGCTCGCCCACGATCACCGTACCGACCCGATCGGCGCCTGTATCGGCATGCGCGGCTCGCGCGTACAGGCCGTGTCCAATGAACTCAACGGCGAACGCGTCGACATCGTACTGTGGTCCGATAATCCGGCGCAGTTCGTCATCAATGCCATGGCGCCAGCCGAAGTGCAGTCGATCATCGTCGATGAAGACAAGCATTCGATGGACATCGCCGTGGCTGAAGACAAACTGGCGCAGGCCATCGGCAAGGGCGGACAGAACGTGCGTCTGGCCAGCCGCCTGACCGGCTGGCAATTGAATGTGATGACCCAGGATCAGGTCTCGGCGAAGAGCGAGGCCGAACAGGCCGCGGCCCGCGCCGTGTTCGTGGAGAAACTGGAGGTCGACGAAGAAATCGCCGGAATCCTGGTTTCCGAGGGTTTCAATACCGTTGAAGAAATCGCTTACGTGCCGGCGGCTGAACTTCTCGCCGTTGAAGGTTTCGATGAAGATATCGTCGAAGAACTCCGTGCCCGCGCACGTGACGCCCTGCTCAATGAGGCGTTGGCCGCCGAAGAGGAAATCGAAGAGCACAAGCCTACCGATGATCTTCTGGCAATGGACGGCATGAGTGAAAGCATCGCCTATGCATTGGCCGAGCGTGGCGTGTCCACGCCGGATGATCTGGCTGAACTCGCTGCCGATGAGATTTCCGATATCGAAGACATGGGCATGGAGCGCGCTTCGGCGTTCATTCTGGCCGCCCGTGCCGCTGAAATCGCCCGTCTCGAGCAGTCGAACTGAACGCCGCGAAATATACATCATGTAATCAGCATTACAAAATTCAAGGATCGACATCTCCATGTCAGAAGTAACCGTAGGATCGTTGGCAAAAATCGTCGGACTGCCGGTCGACAAGCTGCTCAAGCAGCTTGCCGATGCCGGCATGGAATTCTCCGGTCCGGACCAGGTCGTCAGCAGCACTGAGAAGATCAAGCTGCTCGGATTCCTACGCCGTTCGCACGGCAAGACCGAGAAGCCGGCGGAAGCCGCTGCCGCACCCAAGAAGATCACCATTGCCCGACGCAAAACTGAAGAACTGACGGTTGCCAGCTCGGGCAAGTCCAAGACCACGGTTGCCGTCGAGGTCCGTCAGAAGCGTACCTATGTCAAACGCGACGAAGTCGCGGCACCGGTATCTGACGAGCGCGAGGAGTTGCTGCGCAAGCTTGAGCACTCGAAATCACGCAATGCCGAAGAGCAGGCACGCCTGAGTGAATTCGACCGTGCACGCCGCGAGCAGATCGATGTCGAGCGCGCTGAAAAGGAACGCGTCATCCGTGACGCCGAGGAAAAAGCCCGTGTTGCGACAGCTGAGCTGGCCGGAAAAAAGGTAGGCGCCGCCGAACCCGACGCCGCTGGCCATGAGTCCCGACGTGAGCGTGATGAAAAGCACGGCCACAAACCACACAAGACCGAAGCCCTCCGCCACGAACCGGCAAAGGCCGCCAAGGACAAGTTGCCGAGCAAAACCGCCAAGCACAAGGTTCGTGGTTCGCACGTCATGGTCGACAACGACATCGACGATGATTCCGCTTTGCAGAACATCAGCGGCCAGTTACACCTGACCGCCGCCGAGCGTGAGCGCCGCGTCAGTGCCGGCAAGAAGAAGCCGAAACAGAAAATCATGGAAGCATCGCGGACCGCCACCGGTCAGCATGGGTTCTCGCGACCGACTGCCCCAATTACCCGTGAAGTCGCCGTCGGCGAATCAATCCTTGTTTCCGAGCTGGCCAACAAGCTGGCGATGAAAGGTTCGGATGTGGTCCGTGCCCTGTTCAAAATGGGCATGATGGTCACCATCAACCAGGTCATCGATCACGATACCGCTGTTTTGGTGGTTGAAGAACTCGGTCATAAGGCTGTGCAGGCCAACGAAAACGATGCCGAACTGGCATTGGTCGCGCATCTGGACGAAGCTCAGGGCGACAAGAGCACACGTCCGCCGGTCGTCACCATCATGGGCCACGTCGATCACGGCAAGACCTCGCTGCTCGACTACATCCGTCGTACCAAGGTCGCTACGGGCGAGGCCGGCGGTATCACCCAGCACATCGGTGCCTACCATGTCGAGACGCCGCGCGGCGTCGTCAGCTTCCTGGACACCCCGGGCCATGCGGCGTTCACCGCCATGCGTGCCCGCGGCGCCAAGCTGACCGATATCGTGGTGTTGGTTGTTGCCGCCGATGACGGCGTCATGCCACAGACCATCGAGGCGGTCGAGCATGCCCGTTCCGCGAAAGTACCGCTGATTGTCGCCATGAACAAAATGGACAAGTCCGAAGCCAACCCCGACAACGTCAAACAGGGTCTGGTCAAACTGGAAGTGGTGCCGGAAGAGTGGGGCGGCGACGTCCAGTTCGTGCCGGTTTCCGCCAAAACCGGCGATGGCGTCGACAACCTGCTGGAATCGATTCTGGTCCAGGCCGAATTGCTGGAACTGAAAGCGACCGTCGATGCCCGTGCCAGCGGCGTGGTCATCGAATCCTCGCTCGATAAGGGTCGCGGCCCGGTTGCCACCGTGCTAGTGCAGGAAGGCACCCTCAAGAAAGGCGATTATCTGGTCAGTGGTCTTCAGTATGGCCGCGTGCGCGCGCTGTTCGACGAGAACGGCAAGCAGACCGAAACCGCCGGTCCGTCCATTCCGGTGCAGGTACTCGGTCTTTCCGGCGTGCCGGATGCCGGTGACGATTTCGTGGTCGTGGCCGATGAACGTCTGGCCAAGGAAGTCGCACAGCAGCGTGAAACTAAACGCCGTGAATCGCGTCTGGTCAAACAGCCGGGTTCGCGCATGGAAGATGTCATGGCCCAGATGGGCGCCGGACAGGGCCAGCAGGTGCTCAACATCCTGGTCAAGGCCGATGTGCAGGGTTCCGTTGAAGCACTGCGTGATTCCTTGACCGGTCTTTCCAACGAGTCCATCCGCATCAACGTGATTTCCTCCGGCGTCGGCGGTATCACCGAATCGGACGCCACACTGGCGGCGGCATCCAAGGCCGTAGTCATCGGCTTCAATGTGCGTGCCGATGCCTCGGCGCGACGCATCATCGAAAGCAATGGCATCGACTTGCGTTACTTCTCGATCATCTATGACGTCATCGACCAGGTCAAACAGGTCGCGTCCGGTCTGCTCGGCGTCGAGATCCGCGAGGAAATCATCGGTATCGCCGAAGTCCGCGATGTGTTCCGCAGCTCCAAGTTCGGTGCCGTGGCCGGTTCGCTGGTCATCGAGGGTACGGTCAAGCGCAACAAGCCGATCCGCGTGCTGCGCAACAGCGTGGTGGTTTTCGAAGGCGAGCTGGAAAGTCTGCGCCGCTTCAAGGACATCGTCGAGGAAGTCCGCAGTGGTACCGAATGCGGTATCGCGGTGAAGGCCTACAACGATGTCAAGCCGGGCGACCAGATCGAATGCTTCGAGCGCATTGAAGTGGCGCGTAGCCTCTGATGGCGAAGAAGAGCTTCCACCGGACCGACCGCGTTTCCGCCCAGCTCCGTCGCGAGCTGGGCCAGATCGTACACGCCACGGTGCGCGAGCACGGATTGCCGTCGCTGAGCGTGTCCGATGTCGAACTCACACGCGACATGGCGCATGCCAAGGTATTCGTCACCGCGTTGTTGGCCGATTCGTCCAAAGCAGCCGTGAAGGCATTGAACGAGCTGGCTCCGGAAATGCGCTTCCAGCTGGCCCATGCGGTCAAGATGCGGCATGTGCCCGAGCTGCATTTCCATTACGACGATTCGGTCGACAAGGGCGAGCGCATCGAGCAATTGCTGCGCGACAGCCCGAAACCCGAATCGCCCTGACCGCCACCGGGCGGTTTTTTCCTGCATGAAGAAAGCACAGTTCACTTTCGCCCGTCGCCCGGTTGACGGCCTGATTCTGCTCGACAAGCCCCAGGGCATGACGTCCAACCAGGCCTTGCAGAAAGTCCGTAACCTTTACCGGGCTGAGAAGGCCGGTCACACCGGTGCGTTGGATCCGTTGGCGACCGGCGTGCTGCCGATCTGTCTGGGCGAGGCCACCAAGGTCGCCGGCATTCTGCTCGGGAATGACAAAGCCTACGAGGTCAGCGCCGCGCTAGGCGCTACCACCGATACCGATGATGCCGATGGCCAGGTTCTGCGCGAGCGACCGATCGGAAGTTATTCCCGGAAGCAGCTGGAAAGCCTATTACAGGAATTCATCGGCGACATCCAACAAGTACCCCCAGTATATTCCGCGCTCAAGCAGGGCGGTGAGCCGATGTATCTGAAGGCGCGCCGCGGCGATGTCATCGATCTGCCCGCGCGTCCGATCCGTATTCATGCCATCGAACTGCTGGAACTGGATGTCAACGTGTTCAGTTTACGGGTGACCTGCGGTTCAGGAACCTATATCCGCAGCCTGGTCCGCGATCTTGGCGAGGCTTTGGGCTGCGGCGCGCATGTCACGGCTTTGCGCCGACTCTGGGTAGAGCCATTCCAGGCGCTGCCATTGTGGACTCTGGAAGCGCTTCAGGCCATTGCTGAGCAAGGACTGAAGGAGCTGGACGCTGTGCTGCACCCGGTCGCCGATGCTCTGGTGGCGGTCCCGAAGCTGGCCCTTGATGCCGAGCAGGCCAGGCGGGTGGGTATGGGCCAGAAAATCCGGATTTCCGGACCGGTGCAGGCCTGTGAACGGATCCATCTGTGCAATGGCGAGGGGCTGCCTCTGGGATTGGCCGAAATGAGCGCCGAGGGCGAACTTACGGTTCAGCGATTGTTCCGCTGGGCGGCAGTCAATTAGCCCGATTTACCCCCCACTAACTGATTGAATCGAGTATAATATGCGGGCTTCGCGCCTTCCGGCAGAAGCTCCCTTAACCGGCGGTTATGGCGGTTGCGCAGTCCGCGCTTCTGCCGAATTCGCATCTTCATAGAGAGTTGATATGTCCATTGATACCAGCAAAGTCATCGGCGAGCACAAGCGCGCCGCCAACGATACCGGCTCCCCGGAAGTCCAGGTTGCCCTGTTGACCGCCCGCATCGAAGACCTTTCCGAACACTTCAAGACCCATAAGAAAGACCACCATTCCCGCCGCGGTCTCCTGAAAATGGTGAACCAGCGCCGCAGCCTGCTGGCCTATCTGAAAAAGAAAGACAGCGAACGTTACCAGGCCCTGATCCAGCGCCTCGGCTTACGTCGCTAACCACCCAACGCGGCGCTTCGGCGCCGCGTTGTTTTTTGCAGTACATCAAAGACGGGCATGTGGCCCGTCTCGCGGAAATCAAAGAGGATAATACAGTGGCAAAAATCGTGAAAACCTTCCAATACGGAAAACATCAAGTCAGCATCGAAACCGGTGAAATCGCGCGTCAGGCCAGCGGTTCGGTCATCGTCAGCGTCGAAGGCACCGTGGTCCTGGTCACCGCCGTGGCCGCCAAGTCGCAACGCGAGGGCATGGATTTCTTCCCGCTCACCGTCGACTACCAGGAAAAATTCTATGCCGGCGGCCGTATCCCGGGCGGCTTCTTCAAGCGTGAAGGCCGTGCCACCGAGAAGGAAACCCTGATTTCCCGCCTGATCGACCGTCCGATCCGTCCGCTGTTCCCGGAAGGTTTCCGCAATGAAGTGCAGATCATCGCCACCGTTGTTTCGATGAATCCGGAAGTCGACGGCGACATCCCGGCCCTGATCGGCGCCTCCGCCGCCCTGGCTCTGTCCGGCGCACCGTTCAACGGTCCGATCGGCGCTGCCAAGGTCGGCTTCGCCAATGGCCAGTACATCCTGAACCCGACCGCCGCCGAACTGGCGACCTCGCAGCTTGAGCTGGTCGTTGCCGGTACCGCCGGTGCCGTGCTGATGGTGGAATCGGAAGCCGCGCTGCTGTCCGAACAGCAGATGCTGGGTGCCGTGATGTTCGGCCATCAGCAGATGCAGACCGTCATCAACGCCATCAACGAACTGGTTGCCGAAGTCGGCGTCAGCAAGTGGACCTGGCAGGCTCCGGCCAAGAACGAGGGCATGATCGCCGCGCTCAAAA
>NZ_JBILBO010000024.1:0-11433 GCF_044353605.1 Arenimonas sp. | reverse complement strand
ATTCCTGTGCTGGCGGGCACCGGTCTTTCTTCGACGGCTAAAACCATCCGTCAGACCAAACTGGCCAAAGACAGCGGTGCCGATGTCGCCTTGGTGGTGACGCCACCCTATGTTCGGCCGACTCAGGCCGGCCTGTATGCCCATTATTTGGCCGTAGCCGATGCCGCCGGGATTCCCGTGGTGCTTTACAACGTACCGGGACGAACCGGTTGCGACCTTCAGCCGCAGACGGTGGCGCGGCTGTGCAGTCACGGCAACATCATCGGTCTCAAGGAAGCGGTCGGCGATGAAGAGCGCTGGCAGGAGCTTTATCCGCTGGCATCGCCAGCATTCAGCCTGCTCAGTGGCGATGATCCGACCTTCGTCCGCGCCATCGCCGGCGGCGGTCAGGGCGTTATTTCCGTGGCATCCAACGTTGTGCCAGCCGTATTTGCCCGGATATGCCAGCTGCTGCAGGAACGCAACGTTGCCGGTGCCCAGGTTCTCGATGCCGGTTTGCGGAACCTTTACGATTTTCTCGGTGTCGAACCCAATCCAGTCCCCGTAAAAGCGCTGATGCGCCTGATGGGTTTCGGACATGGTCTGCGCCTTCCTCTGTTGCCGCTATCAGAGGTCCACGCCGCCGAAGCCCAGCGAATGCTGGAATTATGCAAAACTATCGAACAATCCATTTGAAGCAAGGATACCCATGAACGGTTTCGTCAAAAACGGTGCGCGTGCCGCGCTTCTGGTCCTGGTCCCCGTGCTGCTGCTTCCGGGTTGTGGCTGGCACTTGTTCAGCAAGAAATCCGAATATGAGGGTGTGGAACTTACCAAGCCTCTGGCTGTACCTCCAGGCTTGAGCAAGCCCAATGATCGCGAGGCATTGAAGATTCCGCCCAAGAGCGCCGTTGGTATCAATGCCGTTTCCACCGAGATTGTTCGTAGCATCAATGTCAACGCCGATGTGGCATCGACCTGGAAGCGGGTCGGTACCGCGCTGGGACAAATCGAAGGCGCTGAAATCATCAGCGCGGTTGAAGGAATATCCAGTTATGAAGTGGCCTTCGGCGGCGAGACCATGTTGATCTCGGTGCAGAACAACGCCGGAAAATCGCGTATCGTTGCACTCGGGCCGGATGGTGCGGGAAATGATAGTGCGGCTTCCGGGCAGCTGCTGGCACTTCTCAAACAGAAGCTCTGAGCGTTGGTACCCCATTGAAAGAGAGCGCCTAACGGCGCTCTTTTTTTATTTCTGAAGGAACTGTAGCTTATCGTTCTTACCGTCCCAATCGGCAGCATCCGAAAGTGGCTCGCTGCGGGTGGTGATGACCGGCCATTGCGCGGACAGCTCGGCATTCAGGGCCACGAAATGTTCCTGGCCTGCCGGAACGTCGTCTTCCGGAAAAATCGCCTTGGCCGGACATTCCGGCTCACACAGGGTGCAGTCGATGCATTCGACCGGATCGATGACCAAAAAATTTGGACCTTCATGGAAACAGTCGACTGGGCAGACCTCGACGCAGTCGGTGTATTTGCAGCGGATGCAGTTTTCGGTCACGACAAATGGCATAAATCACCTAATGGGAGTGAAAACCCTTAAAATGGCCAATCTGCCATAGGGTTTGCGTTAGTGAATATTTTACTGCATTTGGGAGCGCCATGAGCGACCGCCAAGGGTCCGGTCACGAGACGATCATTGCCCGTGCCGATCACGGCGTTTCGCGTAAGGACATCAGCCCGAATGCCCTTCGGGTACTTTATAAACTCCGGGATGCCGGGTTCGAGGCCTATATCGTCGGCGGGGCCGTCCGTGACCTGCTGATTGGCGGGCATCCAAAGGACTTCGATGTCGCAACAAATGCCACCCCGGAGCAAGTGCGTGCGCAATTCCGCAATTGCCGCCTGATTGGGCGGCGCTTCCGTTTGGCGCATATCATGTTCGGCCAGGAAATCATCGAAGTCGCGACCTTCCGGGCCTCCGGGGATGACGACACGGCGATAGGTGACCGTCAAGTGCATGAAGAGGGCCACCTGATCCGCGATAACGTCTATGGCACGCTCGAGGAGGATGCTTTCCGCCGCGACTTCACCGCTAATGCCCTTTACTACACCGTCGAAGATTTCAGCGTGCGCGATATCGTCGGCGGCTACGCCGATGTCCAGGCGCGGGTGCTTCGCCTGATCGGCGATCCGGTCACCCGTTACCGTGAAGACCCGGTACGGATGCTACGGGCCGTAAGATTGGCCGCAAAGCTCGACTTCAGCATCCATCCCAGTGCTGCCGAGCCGATTCCTGAACTGGCCGGTTTGCTTGCCAGTTCATCCTCAGCCCGATTGTTCGATGAATGCCTGAAAATATTCCTTGCCGGCAGTGCCGAAAAAAGTTTCCTGCTCTTGGAACGTTTCGGCCTGCTCGACATCCTGTTTCCGGATACCGCCAAAGCACTGCAGACCAACCGCACCGGCGCCCTGCGCGATATGCTTCTTGAGGCGCTGCGTCAGACCGATGCACGGGTCAATGCCGATAAATCGGTTGCCCCGGGCTTCCTGTTCGCCTGCCTGTTGTGGCCGGCATACTGCCGTGAGCTGGCCATCCTGCAGAATTCCGGCGCTGAACTGAGCGTAGCGCAGCAACGCGCCGCCGATCGCGTTACTCTGCGCCAGGTCGAACGCATCGCCATTCCACGCCGGTTTTCGTTGCCGATGCATGAAATCTGGCAGTTGCAGACCCGCTTCAATCAGCGCACCCGCAAGCGGGTATTCCGTCTGTTGGCACATCCACGTTTCCGTGCCGCCTTCGATTTTCTGGCGCTGCGTGCCACGGGCATTCCCGAATTGGCCGAGGAACTTCAGTTCTGGGAACAGGCACAGACGATGGCGCCGGAGCAGCTCGCACAGATCATTCCTGGTCAAAGCAAGCCGAGCAGTGGTGAAAGCGCCCACGTGCCTCCGAAACGCCGTCGCCGGCGCAGCAAACCGAAAACCAGCGACGGCTAATTCCCCATGGCCGTGCGCGCGTTCATCGGATTGGGCGGCAATCAGGGCGATGTCACGGCGGCATTCGGCTCTGCAACGGCTGCGATTGCAGCTCTGCCGATGACCCGCGTCATCGTGATGTCGGGTCTTTACGCAAGTCCGGCCTTGGGCGGGGTGGTGCAGGAAGATTACATCAACGCCGTGCTCGAAATCGACACCGCGATGACGGCTGAAGCCCTGCTGGAGGGCTTGCTTTCCATTGAGCGCGCGCATGGCAGGGACCGGAGTACGGGTCCACGTTGGGGGCCGCGTCCGTTGGACTGCGATATCCTGCTCTATGCAGAAGCACGGATCGAAAGCGACCGGCTTCAGGTGCCGCATCCGCGCATGGCTGAACGGGCCTTCGTTTTGATACCCTTGGCTGAAATCGACCCCGACCTGACAATTCCCGGTCTGGGTGCTTTAATGCCGCTAGTTGACCGTGTTTCCGAACAACCCATCCGGCGCATTGCCGAAGGAATTGTACATGTATACCAACCCCGCTGATCCATCCAGTCGTCCGGGTGTGACCGTTCCCGATCTGCGCCGGATGAAAACGGCAGGAGAACGAATCGCCAGCTTGACCGCTTACGATGCCAGTTTCGCACGGGCCATGGATGCGGCGGGCATTGATGCCGTTCTGGTCGGCGACTCGCTCGGCATGGTGATGCAAGGAGGAACCAATACCGTGTCGGTCGCATTGGAAGACATGGTCTATCACAGTCGGTGCGTGGCTAAGGGTCTTCGTTCGGCCTTATTGATTGCTGACATGCCCTTTCAAACCTATGCCTCTCCGGAACGTGCCCTCGATGCTGCCACCGCTTTGTTGGCTGAGGGTCTGGCCAGTATGGTCAAACTCGAAGGGGCCGGCTTCGTGCTGGATGCCATTGAACATCTGACCACCCGTGAAATCCCCGTATGTGCGCATCTGGGGCTGACACCGCAATCGGTTTTGCGTATGGGCGGCTTCAAGGTTCAGGGCAGGGATGCCAAAGCCGCACAGGCTTTACTGACGCAGGCAAAGCAGGTTGAAGCGGCCGGTGCGCAGCTTCTGATGCTCGAGTGCGTCCCGTCCTCGCTGGCTGCTGAAATCACCCGCAGCATCAGTATTCCCACGATCGGCATCGGGGCGGGCCCGGAATGCGACGGTCAGATTCTGGTGTCCTACGATGCGCTGGGCATCAACACCGGCCACCGCCGTCCACGTTTCGTCAAGGATTTCCTGAAAGGCCGTGATTCGATCGAAGCGGCTTTCAATGCCTATGTATCCGAGGTCAAAAGCGGTTCGTTCCCGCAAGCCGAACACGGTTACGCCTGATGCAGACCTACCGCGATCTCGGAGCGCTTCGTGAGCGCATCGGCACCTGGAAGCAGGAAGGGCGACGCATCGGTTTTGTTCCGACCATGGGCAATCTGCATGCCGGACATTATGCGTTGGTGGAGTTGGCGCGCCAACATTGCGACGCGGTCATTGCCAGCATTTTCGTTAACCCGACCCAGTTTGGCCCGAACGAGGATTACGCCCGTTACCCCCGTACCGAGCAGCGCGACGCCGAGGGCTTGGCTGACGCAGGCACTGCAGCCCTGTTTCTGCCATCCCTGGACGTGATGTATCCGTTCGGCGCCATGGGCTGCGTGCAGATGCACGTGCCCGGAATCACCGATATTCTGTGCGGAGCACATCGCCCTGGGCATTTCAATGGTGTGGCAACGGTTGTCGCGCGTTTATTCAATATGGTGCAGCCGGATTGCGCCGTTTTTGGACGCAAGGATTACCAACAGCTCCAGGTCATCCGCTATATGTCGGAAGAGCTCAGTTTCCCGATCGAAATCATACCGGCGCCGACATTGCGTGAAGCCTCGGGTCTGGCCATGAGTTCCCGTAACCAGTATCTTTCTGATGAGGAGCGTGCGACGGCAACGGCCATCTATCGGACGCTCGAAAGCATGCGTGCGGCCTGTATTGCCGGAACGCCGACGGCAAAGATCGAGCAGGACGCCGAAGCCGAACTGCAGTCACTGGGTTTCACCGTCGACTATGCGGAAATACGTTCGGCCATGCTGGCGCCGGCAAGCCGTGCCATGGACAAACGGCGGGTGGCTTTGATTGCCGCCTTTCTCGGGCGAACCCGCCTGATTGACAATCTCGAATTCGAAATCCCCTGAACAAGGAGTCATGGCATGTGGAATGAACAGGACTGGCAGGCATTGGCGGAGCATGCACGGCGTTGCCGGCAACAGCCAATCAGTGGTTTGATTGCCGCAGAGCTTGGCCGGCAAACGGCATTTGCCCGAAAGTTGGGTCCCCTGTACTGCAACTTCGCCCGTCAACACCTCGATTCCCAAGCCATGGCCGATATGCAGCGACGCTTGCAGGATTCAGGCATTCAGGACCAGGTGCGTCAACTGTTCGACGGTGTCCGTATCAACCGCAGCGAGGACAGAGCGGTACTGCATACCGCCCTGCGCAGCAATCTGGGCACTAGCCCGGAGGCACTTTCAGCACATGCCGAGGCGCAGGCTGTACTCGACACCATGTCCGATTTGGTGGTCCGCCTTAAGGCGCAGGGTATTACCGATATTCTCAGTGTTGGCATCGGCGGGTCCGATCTTGGGCCGCGTTTGGTTTTGAATGCGCTGGCGGAATTCGGTAATGGCGGGTTCAGAGTGCACTTTCTGAGTTCGGCCGATGGCATGTATCTCGATCGTTATACCGCTGCGCTCGATCCGGAAAAAACTGCGGTATTGCTGGTCAGCAAAAGCTTTGGAACCCAGGAAACCCTGATTAACGGTGCCGTGCTGAAAGCCTGGGTCGGCGATTCCGAACGCGTATTCGCCATAACTGCCAATGGTGCCCGCGCCGCAGCTTTCGATGTGCCGCCAGATAACATTCTGCCGATCTGGGATTGGGTCGGCGGTCGATTCTCGGTCTGGTCGGCCGTGGCATTCCCGGTTGTCCTCGGTCTGGGCATGCCGGTATTCCGTGAGTTCCTGCGTGGTGCCGCTGACATGGACGCGCACTTCCTCAATGCGCCGATAAGCGACAATCTGGTGTACTGGCAGGCCCTGATGTCGGTGTGGAACCGAAACGGCATGGGTTACGGCACGCAGGGCATCATTCCCTACGATGAGCGTCTGGAACTGCTGCCGGCGCATCTGCAGCAGGTGATCATGGAGAGTTTGGGGAAGTCGGTCACTCTCGACGGTGCCGATTCCACGCAGGCCACCAGTCCGGTTTTGATGGGTGCCAGCGGCAACCCCAGTCAGCACAGTTTCTTCCAATACCTGCAACAGGGCATCGGTACGGTACCACTGGATATCATCGGCGTGGTCACCTCCGGCCATAGTCAGCCGACCAACCATCATTTCATCCTGGCCAACCTGTTGGCGCAGGCCGAATCCCTGGCTAACGGCCAACCCAGCGAAGATCCGCAGCGACGCTATCCGGGCAATCGTCCGTCCACGGTCATGTTGCTTGACGAGCTTACGCCTTATGCCCTCGGCTTGCTGTTGGCGCTCTATGAGCACAGCGTGTTCGTGCAATCCCGGATCTGGGGCATCAACGCCTTCGACCAATGGGGCGTTGAACTCGGCAAGAAGATTGCCACCGGATTAATGCCCTATGTTGAAGGGGATCTGACGGACCTGTCGGATCTGGATCCAATCACCCGTGAATTGCTCGGGGTGATGCTCAAGTCCTGAGTTTTGCCTCAAGCTGCTGCAGCGCCCAGTGTGCGTGTTCGCGAACAACGGCATTGTCATGGCTGCATTTCCCGCGGAGCGCATCAATATGTTCCGGAACGGGGTCGGCATTGCCGAGCGCAACCGCGAGGTTGCGTAGCCAGTTGATGTAACCTGTACGGCGAATGGCCGAGCCTTCCGTGCGTTGCAGGAACTCGGCCTCGGTCCAAGCGAATAAGTCCAGAAGGCTGGCCTCATCCAGACGGTTACGAGCGGCAAAGTCGGGCTCGGCATGGATTTTGGCGAATTTATTCCACGGGCAGACCAGCTGGCAATCATCGCAGCCGAAGATGCGGTTACCGATGGCCTTGCGGAACTCTTCGGGAATGCTGCCTTGATGTTCGATGGTCAGATAGCTGATACAGCGTCGGGCATCCAAGCGGTTCGGCGCAACGATGGCGCCGGTCGGACAGATGTCGATGCAGCGTGTGCAGGTTCCGCAATGCCCCTGCGGTGCCAATGCGGTTCCGGGTAGATCCAGATCGGTATAGATTTCGCCCAGGAAGAACCAAGAGCCTTCATCCTTGTCGATCAGACAGGTATGTTTTCCAATCCAGCCCAGACCGGCATTGCGTGCCAGTGCCCGCTCCAGTGAAGGCGCCGAATCCACCAGCACCCGGTAGCCAAAGTGGCCGATTTCCGATTCGATGAATTGGGCCAGCTGTTTCAGGCGCTGCCGCATCAGTTTGTGGTAATCGCGGCCAAGTGCATAGCGTGCCACGTAGGCTTTGTCCGAGGCGGCCAGTGTCGTCCAGGCCTGCTCGGGATCGGTTCCGTAATCCATCCGCACAGAAATCACCGAAAGCGTGCCCGGTTGCAGGAGGTCCGGTCGTGCCCGCATGTCGCCGTGGCGTGCCATATAGTCCATTTGGCCGTGCTGTCCTTTGGCAAGCCAGTCCTGCAGGTGGTCCTGGTCGGCATCCAATGCGGCTTCAGCGACACCGAAACCGGTGAAGCCGAGCGTTCGGCTGTGTGCCTTGATTTTATCCAGTAATGCCGTGCAATCCATCCGCTCAGTATAATGCCAGCATGACCCGTCCGGACTCCGCCACCATCCACCTGCAAAGCCCATCCCCTGATGTCACGGCGGTCATCGCCGAACGTATGGCTGTGCATTGCCCGGATTCGGCCGTGGTTTATCTCGAGGGTGATCTTGGAGCGGGAAAATCCGTTTTTGCACGGGCGTTCTTACAGGCGCTGGGGGTTGCCGGTTCAATCAAAAGCCCGACCTACACCCTCATCGAAACCTACGCGCTGGTGGATGGGCGGGATGCCGTACATATGGATCTTTATCGCATTGCCGATCCGGACGAACTGGATTATCTGGCGCTGGACGGTGTTTTCGAACGATTGCGGGTGATGTTGGTGGAATGGCCGCAACGCGGAGCAGGACGGTTGCCAGCCGCTGATGTGACGGTAGCCCTTGCCATTGAAGGAGAGGGGCGGGTTCTGGAAATCCGTGCCAACAGCGAGCGTGGCGATTTATGGCTACAGTCTGTCGGCTTCGTGCATTCCGGCGGCACCGAGGTTTGAACGGCAGTAAACTGCGGGTCCGCTGTGTATAATCAAATCTTGATTAAACTTGCTTGCAGTGCTTCAATTCTAGAATGAGTATTTCCCTGAAAAGATGTTTGGGCCTGGTCTTGCTGGCATGTGCCGGTATAGCTTCTGCATCTTCCGCCACCCAGGTGTCACAAATCATCCTGCTTCAGGACGATGGCGCGACCCGCGCCTTCGTCGAAATCAGCCAGCAAAGCACCTACAAAGCCTTTTTGTTGAAAGGGCCGGATAGGGCGGTTCTGGATATCGAAGGTGCGGAGTTCGGACCGCAGTTCAAACTTCCGGGTGCAAACGGCGTGGTGCTGGCCGTAAGGCAGGGTAAAACGCCTACCGGTCTGCGTGTGGTATTCGACTTGGCTCAAAGCGCCAAGCTTACTGATCGAGTGGACCTGTCCGGTTCCAAACCACGCCTCGTTTTGGAACTCGTAGCAGCCAGCCCACAGCCGGCATCCACGGTAGCCAAAGAATCCACAAAGCCGTCGAATGCAGCGGCACCGACTAAAACAGAACCTCTATCTGCGGATTCTGCCGTAAAGCCCGTGCCGCCACCGGTCAAGGCTCCCGCCAAGACGGTTCCTGCCGGGTCGGCCGTGCCGGGTCGCAGTAACGTCGGTTATGCGCTGATGGACGATGAAATCGTGCAGATCGATATCGATAGCCGGGGCGAAAAGCCGAGCACCACGGTGAAACCGGCCTCCGAAAAGGCTGCGCCGTCGTTGCCGAACATCAAGCCGACCCTGAATCCAACGCCGGCCCAATCCAAAGCCCTGCCCAAGAAAGGAAAGACGGTCAATGATGTGCTGGGTGCTTCCGCCCGCAAGCTGGTCATTGCCATCGATGCCGGCCATGGCGGCAAAGATCCCGGTGCTCTGGGTCCGAATGGGACACGTGAGAAGGACATCACACTGCGCGTGTCCAAGGAGCTCGCGGCGGCCATCAATGCCGATCCGGGCATGCGGGCCGTGTTAATCCGTGATGACGATAGTTTCGTGCCGCTGCAAGATCGCTACCAGCGCGCACGCCGTGCTCAGGCCGACCTGTTTGTCTCCATTCATGCCGATGCCGCGCTGAATAACGCCGCCAGCGGCTCATCGGTGTTCGTACTATCGACCAAAGGTGCGTCCTCCCAGGCGGCACGCTGGCTAGCGGATAAAGAAAACGCCGCCGACCTGGTCGGTGGCGTCAGTCTGGATGACAAAGATAAAGTCCTATCCGGAGTATTACTTGATATGACCCAGAGCTATACCATGCGGGTTAGTGAGGATGCGGCGGAGAAGGTGCTCGGTTCGCTCAAAGAACTCGGCAAGGCTCACAAAAAGGAAGTCGAACACGCCAACTTCGTGGTGCTGCGTTCGCCGGATGTGCCCTCAATGCTGGTGGAAACCGGGTTCATCACCAATCCCGAAGAAGAGCGCAAGCTGTCCGATCCCCAGCACCGCAAGCGTTTAGCCTTCGCGATTGCCCAGGGCGTCCGTGCCTTTTTCATCGAGCAACCGCTGCCGGGCACCTATTACGCGCGCAAGGGCACCAATCCAGGCGAGGGTGTCGTCGCCGCCGGGTCCGGCATCATTCCCTAAGGTACCGCGGCATGGCCACGCATTCGGTACAATGAGCGGCTATGCGCATTCAGAAACTGCCCGATGTCCTGATTAATCAGATTGCCGCCGGCGAAGTGGTCGAACGCCCGTTTTCGGTAGTCAAGGAACTGGTCGAAAATGCGCTTGATGCTGGTTCCGGCCGGATTGATATCGATCTGGAAGAGGGTGGCATCCGGCTGATCCGCATCCGCGATGATGGCGACGGCATCAGTCCGGACGACCTGCCCATCGCTGTGCAGCGCCATGCCACCAGTAAAATCGCCAGTTTGGACGACCTTGAACACGTTGCCACAATGGGGTTCCGCGGAGAGGCCTTGCCCTCGATAGCTTCGGTCTCGCGGTTTTCCATCCGGTCCCGAACTGCTGGCTTGGAACATGGTGCCATGTTGGCCATCGAGGGCGGCAAGCTGGGCGAAGTTCGTCCCGAAGCACACCCCGTAGGCAGCACCATCGAAGTGCGCGATTTGTTTTATAACGTGCCGGCCCGCCGCAAATTCCTGAAGACCGAGCGTACTGAGCTCAATCACATCGATGACTGGATCGGGGCGCTGGCGCTGGCCAAGCCACAGGTCGAGCTGCGTATCCGTCACAATGGCAAGGCCTTCAAGACCTACAAAGCGGTGGCACAGGAGCAGCGTCTGCAACGTATTACCCAAGTGTTGGGTGAGGCCTTCGCCGGACAATGCCTTGAGGTGGTGACAGAGCACCCGGATATGGTCTTGAGCGGATGGGTCGGACTTCCGACCGCGGCACGATCGAGCCCGGATCAGCAGTATTTTTTCGTCAATGGCCGCGCCGTGCGCGACAAGACCGTAGCGCACGCGGTCAAGCAGGCCTATGCCGATGTGCTTTACCACGGCCGTTATCCGGCTTTCGTACTGTTTCTGGATATCGATCCGGCGCGGGTGGATGTCAACGTGCATCCGGCCAAGCATGAAGTACGTTTCCGTGATGGTCGCAGCATCCACGATTTCATATTCCGCAGTCTGCACAGGCTGATGGCCGAGACCCGAGCCGGCACCATGGTACAAGAGGCTGCAGTGTCGGCAGGGCTGGGGCAGTTCATGCCTTACCAGCCACCCGAGCAAGGGGCCATGCCCTTGCCGGTCCATGAGCAGTTGGCCCATTACCGCACGCTGTACGGCCAGACTGAAGCCTCGTTCCAATCCGAACCTTTGCCGGAAGTGGATCCTGAGCGCGCACCGCCGCTCGGTTTTGCGTTGGCACAGCTACATGGCGTGTTCATTCTGGCTCAGAACGATGCCGGTCTGGTCATGGTTGACATGCATGCCGCGCATGAACGCATCACCTATGAGCAATTAAAAGCCGCCCAAGGCGACGGCGGAATCCGCAGTCAGCCCCTGTTGGTCCCGGTGTCGGTGCCCCTGAGTGAAAACGAAGCCGCCGCCAGCGAAAATCTGGCCGAGCCCCTGCAGGAACTGGGGTTCGACGTTATTCGAACCGGGCCGCAGTCTGTCAGTGTGCGTGCGGTGCCATCACTGCTGGCCGATGTCGATGCCCGACAGCTGTTTCTGGA
>NZ_JBILBO010000007.1:0-126412 GCF_044353605.1 Arenimonas sp. | reverse complement strand
CCTGGTGGATGCGTCGTGGGTGGCCGCGGTCAAGGACGACATGCGCCGTTTGGAAGCGGATCCGAACGCGCTGCTGATCACGCCGATGGTGCTGGAAATCATTGCCGAGAAAGCCTGATGCATCCGGCTAAAGTCCGCCACGAACAGGTCAGTCAGCTCACCGACCTGCCGAACATCGGTCCGTCGCTGGCTGGCGATCTGCGCCTGCTTGGCATCGCGCGTCCACAGCAGTTACAGGATGCGGATGCCTACCGACTCTATCGCCGGCTGTGCGACATCACCCAGGTGCGGCATGATCCGTGCATATTGGATGTCTTCCTATCAATCACCGACTTCATGGCCGGCAACCCGCCACGGGTCTGGTGGCATTACACCGCAGAGCGCAAACGCCGATGGCCTTCACTCTAGAAACGGAACGTCTGCAGCTGCGTGAATTCACGCCGGAGGATGCCGGCTATGCGCTGCATCAGCTCAACGAGCCGAGCTTCATCGAAAACATCGCCGACCGCGGCGTGCGTGATCTGGAGCAGGCGCGTGCCTATCTGCTGAACGGCCCGATGTCGGGTTATGAACATCACGGCTTCGGATTGTGGGCCGTGGTGGAAAAGTCGTCCGGTCAGATTATCGGCATGTGCGGCCTGATCAAACGGCCGAATCTGGAACATGCCGACCTGGGTTACGCCTTCCTGCCGGAATATTTCGGGAAGGGTTTCGCTTTTGAGGCCTGTACCGCCAGCATCGCCGCGGCTTCACGCGACTTCGGAATGCCGCAGCTGCTGGCCATCGTGAACCCGGACAACACAGCCTCACGCCGGCTTCTGGAAAAACTCGGCTTCCGCCTGCAGGAGATCCGCGTTGTGCATGCGGGCGAACCGGCACTGTGCATTTATCACTGCAAACCCGGAAATGACCGTCCGGGACGGATAGCCGATGACCGCAGCGGCTGACTTCATTTTCCGCGATTAAGCCCTATAATCAGCGTATCGTCACAACCGAGGTGTTCCATGAAGCGTCTGGCAATCATCGTTTCCCTGTTATTGGCCGGCACCGCCGTCGCGAAAACCACCCCCGATCATGGCCGTGTTCATGGCGAATGGTCTGGGCGCGGCGATACCGTGGGGCAGCTGTTCAGCGCCTGCGCGAAATTCTCGCCCTATATGAATGGCGCTTACCTGCATCTCGATTACGCCATGCGTTACGACACCGCTGGCGCACTGCCGAACCAGATGACTGAATCCTTTTATACCTTCCTGGACAACGGCCGCGTCGAGGGCGTTTCCCTGGACAGCCTCTCCAATGTCTTGCAGCTCAACGGCACCTACGCCGATCACCGCATGAGCGTGGATTGGCTGAAGAACGGTGACACCATCGGTAAAGCCGAGTGGTACCTGTCGGCCGATGGCAATACCTTGACCTTCGTTCGCTTCGGCGAAATGGGTGGACAGTTCAAGGAAATCGGCGAGGTAAAAATGAACCGTCTGCCTGCCGGGAAAAGCTGCAACAAATAATCGTGGTGTTATTCAGATCCGGAAAGCGGCCTCAGGGCCGCTTTTCCTTTAGGGGCAGATACAACGCCATCGCCACCGCGAACGCACACACGATGGTGAGCATATGCGCCGGTGCCAATACGTCGGACTTCAGCCAGTACGCCACCAGCATCGGTGCGAATCCGCCGAATATGGAATAGGCGACATTGTAGGAAAACGAGAATCCGGAATAGCGTACTGCCGGCGGAAACAATCCGACCAGAATCATCGGCACCACCGCGACCGAGCCCAAACAGAATCCGGCAATACTGTAAAGCAGTATCGTGTCGGTGACCTCGGCAGGCAATGCATGGTAGAACGCATAGCTGCTTGCCGACAGTGCCACCGCTCCGAGCAGCAACACGCGATAGGCACCGATGCGATCGGCCAGCCAACCCCAGAAAATGCAGCCAAAGGTCAGGCAGAGGATGGCGATGCTGTTGGCTTCCAGCGCATCTGAAGACGAATAGCGGAATTGCGTCTGCAGGATGCTGGGTGTCAGCAGCGTCAGGGTCACGATGCCGATGCTGAGGAAACCGGTCAGCAGCATGCTCGGCCAGATCTGCGCACGGTGGTCACGCAGCACACGCGTCAAGGGCAACCCGGCTTCCAGTGCGGCCTCCGCTTTCATGGCGAGAAAGACCGGCGTCTCTTCCAACCATCGCCGCAGAAACAGCGCGAAAACGCCGAACACGCCGCCAAGCAGGAACGGCAGCCGCCAGGCATAGTCCAATACCACTTCCGGCGGAAAATAATGATTGACCGCCATGGCTACCAGGGAGCCGAGCAGGATGCCGATGGTGAATCCCGAAATTAGCGTTCCACTGGCCAGGCCGACTACGCGCCGCGGCACATGTTCGGATACGAACACGCAGGCGCCAGGAATTTCACCACCGACCGCGGCGCCCTGCAGGATGCGCATCAGCAGCAGCAGAATCGGCGCCCAGATGCCGATCTGGGCATAGGTCGGCAACAGGCCCATGATGAAGGTCGGGACCGCCATCAAAAGCAGGCTGAAGGTGAACATGCGTTTTCGGCCAGCGACATCGCCGAAGTGGGCCATCAGCAGGCCGCCAATGGGGCGCGCTAGATAACCCGCGGCGAAAATACCGAACACCTGGAACTGCTTGAGCCACTCCGGCATGTCCGGCGGAAAAAACAGCTGCCCGATACTGGCGGCAAGGAACACGAAAATGATGAAGTCGTAGTATTCCAGAGCACCGCCGAGTGCCGACAGGCCGAGGGTGTCGATGTCTTTGCGGGTCAGCGCACGGTCGCTGTTCTGCATGCGGTCACTTTATTGTGGATGCGGGGTTCTCAGGTTAATCTAAGCGCATCGGAAACACTAGTCTGCAGGAGTGCGCATGGAAACCCTCATCGGCGTATTGGTCGGCATCGGCCTGAGTGCGGCCTCCGGACTGCGCGTGTTCATCCCGCTACTCGGGCTCAGCGTGGCCGGGCATTATGAAGTCATCCCGCTCGGCGACAGTTTCCAATGGCTGGCCAGCTGGCAAGCCATGCTGGCCTTCGGCGTGGCCAGTATTCTGGAGGTCGGTGCCTATTACGTTCCCTGGCTTGATCACGCCATGGATGCGGCGCTCGCCCCGGCGGCGGCCATTGCCGGTACTTTGATGACGGCTTCGACACTCGGTGATACCTCGCCACTGTTGAAGTGGTCGTTCGCCATCATCGCCGGCGGCGGCGTGTCCTCGATCGTCCACATGGGTACGTCGGCGTTGCGCGCTGCAGTGAGTCTGCCAACCGGTGGACTGGCCAACCCGGTGGTTTCCAGCAGCGAGGGGCTCGGTGCCATCGTACTGACCTTGCTGGCCCTGTTCTTGGCGCCTTTGGCTTTCATCATCGTGCTCTGGATGCTGTACCGCATCGTGAAGCGCTTCCGGCAACGGTTGGCAGGACCCACACAGGACACTTAACCTATTTTTACCCGCACTCCCGTAGAGTCGGAGCGTTGGCATTGCCAACATTCCGATAACAACCATACTTGGAGAGGGATATGGATTTGATTATTTTTCTGCTCATCGGTGCATTGGCCGGCTGGCTGGCCGGCGTGATCATGAAAGGCGGTGGCTTCGGCCTGATCGGCGACATCGTGGTCGGCGTACTCGGTTCGTTTCTCGGCGGCTGGTTGCTGCCGAAGCTCGGCCTGAGCATCGGTGGCGATTTCGGTGGCTTCATCACCGCCGTCATCGGCGCCGTGATCCTGCTGTTCATCGTTCGTCTGATCAAGAAGTAAGCCTGCTTCGGCTTCACAAAAGCCGCCTTCGGGCGGCTTTTTTATGACTTTGTTTTACCCTGCTTGAGATAGGCCAAGGCTTTATCGATGTAGGTCTCACCCATCAGCACCACACCGGATTCGGCATCAGCATCTTCGGTTGTGCCGGCTTTGATGTGCTTGGGCAGATCGCGCTCGGTCATTTCTGCGCGAGCATTGCCCGAGAGCAGGATGTCAGGAACGATGCCCTGGGCCTGGATCGACCGGTCATTCGGCGTGTAGTAGCGCGCGGTAGTTATCTTGAAGGCATCGCCGTTGTCGAGCCGGATGATATTCTGCACCGAGCCCTTGCCGAAACTGCGGCTGCCGATGATGGTGGCGCGTTTGTGGTCCTGCAGGGCGCCGGCCAGAATTTCGGAGGCACTGGCACTGCCGGCATCGATTAAGACCAGCACCGGGACGCCATCGAACTGTTCACCCGGCTTGCTGTAATACACGCTGCTGGCCAGGGCGTTGCGGCCCTTGGTGCTGACCACGACTGCCTCCGGCAGGAAGGCATCGGCGACTTCAACGGCGGCATTGACCAACCCGCCGGGATTGCTGCGCAGATCGAGCAATATCCCTTTGGCTTTGACACCCGCTGCCGAAGACTGCAGATTCTGCCATTGCCGGCGGAACTCCAGACCGGTGTCGCCCTGGAAGGCACTGATGCGGAAATAGGCATAACCCGGCTCCAACCAGCGTGCCTTCACACTCTGGATGGAAATGACCTCCCGGATGACCGTGATGGTCAGCGGCGATTTTTCACCTTGGCGAAGCACTGTGAGTACTGCCTTGGTGCCCGGCTTGCCGCGCAGGCGTTCGGGGCTGGCGCTGCTGTCCTCGTTGTTGACCGGAATGCCGTTGATGGCGGTGATGAAATCGCCGGCACGCAATCCGGCGCGCTGCGCTGGCGTATCGTCGAACGGTGCGACTACGCGGATGCGGGTCGGATCGCGCTCATCGCTTTCGATGCCGATGCCGGCATAACCGCCCTCGTTCAGATCTTCGAAATCCCGCGCCTGCTTGGCCGACAGATAACTGCTGTGCGGATCGATATCGAGCAGCAGACCGCGCAGACCCGCCCGCATGATTTCCTCGTCAGTCAGCGCATCGACATAACTTTCGCGCACGGCTTCGAACACCTGGGTAAACCGGCGGATCTCATCGACCGGAACGGTGCGTGCCGGCGGGCTCTTGGGCTTTTCCGGCGCTGCGGCAAGCGGCAGCGCAGCACCGAGCAGAAGCATGACGGCACAGACTCTCATGGGCGCAACCAGGTGTTGGGATTCTGCGGCTGTCCGTTCAGACGCATTTCAAAATAGAGTGCGGCCCGGTTCTGTGCACCGGAAGTTCCGACTGTGGCGATGCGCTCTCCGGGTGTCACCGACTCACCGACATCCTTGAGCAGGGCATCGTTGTTGGCGTAAAGACTCATGTTGCCGCGGCCGTGATCGATGACCATCAACATGCCGTAGCCCTTCAGCCAGTCGGCGTAGACCACGCGCCCGGCGGCGACACTGTGCACGGGGGATCCGGCAGCAGCGGCGATGAGCAGGCCCTCGCTGCGACGCCCGTCCGGCATGGCGTTGCCGTACCCGGCCAGCAGGGTGCCGGTCAACGGCCAACCGGTCAGATTTTTCGGCGTGATTTTGGCGGCCGGCTTGCTGCTGCTTGGACGGCCGATGACCGCCGGAGCCTTGCTGCTGCTTGCGGCCTGACGCAGTTTATCGAGAAGACTGCGCAGGGCTTTTTCATCCTTGCCCAAGGCCTTGATGCGGGCCTGCTGGTTTTTGTACTTCGCATCGAGCGAACTGACCGCTGCGCTGCGCTGTTTGCGCTGGGCGCTCAGGTCGGCAACAGCTTTTTCCTGCTGAACTTTCTGGACAGCAAGGACCTGCTTCTCCTGTTCGATGGCATTGCTGACCGCCGCCAACTGTTGCAGCTCCGTATTCAATTTTCCGATTTCAAGCTGGCGCTGCTGTTCGAAATACCTGTGATAGGCCAGCCAGCGTGCGGCTTCACTGATTTTGTCCTGGGACAGGAGCTGTTTCAGCTCGCTGTTATCGCCCAGCCGGTAGGCGGCACGCATCAGCTGCGCCAACTCGGTTTTCTGCGCACGCAGTTCGCGCTCGAGCTTTTCCTGTTCGATTTCCAGAACATCGAGCTTGTGCTCCTGGCTATCGATGGCCGATTCGACCTGATTGAGGTTTTTGCTGCTTTCAGCCACTTTCTGGTCGATCTGGCGCAGCTGCTTGGCCTCCCGGTTACGCTTTTCTTCAAGCTCGCGCTGCGCCTTGGTCAGCGTCTTGATTTCCTTGCGCAGGGTTTCGATTTTCTTTTCCGCTTCAGCGGCGCTTTTGGCCGGCGGCGCTTTACTCTGTGCTCCGACCGGTGCCGCCAGCACAATGCAGGTCAACAGCAGCAGACCGCGGAAGGTCATGCGTGATGTCCGATCAGACTGCGTCCGGTCATTTCTTCGGGTTGTGGCAGCGCCATCAGGTCCAGCAGGGTCGGCGCGATGTCGCGCAGCGAGCCGCCGGAACGCAGCGGCCCGGCATGTCCGCACAGCACGAAGTACACCGGGCCAACGGTATGCGCGGTATGCGGTTCGCCGGTGACCGGATCACGCATCAATTCGACATTGCCGTGATCGGCGGTGACCAACAGTACGCCGCCGGACGCTTCAACCGCGTGACGCATAGCGCCTAGCGCCACATCGACCGCTTCTGCGGCCTTGATGGCGGCCGGCAGGCTGCCGGTGTGACCAACCATGTCGGGATTGGCGATATTACAGATGATGACATCGAACCGGCCGGAAGCAATCGCTTCGGTCAGTTTCAGGGTCAATTCCGGACAGCTCATTTCCGGCTGCAGGTCGTAAGTCGCAACCTTCGGCGAAGGAATGAGAATGCGCTCTTCGCCCGGCACCGGCTGTTCGACACCGCCGTTGAAAAAGAAAGTGACATGCGCGTACTTTTCGGTTTCAGCGATGCGCAGCTGGGTCTTGCCGTGAGCTGCCAACACCTCGGCCAGAGTATTGCGAAGGCTTTCCGGCGGATAGGCCACACGCGCTGGCAAACGGGCATCGTACTCACTCAGGCACACGAAACACGAGAGCTTCGGCAACGGCACTCGGTCGAATCCATTGAACGCCGGATCGGTGAAACAGGCGGTCAGCTGACGGGCACGGTCGGCACGGAAGTTCATGAACACCACGGCATCGCCGTCTTGCATCGGTGCCGCCGACGGCAAGACGGTCGCGGCCACGAATTCGTCGGTCTCGCCACGGGCATAGGCCAATTGCAGGGCCTGCAGGGCGCTACCGGCATGGTGTGCGGCGCGCGCTCCTGCGATGGCAGCATAGGCCGGCGCGACACGCTCCCAGCGTTGGTCGCGGTCCATGGCGTAATAACGGCCGGTCACGCTGGCGATTTCGGTTTGCCCGAGCTCCGCACACACGTCCTCAAGGGCGCGCAGGCTGGCTTCGGCGGACTGCGGTGGCATGTCGCGGCCGTCCAGAAATGCATGGACCCGCACCCGGCCAGCACCGCGCGATTTGGCCAGACGCAAAAAAGCGAAGATGTGCTGTTCGTGGCTATGCACGCCGCCGGGCGAGAGCAGACCCATGACATGCAGGCAATGGCCGCCGGACTCGGCGGCGGCAATGGCCGCCAGCAATTCGGAATTATCGGCAAAGCTGCCGTCCTCGATGGCGGCATCGACGCGGGTCAGGTCCTGATAGACGATGCGGCCGGCACCGATATTCATGTGACCGACTTCGGAATTACCCATCTGGCCATCCGGCAAACCGACGAAACGGCCTTCGGTATGGATCAGGGTATTCGGGCACTCGGCCAGCAGGCGCCGCCAGGCCGGCAGTTCGGCCAGAGCGATGGCGTTGTCCTCGCTTTCGGCCCGGTAACCCCAGCCGTCGAGAATCAGCAATACCACCGGTTTCGCCTTTGCCACGTCCTGCTCCTGTCCCAGATGGGCCGAATTGCCTACCAACTTATGACACATGACAATTCTAGCAGTCACGGCAATACTAGCACCATCATTTCCGCGAGGACCGTTTATGAACCGTATCGCCTTGAAACGTATTGCCCTGGCCTTGGCCCTGTCCACGGTCATCGGCGCGACACAGGCTGGAGAGGGCGCGCCCGATCTGTCCAAGGTCAATGGCAGCTTGGTCGCCGAAGCCGGACGGACCTACGGCGACATCGATACCGTCAACGGCTCGATCACGGTCGAGGCCAAGGCCGTGGCCCGGAATGTGGAAACCGTCAACGGAAGCATCGCCATCGATGCCTTTGCCAACGTGCAGGACGTCAGTACCGTCAACGGCAAAATCGTCCTTCGCAACGGCGCCAGCGCCCGTAGCGTCGAAACCGTGAACGGGGCCATCGTCGGGGTCAGCAATCTGCGGGTGCAGAAGAGTGTGGAGGCGGTCAACGGCTCGATTGAGCTCGGCGCGCACAGCACCATCGGCAGCCAGGTCGAAACCGTCAACGGCAGCATCAAACTGCTGTCGCTGACCGTCGGCGGCGGCGTGGAAACCGTCAACGGCAATATCACCGTCGGCGACGGCACCGTCATCGGCGGCAATGTCACCGTCAAAAAACCGAGCAACTGGGGCATGATCTGGGGCAAACCGAAAGTACCGCGCATCGTTCTCGGTCCGAACAGCACGGTCAAGGGCAACCTGGTGTTCGAACGCGAAGTCGAACTGTATGTGCACAGCACCGCGAAATACGGAAAGATCATCTATCTCGAGGCCGAGGCCGGTAAGGCTGAAGCCCTGAAGCCGGTGGTATTCACCGGCAAGGAACCGGATTTCAAATAGAGAATTGTCCGCTCAGCGTTTACAATGGAGCCTCCTTCCCGGAGGCTTCATGCGTTTCAGACCTGCCCTGCTTTGCCTTGCCGCCGCGCTTGCGGCAGCTCCTAATCTATCCGCGCAATCCAGCTTCGGCCCGGAAATCTCCGCCGAGGATTTCTCCCAGCATCTGCAGGGTCTGGCGGTAGCCGAGCCTGCCGACCACCGGTTCGGCGACTATGCCCAGGCACTCCGCTTATCCTATCTGGGCTATCAGTTCACGCGTTTGGGGCTGCCGACCGGCCCAAGCCAGTGTGGCGACAGGCGCGGCCTGAAGGCGGAGCTGGCCGGCACTGAAAAAAGCACGGCGCCCGTGGTCTATTACGCGCCCTGGACCGATGCCGTCCAAGTTGCCGGCGTGCTGGAGATCGCCGAACGCTTCATGACCTACCGCCCACGGCCGAAACATACCGTCATGTTCCTCTTCGGATCGGAGTCACATTACGCCCTGGGCGCTTGCAAGGATATGGATAAAACCGCACGGGTGATCCAACCGGAAAATCTGCCCATCGGTGATGCCATGGCCTTGGTTCAACAGCTGATCGCCCTGCAGCGGCAGGGCCGCTGAACTCAGAAACGCGTAAGCAGGAAAGTGGCCACGGCATCCGGCTGTTCCATCATCGGCATGTGGCCGCACCCTTTCAGAATTTTGGTTTCGGAGCTTTTCAGGCCGTCAGCGAACACGGCCGCCGCACTCGCATCGATGATGCGATCGCCATCGCACCAGAGCAGACCGGCTGCTTGTGGTATTTCCGGCAAGCGCTGCTGCAGCAGGAACGCCTCGGGCCCGATGCGGATCTGGGTGAACACACGCTGCTCGAAATCACGGCGTGCTTTGCGCTGTTCGATGATGGCACCCAGCATCGGTTCCGGAACATAGGGGGCATCGGCGAATACGAAATCATTCAGAAAGCCGCGGAAGCTCTCGATCTCATACACTGCGAACGGATTGTCGCCTTTGAGCACGCGTCGGGCGAATTCATTTTCGTTGAAGCGCACGCCCGCCGAGGACATGAAAACGATACGCTCGACCTGTTCGGGATGCGTAGCGGTCATCAGACCGGAAATCATGCCACCCATGGAGTGACCGACCAGCAATGCCGCCGGCTCCGGTTCCGAACTCAGGAACGCGCTGAGTCGTTCAGCCTGTGCGGTGGGGCCGTAATCGGCACCGGCGAGGGGAATGCTTTCGCCCCAGCCGGGCAGATCAACCGCAATGACGCGGTGATCGCGTGCCAGTTGCCGCATCACCGGCAACCAGTTTTCCTTGCTGCCGGTATAGCCGTGCACGAGAACGATCAACGGTCCTTGGCCGGCCTGCAGATAATGCCAGCGTTCACCGGCCACGGTTTTCTCCTGGGCCTCGGCTCCGGCCAGAAGCCGCTGGCGGGCGAATTCGGCACGCAGCATCTGTGCCGGAAACAGCATCACGCCGGCAATCGCCAGAGCCGTCAGAACCACAATGGCGGCCAGCAGCTTCTTCATGGCTGTTTCGCTTTGGGTTCCGGCGCTTTCAGAGCGGCCTCTACCGAGCCGATGGTGATCGGATGATAGCCCGGACGGGCTTTCTCGAACACCGCCGTGGCGAACATACGGCCGTCATCGGTTTTGGCCAATTCGGCATAGATCGGCATGATCAGTTTGCGGCGCCCGATGGCAATCAGGAACTTCTCGATTTCCGGGCGCGCGCTGGTGTATCCGCTACGAACCGTCAATGGATACCAGCGTTGGGCAATTTCGGGGTTCGGGGTTCCGCTGAAACGGAAGGCTGCATCGAGCTCGGCCGTCTGTGCGCTGGTCAGCGTTGCCGGCATGCGCTCGAGGAATCGCACCCATTCCTGAGTGCCCCAGGCGCTGCTCGCAAGTTCACTTGCGGAAACATCGCCGGCGAACCACTGCGCCTGCGCCTTGTCGATGGCAACGAAACGCGATGAAACGGACGGCTTGGCCGAGGACGGAATGCCCGGACGATGCAGCCACTCGCGGATTTCGCCGATGCTGACCTTTCCGGGATGTTTATCCAACAGCTCAACAGTCAGGAAGCGCTCGAACTCGGCACTGTGGCTGCTGGTGAAGGCATGAGTGGTGAACCAGTGCCGCAGGAAGGCATCGAAGGTCTCGCGTCCGAAACGTTGCTCGAGGAACATCAGAAACCACTGGCCTTTGATGTAGGCGACATCGCTGAGCGCCTCGTCCGGATCGCGGCCGGTCAGGGGCGGCAGAGCCAGCACCTGATCAGCCGGCGGCGTGGATTTCAGCGCTTCGGCCAGGCCGGCCTGGCTGATGACATTCTCCATGTCGGCCAGTTCGCGGCCATAGACTTCTTCGACGATGCGGTTTTCCACATAGCTGGTGAAGCCTTCATTGAGCCAGATGTCCTTCCAGGAACTGTTGGTGACCAGATTGCCCGACCAGGAGTGCGCCAATTCGTGCGCAATCAAACTGGTCAAGGATTTGTCACCGACGATGACCGTCGGCGTGATGAAACTCAGGCGCGGATTTTCCATGCCGCCGAACGGGAAACTGGCCGGCAGGATGAGCATGTCGTAGCGACCCCATTGGTAAGGGCCGTAAAGTTTCTCGGCGACCTGGATCATCTTCTCGGTATCGGCGAACTCGACGGCGGCGGCATCGGCCACGCCCGGTTCGGCCCACACGCCGGAGCGTCCAGAAATCGGCTTGAACACGACATCACCGACCGCGATGGCCAACAGATAGGACGGAATTTTCTGCGGCATGCTGAACCGGTAATCGCCGTCACGCACCGCTTTCGGATCATTGTCGGCGCTCATCAAGGCCATCAGTGACGCATCGGTGCGGATGCGGGCATCGTAGGTGAAACGCACGCCCGGTGTATCCTGCAAGGGCACCCAGGAGCGGGCATGGATGGCCTGTGATTGGCTGAACATGAAGGCTTGTTTGCTGGACGTCATTTCCGGCGTCAGCCACTGCAGACCGGAAGCCTCCGGAACCGTGCTGTAACCGATACGCACACGCGGCAACGCGGACGGAAGCCTGATGCGCAAGGCCGAACCGAGTATCAGGTCAGCGGTATCGAGCCGGTAGGACAGATTCTTCCAGGCCTTTCCGTCGAAGCCCTGCACGCTGCGAATCTGCAGATCACGGGTATCCAGCACCAGTTCGCGGGCTTTGTCATCCTGCCATTTCAGAAAAAGCTCGGCGCTACCGGCAAGCGTGCGTGCCTGCATATCGGCGCGCAGATCCAACACCAGATGTTCGATGCGGACGCGTTCCGGCTGTGCGTAGGAGTTCGGATCGGGCACATCGGCGCTGTCCACCACATTGCCCGCAGGCCCGGCAGTTTCGACAGCGGGCTTGCAGGCACTCAGGGTCAGCGCCATCAGCGCGGCAATCAACAAACGGAACATGGGCATTTCCCTCAGATCTTGAAACCGCTATGGATGGCGACGATGCCGCCGGAAAGATTGCGGACCGCGCATTGCTCGAAACCGGCCTGTTCCATCATCGTTTTCAGACCCGCTTGGTTGGGGTGCTTGCGGATCGACTCGGCCAGATAGCGGTAGCTGTGCGCATCGCCGGCAATCAGTTCGCCGAGCTTCGGCAACACCTTGAACGAGTGGAAATCGTAAATCGGACGGAACCACTCGGCCTGCACTTCCGAAAATTCGAGGACCATCACTTTGCCGCCGGGTTTCAGGATGCGGTGCATGGATTTCAGCGCCGTCAACTTGTCGGTGACATTGCGCAGACCGAAGGCCATGGTGATGGCGTCGAAGCTGCTGTCGGGAAACGGCAGGGCTTCGGCGTTCAGTTGCACATAACGCAGACCCTTGATCAGGCCGAGGTCGGTCAATCGGTCGCGGCCGACACCGAGCATCTCGCGGTTGATGTCGCCGATGATGATTTCGCCGGTATCGCCGACGCGCTCGAGCAGCAGCTTGGCAATGTCGCCGGTGCCGCCGGCCAGGTCAAGGACGCGGTCGCCGTGCTTGATGCCGGAAGTGCCGGTAAAGTAGCGCTTCCACAACCGGTGCACGCCCAGAGACATCAGGTCGTTCATCACATCGTATTTGCCGGCGACCGAGGTGAACACTTCGCCGACCAGTTTTTTCTTTTCTTCGACCGGAACGTCGCGGAAGCCGAAATGGGTGGTTTTATCGTTCATGGCCTATTATCACACGCTCTAGCCGCCTTTTCACGGCCCAACGGCTGGACGGAACCCGCCGGATATCCCAGAATGGGGCTCCTTTCCGAAAGAGATCGCCCATGGCCAGCCTGCGCCCGACCGTCCTCCTGATCATGAGCCTTCTGTTCACCTGTTCCACTGCCCTGGCGGCGCCCGAAGGCGATGCCAGCGTGAAGAAACGTCTGGATGCGCGCGCCATGAAATACGAGGTGTACGAAGACGGCGACTTCAAACTGACCTTCTCCTACAAACAGGACAATCGTTCCCAGCTGGTATTCGTTTCCGGAACAACCGAAAGCGTCGGCGCTTTCGATATCCGGGAGATTTTCGCCCCGGCGCTCAAGCTCGGCGATTACCCGCTGTCCGGTACCAAAGCCCGGGAGCTCCTGGAAAGCAGCGGCGAATACAAACTCGGCAGCTGGGAAGTCCGTGACGAGGTCCTGTATTACGTCATCAAACTACCGGACACCATCGATGCCGAAGAACTGGAAAGCGCGTTGGAAATCGCGGCCGAGGCCGCCGATGACATGGAACTGGAACTCAGCGGCAAAGACGATCTCTGATCGGAACTAGCGGCTCAGTCCCTGTTGCGCGAGCATGTCGAGATAGCGCGCCCAGCGCACTTCATACTGCTCACCCAACTCCTTCAGAAAACTCCAGGTATAGATACCGGTTTCGTGGCCGTCATTGAAACGCAGTACCACCGCGTAATTGCCGATCGGCTCGATGGCGCTGATGTTGACGTCGCGCTTGCCAGCGACCCACACGCGTTGATCCGGACTGTGACCCTGAACTTCCGCCGAGGGCGACTCGACGCGCAGGTATTCGCAGGGCAGGCGGTATCGGCTGCCGTCGTCGAAAGCCACTTCCAGCAGATGGGAGGCGCGGTGCAGAATCAGGTCGGTCGGCTTGGGGTTCATGGACTTTCTTTTTTGCGTTTCGCACGCGGATGCGCCGCGTCATAGACCGTGGCCAGACGCTGGAAATCGAGATGGGTGTAGATCTGGGTGGTGGCGATGTCGGCATGGCCGAGCAGCTCCTGCACGCTGCGCAGATCGCCGGAGGATTCCAGCATATGGCTGGCAAAACTGTGCCGCAGCAGATGCGGATACACGCGTTTCCAGATGCCCTGCTGCTGTGCCAACTGGCGAAGGCGCAGCTGCACGGCACGGGTGCTGATGGCGGCTCCGCCACGGCCGGGGAATACCGGCGCATGAGCCGCTGCGGCACCGGCGGCATGCCAGTCCCGCAAAGCCGTCAGCGCATGACTGCCGATTGGCACGATCCGGGTCTTGCTGCCTTTGCCAAACACGGTCACCAGACTGTCATCGAGATCCAGATCCTGCCAACGCAATGCGCACAGCTCCGACACGCGCAGGCCCGATGAATACAACAGTTCGAGCAGGGCACGGTCACGCAGACCGAGTCCGCCGGCAGTCGGCAGCTCGACCAGACGGACGGCTTCGTCGACATCCAGCACCTGCGGTAGCTTGCGCGCGGCCTTGGGGGCGCGCAGACCGGTGCTGGGATCATCGCGCAGTTCGCCGCGTTTCATCAGAAACTTGAATTGACTGCGCAAGGCCGAGAGCCGACGCTGCACGCTCTTGGCGGAAAGACCGCGGCGATGCTCCTGGGCCATGAACTGCTGGATGTGGGCGAATTGCAGCTGGTCGGGATTATCGATGTTCTGCTGCCGGCAATAGTCCTGCCACGCCAGCAGATCGCGGCGGTAATTGCTCAGGGTGTGCGGCGAGGCCTGCCGTTCGACGGCCAGATAGTCGAGAAAGCGATCGACGCCGGCGGCAATGCCGCTCATCGCCGGGATTGGATGAATGCCGTCTGGAACAGTTCGCCGATCCAGCGCAGGAACAGGGTGCCCATGCCGGGATAGAAGCGGTGCGGATCGGCGCTGCCAACCGCGATCAGTCCGACGTCCGCAACCGGAATCAGTGCGATGGATTGCGTATGGGTGCGGTCGTCACCGAAAAGTACCGGCAGTTTTTCCGGATTGAGGCGTCCGCAGATCGGCTCGCCATTGGCCAGACAGTCGGCAAAGGGCTGCAGGCGCGGATCTTCCGCAGGAATATGGCTGAACCAGTCGCCCAACATGCCGGGCACCGACATGAAACTGATGACACGCACGCTTTCTCCTGCGAAGTCCTCTTTCAGACAGGCCGCCAGCGTCTGTATGACATCGGCGGGTTGACGCGCACGCAGCAGGCCGAGACTGAGGGCATGGATTTGCTGGGTCAGGCGCTCGTTATCCTGGGCATTCATGCCAAGCTCGTTGAGACGTCGGGTCAGGTCGCGGTTTTTGTCGCGCAGGATTTCCAACTGGTAGGACGACAGCGAGGCGGTCTTGCCGTCTTCTTTCGGCACCACCAGACTGAGCGCGAGATCGGGAAACTGGGCGAGGAAATTCGGATGCCGTCGCAGCCACACCGCCACTTCATGCGCGCTCAGTTTTTCCGCACTGTCGTCAATCATCTCGCCATTCTCCGTCATAGACCCAGACCGCAGGGCCGGTCATGGTGACCGCCGCCGCATCCTCGGGCCAATCAATCATAAGCGTTCCGCCCGGCAAATGCACCGCCAGCGAACGCGCCACCAGGTTCTGCCGCATCAAACTGACCGCCGCGGCACAGGCGCCGGAACCGCAGGCCAGGGTTTCGCCGACGCCGCGTTCAAACACCCGCAACCGGATATTGGCGCGATCCTGTATTTCCGCGAAACCGACATTGACGCCCTCCGGAAACACATGCGCGGCCTGGACCGCTTTGCCCCAGCGTTCGACCGGCGCATCCAGGACGCTGTCGACCCGGAAAACCGCATGCGGATTGCCCATGGAGACGGCGGAAAACGCATGTTGCTCGCCATCCAGCGGCAGAAAATACTGCAGCACGTCGGCTTCGGCCAGCAAGGGAATCTGCTCCGGCGCGAAGCGCGGATGGCCCATGCCGAGTGCATAATCATTTCCGGTCCGGCGCACAGTGATCACGCCGGCCGGGCTGTCGAGAAGGAACTCGGGGGCCGTGGTGACGCCGCTGCGCACCAGCCAGTGCGCGACGCAACGCGCGCCGTTGCCGCACTGTCCGGCGAAACTGCCGTCCTGATTGAGGATACGATAGGACGCGACGGCGCCGGGTGATGTGGGTGCCTCGATGATCAGCAACTGATCGAATCCGATGCCGAAGTGGCGGTCGCCCATGCGACGGATCTGTTCGGCATCCGGAAGGGCTGCGCCGTCCCTGCAATCGATGACGGCAAAATCATTGCCGGCACCCTGCATTTTGGCAAAACGCAGGGAACTCACTGCGCGGCTCCGGCCTCGGTCTTTTCCGGTTCGGGTTTGACCAATGGACCTTTGTTGCCGCAGGCGGCCAGCAACAGGCTGCTGCAGAGCAGCACAATGAGGGTTCTCAGGGCGTGTCGTTTCATGGGGAAAGTATAGCCGTTCCCGGCCCGGCAGGCATGAAAAAGGGCCTGCATTGCAGGCCCTTTGGACTGATCTCGCGCAGCGCCTTAGCGAACGCCCAGCACTTCCAGCATGTAGGCGAACTGTTCGGCACTTTCCTGATAGCGCCGGAAGCGCCCGGATTTACCGCCGTGGCCGGCTTCCATATTGACCCGGAATACGACCGGATTCGGGCCGGTCTTGAATTCGCGGAGCTTGGCTACGTACTTGGCCGGTTCGAAATACTGCACCTGCGAATCCCACAGGCCGGTGCCGACGAACACGGTCGGGTAGGCCTTGCGTTCGAGATTGTCGTAGGGCGAATAGCTGAGCATGTAGTCGTAGTAGCTGCGGTCGGCCGGATTGCCCCACTCATCGTACTCGTTGGTGGTCAACGGAATGCTTTCGTCGAGCATGGTGGTGACCACATCCACGAACGGCACCTGCGAGATGATCAGCGTGTAGTCCTGCGGGGCCATGTTGGCGATAGCGCCCATCAGCAGTCCGCCGGCCGAACCGCCGTAAGCGGCAACGCGGTCCTTCGCGGCATAACCTTCTTTGACCAGGAAGCGGGTGACATCGATGAAGTCGGTGAAGGTATTTTTCTTATTCAGCAATTTGCCGTTGTCGTACCAGGCGCGGCCCATTTCCTGGCCGCCGCGGATGTGCGCGATGGCATAAACCATGCCGCGGTCGAGCAGGCTGACGTTGATGATCGAGAAGCGCGGATCGGTACTGGCACCGTAACTGCCGTAGGCATACTGCAGCAGCGCGGCCTTGCCGTCTTTCTTGAAGCCTTTTTTGTATACAACCGACACCGGAATGCGGCTGCCGTCGCGGGCTGTTGCCCACAGGCGTTCGGTCACGTAATCCTCGGGCGTATAGCCGCCCAGCACCGGATCGCGCTTGAGCAGCCGGCGCTCGCCGGTGCCCATGTTCACTTCGTAGACGGTGTTCGGCGTGGTCAGCGAGGTATAGGCATAGCGCAGCCAATCGGTGTCCGGTTCGGCATTGACGTTCAGGCCCATGGTGTAGGCCGGCTCGTCGCTGGCCACGAACGCGCTCTTGCCATCGGCGGCGAGCGTGCGCAGGCGCAGCAGCGCATTGGAACGCTCTTCAATGGCGATGTAGTCCTTGAACAGCTCGAAGCCCTCGATGAACACATCCCCGGCGTGCGACACCAGCTCTTTCCAGGCCTTGCGCTCACCGTCGGCGGCCGTATCGTCGCGCGTCATCAGCCGGTAGTTCGGTGCGTTCCAGTTGGTGCGGATGACCCAGCGGCCATCGAGATGGTCGGCACTGTACTCGACATCGCGCTGGCGGGGCGCGAATACGGTGAATTTTCCGGGCTTGGCCGCCGAGGTGCAACGCATTTCCGAGCTGACCGTGCTCTGCACGCCGATGCAGATATAGGCATCGGAGCGGGTACGGCTGATACCCATGTAGAAGCTGTCATCGGTCTCTTCGTACACCAAGACATCATCTTTGGCGGCCGTGCCCAGCACATGGGTCTTGACCCGCTTGCTCAGCAGCGTGATCGGATCCTTCTCGATGTAGAACAGGGTGCGGTTGTCGTCGGCCCAGATGATGTTGGCTTCGATGTTTTCGACCGTGTCGGTGAACACGGCGCCGGTGACCAGATCCTTGACGCGTAGCGTGTACTGGCGGCGTCCGACCGCATCCTCGGCCCAGGCCACCAGACGGTTGTCCGGGCTGATCTCATAATCACCGATGGCGAAGTAGCCCTTGCCTTCGGCCATGACATTCTGGTCGAACAGGATTTCTTCCAGCGCCTCCATGCTGCCTTTGCGGCGGGCGATGATGGCGTAATCCTTGCCGGTTTCGAAGCGGGTGTAATACCAGTAGCCTTTGCGCAGGAACGGCACCGAGGAATCATCCTGCTTGATGCGGCCGGTGATTTCCGCATAGAGTTTTCCGGCGGTCTGCTTGGACGAAGCGAGCATGGCATCGGCGTAGGCGTTTTCAGCGTTCAGCACCGCCAGCATTTCGGGGTTCTTGCGCGTGTCATCACGCAGCCAGTAGTAATCGTCGTTGCGGATGGCGCCGTGCGGCGCGGTCACGGCATGCGCTTTCTTGGCGATCACGGGCGGTTTCGGGGATTCGGCGGACACGAGGGCACTCCAGGTCAACGAGGCGAGCAGCAGGGCATTGCAGATGGATTTCATGGCTCGGTCCCCGGGAAAAGTTTCTGTTTCAGGAAGGTGTAGGCCAGCGCCGACATAGTGGCCGACTGGGCGTTGTTGGCCGCGCCGCCATGGCCGCCTTCGATGTTTTCGTAGTAGGTCACGTCATGGCCCTGGTCCTGCATGCGTGCCATCATCTTGCGGGCATGGCCCGGATGCACGCGGTCGTCGCGGGTCGAGGTAGTGAACAGCACCGGCGGATAACGTACGTCCTTGCGCACGTTCTGGTAGGGCGAATAGGCCTTCAGGAAGCTCCAGTCGTCGGTGTCGGGATTGCCGTATTCCGCCATCCAGGACGCACCGGCCAGCAGCTTGTGATAGCGCTTCATGTCCAGCAGCGGCACTTGGCAGACCACGGCGCCGAACAGCTGCGGGTACATCACGGTCATGTTGCCCATCAACAAGCCGCCGTTGCTGCCGCCCTGGATACCGAGGTGCTTAGGCGTGGTGATCTTGCGCGCAATCAGGTCTTCGGCCACCGCCGCGAAGTCTTCATAAGCTTTGTTGCGATCGGCTTTCAGTGCTGCCTGGTGCCAGCGCGGCCCATACTCGCCTCCGCCACGGATATTGGCGACCACATACACGCCACCCTGGCTCAGCCAGGCCCTGCCCACGCCTGCCGAATAGCTCGGCGTCAGTGACACTTCGAAACCGCCATACCCATACAACAGCGTCGGATTTTTTCCGTTGCGCACCAGATTCTTTTTCGACACCATGAAATAGGGCACGCGGGTGCCGTCTTTGCTGGTGGCGAACTGTTGGCTGATTTCATGCTGGCTGGCATCGAAGAAGCTCGGCAGCTCTTTCAGTTTTTCAGGTGCTGTGCCGACCGTGCCCAGCAGCAGCGAGGTCGGGGTCAGATAGTCGGTGACGGTCATGAAATAGTCGTTGGACTCCTCAGCATCCACGGCGCTGATGCCGACCGTGCCGAAAGCCGGGGCCCCGACCAGCGGCGCGCGGGTCCAGCCGTTGTTTCCGGGCGTCAGCACATACAGACGGTTCTTGACGTCTTCCAGCACATTGAGAATCACGTGGTCCTTGGTCACCGCGCTGCTGGCCAGCGAGGTGTTCTGCGCCGGCTCGAACAACACGTCGAAATTCCGTGCTCCCGACAGGAACGCCTCGAGACGGATGGCCAACAGGCTGCCCGCCTGATAGTCCCGGCCGCCGACCGTCCACGGCTGGCGCAGCTCCACGCTCAGCCATTCGCGGAATGCACTTTTCTGGGCGCCATCCGGAAGATCCAGCTTGGTCAGCGCTCCGGCCTTGCCGCGCAGGTAAAGCTCGTTGGTGTAGAAGGTCAGGCCGCGGTACACGAAATCGCGTTCGAAGCCCGGCGTGTGGTCGCGGTACGCACCGACCGAGATATCGGATTCCTGGCCTTCATAGACGGTTTTGGCCGCGGACATCGGGGTGCCGCGCTTCCATTCCTTGGCGAGGCGCGGATAACCCGAGCTGGTCATCGATCCCGGACCGAAGTCGGTACTGACATAGACGGTATCGGCGTCGATCCATCCGATCTGACCCTTGGCCTCGGGCCGTGCGAAGCCGCCGGTGACGAAAGCCTTGTCGGAAACATCGAACTCACGGGTCACCTCGGCATCGGCACCGCCGCGCGACAGCGAAATCAGGCAGCGGTCGTAGGCCGGACGCAGACAATCGGCACCGCCCCAGACCCAATTGACGCCCTCGGCTTTGCCGAGCGCATCGATATCGAGTAACACTTCCCACTCGGGTGATTCTTTGCGATATTCGGCCAGTATGGTGCGGCGCCAGACGCCCTGCGGATTGTTCTTGTCGCGCCAGAAGTTGTAGAAGTAAGCGCCCATCTTGCTGACGTAGGGAATGCGGGCGTTGGAATCGAGAATTTCCAGCAGGCTGCCGCGCAGGGCGTCGAAACCCGGATCGCCGGCCAACTGTTTTTCGGAGACGGCGTTGCGGGTGCGTACCCAATCCAGCGCCTTGGCATCTTCAACGCCTTCCAGCCACAGATACGGATCTTCACTCATGTTCTGGGCTCCGGCCGGAGCCGACAGACCGGCAAGCAACATCAAGGCGGAAAGGCGCATGCATTCATTTCCTGAAGGAAAAAGGGGACTCCGAAAATACCATAAATCCCCTCACCGTCGCCGTGCGCTTTCACGCAGCCTTGCGGGACGCCCCCCTGGGTTGTTTCCTGAGCGCAGGGAAAACAAGCACTTGCGAAGTACGGACCGCCGGCACAGGCCGGTGCGCCACCTGCAGGCCGCGCACCAGTGCTACGCCCGTCAGGGCAAGCAGCCACAAGGGCCAAAGCCCCACGGCGGGATGCCACCACGGCAGGTCCGGCACCAACGCCAGGCAAAACAAGGCCAGCAGAGGCAGTTGCCAACAGTATCGGTAGAAGATGTGTGCGTTCATGGCGGTCTCCAGAGGGGTCTCGGGCCAGTATCAGCATGCGGCTTCTCAAATCCTGAGAGTGGCTGAAATTGACACCGCCTTCAGCAGTGCCGGCGCATTCTAGTGTTTTAGGAGCACGGCACATGAGCAAAATCCTCATCGCAATCGTGGTCATCGGCCTGAGCCTGACCGCCTACAGCTACGCTAAATCCGGCAAGCCGGCGCCGCTGACCAGCAGTGCCGATGTCGATCTCGAGCGCTACATGGGGCGCTGGTGGGTGATTTCGCACATTCCGTATTTCGCCGAGAACGGCAAAGTAGCGACCGCCGACATCTATGCCCTCAAGCCGGATGGCAACATCGACAATGTTTTCGCCTACCGGAAGGCGTTCGACCAGCCGGAAAAGCGCATGCAGGCGACGGCACGGGTTTATCCGGACACCCGCAACACCCACTGGCAGGTGCGCTTCTGGGGTGGACTGATCCGCGCACAACTGCTGATTCTGGAAGTTTCGCCCGACTACCGCTGGGCACTCATCGGCAATCCGGACCGCTCGTTGGCCTGGGTATTTGCCCGTGACCCGGTGATGGACGACGCCACCCTGGCCGGTCTGCAGGAAAAACTGCGGGCTTACGGCTACGATCCGGCCGCACTGAAACGCGTCCCGCAGACGCCTGATCAGCTGCCGCCTTCGGATTGATCCAAAGCTCGCGCTGCGGCTTGACGGCCCAGCTCGATCATTTCCTCGGCGCGCCAGAACTCGTAGATGGCACAGGCATCGTATGCGATGCCGATCAAGACATCGGGCGGGTCGCGCTCCAGCTGCATTTCAGTCATGTAACCGTGCATGGTGCTCAGCGAACGCGACATCAAATCCATCAGACTACGGTTCACCTTCATACTCGGCGGCGAAGGTCCGCGGCGGCCAACACTCTGCAGCAGACGCGTCCAACCCGTTTCGATTGCGCTAAGAGTTTCGGCTTCGGCCACAGCACTAACATCTGCTAACGACGCCGTCGCGACCGGGGGTGCAAGCACCGGATGTGCGGCGTTGATGTCGACCGCGATGACCCGCAGTCCGGCGTATTCGCGCGCACCGGATACCGGCAAAGGTGCCAGCAATCCGCCATCGACCAGATCCTGTCCTTGATAGTGGTGCGGCGTGAGTAGCATCGGGATGGCGATCGAGGCACGGATGGCATCGAACAGCGGACCGTGATCGAGCCATACTTTGCTACGCGAATCGAGGCTGGTAGCAACGGCCTTGAACGCAATCTGCAGATCTTCGATGCGGTGCTCGCCAACTAGTTCGCGCAGCACGCCAATGACACGGTCGCCTTTGATAAAGCCGGGATGCCCGAATGCGAAATCGGCCAGCCGGAACACCTCGCGACGCGTCAGTGAGCAGGCCCATTGCCGGTATTCCGGTAAACGTCCAGCGCAGTAGATGCCACCGACCAGTGCGCCCATCGAACAGCCGACGACGGCTTCGATACGATAGCCTCGGGCCTGCAGTTCCTCGATGACACCGATATGCGCCAGACCTCGCGCACCACCAGCACCGAGGACCAACGCGATACTTTTGCCGTCATCCTGATGCATGGGGGTGATTAAACGCCGTAATTGGAGAGCGCCAACTGCAGACTGGATTTGGCCGACTCGCGCAGAGAAACCGGCGCGATGATTTCGGCATCAGCACCGTAACGCAGCACGTCCATCAGCAACTCGCGCGGATTGGAATAAGGCACTTTCAATTCATAACGGCCATCATCGAGAAAACGGCCCTCTTGCCTGGAGTGCCAGTGTTCCTCGGACACCCAGCGCGCCGCTTCGGCGGAAAACACGATGGTGGCGGTGTGCCGGGCCGCACCAGAGAAAATACCGTAGCCATCGGTCAGCTGCAGATTGAGTTCGTGCTCGCTGACATCATCGGCATCGTCGTCAAGCACCTTGACATGCTTCATGCGGTCGACAGAAAAGCTGCGCAGGGCATCACGCTCGTGATCCAGGGCATCCAGATACCAGTTATCACGGTAATGGGTCAGCCGCTGCGGCGACACTGTTCGCAATGTCAATTGATCGGTCGAGCGCGCGGTGTAATCGAAGCGCAGGCGCTTGCGCGACAGCACTGCCCCAGCCACCTGACGGAACGCGGTTTCATCCCGTTGGCGGGTATAAGAGCCGATCACCCGGATGCGCTCAATCGGCCAGCGCCGGCCCTGGCTCTGATTGGCCAACAGCAGATCGATGCGTTTCTTCAGCGGCGCCAGTGCGCCGCCGAGCACATCGGCGCCGCTGCGGTTGAGCAGTTCGTGTGTGGCCAGCAAGGCATGCAGTTCATCGGAGCTGAACCACAGCCCGGGCAGTTCGAACTGGTCGCTCTGCAGTCGGTCGTAGAAGAAACCGGCATCGGTGCTCAACAGCGGCGCGTGCAGGACATCGCGCAAAAACCCGACATCCCGGTACAAGGTGGCGCGCGAACAGCCCAGTTCCTCTTCCAGCGTATCGGCGGCCACCGGATAGCGTGCGGCTTTCAGACGCTTGTGCAGGGCGAAGATACGGTCATAACGGTCCATTGCTTAATATAATAGCATTCCCTTATTTGCCTAGGCAGACGTTAACGGAGTAAATTGACGGCTACGGGTGCGTCCCGATTGTCGTCCGGATTCCGACATGCCCGATTTCATTGATCAAACCTTCCTGCTGTTCGTGCTGATTGGCTTCGGCGCCCAGATAATCGACGGCGCCCTCGGCATGGCTTATGGTCTGACCGCCTCGTCCTTCCTGCTGGCAGCCGGTGTACCGCCTGCAGCCGCCAGTGCCACTGTGCACATGGCCGAAACCTTCACCACCGGTGCCTCGGCGGTCTCGCATCACAGCTTCGGCAATGTCCACAGTCCGCTCTTCAAACGCCTGGTCATTCCCGGCATGATCGGCGCCGGCCTCGGCGCTTATATACTGACGGAACTGGACGGCGACATGCTCAAGCCCTGGATTGCCGGATATCTGGTGTTGATGGGGATCTACGTGCTATTGAAATCATTTCGCGAAATCAATCCCATCCACGTTGAAAAACGCGTCGGCCCGCTGGGCTTTTTCGGTGGACTGATCGATGCCATCGGCGGCGGCGGCTGGGGACCGATCGTGACCTCGACGCTGCTGGCGCGCGGAAACCATACGCGTTACACCATCGGCACGGTCAATGCCGTCGAGTTTTTCGTGACCCTGACCGCATCGGCGGTATTCATTGCCACCATCGGTCTGGATCACTGGGAAATCGTCCTGGCGCTGGCCCTCGGCGGCGTCTGCGCGGCACCGCTGGCCGGCCTGATCGCCAAACGCGTTCCACACCGACCGATGATGGCCGTGGTCGGTCTGCTGATCATCGTGGTCAGCGGGCGCACGCTCTGGAAAAGCTTCGGCGGCTGAAGCCGAACCTTATAGGTGTTTATGCCACAATAAGGGCATGACCGACCCCGTACTGGCCCTGAACGATCCGCCCGGCGACCGCATCGCACGCACCACCTGCTACATGTGTGCCTGTCGCTGCGGCATCCAGGTCCATCTCAAAGACGGCAAGGTCCGCTACATCGAGGGCAATCCCGATCATCCGGTCAACCGCGGCGTGATCTGTGCCAAGGGTTCGGCCGGCATCAAACAGCATTACTCTCCTGCGCGCCTGAAAAAGCCGATGAAGCGCGTCGGCGAGCGCGGTGAAAACCGGTTTGAAGAAATCGAATGGGATGAAGCCCTGCAGCTGGCCACGGAAAAACTGGCGGCGGCGCGCGCCGTCGATCCGAACCGTCTGGCCTTCTTCACCGGGCGCGACCAATCGCAGGCGCTGACCGGCTGGTGGGCACAGCAATTCGGCACCTACAATTACGCCGCGCATGGCGGCTTCTGTTCGGTCAACATGGCGGCCGGCGGCCTATACACGCTCGGCGGCAGCTTCTGGGAATTCGGCGAACCGGATTGGGAGCACACCGACTACCTGATGCTCTGGGGCGTGGCCGAAGACCATGATTCCAATCCAATCAAACTCGGTCTGGGCCGTCTGAAATCGCGTGGCGCAAAAGTCGTCGCGATCAATCCGGTGCGCACCGGCTACGGCGCCATTGCCGATGAATGGATCGGCATCCGGCCCGGCACCGACGGCCTGCTGGCGATGGCATTGATCCATGAGCTGATCCGCAATGGCCGGATTGATCTGGATTATCTGGTGCGCTATTGCAATGCCCACCACCTGGTCGTGGAAGCGCCGGGCACCGCCGAACACGGTCTGTTCGCACGCGATGCCGACGACCGCATCCTGTGCTGGAACCGGGACACCCACGCCGAAACACCGGCCGATGCCACCGGCATCTCACCGGTGGTGACCGGCACCCATCTGCTGGCCGACGGCCGCGTGGCCAAACCGGTGTTCGAGCATGTTCTGGCGCGCTACGGCAGCGATGATTATTCGCCGGAAATGGCCAGCGAAAGCTGCGGCGTGCCGGCAGCCACCATCCGCCGTCTGGCCGCCGAACTGGCCACCGCCGCATTCGACCACCAACGCAGTCTGCCGATTGCCTGGACCGACAGCAACGGCCGCCGGCACACCGACATGCCGATGCGTCCGGTGGCGATGCATGCCATGCGCGGCATCAGCGCGCATGCCAACGGCTTCCAGACCTGCCGAGCCCTGCATCTGTTGCAACTGCTGCTCGGTGCGGTCGACGCCCCGGGCTCGTTTCGCTACCAGCCACCGTTCCCGCGCCCGATTCCGCCGGGCAACCGGCCGGGCCGCAGCCGCGATGCGGAAGGCCGCCTGAACGCGATGCCGCTGGGATTCATCCACGGCCCGGAAGATTTGCTGGTGGATGCGCACGGCGCGCCGCTGCGGGTGGACGAAGCCTATTCCTGGAAATACCCGCTAGCCGTGCACGGCATGATGCACACCGTGCTGCGCAATGCCCATTCCGGCGCGCACGGGAAAATCGATGTGCTGATGATGTTCATGGCCAACATGAGCTGGAACTCGGCCATGAACACGCATGGCACGCTGCACTGGCTGACCGACAAGGACGAACACGGCAATTACCGGATTCCCACCATCATCTATGCCGATGCCTACGCCAGCGAGATGTGCGCCTATGCCGACCTGATCCTGCCGGACACCACCTATCTGGAACGCTTCGATGCGGTCAGCATGCTCGACCGCCCGATTTCCGATGCCGATGGCGCTTCCGATGCGCTCCGGCATCCGGTGCTGCCGCCGGACCGCGATGTGCGCGGCTTCCAATCGGTACTGATCGATCTGGGTGCGCGTCTGGGCCTGCCCGGTCTGGTGCATGCCGATGGCGCGCCGCTGTACCGCGATTATGCCGACTACATCGTCCGCCATGAACGCGCACCCGGTGTGGGCCTGCTGGCCGGCTGGCGCGGCAGCGATGGCAACAGCCACGGCAAAGGTGCTCCGAATCCGGAACAACTGCAACGCTACATCGACAACGGCGGCTTCTGGCATGCCGCGGTTCCGGAATCCGGACGCTATTTCAAAATGGCCAACCGTGATTATCTGGAATGGGCCAAAGCGATGGGCTTCATTGCCAACACCGAACCGGTGGTGCTGCAGCTGTATTCGGAAACCCTGCAGAAATTCCGGCTGGCCGCCGAAGGTTTCGGCACGGTGCAGCCGCCGGAGGCCGAGCGCGAACGCGTGCGCCGCTATTTCGATCCCTTGCCGTTCTGGTACGCACCGTTCGAACACGCCCAGACCGATTCCACCGAATTCCCGCTGCATGCACTGACCCAGCGTCCGCCCTTCATGTACCACGCATGGGGATCACAGAACGCCTGGCTACGGCAGATCATGGCACGCAATTTTCTTTATCTGCATCCGGACACCGCCGCCCGTTATGGTCTGGCCGACGGCGACTGGGCGGAGCTGCGCTCGCATCTGAGCGCCATCACCGTACCGGTGAAACTGACCAACAACGTGCAGCCCGATACGGTGTGGACCTGGAACGCGCTCGGCAAACGCAAGCGCAGCTGGGGACTTTCCGCAGATGCACCGGAAAGCAACCAGGGCTTCCTGCTCAACCCGCTGATTTCCGATCTGACCCCCGATGCCGATTACGCCAATGCCGACCCGATTACCGGTCAGGCGGCCTGGTTCGATCTGCGTGTGGCGCTGCGCAAGGTAGAGCCGCAGGCTTTCAGCACGCCGCAGTTTACGCCGCTGGGAGCGACGGCATGACCGCATTGCCTGCAACCGGCGGCAAGAAGCTCGGTCTGTTGATCGATCTCGACATCTGCGTCGGCTGCCATGCCTGCGCGGTCGCCTGCAAGGAATGGAACGACCAGGGCATATCGGCACCACTGCCGGACTCCGATGCCTACGGCGCCGCGCCGGACGGCGTCTGGTTCAACCGCGTGCACAGTTATGAGTTGGAAGCGCTTGATGCCCAGCCCGCCAGCACCCTGCATTTCCCGCGCTCCTGCCTGCATTGCGAAACGCCGGCCTGCGTCAGCGTGTGCCCGACCGGAGCCAGTTACAAGCGCGCCGAAGACGGCATCGTGCTGATCAATCCGGACACCTGCATCGGCTGCAAGCTGTGCTCCTGGGCCTGCCCGTACGGCGCACGCGAATATTCGCCGAGCGAAGGCATCATGAAAAAATGCACGCTGTGCGTGGACCGCATCTACAACGAGAGCATTCCCGAAGCGCAGCGGCAACCGGCCTGCGTGCAGGCCTGCCCGACACGGGCCCGCGGCTTCGGTGACTTCAACGATCCGGATTCCGAAGTCTCGCTGCGCTCACGCGAGCGCGGCGGCATGGCCTTGATGCCGGAGCTCGGCTACCAGCCGGTCAACCGCTATCTGCCGGCGCGCAACAAACAGCCGGTATGTACCGAGACCGAAAACGAGCGCCTCGATTCCACGCAACTGCCCGGTGCCCTGCGCTGGCTCGATAAACTCCTGAGCCGCTGATGCATCCCGCCCTGTCCGTCATTTTTTTCAGCACGCTGTCCGGCGCCGGTTACGGTCTGTGGTTCTGGTTCGGTGCGTCCCTGCTCGGCCACGACCGCGATTTCGGCATCCGTGACTACGTCACGCTCGGCATGGGTGGCTTGTTTGTGATTTCCGGGCTGCTCAGTTCGACCCTGCATCTGGGCCGACGCGAACGCGCCTGGCGCGCATTCTCGCAATGGCGCAGCTCCTGGCTGTCGCGCGAAGGCGTGCTGGCCGTGCTGTGCTTTGTACCCGCGGTGGCCTTGGTGTTTTTTCCGCAGCATGGCATGGTGCAGAAAGCGCTGGCCGTCGCACTGATGGCATTGAGCATGGCTACCGTGGTCTGCACCGTGATGATCTACCACAGCCTGAACACGGTACCCGCGTGGCAGCATGTGACCGTGGTTCCGATTTATCTGATGAGCAGCATCTATACCGGCGGTCTGTGGCTGGCCAGCATCTATGCCATCTGGACCTTCGCGCCGGTGCTGGCGATATTCGCGATGTTGATTCTTTGGCTGATGACCCGCTATTGGCGCAACAACGACCGGCCGCTGGCGCTCACGCGCAGCAGCGCCTTGGGCCTGCCGCAGGAACGCAGCGTGCACGTGTTCGAACATCCGCACACCGAAGCCAATTACATCACCCGGGAAATGGTGCACGTGCTGGCGCGCAAACACAGCGAACGCTTTCGCGAATGCTGCCGGGGCCTCGGCTTCGCGCTGCCGCTGATTGCCTGCCTCGGTGCCTGGACGCTGAATCTGCCCTGGCTCTATAGCATCGCCGCAATCTCCGGCATGCTCGGCGTGTTCATCGGGCGCTGGCTGTTCTTCGCCGAAGCCAAACATGTGGTGAGCCTGTATTACTGAGGCAGCTTCAGCATCGCCGCCGCTCCGCGCGCGAACAGCTTCTCGGCCACGAACTCGCCCAAGGCATCCGGATGCGCGGCGTCGCCCATGCCCTGCGCGCTTATGGACGCGTTGTTTGCGGCGTCGCCGACCCAGCCGGTCAGCCGCAGGCGGTCGTCGATGAACTCGGCATAGGCCGCTACCGGAACATGGCAGGATCCATACAGATGGCGGTTCAGGGCGCGCTCGGCGCATACGCGGATTTCCGTCTCTTTGCAGTTGAGCGGCAAGAACAGTGCGGAAACCTCCGGGTTGGCGTCGAGCGTTTCGACCGCGATTGCGCCCTGCGCCACCGCCGGCCACCACATGTCCGGTGCGAGCACGGAACGGATATGCTCCTGCAGGCCGAGACGCTCGAGCCCGGCGCAGGCCAGGATGATGGCGTCGTAATCGCCGGCCGCACATTTGGCCAGGCGGGTGTTGATGTTGCCGCGCAGATCGCGCACCTGCAGATCCGGGCGCAGCTGTTTCAACTGCACCTGCCGGCGTTGCGACGACGTGCCGACCACCGCGCCGACCGGCAGATCCTCGAGACGTGCGTACTGTTCCGAAATGAAGGCATCGAAGGGATTGTCGCGGGCCAGCACGGCGGCCAGCGCGAACTCCGGCTCCAGCTGCATCGGCACATCCTTCAGCGAATGCACGGCGGCATCGGCGCGGCCTTCCAGCATGGCCACTTCCAGCTCTTTCAGGAACAGACCCTTGCCGCCGATTTTCGACAGCGATACATCGAGAATCTGGTCGCCACGGGTGGTCATCGGCACCAGTTCGACCTGCAATCCGGGGTGGGCGGCACGCAGCAGCGTGGCGACATGGTTGGTCTGCCACAGCGCAAGCGTACTTTCACGGGTGGCTAATCGGAGCGTTTTCATACGGCCATTATCGCATTGCCTGTGGGCGCACGCATCAATTTCCCTTGAACCAGTCCTTCAGTTCGCCGGCACAACGGCGACTGACTTCCAGCGGCCTCGGACTGTCCTTCAGCTGCGCCCAGATCCGGCCTTCGCCATCACGGCGCAGCTCGGCCAATTGCGCACGGTTGACCAGGCAATTGCGGTGGATGCGCAGCAATCGCAGCGGATGCTGTTGTTCCAGATCTTTCAGCGACTGGTCGAGCACATGCTCGCCGCCGCGGTGGTGCACGATGGTGTATTTGTCATCGGCATGCAGGTAATGGATATCGGCCAGCGCGATGCGGCGGATGATGCCGCCGAAGGAAGCGGCCATGAAATCCCGGCCGTCATCGGCGGCCGTGGCGCGTTTCAGACGAAGGACGCGTTCGATGCTTTCGCGCAGACGTTCGCGGCGCACCGGTTTGAGCAGGTAATCCACGGCCTGGGCTTCGAAAGCCGCCACGGCATGTTGGTCGAAGGCCGTGCAGAACACGACCATAGGCGGATTCGGCAGCTGCTGAAGACGCTTGGCCAGATCCAGTCCGGACTCGCCGGGCATGGCGATGTCGAGCAGCATCAGATCCGGCTGCTGCGACTGCGCGATGCTGAACGCTTGTGCGGCGTTGGCAGCGGTCGCCAGCACATGGCAGTCCGGCATGTCGGCTAGAAAGCCGGCCAGACGCTCGACTGCCAGCGCTTCATCATCGACCACGACGATGTCAAGCGGCCGGGGCATGCGGAATCCCGATTCGGATGCAGAACAGCCCATTGCTGCTGTCGGTGGTGAGGCGTGCACTGTTGCCGTAGTAAAGCGCCAGTCGCTGGCGAATGGACTCCAAGGCATGACCATGGCCCGCGGTGGACTGGTTATCGCCGACCGGATTGCACACACTCAGTTGCAGCATGCCCCGATCGGACTCGGCCGTGACCCGGATTTCCCCGCCCTCCGGCAACATCGCGATACCGTGGATGACCGCATTCTCGAACAGCGGTTGCAGGGTCAGGCGCGGCATGCGCAGTTGCATCGGAAGATTATTCTGCAATTGCCAATCAATCCGTAGCCGCGAGCCGAGCCGCAGCTGCTCGATGGCGAGAAACTGCCGGGCGATCTGCAGTTCTTCGGCCAGCGTGGCTTCGGCATTCTCATCGCCGAGCGCGGCACGGAACAGATCGGACAGATCCTCGATGGCGGTTTCCGCCGTCTGCGGATCACGCCTTACCAATGCGGCGATGGTGTTCATCGAGTTGAACAGGAAGTGCGGATTGATGCGGGCCTGCAGGGCCTGCAGCGAAGCCTTGGCATTGGCACGGACCTGATCGCGCCACTGGTCGCGGACATAGAAATAGCGCAGCATCACCGCCGAGAGCAGTGCCATCATCAAGGCGGTGCCTAAACAGAACTGCGCCGGATGCAGATGCTGCAGGGCGCGGTACTGAAACTCGCGGTCGAGGACATACACCAGCCAGGCCGCCAGCGCCGAGAGCATGCCGCTGAGCGTGGCCGCCAGCGCGTACGACAGTGGCGAGCTGAAACGCGACAATACCGGTCCGGCCTTACACAGGAGCAGTGCCGAAGCCAGCGCCAACCACTGTGCGAATGCGGACGCCGCCAAAAAGCTGGTCATGCTGGCGGGATAAACCCCCAACGGGGACAGAAACAGCAAAATAACCGCCAGCTGGGTGATGCCGCAGACTGCGGCGATGCGCGGCAGCCGGCAGAAATCAGGCAACAGGGAACGGCTGCCGGTCGTCATCGCAGACTGAAACGGGCGCTCAGCCAATCGCCGAGATCGCGGATCTCCTCGGCACAGACGCTGTGTGGCATGGCGTAGGTTTTGAATTCGACCCCGAGACCGAGCGCCTGCAATTGCTGGCAGCTGCGCTCGCCCAGAGCCAAGGGCACGACCGGATCCTGCCGGCCGTGCGCCATAAACACCGGAATGGTTTTGCCGGCTTCGGTCAGCTCGGCGGCATTGGCCGGCCCGAGCGGAAGATAGGTGGACAAGGCGGCAACACCGGCAATCGGCAGACGCAGGCGCAGAGCATGCGCCAGCACCACCGCACCGCCCTGCGAGAATCCGGCCAAAATGATGCGCGTCAGCGGTATGCCGCGGTCGCGTTCGCGTCCGATCAGCGCATCCAACTCGGCCATCGATTCGCGGATGCCGGCCTCATCGGCGCGCTTGTCGATTTCGACACCGACGATGTCATACCAAGCCCGCATGGCCATGCCGCCGTTGATGGTAACCGGCCGCACCGGGGCGTGCGGGAACACGAAACGGATGCCCGGCCAGCCGTCGCGCACCAGCTCGGGCACGATTGGCGCGAAGTCGTTGCCGTCGGCACCCAGGCCATGCAGCCAGATGATGCTCCAGGCGGGGTATTTCGAGGTGACGTGTTCAACGGTCTGCAGCATCTTTTTTTCCAAGTGTTCACAGCATCATAGCGCAGAGCCATCAGGTGAGGGCAATACCGGCCTTCGAATCAGTTGACCACGAAATCACGACCTAAACGGTCATGCACTTCACGCACCCGACGGCGGCTGACAGGGATTTTGCTTCCGTCTCTAAGCTCGCAACACCAGCCTTTACTTGTGTGGTGCACCCGCTTGACCTGATCGATGGCAACCCAATGCGATCGGTGAACACGGACTCCAAGCTCGCCCAGCTGTTCGGTCGCCGCCGATAGATTACCCAGCAGCATGACTCGGCCATTTTCGGTAAATACCTTCAGATAATGCAAATCGGCTTCAATTCTTAACAGACTACGTCCAATCGCAATGGGCAATTGATTAAGCCAAGCGGTACTTGCGTCCGGAGGATTTACTGCACGTGTATCTGAATCAAGAACCGGCTGAGCCTGTGCAGGTACCAAATTCGGCGCAGCCATCTGCACCAGAGGCACGGCATTGATGAGCATCCAAGCACACAAATAACTGGGCAGCAACTGCAGCCATTCGGCAACCAATGCTTGCCAACCGCCGGCCAGCTCCCAAACGTCCAACCAATCATCGGACATCATTGTGTCCGAGGTGGACGGAAACATCGCCCCCAAGCCCAGGGCCACTGGTGCAAAAGCCAAACTTCCGAATAAGCCGGCCAACAGCAATTGCAACCAAGCTGGCCATGTGTTCAAGGCAGAACAACGGGTCAGCCCGTGAGCTGCAACCATGGCCAACAGTAGTCCGCAGCCGATGTGTGCAAGCCAAAAGCCCAAGGCCCAACCGAAAACAAGTCCACGCGATGACTGAGGCTCGAGGATGGCAAACAACAACGCCAGGCACAAGGTCAAATAAACCACCTGACGACGCAAGGACATAATGAACATGGACTGATTTTACGTTACGGCTGCGTGAATGTGTCGATGCCCTCGTCTGCCTTTGGTGCAAGAAGCAAGCCACTCATGCAATTGCTTGTTTTTCTTCACAAACTACCGATTAGCAAAATTTAGAATAAAAAGGCGAGGCATCCTGCCCGCTCAATCAAAACCTGAGGACCCCTATGAATCTTTTCAAAATACCCTGCGCCCTGACCCTGGTTGCACTGGCATCGGCGCCTGGAAGCGTCTATGCCAACGAAGGCGGCTGGTACACAACCGCCATTTTCGGTGTAGCGTCGCAATCCGATCAAGCTATGGACTTTACCGGGAACGGCAACCCTCAGACGGCGAACAGCCGACTTTCATCTGGCGGCTTGGCTGGCGCAGCCTTGGGCTATGGCTTTCCCTCTGGCTGGCGGGTGGAAGGCGAGTTCATCTATCAAAGCGTCGATGCCAAGGACCCCGGGCTGTTGCCGCCGGCACCGGTTGGAAAAGGTGACTATGCCTCAACCGGGTTTGCGCTCAATGCCGTCTATGATTTCGATTTGTTCGGCTCTACGCACACCACTACCTACCTCGGCGCCGGCGTTGTAAAGCTCACGGAGGTGGATTTTGATTTCGAGAACAATGGCATCGAACGCTCCTACAGCGGTTCGGATACGGCCATCCAGCTACTCTTCGGGGCACGGTACCGACTCGGCGAACGTTTTTTCATGGATGCCGGATTACGCTACCTGAAAGCCTCATCGGTGCGTTTAGAGTCTGAAAACGGGACTTTGGGCCAGATTCGAGCCGACTATCAACCTTGGGCGGCAACCGTGGCTTTGGGTTGGCAGTTTTAATGGCCTAGCCCAAAAAAACCCCGCCATCCGGCGGGGTTTTGTTTGGTGGGCCCACTAGGATTTGAACCTAGGACCAAGGGATTATGAGTCCCCTGCTCTAACCGCTGAGCTATAGGCCCGCAGGGCTTACGGATTGTCCGAATCGAGGAAGGAACGCATGATGTCGGCGCGCGAGGGATGGCGCAGCTTGCGCAGGGCCTTGGCTTCGATCTGGCGGATGCGCTCGCGGGTCACATCGAACTGCTTGCCGACTTCTTCCAGGGTGTGATCGGTGTTCATGTCGATGCCGAAACGCATGCGCAGCACTTTCGCCTCACGCGGCGTCAGGCCGGCCAGCACCGAATTGACCGCTTCGCGCAGACCGATGTTGGTGGCGTTTTCCATCGGAGACTCGATGTTGCTGTCTTCGATGAAATCGCCCAGATGCGAGTCTTCGTCGTCGCCGATCGGGGTCGCCAGCGAAATCGGTTCCTTGGCGATCTTCATCACCTTGCGGATTTTGTCTTCCGGCATTTCCATGGCTTTGGCCAGTTCTTCCGGCGAAGCCTCGCGGCCCATTTCCTGAAGCATCTGGCGCGAAATGCGGTTGAGCTTGTTGATGGTCTCGATCATGTGCACCGGAATGCGGATGGTGCGCGCCTGATCGGCGATGGAACGGGTGATGGCCTGACGGATCCACCAGGTGGCGTAGGTCGAGAACTTGTAGCCGCGCTTGTATTCGAACTTGTCGACCGCTTTCATCAGGCCGATGTTGCCTTCCTGGATCAGATCGAGGAACTGCAGGCCGCGGTTGGTGTATTTCTTAGCGATTGAGATGACCAGGCGCAGGTTGGCCTCGACCATTTCCTTCTTGGCCTTGCGTGCCATTTCCTCGCCGTAGCGCATTTCATCGTTGGCGCGCTTGATTTCGACCAGCGGCGCGTACAGTTCCTTCTCGATGGCGACCAGGATTTCCTGCTGCGCGACGATGGCGTCCTTGTGTTCGCGGATGCCCGAGGACCATTTCTGTTTGCGGCCGATCACGGTTTCCGCCCATTTCAGATCGGTCTCGCTGCCTTTCCAGGCCTTGATGAAATCCTTGCGCGGCATCTTGGCGGCATCCACCGCCAGCTTCAGCACCGCGGCTTCGTGACGGCGGATTTCACCGATTACTTCGCGCAGGCGGCCGAGCAGGGAATCGGTCTGCACCAGCGGGAACTTCAGGCGCAGTACTTCGTCGGCGATGGCCAGACGCAGCTTCTGCGCGCGGGTGTTTTCCAGGCCGTATTTATCGACGGCCTTGTGGAATTTCGTGGTCAGGTCGGCCAGCAGCTGCATGCGGCGCGCCACTTCCAGCGGATCCGGGCCGGTGTCAACCACGGCGGTTTCGCCATCGGCATCGTCATCCACTTCCACCACTTCCACCACCGGCGGCAGTTCCGGCTCGTCACCTTCCAGATCAAGGAAGCCGATGACCACTTCCGACAAACGCTTGCGGCCGGCCTTGTGTTCTTCGTAATCGGACAGGATCTGCTGGGCAATCCACGGGAAATTGGCCAAGCCGGTGTGCAGCTTGTTCAGGCCTTCTTCGATGCGCTTGGCGATGACGATTTCGCCTTCGCGGGTGAGCAGATCAACCGAGCCCATTTCGCGCATGTACATGCGCACCGGATCGGTGGTGCGGCCGGCTTCGTTCTCGAGCGAGGACAGCACGGCCACGGCTTCTTCGGCGGCGACCACGTCGACGCTGCTGCCACTGCCCCGGCCGGACAACAGCAAAGTTTCGATATCAGGCGCGGTTTCAAGGACATCGATGCCCATCCCGCTGATCATGCCGATGATGTTTTCCATCTCGTCGGCGTCGATCAGATCTTCCGGCAGATGGTCGTTGACGTCGGCCAGAGTCAGGTAGCCCTGATCCACGCCCTTGGCGATGAGTTCCTCGATTTCCGATTTGATATTGCGTGGGGTGGTCATATGCGCTCGTCTGGCCAGGGTTGAGGGGGAACCGACTATTATAACAGAAGGCCGGTTTTCTTAGTAACTTATTGAATCCAATTGACTTATGTTTCCAGCCAGAAGGTCACCGGGCCGTCATTGACCAGGCTGACCTGCATGTCGGCACCGAAGCGCCCGGTCGCCACCGGATCGTGCCGGCGGCGGACCGCCTCGACCAGGGCGTTGAAACCGGCCAAGGCCTGTTCCGGTGGCGCGGCCGAGGTAAAGCTCGGACGCAGACCGGATCGGGTATCGGCGGCCAAGGTGAACTGGCTGACCAACAACACCCCGCCGGCCACAGCCTGCACTGACAGGTTCATCCGGCCCTCGGCATCGCTGAATACCCGGTAGGCCAAAAGACGCTCGGCCATGCGCTCAATGGATGCCTCGGTATCGCCGGGCTGCACCGCCACCAAGGCCAACAGACCGGTATTGATGGCACCGATGGTTTCGCCCTGCACCGCGACACTGGCCTGTTTGACGCGCTGGATAAGGGCAATCATGCGTTGTTCGGGCCGGGGCTTGCGGTGTGTGTGACATTTAGACCAAGAGCTTACCGAAAAGTTCCGCCAATGTCCGGAAAAGGGTGAATCCGTTACACTGACCCGATGACCCGTTTCGCCTGGTTCGGCACCCTCTTGTATGGTTTTGCGCGCCTGATCGGCCTGTTGCCGATGGCCGCGCTGCGCGCACTGGGCGCGGCGTTCGGGGGGCTGGCCTACCGTTTGGACAGCCGCGAAACCCGCATCGCCCGCCGCAATCTGGCCCTGATCCAACCGCAGGCCGATGCCGCCCTGCGTGAAACCCAGACCCGTGAACTGATGCGCTCGATGGGCCAAAGTCTGATGGAAACCCTGGCCATCTGGACCCGACCGCGGGCGCGGGTATTGCGCCTAGTACAACGGGTGCATGGCGAGACGCATCTGCAGACCGCCTTGGCCCAAGGCCGTGGCGTGTTGCTGGCGGTACCGCATTACGGCAACTGGGAGCTGCTGATCGAATTCATGGCGGCCCGCGGGCCATTCAGCCTGGTCTACAAGGCCTCGGAGAAAGCCGGGCTGGAATGTTTCCTGCAAAAAGCGCGCAACGGCGCGAATGTACAGCTGGTGCCGGCCGAAGCCACTGCCATGCGACCGCTGATGCGCGCCCTGCAGAACGGTGAAGTGGTCGGCATCACCCCGGACCAGCAACCGCGCAAGGGTGGCGGCGAATTCATTTCTTTCTTCGGCCGCCCGGCGCTGACCCTGAGCCTGATCGCGAAACTGGCGCAACGCACGGGCACGCCGGTGCTGTTTGCCTATACCGAACGCCGCGGTGATGGTTTCGATGTGGTGTTCGAGGCCGAGGAACCGGCTTTGCATGATGCCGACCTGGACATCGCATTGACCGCCATGAACCGGCGCGTGCAGGCCATTGCCGAGCGTGACTTCCGGCAGTACCAATGGACCTACAAACGCTTTAGCATCCGACAAGACCCGAACGCAAAGAACCCCTACAAATGAACAGCACACTGAATGATTTGGATGCCGAAGGCTGGAACGGCCTGGAGCCGGCGGCAAAGCCCTTGATGTTCTGGTTCGGACTGCTGCCATTCCTGATTCCGATTGCACCGGCCACGGTGGTGCCGCTGACGCTGATGCCCGGCTGGTCAGGCCTGGCCATTACCTTGCCGGTGGCCGCCCTGTGTCTGCTGCTCGGTATTTCCTTCGGCCGCAACCGCTGGCAGTGCACACGCTGGCGCCTGGATGATGCCGGCTTCCGCCTGCGCAAAGGCCGTTGGTGGCAGCAGGAAATTTTCATTCCGCGTTCGCGGGTGCAGCATCTGGACATCCACAACGGCCCGATGGAGCGTTCGCGCGGACTGGCCACGCTGGTGATCCACACCGCCGGCACCGAAAGCCACGCCCTGAAGCAGCAGGGCTTCAGCCTGCAGACCGCCACCGATCTGCGCGACGCCTTGATTCCGGAACGCCGCCGTGACGACAGCGCCCTCTGAGGCTGTGGTGGAAGCCATTCCCGAACAGCGGCTGCATCCGCTGTCGTGGCTGTTCGAGCTGTTCAATGTGCTGCGGCAATTCATTGTGCCGATCATCATCCTTCTGTTTACCGGGCAGGGCGACCGCTATGAACTGTGGGGCCTGCTCGGCGTTGGGGTGATGGTGCCGTTGGCGGTGGCGCGTTATTACAGCTTCCGTTACCGCATCGGCAGCGACCGCATCGTAATCCGCTCGGGCCTGCTGCACAAAACCGTGCGCGATATCGCGTTCACCCGCATCCAGAACGTGACCCTGCATCAGGGCCTGCTGCACCGGCTGATGAACGTGGCGGAAGTGCGCCTGGAAACCGGCGGCGGCGAAGACAAGGAAGAGGGCCGCATGCGCGTCCTCGGCTTTGCCGAAGCGCAAGCCCTGCAAGGCATCATCCGCAGTTCGGAACTGCCCGTAAGTTCGGTTGATGCCGAAGCACCCGCAGCCGAAGCACAGGTGCTGCTGCAATTGCCGACCCGGGAACTGCTCAAACTCGGCCTGATCTCGAACAAGGGCATGCTGTTGGTGGCGGCCGGCATCGGCGGTGCCTATCAATTCAACTGGGAACTGCCGCAGGCGATCTTCGAGCATGTCGGCGGCTGGCTGATGAATCACCGCGACGATCTCGGAAGCGGACCGGGCGCCTATGTGCTGGGCGGCATGCTGGTGCTGCTGGCGGCATTCACTCTGCTGCGCCTGATATCAATTCTGCAGGCGCTGCTGCATTACCACGGCTTCGTGCTCAGCAGCGATGCGCACCGGCTGTCGATCACGCGGGGGTTGTTGAGCCGTTTCAATGGCTCGCTCCCGCGCACCCGCATTCAGGCTTGGACATTGGAACAGGGCTGGCTGCAGCGTCGGTTCAAACGCTACGCGTTGCGGGTGGATGCCGCCGCCGGCAGCAACCAGAAGCACGAACAGCTGGAATCGCATTGGGCGCTGGCCCCGATTGCCGACGAAGCCGGCATCGGGCACATCATCGGAACGGTGTTGCCGGAGGGCTCCTGGCCGGTGGCCGAGTGGCTGCCGTTGCATCCGAACGCCTGGCAGCGCCGGTTCAAAGTGCCGGCGTTTTTCCTGTTGCCGGTCAGCACGGCGTGCGTGTTCTGGTTCGGGGTTTACGGATTGCTGCCGCTGCTTGGCATTCCGTGGTTGTATGTGCAGTCGAAAATCTGGGCGCGGCACGCGGGCTATGCCCACGCCAATGGTTTGATTGCGGTGCGCGAGGGCTGGATCGGCAAGCACTGGCGCTTTGCGCAAACCCGCAAAGTGCAGGCGGTCTACCTGAAGCAATCACCGTTCGACCGCCGGCATGGCATGGCTACGGTATTCTGCGACACGGTGAATGCGGGCATGGGCGAACCGGCGCTGGCCGTATGCTATCTGCCGTTCGACGAGGCGGTGCAACTGCATGATACGCTCGCAGCTGAAATATCATAGAGAACACAGCCGGCGAGTATCGCAAAACTCATCTTTTGGTTTAACTGTAAGTACAGATATCCAGCAAGGGTGAATTTTCATCTAAAAATCTTTGAATATGGAGTATTTAATGGGAACAACCGCTTTTGCCGAGCTGGAATTCTGGCTTCTTGTGATTATGTCGATGGTCGCGCCGATGCTTCTCTGGCGTTTGCTCCATTCGAAACGCACCCCTACGCGAAGCACCATATTCAGCCTAGGCCTTGTTCTGGTGGTTATCTCCGGAACCGCGTTCTACCTTCTGCAGACGCTGGCCGCGCAATCGAAACATTCACCCTCGCTTGCGGACGACGCCCTGTTCGCCTCGGAGCTGACGCTTTCGCTGTATCTGCTGCCGGCCCTATTTGCAGGGATCGGAATCAATCTGATTTCCGACCGACTCATCCGTCACCTCAGGGACAATGATGACTTCTCCGGCCGCGATGGCGAAAACGGCTGATTTCCGCAGATTATTCCTGCCAGAACGATGGAATAAACAGCACCAGGATGGTGAAGATTTCCAAGCGGCCGACCAGCATGGCGAAACTCATCAGCCAGGTCGAGAAATCGCTGAGCACCTGGAAATGGAAAGACACTTGGCCCAGCCCCGGGCCAAGATTGTTCAGACAGGCAGCAGCAGCCGAGAACGCCGTGGTCAGGTCCAATCCATCGGCGGACAGCAGCAGCACCAGTACCAGATATACGCTGATGTAGAGGGCGCAGAAGCCGGCCACGGAGATAACCACGCTTTCCGAAACGCGCTTGCCGCCCATGGTCACCAGGAACTGCGCTTTCGGATGCACCAGCTGTTTCAGTTCACGCAGGCCCTGCTGCACGACCAATTGTACCCGCGCCACTTTCATGCCGCCGGCGGTGGAACCCGAACAGCCGCCGATGAAGGCGAGCATGATCATCAGAATCGGCAACATTCCCGGCCAATGCGCGAAGCCGGTGCTGGCATAACCGGTCGTGGTCAGATGCGATACGGTCTGGAATGCGGCATGGCGCAGGGATTGGTCGAACCCGGTAATCTCACCCGAAAACCAGAGGTAGAGCGTGACGATGAGCACGACCGCCGCCACCATCACCGCAAACACCCGCAGCTCGCTGTTGGCCTGATAGTGGTTGACCGTGGCCGCGCGCCAGGCATACCAGTGCAGGCTGAAACTCACTCCACCCAGAAGCATGAATACGATGGCGATGCCCTCGATGAGCGCGTTGTCCCAGTAGCCGAAACTGGCATCGTGGGTGGAGAAGCCGGCGGTGGCCACGGTGGTCATGGCGTGATTGACGGCATCGAACAGATTCATGCCGGCGAACCAATAAGCCAGCGCGCACAGCACGTTCAGTCCCAGATAAACGATCCACAGCGTGCGTGCGGTTTCGGCGATGCGCGGGGTCAGTTTGTTGTCCTTCACCGGGCCGGTGCTTTCGGCCTTGAACAGATGCATGCCGCCGATCTTCAGCATCGGCAGCACGGCAATGGCCAGAATCACGATACCCATGCCGCCGAAGAAATTGAGCGAGGACCGGAAAATCAGCAGGCTCTTCGGTAGATTATCCAGGCCGGTCAACACCGTGGCACCGGTCGTGGTCAGCCCGGAGGTCGCCTCGAACACGGCATCGGTATAGCTCAATGCGGGCAGCGCCAGAAAGAACGGCACGGCGGTGATCAGGCTGGCAATGATCCAGATGCCGGCGGTGATCAGGAAGCCATCGCGCAGACGCAGTTCGAAGTGGCTGTGGCGGAAGGCATACCAGAGCAGGGTACCGGCCGCCAGCGTCGGGAGCATCGCTTCCAGAAACGGCAGTACCGTCGGCTCATCCCACAACGCGGCCAGTAACAGCGAAGGCAGGATGATCAGCGACGACAGCGCGATGACCGCGCCGAACACCCGCAGCATGGCGCCGGTACGGTTGCTCACTGCCAGTCCACTTCTTTGAACAGGGCGATGACGGCTGGCAGATCGCGTTTGTCGGCAACGAACAGGATGATGTGGTCGCCCGGTTCGATGACCACATCGTGGTGGGCGATCAGCAGTTCATCGCCGCGCACGATGCCACCGATGGTGGTCGAATCCGGCAGCGCCAGTTCGTCCAGCTCGCGGCCGACCACGCGCGAACTGCGGCGGTCGCCGCGCACCACCACCTCGATGGCTTCGGCGGCGCCGCGGCGCAGCGAATAGACGCGCTCGGGCGCGCCCTCGCGGATGTGCGAGAGCAGTGCGCTGAGGGTGACCGACTGCGGGCTGATGGCGATGTCGATGGTGCTGCCTTCGACCAGCTCGGCGTAGGACGCACGGTTGATCAGCGCGACCACGCGCGGGCAACCCAGGCGCTTGGCCAGCATGGCCGACAGGATGTTGGCTTCGTCGTCATTGGTGAGTGCGCAGTACACGTCGGTCTGGTCGATGTTCTCTTCGCGCAGCAGATCCTCGTCGGCGCAATCGCCGACCAGCACGATGGTGTTGAGCAGATCCTCGGCGATGGCGCGGGCACGGTCACGCGAACGTTCGAGTACTTTCACCGAATAGCGTTTTTCCAGCGAGCGCGCCAGACGCCGGCCGATGCCGCCGCCACCGGAAATGAAAATGCGTTTGGTCAGGCGTTTGTCGGCCGAACGGAACTCGCTCATCATCGCCTTGATGGCGTTCTGGTGGGCGAGGAAGAACACTTCGTCGCCGGCTTCGATGACGGTTATGCCTTCCGGTTTGACCGCCTTGCCCTTGCGGAAGATGGCGGCCACGCGCACGTCCATGCCCTGCGGCAGATGCCGGCGCAGTTCGCGGATTTCATGGCCGACCAAAGCGCCGCCGTGCAGGGCGCGCACCGCCACCAGCTGGGCGCGGCCTTCGGCGAAATCCAGCACCTGCAATGCACCGGGCGTGGCGATCAGGCGTTCCACATGCCGGCAGACCAGCTCTTCCGGACTGATGGCCGCGGTGACCGCGGCTTCGCCGCCGAGGCCCTGTTTGGCCAAGGCCAGATATTCGAGTTCACGCAGGCGCGCCACGCGCGTGGGTGCATCTGGCTGCTGCGCGGCGATCTGGCAGGCGATGATGTTGACTTCATCGGATGAGGTGACCGCGACCAGCAGTTCGGCCTCATCGAGCCCAGCCTGGGCCAGCACGCTGGGCAGCGAAGCATGGCCGACCACCGCACGGATGTCGAGCTTTTCGGTCAGCTCACGCAGGCGATGAGCATCGCTGTCGACCACGGTGATGTCGTTCTGGTCTTCCACCGACAGCGCCGCCGCCACCGAGCTGCCGACCTGGCCGGCGCCGAGAATGAGAATTTTCATGGCAACTTCCCTGCGTTCATGGCGTCCATGATAACGGAGTCCTCGAGCCGGCGCACCGTTTGTTACACTGTGGGCATTCCCCTCGGAATTCCCCCATGCGCCGTCTATTCGTCCACATCGGCAGTCACAAAGCCGGCAGCACCGCACTGCAGGACAGCCTGCTGGCCAACCGGGGCAGCGACACCGGCTTCCGCTTCCTGCATCACCCGCGCCTGCGCACGCACTCGGTGCTGGCCGCGATGTACAAACCCTTCGACACCCTGGACCATACCATCCGTCTGCAGATGCCGGATCCTGAGGCGGTGGCGCTGGTGCGTCGCAACTTCTGGCAGCGCATACCGGAACACTTCCCGGACGCGGACAATGCCGTGCTGTCCTCGGAATATCTGAGCGCCATCGATGCCGACGCGGTAAGGCGCTTCCGCAGTGATGTGGAAGCCATGGGCTACGGCCGCTTCCGGATTCTGCTGTATGTGCGTGAAGCCACCGCCCGCTACGCCTCGGGCATCCAACAGGCGGTGAAATTCCGCGATGATCTGCCGCGCATGGATCCGCGCCTTCTTTACTTCAATTTCCGCGAACAGATCGAAACCTGGGAATCGGTGTTTCCGGGCGATGTCGAAGTGCGCGCGTTCGAGCGTGGCCAGCTGCTCGAGGGCTGTGTGGTCGCCGATGCTTACAGCCGCATTTCGGAATTCTTCGGAATCGCTACGCATCCGGACAAGCGGGTCGATTCGAACCGCTCGATGTCGTCGGAAACCCTGTTCTGCCTGTACAACCTGTACCGGCATCTGGATACCGCGCAGTTTTCCCCGGACCAGGTGCGGATACAGACCGGCCTGTACAAACAGATCGAAACTTTGGTCCAGGCCAGCATGCCCGCACCCTCACGCATCACCCTGCGCCCGGCGGTGGCGCGCATGGTGTACGAACGCCACCGGGCTGATTACGACTGGTTGGCGCAGCATTACGGCGTTCGCTTTCAGGAGCCGACGATTCCAGCGGAGACCGCCGAAGAAGCACCTTTGCGCCTCTCGGATCCGCCGGGCTTGCCTGAGCTGGTGTTGCCGCCGGATGCGCGCGTGCTGATCCAGCTGCTGGGTAAAATCGCAGCCGACGGTCTATTCCGCGCGCGCTGAATCCCCGCAGCCGGCAAGCGCGTCGATGTTGACCAGCCACCAGCTGCGGCGGTTGGCCTTCTCCATCGCGAGCGTGCCCGGGCCGCCGTAATCGATGCAGGCCAGTTCCTTGTTTTCGTGCACCAGCAGCAGCCGGGTCTGCGGGCTTTCCCGCATCCAGGCCATGCCGCGCGCGAGCTGCACGGCATCGGGCTGCCGGAATCCGAACTCGGTGACGTTGCCGCGCGCCTGCAGAAGATTCTGTTCTTTCCAGGCCACCATGCCGATCTCCGTGCCCGGTCCGGCCTGTACGAAGGCCTGGTGCATCAGATTGCGCGCCGAACTGCTGGCATCGAGCACCGGATAGGCCACCAAACCATAGCCGAGCCAAAACGCGCCCAGGCTGATGGCGGTGGCGGTCAGCACCCGCCGCGTACGCGACCACAAGCCAAGCACCAGACTGATGCCGCCGCAGACCACTAGCATCCACCACAGCCAACGCACTTCCGCGCCAAGGCCGCGTTCACTGACCAGCGCTTCGGCAAAACCGGCTTGCCCGCTCAAAGCGGCGATGCCGAGCCCGGTGAAGATCAGGCCGAGTACCAGCACGAACGCCAGCAGTGCCCTGCGGAAACCGTGGCGTTCACTGATGCTTTGCAGGTAGGGTGCCGCCGCCAGGGCAAAGGCTGGTAGGGCCGGCAGGATGTACATGTCGCGCTTGCCGGAACTGATGCTGAAGAACAGCAGCACCAGCACGCCCCATAGCAACGGAAACAGCACGCGCAGATCGCGTTCGGCAAATGCCTTGCGCCAGGGCGTAATCAGCCAGAACCAACTCAGCGAGAACGGCAGCCAGAACAGGGCGATGATTTCGGCGAAGTACCAGAACGGTTCATAATGGTGCCAGGGATTGGCATAACGTTCGGCGGTCTGCTTGAACAGGATGTTGTTGAGGTATTCGGCATGCTCTGGATTGCCCGAGTTCAGACCGAGGTACACGATAGCTGACAACCACAGCGCAATGGGCGACAGAAAACAGCCGAACACCCCCAGCCAACGCCAGCCGTCGCCGCGCCGTGCCGCCGTCATCGGCGTACATTGCCCGTGCCGGTATGCCGCCAAGGGCAGCAGTGCCAGCAACGGCAGGAACCCGACACCCTTGGTGATCACGCCCAAGCCGGCCAAGGCGAAGCCGCCGCAGAGCATGCGCCAGTCGCGCGCCAGCAGCACATGCCGCGCGATAAGATAAAACGAAGCCGTGGTCATCAACACCAGGGTTGGATCGATCTGGGCGCGCTTGAATTGATACATGAACTGCAGCGACACCAGCACGGCCGCCGCCGCCCACAGGCCGGCACGCGGTTGCCACAGGCGCTTGCCGAGGTCATACACCAGCCACAGCACGGCCATGCCCGACAGCAGCGAGGGCAACAGGAAACTCCAGCGCCAGCTGCCGATCAGGAAATACGACAGTGCCAGCAGCCAGAAATACACCGGCGGTTTATCGGGGTAGAGTTCGATGCCGCGGTGCGGAAACAGCCAATTGCCACTCTCCACCATCTGCTTGGCGACCAGCACGAAGCGCGGTTCGTCGGCCGGCCAGGGATCGCGCAGGCCGTAGCCGGCGAACAGGGCCACGAAAGCGATGGCGAAAAACCACCAGATCGTCCGAGTGGAAAGCGTGGGGTCTGAATACTTAGACATTTCGTTCAAGCAAGGCGTAGAAGAAACCATCACCATCATCCTCGCCAGGCATCCGTTGCCGGCCGACTCCGCTGACTCTACCAAAACGGGCATCCAGCGGCAAAGCCTTTGCATCGGCATGCTGCTGCAGGAACTGAGCAATCAATGATTCGTTTTCCGCCTTCAGCACCGAGCAGGTGCTGTACAGCAGACGCCCGCCCGGACGCAGATGCCGCCAGGCGTTTTTCAGCAGGCGCCATTGCAGGGTATTGAGCGTGCCGATGTCTTTCTCGCGCCGATGCCACTTCACATCCGGTTGTCGGCGGATGATGCCGGTGGCCGAACACGGCGCATCAAGAAGAATGGCATCGAACTGCTGCGGCAGGGATTCCGGAAGCGGCTGCGTGGCATCCAATGTTTGCAAAGCGGCGGCGTCTTCGGCAAAACCGAGGCGCGCGAACAGCTCCTTGATTTTCGGCAGGCGATCGGCTTCGTTGTCGGTGAGCAACAGCATGGCCGGCGCCGCTTCCAGCAACTGCGCCGACTTGCCGCCGGGAGCGGCGCACATGTCCCAGACCGTTTCGCCGGCTTTCACCGCCAGCGCAATGGCCGGCAGCTGCGCCGACAGATCCTGCACGGCCACACGACCCTCCAACCAACCCGGCAGTTGCGTCGGTGCGATGGCGTCATCGATACGGATGGCCTGCGGCGCGATCTCGGAAATCCGATGGGCGATGCCCTGCGCCTGCAATTGTGCGGCAGACGCGTCGCGCTGCTGCGCGGCTCCGGGGATACGCAGCCACAGCGGCGCCACGCGGTTGTTGGCGGCAACGATGTCGGCCCAGGCTTCCGGCCAGTCCGCACGCAGACGTGTCAACAACCAGTCGGGATGGTTTTCATGGATGCCGATATCGTCACTGACCGGCAGACCCTCGCGTTGGCTGCGGCGCAATACCGCATTGATCAATCCGGCATGCGCCGCTTTACCCAATTCGCGCGCGGCCTCCACGGTCGCCGAAACCGCGGCATGCGGCGCCAGCATCAACAGATGCAATTGGGTGAGCCCGACCAACAGCAGGGCGTGACTGAGCGGCTCGCTCTGTGCCAGGGGTTTACTCAGGAAACGGCCGAGTGCGAACTCCAGGCTGCGCCGATGGCGGATGGTGCCGACCGTCATCGCTTCCAACAGCGCGCGGTCACGGCCATCAGCGAAGGCGGTGCGCTCCTGTGCCAACACCGCTTTCAGCGAGCGCCCCTGCAAAACCTGATGCACGGCCCGTGCCGCGGAAACGCGGAGCTGGGCGCCGGCTGTATTCAAAATGTCAGTGGCCGGGCATTGAGATATTCCGACGCCGACTGGACCCTGCCACCATCACGCTGGAGCGCAAGCAGACGCAAAACGCCCTGCCCGCAGGCGATGTCGATGCCGGCTTTGCCGGCCGCCAGAACCGTGCCCGGCGGCTTGCCGGAGTCTTCGGCCAGAATTTGTGCCTGATACACACGCACGCGCTCGCCCTGCAATTCGGTTTCGGCCACCGGCCAGGGGTTGAAGGCGCGGATCTGGTCGGCAAGGGCTTTCGCGCTCAAGCTCCACGCCAGTTTCGCTTCGGCCTTGTCGATTTTGCGGGCATAGCTGACGCCGGCTTCCGGCTGCGCTTCGGCCTGCAAGGTCATGCCGGCGCGGGCCAGGGTCAGGCCGTCACGCAGCACTTCCGCACCGAGCTGCGAAAGCCGGTCGTGCAGGCTGCCGCCGGTGTCCTTCGGCCCAATCGGTGTTTTCAGCTGCAGCAGCACCGGGCCGGTATCCAAACCTTTTTCCATCTGCATCAGACAGACGCCGGACACCGTATCGCCGGCTGCGATGGCGCGCTGAATCGGCGCGGCGCCGCGCCAACGCGGCAGCAGCGAAGCGTGCACATTCCAGCAGCCCAAACGTGGCATATCCAGTACTGTCTGCGGCAGAATCAGGCCATAGGCCACCACCACCATCAGATCGGCCTCGTGGCTACGCAGAATGGCCAGCGCTTCTTCCGATTTGAAATTCAGCGGCTGCTGCACCGGTAGACCGAGTTCGAGCGCGGCTTGTTTGACCGGCGACATCTGCAGCTGGCGGCCACGGCCGGCGGGACGATCGGGCTGCGTGTACACCGCCACCACTTCACCGCGCGTGGCACAGGCGCGCAGTGCGGGCACGGCGAATTCCGGCGTGCCGGCAAAAACGATGCGCAGCGACACTCAGGCCTCGGCGCTGAGTTTGCGCATTTTGGCGAGTTTCTTTTCGGCCAAGGCACGCTTCAAGGGTGACAGATGATCAACGAACACCTTGCCGATCAGATGGTCCATTTCGTGCTGGATGCAGACCGCGAGCAGGCCGTCGGCCTCAAGCGTGAATGGCTGGCCGTGCCGGTCAAGGGCTTCCACGGTGATCTGGTTGTAACGGGTGACATCGGCATAGATGTTCGGCAGCGACAGACAGCCTTCCTGATAGACCTGCTTGCCGTCCTTGACAACGATTTTCGGGTTGATGAACACCATCGGCTGGCTTTTATCTTCTGAAATATCAAGCACTAACAGTTGCTTATGGAAATTGACCTGAGTCGCCGCCAAGCCGATGCCCGGCGCTTCGTACATGGTTTCGAACATGTCGTCGATCAAGCCGGACAAGGCGGCATCCACACCCTCGATGGGTGTGGCAACCGTTCTCAGACGCTTGTCGGGGTATTCCAAGATGGTGAGTAAACTCATGAACGGTATCCCAGTTCCAAATTCAACAGAGGGCTATTTTACCCCCTGTTGCATTCATCGGTGCTTTTTCGGCTATATTGTTAGTTAATAATTAAGGTGTTAGGGGAGTTCACCATGCGCAAATTACTCATCGCTCTGACCATGAGCGCCAGCCTGCTGGTCATGCAAACGGCAGCCGCCGATATGCTCAAAACCGGCCACCCCACCGAATACGTGGTGGTGAAGGGCGATACGCTCTGGGACATCTCCGGCCGTTTTCTGGACAAACCCTGGCAGTGGCCGCAGATCTGGAAAGGCAACCCGCAGATCAAGAACCCGAACCTGATCTACCCCGGTGATGTGGTCCGCTTGGTCTATATCGACGGCAAGCCCTACCTGACTGTGAATGATTCCGGTGCCCGCAGCAGTGGCGGCGCCCCGGTCGGCGCAATCGATACTTCGGTGTATCGCGCCTACCTGAAAGATCTGCGCATCTCCAGCGATTTCAAGACCATGCCCTATGTCTTGGGTAATCAGGAAGGCCACCTGCTCGGCACCACCGATAAGGCGATTTATGTGCACGGCCTGCAGGATGTCGGGGTCGGTGAAAATGTCGAAATCTTCCGCGCCACCACGCACTTCGGCAGCGGCTATATGGATGGCCACAACCGTCTGTCGACCTCGCACTTGGATGCCCGCGGCGACCGCATGGCGCTGGATGGCGAACATCTCTGGAACACCACTTCCGACAAGCCCGGCTCGCGGACCTATGTCGGCACCGAAATGGTCCGTGTGGCCAACGGCGTGGTCAGCAAACTCAGCGGCGACACCGCGACGGTCATGGTGACCGAGGCCAATCGTGAAATCCGCCAGGGCGATCGTGTGGCTCCGGCGGCCGGCGGCGGCTATGACCCCTATTACTATCCGAGCCCCGGTCCGGATATCGGCGCGGAAATGCGCATCATCGCCGTGCGTGACGGCATGATCGCCGGTGGCCGCACCATCGTGGCAATCCCGCTCGGAAGCCTGCAAGGCATCCGCAACGGCAACACCTACTCGATCTGGCGCCCGGGCGATGTCGAAGCCGACCGCATCAAGCACGACAACGAAATCGCCGCGCAGAGCGACCGCAAACACATGCCGCAGGAGCGCGTGGGGACCTTGATGGTTTTCCGCACCTTCGACAAAGTCAGCTATGCCATCGTCATGAACAACGCGCTGCCGATCATGCCGGGCTACTTCCTGCGCCACCCCGACGCGAATTAATCCGCGCGTTACCGGAAGCTTTTCCGATAGTCGGCGCCCTCGGGCGCCGTTATCGTTTCAGGCATGACTGATGCGCCACTGGCCTGCCTGCAGCTGATCCACAGCACCGCCCGCTCCGGGAAAATCCGTGACGCCCTGATGCATTACCGCAACTCGGCAATGGCATGGGAAGCCCTGTGCCAGCTTGACCGTAGCCTGAAGTCGGGCTTGAAGCCGAAGCAGGCGCTCCTGGATCGCGGACGAACCTGGCTGGAAACACCCGGCAACCATGTCATTGCCTGGCATGAACCCGATTATCCACCGCCCTTGCGCCAGACCGCGTCGCCGCCGCCCTTTCTGTTCGTGCGCGGGCGCCGCGATCTGCTCTGGCACCCGCAGATCGCCATCGTCGGCACCCGCCAACCGAGCGCCGCCGGCACCGAATGCGCCCATTATTTCGCCCGCACGCTGGCCGCACAGGGTTACACCATCACCAGCGGACTGGCCAGTGGCATCGATGCCGCCGCCCATGAGGGCGCCCTGCTGAACGGCCATACCATCGCGGCGCTGGCCACCGGGCCGGATCTGGCGTTTCCGCGCAGCAATGCGGCGCTGTACCGGCGTATCTGCGAAACCGGAGCGGTCATCACCGAACACCCGCCCGGTGTACCTGCGCTGCGCTGCCACTTCCCGGCCCGCAATCGCATCATTGCGGCACTCAGCCAGGGCACCCTGGTGATTGAGGCCGCCATCCGCTCCGGCGCCTTGATAACCGCCCGTTTGGCGGCTGAATTCGGCAAAGAGGTGATGGCCGTGCCGGGCTCGATTCATAATCCGGTCGCCTATGGCTGCCACCAGCTGATCCGCGAAGGCGCGTTTCTGGTCGAGCAGCCGGAAGAAGTCCGCCATATCCTCGGCTGCAGCCTGAACAGCATGTCGGCCGAGACGACTGCCACTGCGCACTTGTCCCCGAAGCCGGCGCTGGACAGGCCCGTCCCTTCGCAACTGAACGCCCAACAACAACAGGTCTGGCAAGCACTTGGACACGATGATGTGGCCATCGACACGCTCTGTCTGCGCACGGGATTGACAGCGGCGGATATCTCGTCCATTTTGATAGGCATGGAGCTGTCGGGTTGGGTTGAAAACCGCTTCGGCCGCTACCACAGAGGGATGCCAGACGCACCGTCAGCGAGAGGGTAATGAAAGAATCGATACTGAACGTTTTACTCTACCTCTTCGAGCATTACATCTACGACCACCCCGAGCTGGTTCAAGACCCCGACACTCTGCAAAACAACCTGATCCAGGCCGGCTTTTCGCCCGCTGAAGTCAGCAAAGCATTCGACTGGCTGGAAACCCTGGCGCAGGACCGCCCGCAATCGGCAACCAGCGCCCTGCAGGGGCCGATGCGTCTGTTCGCGGAAGCCGAGCTCGACCGCTTCGATGTCGAGGCCCGCGGCTTCCTGATGTTCCTTGAGCAGCGCGGGGTGATTTCGGCCGAGCAGCGCGAGCTGGTGATCGACCGCGCCATGGCCTTGGATCAGGATGAAATCGCACTGGACGACCTGAAATGGGTGGTGCTGATGGTGCTGTTCAACCAGCCCGGTTCCGAGGCCGCATTCGCTTGGATGGAAAGCCAGATTTTCATCGACGACCCCGAGCCGGTGCACTGACCGGAACCCCCCGGACTTGACAGCACCCCCCAACTTGGTGCCTTAATAAAAAAGAACCAGCCCGCCCCGTGCGGGCTTCGGCTTCTGTTTCACCCGTTTTCCGGAGCAATGCATGGCAAAGAATTTACTGATTGTTGAATCGCCGGCGAAAGCCAAAACGATCAATAAATACCTCGGCAAGGACTTCCTGGTCCTGGCTTCGTACGGTCATGTCCGCGACCTGCCGGGCAAGGACGGCGCGGTCAATGTCGATGACAACTTCGCCATGCGCTACGAAGTGCAGGAAAAGAACCAGAAGTACGTGGACGCCATCACCAAGGCCGCCAAGGACGCCAGCGCCATTTATCTGGCTTCCGATCCGGACCGCGAAGGCGAGGCCATCGCCTGGCATATCGGCGAGATCCTGGCCGAAAAGGGCCTGCTCAAGGACAAGGCCCTGCACCGGGTGGTGTTCACCGAGGTTACCCCGAAGGCCATCGCGCACGCGGTCGAACATCCGCGTGCCATCGCCAGCAATCTGGTCGATGCCTACCAGGCGCGGCGGGCGCTCGACCATCTGGTCGGCTTCAATCTGTCTCCGATCCTGTGGCGCAAGATCAAAAACGGCCTGTCGGCCGGTCGCGTGCAATCGCCGGCGCTGCGCCTAATCTGCGAACGCGAGGATGAGATCGAGGCCTTCATCAGTCGCGAGCACTGGTCGTTCACTGCCCAGCTGCAGGAAAAAGGCCAGGCTTTCAGCGCCCGTTGCGTCAAACTCGATGGCACCAAGTTCGAACAATTCAGCATTACCGATGGCAAGACCGCCGAAGTCGCACTGGCGCGCCTGAAGGCCGCTGCCGGCAGCGCCCTGAAAGTAGCGGAGGTCAACCGCAAGGAACGCAAGCGCCGACCATCGCCGCCGTTCATCACCTCGACCCTGCAACAGGAGGCCGCGCGTAAACTGGGCTTCACCACCAAGAAGACCATGCAGGTCGCGCAGAAATTGTATGAAGGCGTCAATATCGGCGAAGAAGGAACCGTTGGCCTGATCAGTTACATGCGCACCGACTCCACCAGCCTGTCCGGTGAGGCGCTCGGCCAATTGCGTGATGTCATCGCGCGTGAATTCGGCAAGCACAATGTTCCCACCGAAGCCAATGTCTACAAGTCGAAATCGAAGAACGCCCAGGAGGCTCATGAAGCCATCCGACCGACCTTTGCCGGCCGCACCCCGGCCCGCATCGGCAAATACCTCAGTGACGACGAACGCCGCTTGTATGAGCTGATCTGGAAGCGCGCCGTGGCTTGCCAGATGATTCCGGCCACGCTCAACACGGTCAGTGTCGAACTTGCCGCCGGCCCGCAGCACGGCTTCCGCGCCACCGGCACCACCGTGGTCGATCCGGGTTTCCTGCTGGTGTACGAAGAAGGCAAGGATCAGAAAGACAGCGAGGATGAGGAAGCCAACTCTCAGCTGCCGCCGCTGGCCGAAGGCCAGAGCGTCACGCTCGACGACATTCTCGGCGAACAGCATTTCACCAAGCCGCCGCCGCGCTACACCGAAGCCAGTCTGGTGAAAACCCTGGAAGAGTACGGCATCGGCCGTCCGTCGACCTACTCCAGCATCATCCAGACCCTGATCTACAAGGCCTATGCATTGCTGGAAAGCCGCGCGTTCCGGCCGACCGACGTCGGCCGCCTGGTCAACCGCTTCCTGACTTCTCATTTCGAACGTTATGTCGATTACGACTTCACCGCCAAGCTCGAGGACGAACTCGACTCGGTATCGCGCGGCGAAGAACCGTGGACGGTGTTGATGGAGAAATTCTGGACACAGTTCAAGACCACGCTTGATGAAAAAACCGACGAAGTCAACCGTTCGGAAGGCACCGGTCAGCGCGATCTCGGTACCGATCCGGTTTCCGGCAAACCGGTGTCGGTGCGCATGGGTAAATACGGTGCGTTCGCGCAGATCGGCAGCAAGGACGACGAAGACAAACCGAAATTTGCCTCGCTGCGGCCCGAGCAGAGCATCTTCACCCTGCAGTTGCCTGAGGCGCTCAAGCTGTTCGAGTTGCCGAAGAATCTCGGTGATTTCGAGGACAAGGCGGTGATGGTCGCCATCGGCCAGTTCGGGCCGTACGTGAAACACGGCGACACCTTCGCCTCGATTCCGAAAGAGATTGACCCCTATCAAATCGAGCTGGATAAGGCGGTTGAACTGATTCACGGCCGCCGCGAATACCTGGCCAACCGCTTCATCAAGACCTTCGAGGGTACCGACATCCAGATCCTCAACGGCCGCTTCGGTCCATACATCACCGATGGCGCGTTCAATGCCAAGATTCCGAAAGACCGCGAGCCGGCTTCGTTGACGCAGGACGAATGCGAAGCCCTGCTGGCCGAAGGCAAGCCGGTACGCAAATTTGGCCGTGCCGCCAAGAAGGCCACCAAGAAAACCGCCGTGAAAAAAGCACCCGCCGCCAAGAAGGCGCCGGCGAAGAAAGCCACCAAGAAAACGGCGAAGAAGAAAGTTACGGCGAAGAAAGCGGCCAAGAAAGCCACTAAGAAAGCCGCCAAAAAGTCTATCAAGAAAGCAGCGAAGAAAACCGCAAACGCCTGATACCCGCATACCGCATGTCTGTCGAACTGGTCCGTCCAAGTACAAAGTACGAGAGCAGCTACTGTTCTTACATCGAGGAACTCGGCGACGAGGAACGCTACCCGTTTCCCTTGGACTTCGACCACAAGAACTTTCCTGCGCTGCTGCGCCGGCTCAATGATTTCGAAGCCGGGCGGAATTTGCCGGAAGGGTATGTGCCCAGCTCGACCTATTGGCTTGTTGAACACGGAGAGCTGGTCGGGGTATCGAATCTCCGCCACTTCCTGAACGAAATAATCTTCAACGCCGGCGGCCACATTGGCATGGGCATTCGGCCGCAGGCGCGTGGCCGTGGCCTTGGGGATTTGCTTTTATCGCTCACCATCGCAGAAGCGCGCAAGCGGGGCATCGCTGAGCTGCACATTCACTGCCATAAGCACAACGAGGCGTCCGCCAGAATGATCATGGCCAATGGCGGCGTGCTGGTTTCGGAGATATCAGACGGAAAGTCCGCCGACCTGATACAGCGCTATTTGATTGCGGCTCCTTAGCTTAAAAGCACCGCGGCAGACATTCAGCACGGGGGATTCTTGCAATAACCAATATGCGGATCATCTCGGATAGTGTCGTAACCGCGAACATATGGATTGGCGAATGTCCTGCGCGAAGCAGGCCGAGCGTCAAAAACCGTAACGCAGGAACCCGCCATCCACCGCGATGCATTCGCCGGTGATGTAACTGGCCGCCGGCAGGCACAGAAACGCGATGGCGGCCGCCACTTCTTCCGGCTCGCCGATGCGTTTCATCGGTGTACGCGAAATCACTTCCTCGAAATAATCCGGATTACTCAATGCTTCGGAAGTGCGCCGGGTGCGGATGTACCAGGGCGCGACCGAGTTGACGCGGATGCCGTCACTGGCCCACTCGCAGGCCAGATTTTTGCTGAGCTGGTGAACGGCCGCCTTGCTCAGGCCGTACAGCGGGCCGGTGCGCACGTGGGTGAGTCCGGACACGCTGCCGACATTGACGATGCTGGCACTGCCGTGCTGCTTGAGGAAGGGGTGCGCCAGACGCGCGAGCTCGAACAGCGCATGCACATTGGTGTCGAGCACGGCGTCGAAATCGTTTTCGGTGAGCTCCAACGTGGGCTTGCGGATGTTGGTGCCGACGTTATTGACCAGTATCGACAGCGGCAGATCCAGATCGGTGATCCAGTCGAAGATTTCCTGGCGCTGCTCGGTATCGCTGACATCGGCGGCGAAATAGCGCACTACCGCGCCGTCGCATTCTTCTTCGATTTCGGCGGCGGCTTCGGCAAGCTTGGTTTCATCGCGCGCCACCAGCAGGACTTCGGCACCGAGGCCGGCCAACTCGCGCGCCGCAGCGCGTCCGATGCCGGCACTGGCGCCGGTAATCAGCGCGGTCTGTCCCTGCAGACGCCAGCGTGTTTGCATGGCCTCAGAACGTACAGAAGCAATGGGCGATGGCATTCACCGGCTTGCTGGTGTTGCGGTCGAGCCATTGCAGGTCAGCACGGATCTGTTGGCCCAAGCGGGTCTGCTGGATCAGGCCGAGTGCCGGCGAAGCCCAACGCACCAGACCCTGGGTTTCGCTGTTACCGGCGAGATTGGAAATGAACTGCTCGAACGGCGACATCGGTTCTTCGATGTAATCCACGCGGTAATCGTTCTTGCCAAGCTTGGCGCGGACGGCGGCGTCATCAATGGCGGTCTGCAGGCCACCGAAGGCGTCGACCAGGCCTTTCTCTTTGGCTTGGGCGCCGCTCCAGACACGACCACGGGCGTTGCTGTCAATCGCTTCCGAAGCCTGCTTGCGGGCCTTGGCGACTTTGCTGATGAACTGTGCATAGCCATGTTCGATGACACTCTGCACGACCTGTTTGGTCGGTTCGTCCAGCGGTCGGGTCATGTCGAAGGCACCGGCCCAGGGTGTGGTGGTGACGCCATCGGAGCGCACACCGATTTTTTCCAGCGTCCGCGGCGCGCGGATCATCAGGCCGTAGATGCCGATGGATCCGGTGATGGTCGATTCATCGGCGTAGATGCGATCGGCATTCATGGAAATCCAGTAACCGCCGGAGGCGGCCACGTTCGCCATCGACACCACCACCGGCTTGCCGGCGGCTTTGGTCAACTCCACTTCGCGGCGGATCTGTTCGGAGGCGAACACGCTGCCACCGGGCGAATCGACCCGTAGCACCAGCGCCTTGATTTCGTCGTCCTCGCGCGCAGCGCGGATCAGCGCCGAGGTGGTGACGCCGCCGACCATGCCCTGCGGCTGTTCACCATCGACGATTTCGCCCTGGGCGACCACCACTGCAACGGCATTGGATTTCGGTTTGGCCATTTGATTGCCGTTGACGTGCCCGAGGTAATCAATCATGTCGATCTGTTGGAAGCTGCCGCTTTCGTCATCAAAGGCGACGCCCTGATCGACCAGATACAACTCCATCTCGTAGGCGGTTTTCAAACCATCCACCCACTTTTCGTTCAAGGCCAGCTGCGCCAGATTCCCTTTGGCGGCAGCCAGACGCTGCGGCAGTTCATTGATGGCAGCACTGATGGCTTCCGGAGCGATGCCACGGGCTTTGCCGACCTGTTGCAGATAGCGCTGCCAGATGTCGTTCATCCAGTACAGATCGGCCTGCTTGGATTCTTCCGAAGCGGCATCGAGGATATAGGGCTCGGCGGCTGACTTGAATTCGCCGACGCGGAACAGGTGCACGTCCAAGCCGAGCTTGTCCTGCAGGGCTTCGCGGTAAAACAAGCGGTAACGGCCGAGACCTTCGGGGAAGAACGCGCCTTCGGGATCCAGGAATATTTTGTCAGCCTGCGCCGCCAACAGGTATTGTTTCTGTTCGTAGTTGTCGGCAAAAGCATACACCGGCTTCTTGCTGGTCTTGAAGTCCTTCAGGGCGGCGGCGATTTCGCGGGTGGACGCCATGCCCGGCGCATTATAGCCGTCGGTGTTCAGCACCAGATGGGTGATGTGCGGATCTTTCTTGGCGGCTTTGATGATGTTCAGTACGTCGCGCAAAAGGATTTCGCGCTCGCCGCCGCCCTGGGCTTCGGCCAGAGCGGTACTGATGGAGTCGACCGTGCGCTGCTCGACCAACACGCCTTCAAGATCCAGCACCAGCGCGGTGTTGTCGCGCAGCGGCGTGAACGACTTGGACGACATGCCGGCTGAAATCACTGCGAAGATGCTAATCAGGATGATCAGCATGATCAGATTGAACACCAGATGATTGGTGAAATTGACCGCGTTCCACAGAAACTGGAAGAAGGTGCGGATCGGCCCCGGTTTGGCGTCGCTCATGGCGGATGAACTCCTCGAATCAGGCTTCTAGAATACCCGATTCAGCCCGCGCATTCGTGTGCCATGCGTCATTGCCGCGTGAGTTTATCGACCGCGCGTTGGAAGCGCAGGAACAGCAGTACCGCGGCCACGCTCAGGCCGATGCTCAGGCCAATCCAGAAGCCGGGTGCACGCAAACCCAGCACCAAGCCGAGATAAATGCCGGAACTGAGCCCGACCGCCCAGTACGCGAATATCGTGATGATAGCCGGCACCGTGGTGTCTTTCAGCCCGCGCAGGGCACCGCCGGACAGGGCCTGGATACCGTCTGGATACTGGAATACGGCGGCATAGATCATCAAGGTCGCGGCCAAGCCGGCAATGGCGGCGTCATCGGTATACCAACCGCTGATGACATGCCCGCCGAAGATCAGCATCAGGGCCGACAGGGTCTGGGTGATCAAGACCAGCAGCAGCCCCGCACGCATGGCCCAGCGCACCGCAGATATATCACCGGCACCGACAGCATGGCCGACCCGGACCGTGGTCGCCAAGGCCACTCCGAGCGGAATCATGAAGCTGGCACTGGCCACATTCAACGCAATCTGGTGTGCCGCCACATCGACCGCACCCAAGCGCCCGATGAACAGAGCTGTGGCCACGAACAGGCTGCCCTCCATGAAAATGGCGATGCCCATCGGCACACCGAGCACCAGCAGTTCGCGGATGGTTTTGAGGTTCGGCCATTCGAAATGCGAAAGCAGGCCGAGATCGCGGAAATGACTGGAATACTGCAGATAGGCCGCGAAGGCGATGAACTCCAGCCACATCACGATGGCGGTCGCATAGCCCAGGCCGGCCGCACCCATCTCCGGAACCGGGCCGTAACCGAACAGCAGGAGGGCACCGATGGGAATCAGCAGAATCAGTGCGGCGATGCCGAACACCAGGGTCGGCTGGGTCCAGGACAGACCCTCGCTCAGATAACGGGTGGCAAAAAACAGGGCCAGTGCCGGCGCGCCCCAGCTGATGGCATGCAGGAACGCCGTAGCCGGCGCCAGAACTTCAGGCGCGATCTGCATCCATACCAGCAGCTGCGGGCTCCAGCGCATGAACAGCTGCAATAACAAACCGACCGCCAGTGCCAGCCACAGCGCCTGCCGCCAGACCGGGCCGACTTCCGAACGGCGCCCGGCACCGTTGAGCTGGGAGACCGTCGGCGGAATCGCCATCATCAGCCCGATGCAGATCAACATCGCCAGCGACCAGATGGCACTACCGACCGCGACCGCCGCCAAGGTGATCGGGCCGTGCCGACCGGCCAACAGGGTGTCGACCACGCTCATGGCCATGGACGCCAACTGGCCGATGGCAATGGGCAATGCGAGCGTGAAGGTGATCCGTGACTCGGCGCGCAGCCGTTGCCAGGAAGAGGGGGAATGCGTCATAGTGGCCACTCGGGGAGTCACACAGTTTAAACCAGATCACGGAGCACACGCCATGACGATGCCGAATGCGCGGCAACGACGCTGCGGCGACTGCCTTGCGGTGGTGACCGGCATTTACTGCGCGCAATGCGGGCAGAAGCAGAAATCCCCGGTACGGCATTTCCGGCAGTTGGCCGGCGAGTTCTTCAACGATGTCCTGAATCTCGACACCCGCCTGCTGGAGACCCTGAAAGCGTTGCTGTTCAAGCCTGGCCAGCTGAGCAATGAATACTTCGCCGACCGGCGCACGCGCTACGTCAGCCCGATCAAGCTGTACTTCCTGCTCAGCATCGTGGCGTTCTTTCTGATCCAGCAAAGTTTCGACACCGCCGTTGAAGCGGAAACCGCCCAGACCGCCGTCGAACCGGACAAAGCCAAAACCGGCGAGGACATGAACCTCAGCATCGGCAACTTCAACGGCAAGGCCTGGGATGCCAAGAAAAATCCAATCGCGGTCGGTTGCTTGCCGGATGCCGCCAATGACCTGATGAACGAGCGCCTTGGACGACTGGAAAAAACCGTCCGCAATAAAGACTGGACGCAGTTGCTACATGCCGGTCTGGCCGCCACGCCGCAAGCCCTGTTGTTGCTGTTGCCGTTTTTTGCGCTGCTGCTGAAGCTCGCCTATCTGTTCCGCAAACGCCTGTATATGGAGCATCTGATTGTTGCCCTGCATAACCATGCCTTTCTGTTGTTGGCGATTTCCATCGGGGTGGTGCTGTCGGCAATGACCGGCTGGGTTGCCGCCGGTTGGTGGCACAATCTGATTGGGCTGGCGAGTAGCGCACTGCTCGCCTGGGTTCCGCTGTATTTCCTGATCGGCCTGAAGCGGATTTACCGGCAAAGCTGGAAAATGACGGTATTCACATTCATGTTGCTCGGATTCTGCTATCTGAATTTGCTGGCCTTCGGTGTAATCCTGAATGTTCTGATCGGTTTGTTGATGCTGTAATTCCGTGAAACATTACACGGTTTTTAATGGATTTTTCACTGAATGCGCTCTGAATAAGGCTTTGCGTGTGGAACCTTTTCAACAGGTGAAAAAAACGGCAGCTCCGCGCCGTTAAGCGCCAAAATGACCGCTCAAAGCCGTCCATGAGTCTTATAACACATTGAATTAATTATATTATTTCAAATTGATTAAAAAATAATCAAGTTGCTGAAACGACCGCCACAAAGAGCCCGACACCGCTTGTACGCAGCCCTATCCACATTGTTATCCACAATCTGTGTGGATAATACGGTTTCTTGATATAGATGAACAAGATAGTCCATAGTCTTGGAAGACACGCTCAATAATCACCTGCAAGTGAGGACATAATCCATCCAGCGCGGCCTTGAATTGCCTGCATGGAAGACAGCTCACGGCTAAGCGACTGATACTTGTACACAGCATTGTGCTAAGTATTTGATTCGCGTTTTTCCGACCCGTGCGCATCGTTATCGGTGGACACACTTCATTAACATGTTGTTTGCAAAGACGACACAATTGCCGGAAGGAGCGGCCGCTGCATCGACATGCAACGGCGCATGGTCATTTGCACTATTCTAGAACCCTTGAATCCACACGCTTATCCACCGATTCCGGCCAAACCCGAGACGCCCCGCTTGCCGATACCACCCTACTGCCTGAAAGTCGCTCTGCCCCTGCCGCTGCCGGGCTTGTTCGACTATCTGACTGAGGACGGTAAGGCTCCAGACCAGGACTGGATCGGCTGCCGGGTTCGGGTGCCCTTCGGTGCCCGCGAATTAGTGGGCTGGGTCAGCGCCGTGGGCGTGGTGGAAACGCCACCGGAAGCCCTCAAACCGATTGTCACTCGCCTGGACCGGACGCCGGTGATGACGGCGGAGCTGCTGCAGACCCTGCGCTGGACCGCGCATTACTATCAGGCGCCGCTTGGAGAGGTCCTGAGCGCCGCCGTGCCGGCCTTGCTGCGCGAAGGCAAGGCACCGCCGGATGTCTGCATGTATGCGTGGCAATTGACCGTCGAAGGCGATGCCGGTATCGACAGTCTGCGTCGGAACAGCAAACCGCAGGCACTGGCAACGCGTCTGCGTTCCGGCGCCGTCCCCGAGGCCTTGCTGGATTCCGATACCAAGGGCTGGCGCAGCAGCATGCGCAGTCTGCAGACACGGACCTGGGTTGAGCGGGTCGCCTTGAACCGTGCCGACATGACAGGCACAACGCCGACGACGGACGGTCCGGCGCTGAATGCCGATCAGCAGGCATGCGTGCAAGCACTGCAGGCGGCAAAGGGCTTTGCCGTGCATTTGATCGAAGGTGTCACCGGCAGTGGCAAAACCGAAATCTACATCCAGGCTGTGCGCGACTGTCTGGCGCGCGGCCGACAGGCGCTGGTCCTGGTTCCGGAAATCGGGTTGACGCCGCAAACCGTGACGCGCTTCCGGGCACGATTGCCGGTACCGGTGCACATCTTGCACTCCAATCTCTCCGATGGTGACAGGGCACAGGCCTGGACGGCCATGGCCGAGGGTATCGGCCGCGTGTTGATCGGCACCCGTTCGGCGGTATTCACGCCAATGCCGGAAGCCGGTCTGATCATCGTCGACGAGGAGCACGACAGCAGCTACAAACAACAGGATGGTTTCCACTACCACGCGCGCGATATGGCCGTGCTGCGTGCGAAGTCCCTCGAGATTCCGGTGCTGCTCGGGAGCGCAACCCCGTCTCTGGAATCCTGGCACAACGCCGATATCGGGCGCTACCGGAGACATCGTCTTCCGGAACGTGCCGGATCGGCCAAGCCGCCGGCGGTACGAATCACTGATATCCGGAAAATCCGGCTGCAGCACGGTTTGTGTCAAGCGATGCTGGACGGTATCGCGGCCTGTCTCAATGACGGCGGCCAGGCACTGGTGTTCAAGAACCGCAGGGGCTACGCACCGGCACTGCTCTGCCACGACTGCGGCTTCACGGCACAATGCCCACGCTGCGATACCGCACTGACGTTGCACGCCGGACAACGGCGCCTGCATTGCCATCATTGCGGGCATCAAAAACCGCGGCCACCGGCCTGCCCCGACTGCGGTTCGCTGGCCCTGCAAGCGCAGGGCTTCGGCACCGAACGGCTGGAAGAAGGATTGACCGCGGCGTTCCCGGATTTTCCCTGCATCCGCGTGGACAGCGGCACCACGCGCCGGCGCGATGGACTGGCCGCTCAATTGGCGGAAATCGGCGATGCTGCCGGCATTCTGGTCGGCACCCAGATCCTGGCCAAAGGACATGACCTTCCCAATCTGCGTTTCGTCGGCGTGGTCGGTGTCGATGAAAGCCTGTTCTCATCGGACTTCCGCGCCCATGAAAAATTGTCGCAGCTGCTCATCCAGGTCGCCGGCCGCGCCGGCCGCGCCGATAAACCGGGCAAGGTACTGATCCAGACGCATCATCCGGACCACCCGTTGTTGGCGGATCTGCTCGCGGGCGGCTATCCGGAATTCGCCCGCAAGGCCCTCGATGAACGCCAATTGGCGGAACTGCCGCCGTTTACCCACATGGCATTGCTGCGCGCTGAATCGGTGCACAGCGAGACGGCCCAACACTTCCTGGAAGAAGTATCCGCGCTTGTCGATGCGCGGCGGCGTGAACTGAAACTGGCGGTGCACAGCTCAGGTGTCCTGCCGGCCGGCATGCCGCGCCGGGCGGGCCGTTACCGCTGGCAGCTGGTCTTGAATGCAACGCAGCGCCATGAGCTGCAGAACCTTCTGGCCGCCATCCGCGTTGAAGTACACGCCCTCAAGTCGTCGCGGAAGGTGCGCTGGTCGTTCGACGTCGATCCCTGCGATTTTCTTTAGCCTCGCCGGGCTGGCGCAGCAGGACATGCACACGCAATCCGTATCGCCAGCGGATATGCAGACGTCCATTGAGGGCTAGCGTACCGATACGGATTCTTTGGCATAATGGGACATGATCAAGATCGCGCTCCTCGATGACCACGCCATCCTGCGAGACGGCATCAAGCATCTGCTGAACAGCGAGGCGGATCTGCAGGTCTGTGCCGAATGCGAGCGGCCAAGCCAGCTCGAACCTCTGCTGGAAAGGCACCAACCCGATCTGCTGATCATCGACCTGAACATGCCCGAGGGCGGCGGCTTCCCGCTGCTGCAACGCATCCGGCCCGGTTATCCGGAGTTGCTGGTGATTGTGCTCAGCATGCATGAAAACCCCGGTTTCGTTTCCAAGGCGCTTTCATTCGGCGTGAATGCCTACATCACCAAGACCCGTGCGGCTGAAGAACTGGTGCTGGCCCTCCGCACCGTGGTCAACGGCAACCGCTATCTGTCTTCGGACATCGCGCGCGGAATGCAACACTCGGAAATCCGGCTCAGTCCGCGCGAACGCGATGTGCTGCGGGCCCTGCTGCAGGGCAAGAACCCGAAAGCCATCGCGGCCGAACTGGGCATCACCGACAAGACCCTGTATGCGCACCGCAGCCACATCATGCAGAAAACCCAGGCCCGCTCGCACTCGGAGTTGCAGGAGTACGCGCTCAGCCTGGGCCTGATCTGATCGGATCAAAAACCGATACGGACACCGGCGGAGAGCGTGAAGCGATCAGCATTGCCGCTGTCTTGGCCATTGCCACGCAGGTACCAGTGCGACTCCCCGCGGCGATAACCCAGACCCAGGCCCCAGCTCAGGAAGCCATCCGGATACGGCATGCCATCCACGGTGAAGCCGGTACCCGGCAGCCCGGTGTAGTAGGCACGCATCCCGGTATCGACATCATTGAGTACGAACCGGTAACCGGCCTGCACATCCCAGGCAAAACCGTTCTTCAGCGCACGGCCATAGCGCAGATCCGGACCAAGCAGCACCCGGCTCAGGCTGGCAGCCGGAAAACCAAGCTCCAGACCGGTGCTGCCGGTTTCCGCATAGGCATCCAATTCGGCCCAATCGGCACTGGCGAGCAAGGCCAATCCGAAATGCTCGCCGAATTTACGGCCGGTTTCGATGGAAAGCCCGCGTGAATCGCCTTCACTGCGGCTTTCCGCCAGCGTATCGTTGAGTCCGGTATCCAATGTCCGCGTGGTACGGCTGTCGAATTGCGAATACAGGGCATAACCTTGCCAGTACCACGTCTCGCCTTGTTGGCGCGCATAAAGGGCAATGCCGGCACGATCACCGCGGATCTGATCGAGGACACCGCCGTACTGTATGCGGTCATCGGCCGTGAAGATTGCGGCGCCGATGCTGACATCCTGCCAGCGCCAGTCGGCACCGGCGGCCCACAGCGTACTGTTGATGTCGGTATCCAGGAAACCGGCTTCACGTTTACGCGAATCCGGGCTGGCGAACATGAACCATGCGCCGCCACGTTCGCCATCAACGCGCTCGATGTCGCGCAGGCGCTCGTTCAGAAGGGGCTGCAGGGCATCGCCGGTTTCAAGCACGACATCTTTCATGGTGGTCTGCGACTGTCCGGACAAGGCCAGAATCGCCGCCGCCGCGCGATCGGGGTCGGTGGATTGCAAGGCGGCCGCCGATTGACGGAGAACTTCGCTGCCGACGCCACGATCGAGCTGCGCAAATGCCGCCTCGAGGTTGGCTGCCGAATTCAGCTGCGTCGCACTGTAGCTTTCCAGGACATCGGTCACCGCGCGGCGCTGGATGCTGGCGTCGATACGCGCCTCCTGCACCGTGGCGCTGCTGCTGAACCAAGGTGAATCCATCCGGCTTTCGGTACTGCCGGTGATGGATGCGGCGGTCAGTACGGTACCCTGCCACTGACTGGTATAACCGGACGGCGCCAGCAGCGTCAGGCCGGCACCGTTCAGATCCAGCATGCCATTGATCTGCAGCGTGCTTCCGGCGGCCAGACCGAGCGTGCCGGCATCGGCATGCACGTTGCCGTTGACGATGCCGCCATAGGCATTGAATGCACCGCCATTCATGAACACATCACTGCCGAGACTGCCGGAAAGATTCAGGAAGCCGCTGTCGATGCGGGTCGGACCGGCATAGGTGTTGTTGCCGGTCAGCGACAGACCACCGCCACCGACTTTGATCAAATCACCATCGCCGCTGATATCGTTTCCGAAATTCCAGGTCGCGCCGTCGGGCACTGCTGCCGTAAAGGTCGTTCGCAGCGCGGCCGGACCGAGCACCGCTTTCTGGGCATTGACATAACCGACGCCATAAATATCGTCGACGCCGAGTTCGCCCAGATCGGTGGCCGTGGTAATCAAGGTGTCGCGTACCTGTCTGCCGGTCATGCCGGGAAAGGCTTCATAGACCAGCGCAGCGATGCCGCTGACGATGGGCGCGGCGGTGGATGTGCCGGCAAAGCCGGGAGATCCGTCAAAGCTGTAATAGGAATCGGCCGTAATCGTGTCACCGGCATTGACCGTCGGCAACAACAGATTCACCGTTCCCGGTGCGGCAATACAGAATTCTTTGGCGACGGCACCGCAGCGGTTGGAATAACCGGCGATGTTGCCGAACTGCGGGCTCATGGCAATGACTGCCAGAATGTTATCAAGGTCCGGATAGAATGCCGGCGCACCGGCGAGAATCTGGACGCTGTCCTTGGATTCGTTGCCGGCGGAAATGGCGATGAACGCTCCGGAATTTTTGATGGCACGCATCTCGGAAACCCATGGATCGACATAGGTCGAGATCTGCGTCTGCGTGGCTCCTGCACTTTCGGGGTCGTAGCCGAAGGAGAAATTGTAGACCTTGGCGCCCCAATCGATGATCTGCTGAATCGGAGCATCCCAATCGCTCAATGCCAGAACGGCGTTCGGCGCGACACCGCCGGGATAATTGCCGACCGCGGCACCAGCGGCGATGGCGGAAACGCTGGTGCCGTGACTGGTATTGTCCGGATCGTCATCGGTGAGATCGCCGAAGGTGATGCTGTATCGGTTCTTGAGCGAGGCATTATTGATATTGAAGCCGTTGTCGTAGACCACCAGTTTCACGCCGGCGCCGGTGAACCCGGCGGCATTGGCCTCGGTCACGCCGGTTTTATCACGAAAGTAGGTGCTGTAGTTGATGGGTGCGTTGAGATTGCAGACTTTGGGTTGCCGCAGCACCGGGCTGCCGGTAATGATGGAGGCTACTGGATCGGCCGTGCTGCTGGGGTCGGCACAACTGTAGGTGGTGGTGGTGGTGACATTCGAGAGCCCGTTCTGCACCATGAACTGCCCGACGGGACAGGTGCCATCGCTGATGGTCTCGGTGGTGCTGCTGTCAACGAATGCACCCTGACCGTCCTTCTGGGCGCAGGTCAATACCGGCGTCACCGTGCACACTTTGGTCTGGGTCACAATCGGTGCCGATGTGCTGGTGGCGGCAACCGGATTGGTGTTGCTGTTCGGATTCGGACAGGAATAAGTGGTCGTGGTCGTGGTGTACGAACTGCCCGCCGTGGTCAACGTCGATCCGGTCGGGCAGGTGGAATCGCTGACCGCGGGGTTGTTGACCGTGGAGGTGACGAAACTCCCGGTCCCCAGACGCTGCGAACAGGCAACCGTCGGTTCGGGATCGGGCTTGGTGGAACCACCGCCGCCACCGCAACCGACCAGCAGCAGAATGGCAAGCATGGGCGTCAGATGAAAATGGCGCATGGCTTTACTCACTAAAGGATGTGATTCAATTCTAACGGAAAAAGCACACCGTGTTGTGAAGACGGTCACGCCTTTCGAAATTAAGCCCGGAAGCGGGCGGCACTGATGCAGGAGAAAATGCTGACCAGAAACCAGCCGAAGGGCAGCAGACTTAATGTGATCAGCCAGGTCACCACGAAGGCGATGCAAGCGGTCAGAAACCAGAACATTGCCGAGAGCAAACGACCTTGAATCAACTGCCCCAAGCCGGGAATGAAAAGGCTGCAAAGCGCTGCAATGACATTACCGGTACTGCCTTGACTTGAATTCATGTTATTACTCGCAATAGTTAAAGGTGATTGCCGTACGCTTAACACCATCATCGGTCAATTCATCACAATAAATCAAGCGCTTAGCTGTATTTTCAAGCGCAGGACTTGCTATTTGTGCTAAATATTAATAAGATTGATTCTCATTTAGATTATTGGTACTGCCTTGCATGCACGCGCGCTCTTTACTCGCACTCAGCCTGACCATGGCCCTTTCTTCAGTCGCCCAGGCCAGTCCGGAAGATCCGGCGGTCCTGGACAAGATCGAGGTCAAGGGATTTCCGTTCCGGTACCAGGCCAGTGACCCGAGCAGCGCCATGAAAACCGAAACGGCACTGAAGGACACGCCGCAGGCGATTACCGTCGTCACCGAGCAGCAGATTGACGACCAAGCCCTGCATGGCATGTCGGACATCCTACGCTATGTGCCGGGCGTCGGCATGGCACAAGGCGAAGGACACCGGGATGCTCCGGTCATGCGCGGGAATGCCAGCACCGGCGATTTCTTCACGGACGGCATCCGCGATGATGTCCAATACTTCCGGGACCTCTATAACGTCAGCCAGGTGGAGGTACTGAAAGGACCGAACGCGATGATTTTCGGTCGCGGCGGTTCCGGCGGCGTCATCAATCGCGTCAGCAAACAGGCGGATGGCGGTCACCACCAGTCGTTTTCCATCCAAGCCGGCAGCGCCGACTTTCTCCGCACCGAGGCCGATGTCGGCGAAGCGCTGAGCGATACGGTCGCCTACCGGTTCAATGCCATGCTTGAAAATGCCGGCAGCTTCCGCAATGACGTCAGCAGCAATCTGCGCGGCTTCGCGCCGAGCTTGGCCTTCGGCATCGATGGCAATACCCGCGTCGTACTCAACGCTGAACTGTTCACGGATACCCGTACGGTTGACCGCGGCATTCCGTCCTATCTCGGAAAGCCCTTGAACACCGGACGCAGTCTTTTTTTCGGCAATGCCCAGGACAGCACTGCCGATACCGATGCCGCAAGCTTCGACGCCCTGATCGAACACGACATGGACGGCGCCGTGCTGCGCAACCGGACGCGTATCGCCGATTACGGCAAGTTCTACCAGAACGTGTATCCGGGCGCGGTCAATGCCGGCGGCACCGGCGTTGAGATTTTGGCCTATAACATCCGGACCGACCGGACCAATATCTTCAACCAGACCGATTATGTCGTCGATATCATCCGCGGCGACGTCACCCATCGCATCGTGGTCGGCGCGGAACTGGGGCGGCAGAACACCGCCAATTTCCGTGAAACCGGTTACTTCGGCGCCATCGGCAGCATGCAGACCAGTGAGCTGGTGCCGGTCGGGAATCCGGTACCGACATTGCCCGTGCATTTCCGCCAAAGCGCCAGCGATGCCGACAATCAGGGCACGGCGGAAACCGCGGCGGTCTATGTCCAGGATCAGATCCATATCGGTGAACGATGGCAGATCATCGCCGGACTTCGTTTCGACCGGTTCACCATGGACTTTCACAATCAGCGCAGCGGAACCCGCATCGAGACCACGGACAATCGCGTTTCGCCGCGTGCCGGCGTGATATACCGTCCTTCGGAAGATTTTTCGGTGTACGCGAGCTATGCCGAAAGTTTCGTACCGCGCGCCGGCGAACAGTTGGCCTCCTTGACGCCCAGCACCGCCAACCTGGCGCCTGAAGCCTTCGCCAACGCGGAAATCGGCATGAAATGGCAGCTGAGCAAGGGCCTGTTCACCAGCGTCGCCGTCTACCAACTCGATCGCAACAACGTCGCAGTGACCGACCCGGCGAATCCCACGCAGACCCTGCTGATTGATGCGCAACGGAGCCGTGGTCTGGAATGGGAAATCGGTGGCAATATCACCCGCAATCTGCAGATCGTGGCCGGCTATGCCTATCAGGATGCCGAGTTGACCCGCGCGCTGTCGGCTTCGATTCCGGCCGGTACCGTGCTGCCCCTCGTTCCTGAACACTCAGGCTATGTCTGGGGCCGCTGGGATATCAATAAAAAATGGGGGCTTGGACTCGGCATCAATGGCCGGGGCACGGTGTACACCACGACCAGCAACAAAGTATCGCTGCCGGGTTTCAGCCGTATCGATGCCGCCGTGTATTACAAGGCCAGCGAACACCTGAAACTCCAGGCCAACATCGAGAATCTGGCTGACAAGCGCTATTACGCTTCGGCGCATAACGACAACAACATCAGCATCGGATCGCCGCGGGAAGTGAAGCTGAGCGCACACCTCGATTTCTGAAGGCGCGCCGACACTGTTAGAATGGCGGAATGATTCGATTCCTCGCTGCACTGCTGTTACCGCTTTCTGCCGTCGCCACGCCGGCGGCCATTGAACCCTGGCCGCTTCCGGCAGGTACCGCGGCGGCGCAGCCGAGCCTAAGCCATGGCGCGAATGGGGCCGTGAATCTGAGCTGGATCGAGCGCAGCGGCAACGGCCATCGGCTTAAATTCGCACGTTTTGCCAATGCCCGTTGGTCCGCAACACGCACCATTGCCGAAGGCGACAACTGGTTCGTGAACTGGGCCGACTTTCCGAGCACGACGCAATTGCCGGACGGCACGCTGTGGGCCCACAATCTGGTGAAATCCGCCAAAGGCACTTATGCCTACGATGTCGTGCTGTACCGCTCAACCGACGGCGGCATCACGTGGTCGGCACCGATCCGCGTCAATGACGACGGCACCCCGACCGAGCACGGCTTCGCCGCCCTTTGGCCGTGGTCGAAAAATGAATTGGCCATCGCCTGGCTGGATGGCCGCAATACCGGCGCGGCACAGTCCCATGACGCGCATGCCGGACATGGCGATACCGCTGGAAATATGATGACGCTGCGCGCGGCGGTCTACGACGGCAAGGGCCGTAAAACCGCCGAATGGCCGCTCGATGCAAGCACCTGCGACTGCTGCCAGACCGATGCCGCGGTGACCGCAAAAGGTCCGGTGATCATCTACCGAGACCGCGACCCGCAGGAAATCCGCGATATCTATGTGACGCGCCATGTCGATGGCCGATGGCAGACGCCGAAGCCCGTCGCCGCCGATCAGTGGTTGATGCCCGCCTGTCCGGTGAACGGCCCGGCCATTGCCGCACACGGTTCATCACTGTGGGCGGCATGGTACACGGGCAGCGGCAATACACCGAAAATCCGTCTGGCCTACTCCGGCAACAGTGGCGGCGCATTCCTGCCGGCGCGAACCATCCGCACAGGACCCGCCGTGCTGGGACGCGTCGATCTGGCGGCGGATGCCGGCGGCGCCTGGCTGCTGTGGTCCGAGGAAAGCGCCGCACAGACCCTCTGGTTGAATCGGCTTGCAAGAAGTGCCAGCCCCGTCGGAAATCCGATACTGCTAGCGACACTCAAAGGTCGTGGGCGCGGCACCGGCTTTGCACGCATGCAACAGACCGCGCATGGGCTGTATGTGGTCTGGACCGATGTCATCGATGGCAAGCCCGTGCTGCGTGGTGCACGCGTCAAATAAGGGTTCCGGATTGAATTCCGGACGCCATCGCGCTATGGTAGAGGCATTCACCGCAGCCAACGACAGGAGTCGCCCGTGGCCTACCAATACCAGACCGTCTGGAAACAAATCACCCCGGAACTGATCACCGAGCTGACCGATTTCTGGGTCCGCGAAAACGCCCTGCCGAAAGGCGCACAACCCGCCCGGCGCGCCGAACAGGTGGTGATCGTCATGCGCGATGATGCCGACGGCAGCATCGTGGCAGTGAGCTCGGTCATCGCCCGCGTGGTCCCGCGTCTGCGCCAGGTTCTGTATTACTACCGCACCTTCTGCGCCGAGAAGCACCGCCGCAACAACACCAGCATCCCGATCATGCAGGCCACCCAGACGGCCCTGCGCGACTACAACCTCGGTCTGCCGAAGCCGGAAGCCATCGGCATCATCGTCGAAATCGAAAGCACCTACATCAACCAGCGCTATCCGGAAGCATTCTGGCCTGCCACCATGTTCAGCTTCATCGGCTACTCGCCGCGCGGCCTGCCGGTACGGGTGCATTATTTCACCGATTTCAAGCTGCAACCGCCAGTGCGCATCGCACGAGCACAGGGACGTGCCGCAGGCGCTGCGCCGGCAGGCAGACCGCGACGCCGAACGAACTGATTTGCCATTATGAAAAACCCCCGCTTCGGCGGGGGTTTTTCATGGCGGTGGAAACCTTATTTCTTTGAAGCCTGTTGGTTCATCTTCAAGACGAACTCCACATACTCAGGGAAATCTATTTTCTGGTCCTTGTTCTTGTCGTAATCGCCGAACTTCGGTTTCGGATCCTTGGCCGCCTTCACGCCCGGCAGGGCATTGAACTCGACCAGCTCCAGGGTCTTGTTGCCGTTCTTGTCGGCTTCCTGGAAAATTTGGCGCAATCGTCGCATCAGTATTTCCTGCTGGCGCTGGGCAACCACGCCGTACTTGAACTCGTCGTAGCTGAGCTGCTTGTTGTTATCCTTGTCGAGCGCGGCGAACATCTTGTCGATGCCCTGCTCGATGTTGCCGCCGGTTCCGGCGGCCGGCTTGCTGGCGGCCGGTTTTGCGGGCGCAGGCTTGGTCTGGGCATTCGCCGCGGCGAAGCCGAGAACGGACAGCATCACAAACGCTTTCAGTGTATTTTTCATGGTGTGGCATTCTCCGTAGCTGGAATATCGGATTCAAACGTGATGAGTTCGCGTATTTCGCCGGTGCGCAGACCGACCATCATCGGATTGCGGACACCCGGCAGGAAGCTGATATCGAAAATCTCGCTGATATCGCCGTCGAAGCGGACCCATTGCAGGACATCGCCGCTGGTGAGCGAGACGATCTGCACGCCGCACCAGGGTTCGGCATCGCGCTTCTTCAGTTCGTCATCGAGGTCGAGACCCGAAAACCGGCCGTTGCGAGGCTTGGACAAGCCGACCGCGGCCACGTTCCCGATCATCGACAGCCCGCGCAGGAAGCCCGGACAGAAAGTAAACGGCACAAAGGATTTGGTCTCGAAATCGACCCAACCCAGATAGCCGGTACCGGCGTTCAGCACCCACAGCTTGCCGTTGTGCCAGCGCGGTGAATGCGGCATCGACAGACCCTCACAGACGATTTCGTCGGTTTCGATATCGATGACCACGCCGCCGTCACGGCGGCGGTCGCGCCAGCCGTCCACGGAATCGCTCTTGCAGACCGCGGTAACGTACTTGGGTTCGCCGTCCTTCATGGCCAGACCATTGAGGTGGCAGCGGTCTTCCGGCGCCAGCTTGCTGATGAACGACGGCTTCCAGATGGCGCGGAAGCTGTGCACCAGGTCAAGCTCGGCAAGACAGGAATACTTGGTGTTGACGAACACGACCTTGCCGTTGTTGCGGATGCCGAGCTCGTGGATGTCGAGATCACCGATGGTCTGCGCATTGCGCGGCACATAGCAGCGGTCGAACACCTTATGGATGACCTGGTTCTTGCGCAGCACGTTCTCGAAGCGCCAGAGCTGGTAGAGTCCGCCGAGATAGATGCGCTGGCGGTTGCCGACCACGCCCATGGCGCGCTCGAAGATGCGTTCAAAGAAGGACACCCGGCCGTTCGGATCGCTGCCGATCAGATACAGACGGCCGGTCTGATAGGAAGTGACTGCCAGGGAAATGGAATGACTGGCCAGCCAAGCACCGAAACCGCGCGAGCAGCTTTTCTCGACCTTCAGCTTGGTGATGTCTTTCGGTTTCGCCGGTTCGGCAGCACCATCGGCGCTTTCGGCCACGGTCTGGATCTGCGGCTGCGCCGCCGGTGATTCGCTATTCTGCAGGGTTTCTTCGGCGGGCGTCGCAGCCTGATCGGGTGTGTCGGATTCGTTTTTCGGGGTCTTCTTCTTGCTCAAGTCCTTCTCCATCTTCCATAGATTTGCCGGTGTATGCCGACTCAATTTCATTCTAACAGCTGCGGTCCCTTCGCGTAAAAAAAAGCCGGCTTGCGCCGGCTTTTTTCGTTGTTGCAGGACTTACCAGCTGAAACGGACGCTGACCTGGCCGCCGAACACGCTTTCATACGCGCCGCCGTCTTTCCAGTTCAGACCGCCGCTGAACAGCATGTTGCCGTACTTGACGGTCGCGCCGCCTTCGAACAGGGTGCTGTTGCCGCTGGTGTCCACGTTGCCGGTCAGCACGCCGCCGATGGTGTAGTCATTGCTGGCGTTGCTTTCGTTGAGGTAGCTCAGCGAGGCGTAAGGCGTCCAGGAATTGCCGTTGCCGGAATCCATGGTCTTGCGCAGCGAGACGCCCAGACGGGTCTGCGAGGACTTGCCGTCATCCAGAGCGAATCCGCCCTGGTTGTAATCGACGCTGTCCAGATCGACGTCCATGCTGCTGTACTGGAACTGCGGTTCGACCACCAGGCCCGAGGAGGTCTTGAAGCCGTAGCCCATTTCCAGACTGTAGCCGTCGGCCTTGCCGTCGAAGCTGAAGTCATCGCCGCCGCCGTTGCCGTTGCCGTCGAAGTCCATCGAACGGTAAGACAGGTCGGCGTAGAAGCCATTACCCGGGGTGTAGGTCAGGTAGCCACCGATGGTTTTCGCATCGATGCTGGTGCGGCCGCCGATGGTCGGTTTCAGGCTACCGTCGGACACGCCGCCGAGCAGACCAGCCGTCCATTGGCTGTTGAAGGCATAGCCTGCACCGAACTCGATACCCGAGTTCTTCATGTCGAAGCTTTGTGCGCCGCCCAGACCGAAGTTGTCACGGCCACCATCCGGATTCAGGCCACCGTCTTCGGTGAAGGCCCGCAGCCACAGACCGGCCGCGCCTTGGTAGTCGGCCACCTGGGCGTTGCCGCCGGTGGCGTTCTTGAAGCCGGCATTCATCAGGCTGTTGCTGCTGCCGCCGGACTTGAGGTCGCGCACAGTGCCTTCACGCTGGAACACGGTGCCCACGCCCAGGTGCCAGAGGTTCTGCACGGTCGGGGCGATGGAGCTCATGGCCACGCCGGTCGGGGTCAAACCGCTGATCTCGAAGCCGAGCGAGAACAGATCGTTGGTGCCGCTGTAGTTGATCTGCTTGACCAATTCATAATCGACGGTATACAGGCTGTCGTCTTCGACATCGACGATGCCCAGGTTGAAGTTGGCGGCGGCACTGGTGCCGGAGACATAGACGATGTCGATCAACTCGCCGTCCACCATATCCTGCAGGCTCGGGTTCTGATTCAGATAGACATCGATCACGTTGGCGGTGCTGCTGACCACATCCCCTTCGATGTACAGACGGTCGGCCAGCATGCTGGTACCGTTGGCATCGACCACGATGTGGCCGGTACCGGCGAAGTCACCGAAGATGGTCAGAACATCGTTGGCGGCACCGTCTTCGAAGTGCAGGGAAGCGCCGTTGTTGGTGAACACCGAGGTGGCGTTGCCCATATCGATGTAGTTTTCGTCACCGTTGACGTAGATCTTGCCGTTATTCAGGAAGCTGTTGACGGTGGTGGCAGAACCCAAATCGATAAAGGAGTCTTCCATATAGATTTTGCCGGTGCTGCTGTTGACGATGTCGTCGTTTCCGCTGAAGAAGCCAGAATAGTAGTTGGTACCCTGGGTGGCATACCACTTGCCGTTGTTGGTGAAAGTGTCGTTGCCGAAATCGGTATAAACCACACCGAAGATCTTGCCGGTGGTGGTGTTGATGATGTCGACATCGGTACCGACATGGTAAATGGCATGGGCATCGCCGATAGCATTGGAAGTGGCCTTCACGCTGCCGGAGTTGGTGATGGTGGTTTCGGTGCCGTAGTCGTTCTGGGTGTAGATGCCGACCGAGAGCCCGCCATTGGTCGCATTGGCCAGGATGGTGCCCGAGTTGCTGACACTCATGTCGCTGCCATAGTAGCTATAGGCTCTGATGCCCACCGCATCGCCGCCGCTGCCGGTGCTGTTGACGGTGATGGTGCTGCTGCTGGCAATGGTGATATCGCCGTAGCCTTCGTGCTGGGCATACAGGCCGACCGCATAGTTGCCGATGCCCGATGCACTGACCGTGATATCGCCACTGCTGGTGATGCTCAGGGTGCCGTCGCCATCGGTTTCGACGTAGGCGCCGTAAGCATCGCCGTCGTTACCGACCACGGTGATCTTGCCGGCATTGTTCAGGGTGACGTCGTAGCCGTAGCTGTTCGACTGCACGCTGATGCCGGTGGCGCTGTCGCCGGTGGCGCGGACATGGCCCGCGGCACTGTTGGTGACGCTGGCGTTTCCGCCGTTGGCGTAGGCATAGATGCCGACTGCATATTCAGCTGCAGTAACGGTGATGGCCGCGCTATTGGTGACGCTCGAGGTACCGTCGCCGGTTTCGGCGTAGATGCCACTCGCGTTTCCAGACGAGCTGCTGACGGTCACGGCGCCGGAGTTACTGACGCTGACATTGCCGTAATCGCTGTACAGATGGATGCCTTCGGCATCGTTGACGGCGGTAACCGTCAAGCTGCCGGCGTTGGTGACGCTGATGTTGCCGGAATAGCTGATCGCATTGATGCCGATCGTGCCATAATCGCCACCGCCGATCACGTTGATACTCGAGCCGGCAGCCGTGGTGATTACGGTATCGCCGTACATGTTATCAACATCAATGCCGGTGTTGTTCCAGCTACCGCCGCGGACGGTAATCGCGCCGGCGTTACCGACGGTCACATCGCCGTACTTGTTGTCGACCTCAATCCCGTAGGCATCGTAGCCGCCGGTGTTGTTGACGCTGATGAGGCCGCCGGCCAGGTTGCTGACGGTGACATCGCCGTATTTGTTGTAGGCAGCGATGCCGGTGCTGCGGAACGGGGCGTTGCCCACGAGGATATCGCCGGCATTGCTGATGGTGATATCGCCGTACTTCGACCGGGCTAGGATGCCGGCCGCAGAGCCTTGGTATTCGTCGGCAATAACTACCTCAATGTTTCCGGTAGCGGTGTTGCTGATGCTGATGTCGCCGTGTTCGTTATAGACCGTGACGCCCGAGGCATAAAGGCCGTATTGCGTCTGTACTTCAATGTTGCCGCTGTTGGTGACTGAAGCCAGCTCACCGTAGTTGCCATCCCCCATGTCGACGCCGATACCGACTGCGCTCTCGGCATAGGAATAGACGGCGATCGAACCGGAGTTGTTGACCGTGACCGGCATGCTGCCCTGGCCCGGAATGGTGTAGCTGGCAACGCTAACGAAGTTTTGACCGTAATAAGCATCATAGATGTAGTTTCCGTAGACATCATTGCAGGGTGTTGCCGCCGGGCAGTAGTCAAGCTGAGCCCCAACGATAGTATTGCCTGCGTCCACTCCCACGAAAATACCGGCCGCGGTGCCATAACTCGTAACCAACATGAGGCCAGCGTTGATGACTTCCACGCTTCCACCATCATTAAGATTGCCACTCATTTCGGCATACACGCCGACACCCGCTGCGGAACCGTAAGCCGAAGACACTTCGATAGTGCCGTTGGCGGTATTGGTGACCGTGATGTCGCCGTAGCCGGCATTTTCAGCATAAGCGCCGATACCGATGGCGGAACTGCTGCCACCGGTGGTAACGGTCAGATCGCCGTTGTTGGTGATATTGGTATTGGTTTCGAAACCGTAAGTCTCGGTTTGGATACCGTAGGCCGAGCCGTAAGAGGCGGCCACGGTGATCTCACCGTTGTTGGTGACGGAAACCAGCGTGTCGCCGCGGATGTCATCCACTTCGACGCCCCAGGCATCGGAATCGACACCGGTGGCGGTGACAGTGAAGCTGCCGTTGTTGGTGATGGTCACATCGGCGTCATGTAAGCCGCCGCCGTGGGTCCAGATGCCGTTGGCATTGCTGCTATACCCGGTGGTGCCGACAGTCACGGTGCCGTTGTTGGTGATGGCGGTGATGCTGCCGTAGTTATCGGAATCATCGTTTTCGACTTCGATGCCAACCGCGAAGCTTTGGTTGCCGGAGGCATTGACGGTAATGCTGCCGTATTGGCCATTGGTGACCGTAATGGCACTGCCGTCATCGCTGTAGGCGAAAATGCCCTGCGCATCGGCACTGTAGCCGCTGGTGCTGGCGATGATGCTGGCAGTATTGGTAACCGTGATATCGCCTTGGTTCTCGGTGCCGGCGTAAATGCCGTAGGCATCGCCGTAATCGCCCGTTGCCGTCGCCGTGATGCTGCCGCTGTTGGTGACCGTGACATTGCCGCTGCCATCGGCATAGGCATAGATGCCGTGAACATCGCCGGAATTGCCGTTGGTCTGGGCATTTATGACACCAGCATTGGTCACGGTGATATTGCCGCTGCCCTCGGCGTAGGCGAAGATGCCATAAGCTTCATCGTCCGAGGATTCGGCGTACAGCTTGCCGGTGGCGGTGTTGGTGATGCTGATGTCGCCGTCGCCCTCGGCAATGGCATAGATAGCCTGGGCATCGTCATACGATTCGGCGCGGACGGTGCCGGCGTTGGTGATCAGGATGTCGCCGTCACCATTGTTCTCGGCCTTGATGCCGTAGGAATCAGCTTCTTCGCCGGTGTAATTGGCGGTGGCCGTGATCAGGGCGCCGTAACCGTTGGTGATAGTGATGTTGGCTGTGGACATGGAATCGTTGATTTCGGCATTGATGCCATAGGCATAGCCGTAATCGGAAGCACTGGCATTGATCACGCCGCCGTTACCGTTGGCATCGGTGTTGTTACTGATGGTGATGGCGCCGGTATCGGAGTTGGCGTTGATGCCGATGCTGCTGTAGTAGCCTTCTGCGATCACGGAGCCGGTGTTGGTGACGGTGATGGTGCCATCACTGTAATTGCCTGTTTCGGCATTAATTCCGAAGGCGGAGTCGTAAGCCGACTCGGCAACCACATAACCGCTGTTGGTGACGCTGATATTGCCGTAATCGGAGAACGCATCGATACCGGTGGCGTCGCCATTGTAGGCGCTGGCCGCAACCACGCCGCCGTAGCCATCGGCCGAAGATGCATTGGTGACGCTGATGTCGCCGCTGTAGGTATCGGCAGAAATGCCGGTGGCACCGTAATAGCCTTCGGCGATGACATAGGCGCCGGTGTTGCTGACGGTGATGGTACCGTCTGCGCCGGTCTGGGCCTGGATACCGACGGCATCGCCGTCTTCGGCAATCGCATAAATGACACCCTCGAGAGCATATTTCAAAGCGGCTGTACCGCCGGTATTGCTGATGGTGATGTCGCCGTAGTTCGAGAACGCCTGCACGCCAGCGGCGTTGTCGTACTTGGAAACTGCCGCAATGAAGCCGGTGTTGGTGACGGTGATGTCGCCGTCGGCGGCATACGCAGCCAACGGACCCATCATGTCGTTTTCATTGGCCTCGGCGCGGATGCCGATGGCATCGCCGTAGTTGTCGTTAATCGAGAACACAATGCCGCCGTTGTTCACGTTCACGCTGCCGTCGAAGGCTTCGGCATAGATGCCGATGGTGGTCGAGAAGCTGGTGCCGTAGCCGCTGTTATCGGCCGAGACGGCAGTGATTACCGAGTATTTGTTGCTGTTGGTGACGCTGACATTGCCGTAATTGGAGCTGGCCTGCACACCGACAACCTGGCCGCCGTCTTCGTTGTAGGCAAGAATTCCCGCAAATTGATCCTCGGTACCGGTATTGGTGACGGTGATATCGCCGTTGACAAGGACACCGACACCGAATGCATCGCCGAGGCTGTTGCTGCCGACTTCGCTGTACCGACCGGCCGAAATCACACCGGTATTGGTCACGGTGGCGGTGCCGCCTTCGCTGTACTTGCCGGCTCCGATGATTAAGACGCCGGCGTTGGTACCGCTGCCGTTCACGGCATAAATTTCGCCGGAGTTGGTGACAGTGGTGTCATTGCTGAAACCGATGGCATACACGCCCGCTGCGCTCGAGCCGAAGATCGGGTTTTCAGCGATTACACCGATGGTTCCGGAGTTGGTGATGTCCACGGTGTTGAGGTATTTGCTGAAAGTACCGATGCCAGCTGCATTTTCGGAGGTGCTGTAAATATCGCCGGCATTGCTGACGGTGATATCGCCCATTTCAGCACGCACGGCAATACCGAACGAATCATCATTGCCATCGCTCAGGAGGGTGCCGTATTGGCTGTTGGTCACGCTCACGTCGCCAGCATTGGCATACACGGCAATGCCGGATGCGAAACCATTCACGGCGTAGCTGTCGATGGTGCCGGAATTGCTGACGGTGACATCGCCGTAGCCGGACTGCTCCACGCGGATGCCATAGGCGTCACCGCCGGCGTCGGTTTCGATCAGGCCACCATTGGTGATATCGACCGTCTGGTTGTTGTAAGCCTGAACATCCATGCCGTAAGCCTGATCGTCGGCCTGCACATTGATTTCGCTGGTGCTGCCGGTGGTAATGGTGGTGTCGCCACCGAACACACGGATACCGAAGGCACTGTAGTCATCGGATGCGGCGGCGATGTCGCCATTGTTGGTGATATTTACCGTGCCGGCGCCATAGACGCCCAAGGCTACGGCAGTGCCGTTGAAATTGGCTTCGGCGCCGAAGTCACCGGTCAGGGTATTGGTGATGCTGACGACGCCGTCATTATAGGAAAGGGCCTGCAGACCGGCGCTGAAGCCGCCGTCGTTTTCAGAAGCGATGAAGCCGCTGTTGGTGATGGTGATGTCCTGTGCCGCCTCAACCCGGGCACCGACCGTGAAGCTCGAGAAATTGTTGCCGCTGTTTTCAACGGCGGCGATCACGCCGGTATTGTCAAACGTCACATCACCCTGGAAAGACTCGGCATAAACGCCGACCCTGTTGTAACTATTAGTCTGATAGACGTTGTCATTGACAATCACGAAGCCATCATTGACGAAGGCCAAATCGGCATCGTTCCAGACCACCATGCCCGCGGTATTGTCGGTGTAGATGGAGCCATCCATTTCGACAGTGGCCGGATCGAAGGTGTCATCGACCGACAATTCGTTCCAGGAATCCAGAGTGTCATCACCGAAGTCACCGAAGCAGAACACGTCGTTGATGACGCTAATGCAGGTGCCCGCCTGTGCTGCCGGCGCAACAACCGCCGTGGCCAAGCCCAGTGCAAGCGCGCGTCGCAGCGCTTTGACGGTCTGGCTGACTTTATAGGTGCGGTTCAGGTTAAAGCGGGCTTTAGACTTGCGTGTCATGGGTAATCCCTCGGTAAAAAAATGAATTCGGTTGAATATGAATAATCGTGTGGTGCGCTTCAGAAACTACAGCGGAATTGTGACCAATTCGTTGACATGCCTGAAAAACACCACGGAAATTTTGCCGGCACCCACCCCGCATAAACGGGGGAACGGGTACTTTGCCCGTACATTGAACACTTGATGAATGGCCACGTCAACATATTTGTGAACTAATTCACAGATTTCCATAAAAACCGCGTCAAATAAGGGTTTTTCTTATGGATAATGACTCGGGGCCAACCGGGCTCTGCTTTGATTAAGGTCAAAAAATAAGTGGAACTTTTTTCGAAACCCCTGCAAAAAAATGTGACTTAGGTCTCATTTATGCCGATTTTTGCGCAAGAATCCGCCAACGCACGGCCTGGGCATTGCCCGGCGCACCGGGCACATCGGCCACCGGCGCATCAGCCGGTGGCGGAGAAAAATGCCGGAGTACGAAACCGGCGGCATCGAAGGGCGCCCGCAGTTGGTCCGCATCGGCAATCAGATGCGTCTGATGGTGGGCACCATACAGCCAGGCGCTGTGCCGCGCGAGCCCTGCATCCACGCCCAATGCCGCGCCGTGCAGCGCGGCCAAACGTTCGGCCTTGTCCTGCAAGGCCTCTACTTCATCCGCGGGATAACGGGTGATCAGTGCGGTTTCATCCGGCCGTACCCGCTGTGCGGTAATGAGCGCGCCGCCGGGCTTGAGCAGGGCATGCCACTGCCGGACCAGCTGCAAGCGCTGGGCGGCATCGAAAAAGGTCAGGAACGAGTGGGTGCAGATCAGATCGTAGGCCTCAGCCCCTTCTCTATAATTGAGAATATCGGCCTGCACGGTGCGGATCGGCAGGCCGGCGCGTTCGGCATATTGGCGGCACAGCGCCAGTGGCGTCGGGCAGCAGTCGAGCACGGTGATGTCCAGGCCGTCGGGGGCGGCATCACGGCAGGCGGCGATGCGCGCCAGCATGCCGGCATCGGCGGTTCCGGACACCAGAATTCGCCGGGCCCCGCCAGAAATGGCGGCCCGCAGCTGCGGCAGCAGGAAATCGTCATCCGATTTCAGGCTGATGAACACCCCCAAACCCTTCAGCACCGGCCAGCTGGCGTGGTACCAACGGCAGTCGCCGAACGGGTTGCCGGCGCACAGCGTTGGCGCTTCCGCCAAGACCAGAGCAATGGCTTCCCGCGGGTATTCAACGACCCCGCTCATGGCGCCGCCTCGGGAATGGCGCAAATGGCGGCGAAATACTTGCCACCGGGCGAGCGCGGAATGCTGTCCATATAAGTGAAGGCAAGCCGGGTTTCCGGACCAAATTCTTCACTGAAGCGCGCGCGGATGCGGGCCTCGAACGGCGCAAGATCCGGCACGCCACGCGGCACCGCACGGATGGTGAATTGATGGATCTGCTCCTGCACCACCTGGAACTGGCGGATTTCCGGGGAATCCCGGAAGCTGGACGACAAACTGGTGAACAGCATCTGGCTGCCATCGGCACGGCGCAACAGACCGCGCATCTTGCCGGCGATGCGGGTGATGGCCGGCAGGCCGATGCGGCCGCAGTCGCACACCGCGTTCTCGGCCAGATCGCCGAGCGCATAGCGGATCAGACTGCTGTGTTGGTTGAAATAGTCGGTCACCACCACCTGCCCGGGCACGCCCGGCGGGCAGGCGCGGCCTTCGGCATCGAGAATCTCGACCCCGAGCTTGTGCGCCATGATGTGGTAGTTGTCCGGCCGGTGCGGACAACGAACGGCGATCATGCCGAGCTCGACCGAACTGTAGGTGACGATTGGCAAGGCATTGGGAAAGACCTGCCGGATCAGATCGTCCATATGATCATCGTAGGCTTCCGACATGGCGGTGACCCGGCGGATGAATGGCAGGGACTCGCCGCGCTCGATCAGATGCCGGCACAGGCGCTCGAGATTGGTCGGGTAGGAAATCAGCGAGACCGCGCCACGGCGCGCATGTTGGTCCTTGATGAAAGCGAGCTGGTCGTCCAGCGGAGAATCAACCTCCAGCGTATGGTCGTTGGCGGCATGCGTGGCCAAGGCCACGATTTTTAGATGCACCAGGCGGCCGCCGTACCAGTCCATCAGCCGCTGGGTGTCTTCGGCTTCCATCCGGTGCCGCGCCTCCTGCCAGGACACCCGCACCGGCATGGAGGTGGAACCCGAGGTATGACCGCGTGCCGGATGGCCATTCAACAGCAGATCATTGTGTTCCTGCACCATGGCCCGGGTGATGATTGGCAGCGGCCGGGTGATGTCGGCATGGAAGCGTCGGTAAAACGGGTGATGGGTATGTGCCCACTGCACAATACGCACGAAATGCCGCGCGGCATAGGGCCGTTCGCGGAAGCTTTCCGGAATCCAGACCGCACTCATGCCGGATCCTTCAGGCCGACGAACTCCATGTATTTGCCGCCCGGCAAACGCGGAATATCGGTGCACCAGTCGAACGCCAGTTCGGTCGTGGCACCGAAATGCCGGGTGAACAATTCCTGCATGTGACGCTCGAACGCAGTGGTTTCGGCACCCTCACGGGCAATCACCCGCAGCAGGAAACGCGCGGGGGCTTGCTGGATGACCTGATACTGGCGGACCTCGGCGGAATCCCGGATGTGCGGTGACAGTTCGGTACTGAACACATAATGGCCATCGGGATGGCGCAGCAGGCCGCGCTGCTTGCCGAGCAGTCGGGTCAATGCCGGCAGATCGATTTGGCCGCAATCGCAGCGCACCGGCGCCGCCAGATCGCCGATGGCGTAGCGGATGAACGGCATCGCACGGTTGACGTAGTCGGTGATCACAATCTGGCCGACTTCGCCCTCGGCGCAGGGCCGGCCGTCGGCATTCAGGAATTCGACGCCGAGCTTGTGCGCCATGATGTGGTAGTTGTCCGGATTGTGCGGACAGCGGCCGGCAATCATGCCGGTCTCGGTACAGGAATAGGTGGCGGCGATGCGGGCATTCGGAAACGCCTCGGCAATGCAGGCTTCCTGGCTCGACTCGAACAGCTCCGACATGCACACCAGCCGCTCCAGCCCGGGAACCGTCTGTCCACTCTGTTTTAAATGCACGGCCAGCTGCACCAGATTGGTGGGATAGCTGATCAAGGACCGTGCACCGTACCGGTGGATGCGCTCGTTCAAAAACGCGAGCTGCTGCGTTACCGGACTGGCGACTTCGAAACTGTTGTCCTTTTTTTCATGCGCACTCAAGGCCACGATTTTCGCGTGTGGCAGCACGCCGCCGAACCAGCCGGCATAGCTGAGGTTGTCCTTGTGATCCAGGCGGCTGCGCGGCGCACCCCAATGCACGCGTACCGGAACCGAGGTCGCGCCGGAGGTTTTGCCGGTGACCGCCTGGCCGTTCAGCAGCTCATCGTTGTGGGCTTGCAGGATTTCGCGGGTCAGCAGCGGCGGCACACCGCCCTCGGCATGGAAATGCCGGTAAAACGGCGAATGCACGCGGGCCCATTGCGCGATTTGCCGGAAATGGCGTTCGGCATAGGGTCGGCCGCGGAAAGATTCGGGAATGTCGAGGTCGGACATGGCGGCCATCAGGAATTTATTCCATCATCTGCAATGGCGCCGGCAAAAGCAAGCGGGGCATCCGCTACAATATCCAGATGATTCGGAACGCCCCTGAGCGCACCACGAAAGCCAGCGCCTATTGGCAATTGATCCGCGGCGACCGTCCGGTCGGTACGCTACTGCTCCTGTGGCCGACATTATGGGCGCTGTGGCTAGCTGCTGAAGGGTTTCCGCCGCCGGAACTGCTGCTGATCTTCGTCGCCGGCGTCTGGCTTACGCGCTCTGCCGGCTGCATCATCAATGACTATGCCGACCGCTGGCTCGATCCACAGGTCGAGCGGACCCGTCAGCGACCCTTGGCGCGCGGCGCACTGAGCGGCCGTGAGGCACTGACGGCGTTTGTGCTGATGATGTTGGTCGCATTTGGACTGGTGCTGTTGACCAATAAACTCACCATTGGGCTCAGTCTAGTCGGCGCAGTACTGGCCGCAACTTACCCGTATTTGAAGCGGCACACCTATTTTCCGCAGGTGTATCTGGGTATCGCCTTCGGCTGGGGCATTCCAATGGCCTTCGCGGCGGTGCAGGGTCGGATTCCGCAAGGTGCCTGGCTGCTGTTTCTGGCCAACCTGCTATGGACCACGGCCTACGACACCTGGTATGCCATGGTCGACCGCGAGGATGACTTGAAAGCCGGCGCCAAATCACTGGCGATTTTCCTCGGTGACATGGATCTGCTCGCCATCGGCCTGATGCAGGCGGGCTTTTTGACCAGCCTGGCACTGCTCGGCCAGCAGTACCATTTCGGCCTGCCGTATTTCATCTGTGTCGCGATGGCCGGCGTGGTGATTCTGTGGCAATTCAAAATCGCCGCCCTGCGCCACCGGGAAGACTGCTTCCGTGCGTTCCTGAGCAATCAATGGGTCGGCCTGCTGGTGTTCATCGGTTTCGTGTTGACGCTGATTTAAGTCACCCGTGCCAAACACCAGACGTCCACGCGCTGCACCCCCGCAGCCAACAGTGCCTCACGGGCCGCGCGACATGTGGCACCGGTGGTGAACACATCATCGACCAAGGCCACATGCGGTGGCAATGGCATTTCAGCCCGGAAAGCACCCTGCACATTGGGCTCGCGCTCGGCAGAGTTCAATGCGGACTGCACCGCGGTTTCGCGATGGCGAATCAGCGCTGCCGGCAGCACCGGCAGGCCGCGCCGGCGACCCCAATATCGGGCCAACTCCAGCGACTGATTGAATCCGCGATGGCGCAGCCGACGGATATGCAAGGGCACCGGCACCAACGCCATCGGCCGGCTGTCTTCGAAGGCCGGCTCGCACAGGCGTGCCAACAATCGGCCGGAGCCGAGCTGGCCATGGAATTTGAAATGCCGGATCAGGCCATCGACTGGATTGCCGTAATCGAAACCCGCCAGCACCAGGCCTTCCCCGAACAGCTTGGGTGGCGGCCGGCAGGGCAAGGCCCGATGGCAGAGCAGGCACAGGTCCCACTCCGGCAGACCGGGATTGCCGCACAGTCGGCAGACCGGAGGAAAAATCCCGTAATTCAGGTGCTTGCAGATTCGGTCAACAAGATTCATTGGCGCAGGGTTGACGGGCTGGGGTATCCTGTACAGGTTCTCGCACCCTGCCCACCGCTACTATCGGAAACTTCCCATGACCGCTGTCATCCGACATGACTACACCCGCGCCGAAGTGCTCGACCTGATGAGCTTGCCGTTCGCCGAATTGATGTACCGTGCCGGCAGCGTGCACCGCGCGCATTTCAATCCGAATCAGGTGCAGGTGTCCACGCTGCTTTCGATCAAAACCGGCGGCTGCCCCGAAGACTGCGCGTATTGCCCGCAGGCAGCACGCTACAACACCGGTCTGAAAGCCCACAAACTGATGGACGTGGACGAAGTGTTGGCCAAGGCCGCGCAGGCCAAAGCCGCCGGCGCCACCCGCTTCTGCATGGGCGCCGCCTGGCGCAGTCCGAAAGACCGCGATCTGGAAAATGTAGCCGCCATGGTTGAAGGAGTCCGGGCGATGGGTCTGGAGGCCTGCGCCACGCTCGGCATGCTCAATGCCGATCAGGCCAAGCGCCTGAAAGAGGCCGGGCTGGACTACTACAATCACAACCTCGATACCGGTCCGGATGAGTACGCCGACATCATCAAAACCCGCGACTACCAGGACCGGTTGGATACCCTTGAAAACGTGCGGGAAGCCGGTCTGAAAACCTGCTGCGGCGGCATCGTCGGTATGGGCGAATCGCGCGAACAGCGCGCCGCCCTGTTGCAGACTCTGGCCAACCTGCCGGAACATCCGGGCTCGGTGCCGATCAACCGCTTGGTGCAGGTGGAAGGCACGCCGCTGCACGGCACCGCCCTGCTGGATCCCTTCGAGTTCGTCCGCACCATCGCCGCCGCCCGCATCCTGATGCCGCAATCGGTAGTGCGTCTGTCGGCCGGACGCGCGGAAATGAGCGAGGAGCTGCAGTCCCTGTGTTTCCTCGCCGGCGCCAATTCCATTTTCTACGGTGAAAAACTGCTGACCACCGGCAATCCGGATGTGGAGGCCGATCAGGCCCTGTTCGCCAAACTCGGGGTTGAAGGCATGGCGGTGATGCAAGAAAGCACGACCGTACATGCCGATGTGCTGCGCCCGGACAGCTGCGCCGCCTGAACCATGACCCTGATCGAACGCCTGCGCCAGCGCGCCGCGCAGCGTGACGCGGCGCATACACGGCGCAGCCGACACGTGCAGTCGCAACGCAGCGGCATGCTGACGGCGTGCGACGGGAAAAACCTGATCAACTTCTCCAGCAATGACTATCTCGGCTTTGCGCAGCATCCCGATGTCATCGCGGCATTCCGGAAATCCGCGGAACGCGACGGTGTCGGCAGCGCCGGCTCGGCGCTGGTCACCGGTCATTTCGCCACGCATCGGGAACTGGAACTGCAGGCGGCGGCGCTGTTCGGCTATGAAGCGGCCTTGTTCACCGGCAGCGGCTACCTGGCCAATCTCGGCATTCTGCAGTCCTTGCTGGATGAAGATGCCGTGTGCGTGCAGGATAAATACAACCATGCCTGCCTGCTCGATGGCGCCCGTTTCTCCGGCGCCGCCCTGAAACGCTTTCCGCATGCCGATATGGTTCAGGCCGAAGCGCGCTGCGCGGAAGCCAAAACCGATACCCTGTTTCTGGTCAGTGACGGCGTGTTCAGCATGGATGGCGATGCCGCCGATCTGCAGTCCCTGCACGCCATCGCGCAACGCCACCGCGCAACACTGATGATTGATGACGCCCATGGCGTCGGCGTGCTCGGTGCGGGCGGACTCGGAAGTCTGCAGGCGGCCGGTCTGCAAGCCGACGATGTGCCGATTCTGGTGGTGCCGGCCGGCAAAGCGCTGGGTGGACAAGGCGCTCTGATTCTTGCGAAGCGCGACATCATCCAGCACCTTCTGGAAACCGCGCGCCCGTATCTATTCAGTACCGCGCCGGCACCGGCGATGGCGGCGGCACTCTCGGCCTCGCTGCACTTGCTGGAAACGCAGCCGCAGCACCATGCGAGACTGCAGGAAAACATCCGGCATTTCCGGATCCGTGCCGAAGCTGCCGGACTGCCGATGCTGGACTCGCACACGGCCATCCAACCGCTGATGGCCGGCGACAACGAAAGTGCCTTGCGCTGGAGCGAGCAACTACGTCATGCCGGTTTCTGGGTGAGCGCCATCCGGCCTCCGACCGTACCGCAGGGCAAATCGCGGTTGCGCATTACCCTGACGGCATTGCATACCAAAGCGCAGATTGATGCGCTGGTACAGGCGCTGGCAGAAATCACCGGAGGCCGCGATGGGCACGGTTGACTCTGTGGAAGCCAAACCGCATCTGATTTTGCTGCACGGCTGGGCGATGCACGGCGGCATCTTCGCACCGCTGATGCCGCACCTGCAAGCGCATTTCAATGTGCGCTGCATCGATCTTCCCGGACACGGCAGTCAACGCGACAGCAGCCTGCCGCTGGAATTTTCGCCGTTCTGGCAACGCCTGCTGCCAACACTGGATGGCCCGATCTATGTGCTCGGCTGGTCGCTCGGCGGTCTGTTTGCACTGCATGGTGCATTGCGTTTTCCGGAACACTTCCGCGGCCTGATTCTGATGAACGCAAGCCCGAGCTTCGTGGCCCGCACCGACTGGCCGGAAGGCATGCCGGCAACGGTATTCCATCAATTCGCCGCAGATCTTGCGCAGGATTACGACGGCACGCTGCATCGTTTCTTCATGTTGGAAGCGCAGGGCTCGGAACATCTGCGTGCCGACCTGCGCCGTTTGCAAGCCAACGCTTTCGAGTTCGGACGACCGGACCCGCAGGTGTTGCGCCAGGGTCTGTATCTGCTCGAAAGCACCGATCTGCGCGCGCTGCTGCCGCAACTGCAGATGCCGAGCCTGTGGCTGGCCGGACGCCGCGACCGCTTGGTGAATCCGGCGGCCATGCAGGCGGCGGCGGAAATGGCCGGCGGTGATTTCCACTGCGACGATCACGGCGGACACGCCCCATTCCTGACCCACCCCGCGGCGATCGCCGATGCCATCCGGACTTTTGCGGAGGATGTGCATGCCTGAGAATCTGTTCGACCGCCGCGGCATCAAGCGCCATTTCGCACGGGCAGCCGACTCCTATCTGGCGGCGGCAGCATTGCAGAAGGAAGTGGAAGCGCGTCTTCTGGAACAGGCCGATTATCTGGAATCGCCCCCGAAACGCATTCTCGATCTCGGCTCCGGGCCCGGCCGTGCGGCGGGTATTATGAAAAAGCGCTGGCCGAAAGCGGAAGTCATCGCCATGGACATCGCACTGCCGATGCTGCGCCAAGTGCCGCGGCAGACGCGGTTCTGGCGTCCGGTCAAACGCGTATGCGCCGATGCGCTGCAACTGCCGTTCCGTGACCGCAGCTTCGATTTCATTTTCTCGAGCCTCTGCCTGCAGTGGGTACATCCGCTGCCGGATGCACTGCGTGAGATCCGCCGCGTGCTGACGCCCGGCGGCCTGTTCGCCTTCTCCAGTTTCGGTCCGGACACCTTGATGGAACTGCGCGAGGCCTATGCCGGCATCGGCGAAGAACCGCCGGTATCGCCGTTCGCGGCCATCCAGCAGGTCGGCGATGCCATGCAGGGCGCGGGCTTCCGCAACAGCGTGCTGGAACGCGAACTGTTCACCATGCAGTATCCGGATCTGCGCGCGCTGATGCAGGAGCTGCAGGCCATCGGCGCCACCGATGCCCGCCCGCAGCGGCCACGTGGCCTGGCCGGAAAAAGCCGTTGGCAGGCCTTGCATGCCGCCTATCCAAAACAGGGCGATGGCATCGCCAGCAGCTGGGAAGTGATCAGCGCCATGGCCTTCCGGCCTGGGCAGGACCCCGAGCCCCGTGAAGACGGGATTGTGGCGCGTATCGATGCCAGCCAGATACCCCGACGGGTGCGTTCATGATGCGCCGACTGTTTTTATCGCTTCTGCTTCTAATACCCTCCATCGGCAGTGCGGTCACCGATCCGGACCCGGTAGTTTTGCAAAAGCAGGCCGAAGCCGCCGTGACCGAAATCCGGAAGCGACAACCGGTGTATGCCTTGCTGGCCGAACAACAGTCCGGCTTTCTGGTGAACTGGCGCGAACAGGTCCGTCAATTCATGGCCGTCAACGGCAGCCGCAACACCCAGAACGCCAGCCGCGCCATCGCCACGGCATTGGGCCTGAATGCCAGCACCGCCTATCTGACGCGCAGTGATGACGCAGCCATCGATGCCCTGCTGGTACAGCAACGGCGCCTTATGGCGATGGCGCAGACCGATGCCCGGCTGTGCGGCATTCTGCTCAACACCACCACCGCGCGCCTGGATGAAAACGGCCATACCCCGTGGTTGCTGCGCAAACCCTACCGCGCATTGCAGCCGGATCTGGAGTCGGCCCTGTTCCACATCGTGACCAGTGCCCAGGACAAGCCAGCGCGGACGCTTCCGGATGCGCAGAACCAGCAATTCACCCAGCGCATTGCTGTGCGCATCGGTGAGCGCTACGGCCGCGAAGGCCTGGATGATCTCGAGCGCATGCAGAACGACAACACCGCCCCGACGCAGCGCTGTCGTGGCGTTTCACGTCTGCTGGAAGTGATCGCCGAACAGCCGCCGGAACTGCGCGCGCAGCTGATGCGCATCTATTTCGGACAATGACATGATCCATGCCGGGGGCTGCCATTGCGGTGCGGTGCGTTTCGAGGTCGATGTGCCCGACAGGCCGGAGGTGGAGGACTGCAACTGCTCGATCTGCAGGATGAGTGGCTTTCTGCATCTCATTGTGCCAGTTGCGGCGTTCCGGCTGTTGCAGGGTGAAGTGGCATTGAACCTTTACACATTCAACACCGGCGTTGCCAAACACTACTTCTGCCGCATCTGCGGCATCAAGCCGTTTTACATTCCGCGCTCGAACCCGGACGGCGTCGACGTCAATGTGCGTTGTCTGGACAATCCGCCGGAGGGCATGCGGATTACGCCCTTCGACGGCCGCAACTGGGAAGCGCATGCAGACACGCTGGCGCACAAGAGCCGGGCATCATAATAAAGGCTTGAGTGCCGGCCAGACGTGATCGCGCAGCTTGATCTGGCCTTTCGCATTCGGGTGCAATTGATCCGGCAGGAAATACGACCGGTCCATCGCAATCGGCGCCAGCAGGAAGGGCAGCAAGGCCGTTTTTTCCTGTTTGGCCAGATCGGTGTAAATCGCCGCGAAGCCGTCGGTATACACCTTGCCGTAATTCGGCGGCATCTGAATGCCGATCAGAAGCACTTTTGCGCCGCCGACTTTGGCCTGCCGGATCATCGCCTGCAGATTGGCGCGTGTCTGTGTCAGCGGCAGCCCGCGTAGGCCATCATTGGCACCCAGTTCGATGATGACCAGCGCCGGTTTGTGGGTTTTCAAGGCCGCCGGCAGCCGTGATTTGCCGCCGGCCGAGGTTTCCCCGGACACACTGGCATTGACCACCTGCCAAGCGGGATGAGTGGATTTCATGCGCGCGGCGGTCAATGCCACCCAGCCCTGTTCGGACGGCAGGTTATAGGCCGCCGACAGCGAATCACCCATCACCAACAGGGTCTGTTTGGCCGAAACCGGTCCGGCCATTACCATCAGCACAAGCGCCAGACACACAAAACCTTGATATTGGCTGTGCCAGACTGCATGTAGTAAACAGCGGATGCGATTTCGCATGGATCTCCGGGAGCAATCAGTGAGTACAGCCATCAGGGTAACAAAGCTCGGCAAGCGCGTGGAACTGCCGGAATCGGAACTGTGCATCCTCGAGGATGTCAGCTTCAGCCTGAACCGCGGCGAAACCGCGGCCATCGTCGGCGCCTCCGGCTCCGGCAAAAGCACCCTGCTTTCGCTGATGGCAGGATTGGATACGCCCAGTGAAGGCGACGTCGATATTCTCGGCACCGCCCTGAATGCACTCGATGAGGACGGCCGCGCCAAACTGCGTGGTGCGTCGGTCGGCTTCGTGTTCCAGAACTTTCAACTGCTACCGGCGCTGACGGCGCTTGAGAATGTGATGCTGCCGCTGGAATTGAGCGGCCATGCCGATCCGGAAAGCGCGGCCCGCGACATCCTCGGCAAGGTCGGACTGGCCGAGCGCCTGCAGCACTATCCGCGCCAGCTCTCCGGCGGCGAACAGCAACGTGTCGCCATTGCGCGCGCGTTCGTGGTCGATCCGGCGGTGTTGTTTGCCGATGAGCCGACCGGCAACCTCGATACCGATACCGGTCGCGCCATCGCCGATCTGCTGTTTGAACTCAACGCCAACCGCGGCACCACCCTGGTGCTGGTAACCCATGATGAGCGCCTGGCCGCCCGTTGCCAGCGTCAGCTGCGCCTGAACGCCGGGCGCCTTGTGGCATGAGCGTTCTGAAACTGGCTTGGCGGCAGACCCGGCGCGATCTGGCCGCCGGTGAAATACGGCTAATGCTGATGGCACTGGTTCTGGCGGTTATGGCGGTCACTGCGGTCGGCATGATTACTGACCGTGCCGAAGCCGGACTGCAGCAGGAAGCCAATCGCCTGCTCGGCGGAGATGCCGCATTGCGTGCCGACACGCCGATTGCCAGCGCCATTCCGCAGCGCGCCGAATCACTCGGCCTACAGGTTGCGCAGACTGCGAGCTTTCCGAGCATGGTGCAGACCACCGACGCAGTGGCGCTCGCCGACATCCGTGCGGTGGACAGCCACTTTCCCTTGCGCGGCGAATTCGAACTGCGTGATGCCGATGGCAACAACACGGTGCAACAAGGTGGCCCTGCTGCCGGAACGCTTTGGCTGTCAAGCGATGCTGCGCGCAAATTGAATGTGCGCATCGGGGAGCTTATCGGTGTCGGCAATCTGCAGTTGCGTTATGCCGCAACGCTGATCAAGGAGCCGGATGCCGCGCTCGATTACTTCAATGTCGCGCCGAAAGCCTTGATTGCCTATACCGATCTGGCCGCCAGCGGCTTGGTACAGGATGGCAGCCGTATTCAATACCGGATGGTGGTCGCCGGCGATGCCGGCGCAGTCAACCGGTTCACCACACTGCAACGCAAGCAACTGAAACGTGGGCAACGCCTGGAAAGCCGCGAGGATGCGCGACCGGAAGTCCGTTCGGCGCTCGATCGCGCCAACCGTTTTTTATCACTGGCGGCCTTGGTGTCGTTGATTCTTGCAGCCGTTGCCATCGCGCTTGCCGCTCGCCGGCACAGTGCACGCCATCTGGATGCCAGTGCGGTCATGCGCTGTCTGGGCGCAAGCCAAGGCCGCATCGCCAGTCTGCAGTTGGGCGAATTGGCCTTCATCGGACTGCTCGGTGCAAGCGCCGGTGTGTTCCTGGCTTGGCTGCTGCAGTGGGCTGTGGGTGCGTGGCTGGCCGATGCCATGGGCGTGGTGCTACCGGCCGCCGGCTGGGGCTCGGTGCTGTCCGGTTATGCGGTGGGCTTCACCGTGTTGATCGCTTTTGCCGTGCCGCCGGTGCTGGCCTTGCGCAAAGTGCCGGCGCTGCGCGTTCTGCGCCGCGATGTGCCGGTCAATGAACCCAGTGCATGGACGGTTGGCCTGTTGGGCATCGCCGGATTGGCCGCCTTGTTGTGGTGGAAGGCCGGCTCGGCAGAACTCGGCAGCATTATTCTTGGCGGCATTGCCGGCACCGCAGCGCTGCTGGCCGGGATTGCCTGGTTGCTGTTGCACTGGCTGAAGCGGGTGCGCGGCCGCTTGCATGGCCCATGGCGTTACGGCCTGGCCAATCTCAGCCGACATCAGGGCATGACGCTCACGCAGGTGTCCGCGCTCGGATTGGGACTGATGGCGCTGTTGCTGCTGCTGTTTGTGCGTACCGATCTGCTCAGCCGCTGGCAGCAGACCCTGCCGGCCGATGCACCGAACCGCTTCGTCATCAATGTCCAGTCCGAACAGGTCGATGGCGTTCGTGCCTTTGCCAAAACGCAGGGGCTGGCCGAGCCGATGCTGTATCCGATGGTGCGGGCACGTCTGCAGGCGGTGAATGGCAAACCGGTCACGGCGGCCGATTATGCCGGCAAAGGTGAACGCGCACGACGGATGGCCGAGCGCGAATTCAATCTCTCATCTGCAGCCAGCTTCGGCGCCGACAACCAACGCACCGCCGGCACCTACTGGAAAGCGGACTACCGCGGTCCGCTGCAGTTATCGGTGGAGGAGGAGTTCGCCGAAACCCTGAACTGGAAAATCGGCGACCGCGTCCGCTTCGATGTGGCCGGTACGCCTCTGGAGGCGCGCATCACCAGCCTGCGCAAAGTGGAGTGGGAAAGTTTCAAACCGAACTTCTTCGTGGTCGTTTCGCCGGGCGCTCTCGATGGTTTTTCGGCCAGCTACATTTCGGCACTACATGTACCGAAACAAAAACTGCCGGCAATCGATGCCTTGGTGCGTGAATATCCGAATCTGTCGGTCATCGACATCGATGCCGTGCTCAATCAGGTCCGAAGCACCGTCGCCCAGGTCAGCCGCGTGGTCGAATCGGTCTTTTATTTTTCACTGCTGGCGGGGCTGCTGGTGCTGATCGCGTCCGTACAGGCCTCGCAGGATGAACGCCTGCAGGAAGCCAGCGTGATGCGCGTTCTGGGAGCGTCCAAGAAACAGCTGCGTCTGGCGCAGGCCACGGAATTCGGCAGCCTCGGTTTGCTGGCCGGCACGGTGGCGGCACTGGCGGCCAGTACCATCGCCGGACTGATCACCGTGCAGGTGTTCAATCTGCCCTGGCGTTTCGAAACCAGCTTGTTGCTTTACGGCATCATCGGCGGCACCCTGCTGGCACTGGTGACCGGGCTGTGGGCCACACGCCGGGTGACCGAAGCGCCGCCGAACGAGACGCTGCGGACGCTGTGACTGCATCGGACAGGGACAGTCCCTGTGTTCATTGCGGTGCCTGCTGTGCCAGTTTCCGGGTATCGTTTTACTGGGCCAAAGCCAAGGGGCTGCCACCGCTTTGAATCACGCTGTCGTATCCATCGCGGCAAGCACACGCTCGGGCGCTTCCCATTGCGGGTAATGGCCCACAGGTTCAAGCCGTGTTATCGGCGAATTCGGTAGCAAGGTCTGCCAGCGCTCGGCGATGGTCTTACCCGAAATCGGGTCGCGTTCACCGACAATCAAGTGCAGAGGAATGCCCGCCTGCTGCAGAGCGCCGGTCCAACGCTCGCGATGACGTTGGCGTTCACGGATGTATTGAATGATTTTCGGCATCACTGCACGGCCATTCGCCCGCGAAAGCAATTGCCAGTGCCATTGCAGCTCCTGTTCCGCCAAGGGTGCGCCCGCGATGGACCGCATGCTGGCACGGAAACGGCTGAAACTCGACAATCGCGCAACCACTGGTCCGAGCGGTCCGAGCAACAGTTTCTGCATCAAAATGGGAAATGTCGCTTCCGGAAACAAGCCGCCATTCAAGAAGGTGGCGCGCTGAATGCGGAACGGCATTCTGCCTTCATTCTGGCGCGCCAGCAATTCCTGCAGCACCGTATCGCCATAGTCATGCGCCACGACGTCCACTTCGCGCAGACCTTGCGAAAGTACATAGTCCTGCCATTGATCCGCCGAAGCTGAAAGACTGTAGGGAAATGCTTCCGGCTTATCCGACAGACCAAAGCCCAGCATATCCAGGGCGTGCAATGAATAAGCTGCACTCAGCGCCGGCCACATCGCGGCCCAGTCAAAGCTGGACGTGGGAAAACCGTGAATCAGCAATAAGGGCTTTCCTGCGCCGCCACGGCGCACGAACAGGCGGAAGCCCTGCCAATCGAATGCCGTCCCGCCCTGCTGCCAGTCGGACGGATTCACGCTTTAATGGCCGGCCAGATCCACGACCGCAAATGGCACTACCGGATCGACATCGGCCGCGTAATCGACGCCGGAGATGCCGAAGCCGAACAGTTTCAGGAACTCGGCCTTGTAGCTGGCGTAATCGGTGTGTTCGAACAAATTGGCGGTGGTCACCGTCGGCCAGATCAGTTTCACGGCGTGCTGTACTTCCTCGCGCAGCTCCCAGTCGTCCATACGGATGCGCTGCTGGTCGTCGCGGTCGTTGCCGACACCGTAAAGTTCGGTGCGGAACATGCGGTCGATCTGCTCGATAGGGCCTTCATGCAGACCGAGCTGTTTCATCACCCGGAAGCAGATGGAGATGTACAGCGGCATTACCGGAATCGCGGCTGAGGCCTGGGTCACCACCGATTTCAGCACAGCGACATTGGCGCTGCCCTTGACCGGCGCAAGTTTCGCTCGCAGTGCGGCGGCGGCACGGTCCATGTCTTCCTTGGCCTTGCCCAGCGCACCGTGCCAGTAAATCGGCCAGGTGATTTCAGTGCCGATATAACTGTACGAAACTGTTTTCACGCCATCGGCCAAGACGCCGGCGGCTTGCAGGGCATCCATCCACAATTCCCAATCCTCGCCGCCCATGACGGTGACGGTATTGGCGATTTCTTCCTCGGTAGCCGGCTCCACTTCGGCATGGATGATGACATCCTTGCTGGTGTCGATGGCGGTCGATTGATACGGCGCGCCGATCGGCTTCAGCGCCGAACGCACCAGCTCGCCGCTGTCCGGCAGTCTGCGCACCGGCGAGGCCAGCGAATAGACCACCATGTCGATCTGGCCGAGATCGGCTTTGATGATGTCGATGACCTTGGCGCGCATCTCATGCGAAAAGGCATCGCCGTTTACGCTCTTGGCATACAAACCTTCAGCATGCGCGGCCTGCTCGAACGCCGCCGAGTTGTACCAGCCGGCGCTGCCCGGCTTGGATTCACTGGCCGGCTTTTCCAGAAACACACCGAGCGTGGCGGCACCGGAACCGAAGGCGGCGGTAATACGCGAGGCCAGACCGTAGCCGGTGGAAGCGCCGATGACCAACACCTTCTTCGGACCGCCATCGATGACGCCGTTTTCCTTGACCACCGCAATCTGTTCGGCGACATGCACGGCGCAACCGGTCGGGTGGGTGGTGGTGCAGATGAAGCCGCGGGTTTTCGGGGTGATGATCATGGCTTTGTCCTGATTCGGCCGGAAGTGACCGTGAACGTCGGGAATTCATTATAAAACGCGCATCAGCCAACAGGTGTTTGAATTCCTGATCCTCTCCATAAAAAAACGGACCCGCCAATGCGGGTCCGTTCTGTTGCGTGCATTTGCCGCTCAGTCTTCCAGCGGTTTGGATTTCTTCAGCTTCGGAAAGGCTGCCTTGAACCCTTCCAGATCGGAGGGTGACAGATTCGGCCGACCGGCCATGAAGCCCATGTTGATTTCACCGGACAGGAAATAGGTTTCACCTTCTTCGGCTTCAATGGTGGTGACATCCTTGGCTTCCGAATGCACGGTGTAATCGTGTTTGCCCGGAGCAACCTGCAAGGTAAAGAAATTGCCGTTACGGAGCTTGCCGAGTTCGGTTTCACCCTCACGGACGATGAAGCCGATGGCGGCACCCTTGAATGCGCTTGGACGGAAGAATACGACCAGTGCCTTACCGGCCTCCGGAGCGCCGATGGCGACGCTGACAGCATCCGGAGCGGTCACGGCGGCCGGCGCGGCTTCTTGAGCGGAAACCGGAGCCATGAACGCGGAAGCAGCGAGCATAAGAGCGATATTGAATGATTTCATGATGTTCTCGTGGGGTTGGGGTTAGGGGTGGATTAGTGGGATTCGGGGACAGCAGGGATTGACGTATCGTTAGTGATCAGAGCCAGCGCGCGCGTGCCGGCCGGAATGACGATTTCGCCGCCGGTAATGAACAGCGAAACCAGCCCGGCATAGGGAATCATGCTGACCGCCAGAGCTGCATCGGAATTGTTTTTTCCGGCATACGGCCCTGCCAGTGGTTTCAGCGAACGCAATGCGATGCGTTGGTCGTGGTAAGTGATGTAACGTGCGGCAAGGATGAGTTCTCCTCCTCGACCGCCGAAACCGGACTTCTGCACATGCACGACTTCACCCATTGCCGGCGTGTCTTTGGGAATGATCACGGCATCGCCAATCAGCAAATCTTCCGCCAGTTTGAAGCGGATTTCGCCGTTTTTGACCGCTGTCTTGGAGGAGACCTCGTCGGCAAACGCAAGAATCAAGGGCGTTTTGGCCGGCAACAGCATCACCGGCGATGGCGTGCTTGCCGGTGCGTCCTGCTGGGCGAAGCCCGGCATAGCAAGCGCCGACAGCACTGCGAACAGAATTCCTCGAAACATGCTTTTTTCCCTGAGCATTCGGGCAATTATTCAGGGCTGCTCCGTCAGTGTCAATTCAATTCCAGATCGCGCGGCGCAAGTGCTGAAAAACTGATCAGACGTTCCCGCCGGTCAAAATAAGGCCGACGCGCTTGCCGGCAAACAACTCGGGACTGGCCAGCACCGCCGCCAACACCGTTGCGCTGCTGGGCTCGATGACCATGCCCAGATGCTCGGCGGCCAAAGCCTGTGCCGCGCGGCATTGCATATCGGACACGGTCAACACCTGCAGCACGTGTTCGGCAATGATGGCGAAGTTGGGCACACCGACCACCGCGCGCAAGCCGTCGCAGATGGTGTCCGGCACCAAGTGGGTGATGCGCTCTGCGGCCAAAAGCGAAGCGAGTGTGTCGGCTGCGCCTTCCGGCTCCACGCCATACAAAGGAATATCCACCGGATCCAGTGCAATGGCGGTTCCAGCAATCAAACCGCCGCCGCCGATCGGTGCGATGACCGCCTCCAAAGCGGGCACTTCATCCAGCAGTTCCAAGGTCGCGGTGCCTTGTCCGGCCATCACCTGCGGGTCTTCATACGGATGCACCAGCGTGGCGCCGGTTTCGGCGATGAGATTGCGGGTCATCGCTTCGCGCGCGGCCTGGGTGGGTGCGCAGCGGTGCACGATGGCGCCGGCAGCACGCATGGCGTCCAGTTTCGAGGGCACCGCCCCTTCGGGCACCACCACATGCGCGACGATACCGCGCAGCTTCGCGGCACGCGCCAGCGCCGCGCCATGATTGCCGGAAGAGTGCGTAATCACCCCGCGTTCAGCGGCGGCCTGGTCCAGAGCGAACACCGCATTGACCGCACCGCGGAATTTAAACGCGCCGCCGATCTGCAGGTTCTCGCATTTAAAAAACAGCGATGCGCCCGACAAGGCATCCAGCGCCGCGGATGATTTCACCGGCGTATGCAGCGCATAAGGCGCGATGCGCGATGCGGCGGCAAGGATGTCGTCATGGGCAATCATGTTTTTTCCTCCGGTTTCTGACCGAGCAGACTGCTCAGTGCCGAGCCAATCACCACCAGCGCGGCACCGATGAAGCCAAGCAGGCCGACATGCTCGGAAGCCACCGCCTCAGGCCAGAGCGCATGCACCAGCGCCACTACGCCCAGACACAGCATCGGCGTGGTCGCCAATACCGCAGACACCCGCGAGGCCTGCCAATGTTCCAAGGCTTCGGCGAAGGCGCCATAGGCCACCAGAGTGTTCAAAGCGCAGAACAGCAGCAGCGCCCAATGCAGGGCATCGAGATTGGCCAGCATCGACGGATGAGCAAACGGCCAGAGCAGCAGCGCCGAAAACAGATAGATTACCGCGAGGATATGCTGCGAAGACAGCTTCAACAGAAGTTGTTTCTGCATCAATGCGTAGGCCGCCCACGACAGCGCGGCGGCACCGACGATGGCGGAACCGAGCAGATAGTTGTGGCCGGTGACCAGGCCGCCGGCGAACTGATCACGGAAGAACAGGCCCAGACCCAGCACGATGATCAGCAGCCCCAGCCATTGTCCCCACACGAAACGCTCGCGGAAGATGAACACCCCGCCGAGCGCCATCAACAGCGGCGCCAGCTGAATCAGCAGCTGGGCATTGCCAGGCGAGGTGTATTTCACCCCGAGCAGATAGCCGATGTAATTGCCGATCAGCAACACCGTGGCCAGCAGCAACCAACGCCATTGTTTGGGCTGCAAGCTCCCGAAGACCGCCATCCGGCGCTTGCCCAATAACCACAAGCCCATGAACACCGCGGCGAACGCGAAGCGGAACCAGGTCAGGGTCATCGGATCGAGTACGCTCAGACTCACCTTCAGGGCCACCGGCAGCGTCGCCCAGCAGGCCGCGGTGACCAGCGCCAACAGCAAACCGAGTTTCCAACGCCCTGAGGCCTGATGCAACATGTCCACTCCGAACATCCACGGAAAATTCCTGAGCCATTGTCCTTGAATTCAGCATTTATTCACAGCACTGGCCTAAACTGGACTGAACCGTGGAGATTGACCGCATGAACCTTCGCCTTCCGATGCTTGCCGTGGCCGCCCTGACGCTGAGCGGCTGCGTCACTGTGACCGAGCAGTATGCCGATGAAGGCTATTTCTCATCGCCCAACAACGGCTACAGCGGTGGCGGCGACAACGGCTACTTCAGCAGTGACAACACCTATTACAGTGATTACGGCCAGTACTACTACAGCCCGTACCGGCCGACGATCAATTTCAGCTTCAATTTCTTTTTCGGTAGCCCCTATTACTACGGCTACTCGCCCTACGGCAGTTGCTGGTATTCCAACTGTTACGGGTACTACCCGTATCACGGTGGACACCGCCCGTATCATCCGAAACCGCCGAAAAACGATAACGGACCGAAACCGCCCAAGCCACCGAAACCGGGAGATCCGATTGTGGACCGCGATGGTCCGGTGCGACCTGGACCGGGCTGGCAGCCGCGCGTGCGACGGACGGCAACGGTCGCGGTACCGGTAGCAGCCATGACCACTGTTGCTCAGAATCCGGTACAAGCCGGCACCCTCAGCAACACCGATCGCCCACGGCGGGCGCAGATTTCGGATCAAAGCCCTCGGACCGATGCGGAGGCTTTGCCACTGCAAAACCCGCGCAGCCAACGACTTGCACGCGAACCGCAGGCGCGTGCAAGCAACCAAGCCGCGCCGACACGGGCAACCCGTCCTCAGTCTGAGGCCCGCTCACGACCGGAACCGGCACCACGTCCGGCCCGCCAGGAGCGTGCCAGCAAGAACGACGACCGGGATCCCTGAGCACGCGAAACGCCGCGGGTTTGGTGTTTTTGCGGAAATCGGTGAAAATAGCGACCTATGAACAGCGCGCAAGCCTTTGATGTGATTGTGATCGGCGGCGGCCACGCCGGCACCGAGGCCGCCTTGGCGTCGGCGCGCGCCGGTGCGCGTACCTTGCTGCTGACCCACAACATCGAAACCGTCGGCGCGATGAGCTGCAATCCGGCCATCGGTGGCATCGGCAAAGGCCATCTGGTCAAGGAAATCGACGCGCTCGGCGGCATCATGGCCATCGCCGCCGATCATGCCGGCATCCACTGGCGCACGCTCAATGCCTCCAAAGGTCCGGCGGTGCGCGCCACGCGCGCTCAGGCCGATCGTGCGCTGTACAAAGCCTTCATCCGCAAGACCGTTGAATCGCAGCCGAATCTGCAATTGTTCCAACAGGCGGTCGACGACATCGTCATCGAAAACGGCCGCGCCGTGGCGGTGATTACCCAAAGCGGTCTGCGTTTCGATGCGCGCGCCATTGTCCTGACCGCCGGGACCTTTCTCGCCGGTAAAATCCATGTCGGGCTCACCAACCATGCCGGCGGACGGGCCGGCGATCCGCCGGCCAGTCGATTGGCCGAACGCCTGCGTGAAGGCCCGTTCCGGGTCGATCGTCTGAAAACCGGCACCCCGCCGCGCATCGACGGCCGCAGCCTGGACTATTCGGTTTTCGAAGAGCAAGCCGGCGATCAACCGATTCCTTCGTTCAGCTATCTGGCCAGCGGGCACGAACACCCGACGCAGGTCAGCTGCTGGATCACCCATACCAATGAACGCACGCACGACATCATCCGCGGCGGCCTTGACCGTTCGCCGATGTATTCGGGCGTCATCGAGGGCATCGGTCCGCGCTATTGCCCATCGATCGAAGACAAGATCGTGCGCTTCGCCGATAAATCCTCACATCAGATTTTCATCGAGCCGGAAGGTCTGGAAACCCACGAAATCTATCCGAACGGCATTTCCACTTCGCTGCCCTTCGATGTCCAGCTGGCACTGGTGCACTCGATCCGCGGCTTCGAAAACGCCCACATCACCCGGCCCGGTTACGCCATCGAATACGATTACTTCGATCCGCGCGGCCTCGGCGCATCCCTGGAAACCAAAGCCGTAGCCGGTCTATTTTTCGCCGGCCAGATCAACGGCACCACCGGCTACGAAGAAGCCGCCGCACAGGGACTCATTGCCGGGCTCAATGCCGCGCGTTCAGCCGCCGGACTGGCGGGCTGGTCACCGCGCCGGGATGAAGCCTACATCGGGGTACTGATCGACGACCTGATCACCCACGGCACCACCGAACCCTACCGCATGTTCACCTCGCGCGCCGAATATCGTCTGCAGCTGCGCGAGGACAACGCCGATGCGCGTTTGACGCCGGCCGGGCGCGAGCTCGGTCTGGTCGATGAGCGCCGCTGGCAGATCTTCAGCAACAAAATGGATGCGGTTGAAACGGAGAGCGCACGCCTGCAGAACCTGTGGGTCGCACCCGGGCATGCGCTGGCCAAAGCCTTTGAACAGGCGACCGGCAACGCACTGACGCGCGAGGGCTCCGCCCGTGATTTGCTCAAACGCCCGGAAGTGACTTATGCCGGCCTGACCGCCATCCCGGAATTCGGGCCGCCGTCGGCATCGGCGAAAGTGGCGGAGCAGGTCGAGATTTCGGTCAAGTACGCCGGTTATCTGAGCCGCCAAAACGACGATATCGCCCGCCAGAAAGACCAGGAAAACACTGCATTTCCGGCTGATTTCCGCTTCACCGGCATTCCGGGTCTATCCAATGAATTGCAGAGCAAGCTCACCCAGGTCAAACCGGAAACCATCGGCCAAGCCCAGCGCATCCCCGGCATGACCCCCGCCGCGATTTCCTTGTTGCTGATCCAGCTCAAGAAACGCCAACGCGCCGCCTGATGGAACAGCGTTGGCGCCAACGCCGACGCCGCATCCGCCGCTGGCTGAAACCGCTGCCGCGCCGTGCCACCATCCATCGTTATCCGATACTGAGCCGCTTCGCGGATTTTGCCCGTCGCCGGCCCTATCTTTGGTCATTCAAGGATGCACCGGTGGTGCGCGCCATCTATCTCGGCAGCCTGTTGGCCTATCTGCCGACCTATGGTGCCCAGATCGTAATCGCCTTCATCGCCGCATGGTTCGGACGCGCCAACCTCACCCTGATGATCGGGCTGCAGATGATCACCAATCCCTTGACGGCCGGGCCGATCTATCTGGCCGCCTACGGCATCGGAACCGGACTGGTTCGGCTGCTGCAACTGCCGCCCCGGCAAGCCATTTTCGATGGCGCCGTAGCGCTGGTGCTCGGGGGTTTGACCTTGGGATTGCTGACTGCCGTCTGTCTTCACGGCCTGTGGCTGTTCGGCCGTTACGAAGCCCGGCGCTTCCGGCGGCACCGACTGACCCGCGCCATGCGGCCAAAAGCCGAAAATTAGGGCTTTTACACTAGCCATGATGTAAATATTGTATTAATGTAGGCTCACTGCCCGGCGTCAATGCGCACGGGTATGGGCCGTGCCAGCCTGATTGTCATCAGCCAACGCGGGTCACACTGGAACACACTTCAATATAGAGAGAGACACTCCATGCGTTTATCCCATCTTTCCGTTGCGCTCGCCCTCGCCATCACCACCAGCGGTGCCGCCCAAGCCCAACAGTTCAGCAAAATCGTCAGCTTCGGCGACAGCCTGACCGATGCCGGCAATGTTGGCACCATCAGCGGTCTGCCTGCCGGCAGCAGCTTCACCACCAATCCGGACGGCACCTACTCGCAGAACCTCTCGGTGCTGCTGGGTATCGGCGCGCAGAGCAACAACTCGCCCCTGATTCCGGGCACCAGCGGCAACAGCAACTACGCCTACGGCGGCGCCTGCGCCATCAGCAACGGCAGCGCCACCGCGGTTTCCGGTTTGATCGGCACCTTCGTGTGCGGCAATTCTCCGGGCAACTTCTCACTCAGCACGCAGATCGGTACGCATCTGGCCGCCAACGGTGGCGTTGCCGATCCGAATGCGCTTTACACCTACTGGGCCGGCGCCAATGACCTGCTGACCGGCGCCGGACTGTCCACGCTTTACTCGAACCCTTTGATCGCCCAAGCCTATGCGACCCAAGCCGGTCAAACCGCCATCGGTCAGATTGCGGCACTGCAAGCCGCCGGCGCCAATACCATCGTGGTATTCAACCTGCCGGACCTGGGCAAGACCCCGGCCAATCTGGTTTCCCCCTCGCAATCCGCAGGCGCCTCGGCGCTCGCAACAATTTATAACCTGAACTTCAATGGCGGACTCGCCACCCTGCAGGACGGCATCGTCGCGATTGATACCTACGCCATCATCAACGAAGTGCTGGCCAATCCTGCGGCGTTCGGTTTCACCAACACCACCGGCGTCGCCTGCCCGGCCTCATCGCTGGCTTGCGGCCCGGCTGCTTCGGGCTATCCGACGCAACCGATCAGCAGCACCTACCTGTTCGCCGACGGCATCCACCCGGGCGGCCGCGCGCATGCCCTGCTCGGCAACATCGTGTACGCCACCATCAGCGCCCCGGGCGTGGTTTCGCTGGCACCGGAAGTGGCCATGCAGTCCGCTTTCGCACACAACACCGCCATCAGCGACGCCCTGGATTCGGAATGGGCCGCCGGTAGCGAAGTCGGCAAAGTGCGCGGCTTCACCTCGGTGCAGTTCGGCCAGCAGAACATCGATGGCTCGGACTTTACGCCCGCCCTCGACGCTGATTCGACCAGCCTGAACGTCGGCGCCACCTATCGCATGAGCGAGAACGCCACCTTCGGTGTCGCCGCCACCATCGGTAACAGCTCGGCCAATGCCGGAAGCCTCGGATCCTTCGATGGCAGCGGCATCCTGTTCGGTGTTTTCGGCCAATACGAAGTGAACGGCCTGTACGGCCGCATCGGCCTCAGCGGCGGCAGCACCGACATGGACATCACCCGCAATATCGACCTGCTGTCCAGCGTGCGCAAGGAAACCGGCAGCACCGCCATCAGCCAGCAGTCCGGCACCTTGGAAGTGGGCTATGTGTTCAAAGGCGACAGCTTCACCCACGGCCCGTTCGCCGGCCTTGAAACCACGCAGTCCGATGTCGAAGGATATGTCGAAGGCTCCAGCAGCACTGCCATGCGTTTCGATTCCTTCAGCCGCGACAGCAACCTGACCTCCGTCGGTTACCAGTTCTCCGGCGCGTTCGACAGCTTCAAGCCGTTCGCCCGCGTGGCCTGGGTCAATGAAAGCAATACCGACCAAGTGTTCGTCCGCGGCGGTACTGCCAACCTGCCGGCCAACTTCAGCCTGCCGGGTTTCGCCCCGGGCGACGACAGCTACCTCGACTGGAATGTCGGTGCCAGCATGAGTTTCGGTGAAGGCTTCGACGGCTACATCAGCTACCGTGCCCGTACCGGCAACGATGTGCAGGATAACGACAGCATCAGCATCGGCATCCGCAAAACGTTCTGATCATTCACCGGCAACACCGTTGAACAACCCCGCTCCGGCGGGGTTTTTCATTGCCTGTGCGAATTGAAGTACGTGCATACGTATTCAGACGTCCGGCAATCCAATGCCCGCATGCGCTTCGGGTAGGGTATGAAAAACAGTCGAATGCAAGTACGATTGCAACAACCATAAAAATACACAGAGAGAGGGTGGCATGGGCGCACAACCGCGTTTATCGTTTTGGCAGATCTGGAACATGTCGTTCGGCTTCCTCGGCATCCAGTTCGGTTTCGCACTGCAGGGCGGCTTCATGTCGCGCATCTTCCAGACCCTGGGTGCCGATAAAGATGCATTGCCCTTGCTGTGGATTGCAGCTCCGCTGACCGGACTCCTGGTGCAGCCGATCATCGGCTATATGAGTGACCGCACCTGGCACCCGCGCTTCGGACGCCGCCGCCCCTATTTCCTGATCGGCGCAGTGCTCAGTTCCATCGCGCTGTTCTTCATGCCGTATTCCTCTACGCTGTGGATGGCCGCAGGCTTTTTGTGGATTCTGGACGCATCGATCAACATCAGCATGGAGCCGTTCCGCGCCTTGGTTGCCGACAAGCTGCCGGAACAGCAACGCTCCTACGGATTCGTCCTGCAGACATTGATCATCGGCATCGGCACCTGGGTCGCCAGCAATCTGCCTTGGCTGGTGAACCAGATGGGCGTTTCCAATGAAGCCGGGCCGGGCGTGGTGCCTGATTCGGTCAAAATCGCCTTCGCCATCGGTGCCTTTGTATTCTTGGTCAGTATCTTGATTACCGTGTTCACTACGGATGAATACCCGCCGGAGGATATGGCGCGCTTCCGCGATGAATCGTCCAAGGGCAATATTTTCGGCGATATCCTGCACTATATCCGCCACATGCCGCCACAGATGCTGAAAATCGGTATCGTGCAGTTTTTCAGCTGGTTTGCCTTTTTCACCATGTGGTCGATGGCGACGCCTGCCCTGACCGAACACGTTTTCAAAGCGCCCGCACCGGATCCGGCGGCCTTCGACATGGCCGTGGCCGCCCAGGCTCAGGCCTTCCAGAGCGCCAATGCCGCCTTCCAGAACGCCGCCGACCAAGTCGGCTCGGCCATGGGCGTGTACGGACTGTCTTCGATGGCGGTCGCCCTGCTGCTGAGCTTCTACGCGGCGCGCTTCCGGCTCAACTGCCGGCTGGTGCATTTCCTGTCGCTGACGCTCGGCGGAATCGGTTTCCTGTCCATGTTCTACATCACCGATCCGTCGCAATTGAAATGGTCGTTCGCACTGATCGGCGTGGCCTGGGCCAGCATCCTTTCGATGCCGTACGCGCTGCTGTCGAGCGCGGTCGATCCCAAGAAGATGGGCGTCATGATGGGACTGTTCAACATGTTCATCGTGCTGCCGCAGATCGCGGCCGCACTCGGCGGCGTCAACGCCGCTTACCGCCTGATCGGACCGCAGACCATCAACGCGATGACCGTGGCCGGTCTGTCGCTGCTGATCGGCGGCCTGCTGGTCTATTTCGTGCAGGACAACCGGAGCGAAACCCAGGCCATCCAGGTCGGCGGGAACTGATATGCGGCGTCACCTGCTCGCCACCGCGTTGCTGCTGACTCTGGCCGGCCATGCCTCGGCGGCCGATTACTACGGCACCTTGGATCCGTTCGCCAAACGCGCGGTGTATTTCCTGATGACCGACCGCTTCGTCAACGGCGATCAAAGCAACGATCAGCGGCAACAGGGCGGCGCCAACAAAACCTTCGACCGGCCGGTGGCCGGCGCACCGGCCGGCGAGAGCGACAACATCGGTTATCTGGGCGGCGACTTCAAAGGCATAGAAAACAACGCCGATTACATCAAGGAAATGGGCTTCGATGCCATCTGGCTGACGCCGATCGTCGACAACCCCGACGAAGCCTTCACCGGCGGCGATACCGTGCAGTGGAAAGGCATGTTCCAGGACAAAGGCAAGACCGGTTACCACGGTTACTGGGGCAGCAATTTCTATACCGTCGATGAACACCTGCCGAGCGAAGATCTCGATTTCGGCACGCTCAACCACGAACTGTCCGAACGCGGCATCCATACCGTGCTCGACATCGTGGCCAATCACGGTTCACCGGCTTTCAGCATGCCGTCGCCGCAGCCGAAATACGGGCAGATCTTCGACAAGAACGGCACACTGGTTGCCGATCACCAGAACCTTCCGGCGGCGAAACTCGACCCCGCCGGCAATCCGCTGCACCGCTTCTTCAACACCAAAACCGAGATGGTGCAGCTGTCGGATCTGAATGAAAACAATCCGGCGGTCATGGATTATCTGACTGGCGCCTATCTGCAATGGATCGATCAAGGCGCCGACGCCTTCCGCATCGATACCATCAAGCACATGCCGCTGTCGTTCTGGGCCGAGTTCAGCCGGCGCATCCGCGCCAAGCATCCGGACTTCTTCCTGTTCGCCGAAGCCTTCGACTACGACGCCGGAAAGATCGCGCCGTTCTCCTGGGCCGAGAACGGCGGCATCAGCGTGCTGGATTTTCCGCTGAAAGCGAAACTGGCCGATGCATTCGGCCACCGACAGGCGGGCTTCGAGACACTGGCCGATGCGCTGCATCTGGACAGCGGCCTTTACCAGAACCCGTATGAGTTGATGACCTTCTATGACAACCATGACATGCCGCGACTGGATGCCAAGGACAGCGGCTTCATCGATGCGCATAACTGGCTGTTCACTGCCCGCGGCATTCCGGTGATCTACTACGGATCGGAAACCGGTTTCATGCGCGGAAAAGCCGAGCACGAAGGCAACCGCAATTACTACGGGCAGGCGCGCATCGATGCGGGCCTGAGCCATCCAATCTACCAAGGCCTGCGCCGCATCGCCCAGGTCCGCCGTGAATCACCGGCACTGCAACAGGGATTGCAGCTCAATCTTCTGCTCAAAGACGACCGCGCCGCATTCCTGCGCGTCTTCCAGCACGGCGAGGTCGCCCAGACCGCGCTGGTGCTGTTGAACAAAGGCGACAAGCCCGCACGCTTCGATCTCAAACACCAGCTGCAAGGCGGCGAATGGCGTTCCGCCATCAACGGCAAAAGCGTGCGCATCGATGCCGGCAGGCCGCGGCTGAAAACCGAAGTGCCGGCACACGGCGTGGAGGTCCTGCTTTTCGAGGGCGCCATCACGGCACCGGAGCTGATTACGGCGCTGGACCGGCTTCAGGCTGGGAAAGCGCGCCGCACGACCGGCGGATGACCAGTTTGGCCGGCAGCATGCTGCTGGTCACCGGTTCGTTGTTGATCTGATGAATCAAGGTTTTCACCAGTAGCTCGCCGGCCTGCTTGGTGTCCTGCAGCACGGTAGTCAGCCCCGGTGACACGAAATTGGCCATCGGAATATTGTCGAAGCCGGCCACGGCGATGTCCTCCGGCACTTTCTGGCCGCGCTCCTGGATGGCGCGCATGGCACCGATGGCGATCAGATCGCTGGCGCCGAATACGGCATCCACATCCCCGCCCTGCGCGAGCAATGCCTGCATGGCCGCATGGCCGGCCTGCTCGGTGGTGATGGCGTCGATCTGCAATGCCGGATCGGGCACGATGCCGGCCTGCGTCAGCGCCGCCACATAACCGCGGTAGCGCTCGAAGAACTCCGGATAACGCTCGGACGCATGGCCGAGGAAGGCGATGCGGCGGTGGCCCTGCAGCAGCAGATGCTCGGTCATCTCGCGGCCGGCCAGGTAGTTGTCGCAACCGATGGTGATGCCCGGCTGGACCGGCAGCACCGGCCCCCAGCGCACGAAATGGGTACCCTGCTCGACCAGCTTGTTCAGCCGGTGGGCGTAATCCAGATAATCGCCGTAACCGAGCAGGATGATGCCGTCGGCTTTGCGGCTGTCCTCGAAATCGGCGTGCCAGTCGTTGGAGGCCTGCTGGAAGGAAATCAGCAAGTCGTAGCCGTATTGCGAACAGGCGCGGGTGATCGAACCGATCATCGACAGGAAGAACGGATTGATCTGCGAATCGTCGGAGGTCGGATCCTCGAACAGCAGCACCGCCAGGGTGTCGGAATGCTGGGAGCGCAGGTTGGAAGCGTTCTTGTCGACCGTATAGTGCATTTCCTTGGCGATGGCCTGGATGCGCTTGCGGGTTTCCTCGTTGACCAACGGGCTGTTGCGCAAAGCGCGCGACACCGTGGATTGGGAGACTCCGGCGCGGTAGGCGATGTCGAAGGAAGTGGTTTTGGATTTCATGCAGCACAAGGCCCGGTCAACGGTTTCCAGTATAGCCCATCGCCGTCCGTGTTCAGTCTTCCAGGCGCTGGCGCAGGGCGGTGGCCGCGCCGATCAGTCCCGGCGCGTCATGGGTGATGACGTGCATGGCCACGGATTCCAGATAGGTCGCGAAGCGGCCCTTGGCCAGGAAGCGTTCGCGGAACGCGCTGGCACGCAGATAGGGAATGAAGCGTGGAATGATGCCGCCGGCGATGGCGACGGTTTTGGCGCCGTGGATCAGGGCGGCGTCGCCGACCACGCTGCCGAAAATGGAACAGAAACGCGCCAAGGTGCGACGCGCGATGACGTCATGGCCTTCCATCGCCGCCGCCACGATATCCGCTGGATCCCGCAGATGCTCGCGGTTGCCGAGCACAGCATCGATGTAGGACAGGCCGGTGCCCGAAAGCAGACGTTCATTGGAACAGCGGCCATGGTGACGGGCGGCGACCCAATCGGCAATGCGCTGTTCTTCCTCCACCTGCGGTGCGAAGCTGACATGGCCGCCTTCGGTTTCAACCACCTGCCAGCCACGGGCATCATCACCTACCAGCAGTGCGACACCCAGTCCGGTGCCCGGACCGATGACGGTCATGGGGCCACGGCGTTGCTGATCCGGGCTGCCGTGCAGGACGACGCGGTCATCCTCGGCCATGGCCAAAGTGGCCAGCGCGGCGGCGCCAAAATCGTTGATGACCACCTGCTCCCGGAAGCCGAGCACCGACTGCAGCTCGGATTGGCTGAAGGCCCAGGCCCGATTGGTCAGCCGGATGTCATCGCCGGTCACCGGACAGGCCACCGCGAACGAAGCGATTTCGGGCTGAACGCCGACATCCGCCAGATAGCTCTCCACTGCATGCTGCAGGGTGGCATAAGCAACGGTAGGCAGCGTTTTTGCGTCGCGGAGTACAGGTTGAGGACCCCGGATATCAGCCAGGGCGAAGCGGGCGTTGGTGCCGCCGATATCGGCGACAAGGGCGTTGCTGCGGGGGTCGGTCATGCGGGGATTCCGTGCAAAAAAAAGCCTCTGCCGGCTTGCACCGGCAAAGGCAGTGTACAACAGGTTTCGGGCTTAGAACTTGTAGCTGAAGCCAATCAGGGTGGTACGGCCGTACTCGAAGTACTGCACCGGACGGGAACCCGGATCACCGCCATCGGAGGTGGTGAACGGTTCGTCACCGATGTTGCTCATCTGCAGGAACAGGGTCAGGTTCTCGAAAGCACCTTCGCCGAAGCTGTAGTTGATCTGGGCATCCTGCACGGTTTCGGCATTGATGTTGATGTAGGTCAGGTCGGCGCCGAAGCCGCGGGTTTCAGCACGGAACCCCGAACGGTGACGTTGGCTGAACCGGATTGAGAAGCCGTGGTTTTCGTAGTAGGCGGTCACGTTGGACACATACTTCGAAAGGCCCGGCAGGGGTTCGGAGCTGTTCGGACCGTTCGGGCTGATTTCGCTCTTGGTGTCGGAGTAGCTGGCCTGGATGCCGAAGCCTTCCAGCGGCGCCCACAGCACATCAAGCGGAACCGACACGGCCAATTCAAGTCCCTTCAGGGTGCCGCCCTCGCCGTTGGCGGGCGCGCTCAGGATGCCGTTGGTGCTGCTCGGATAATTGACGCCGACGGTCTGACCCGGGCCCGGAGGCGGCAGCGGATAGCCGGCGTAATCCCACAGAATCGGCTGATTGTAGATGTAGGACAACAGATCTTTGTAGAAGTACGCAGCACTGACGTAGCCTTTGTTACCGGCATCGGTGGTGAAGTATTTTTCATACGATAGATCGAAGGCATTGGCCAACCAAGGCTTCAGTTTTGGGTTGCCGCCACCGCCGGACCAGACCGGCCCGGTGAGGGTGTTGCAGCTGGTCTGACAGATGCCGATATCGAGGCTGGCACGCATGTCGTCCATACGCGGACGGGCCATCTGGCGGGCTGCGGCGAAACGGACATACTGATCGGCAGGCAGACCCAGACTGAGGTTCAGGCTCGGCAGGAAATCACTGTAGCTGTCGCCGTTGGTGGCCAATTCGCCGGTTGGGGCGCCGTTGATGATGGTGATGGCGGTCGAGCTCTGGTCAACACTGACGTACTGGAAGCCGACGTTGCCGCGCAGACTCATGTTGTCGCCGATATCGGTGTCGATGTTGGCCTGCACGAAGAAGGTCTGCACCTGCTCGTTGACTTCCCAGTTCTTACGGGTGATGTCCTTGTCGTCCTTGCGGACCAGATTGTAGAAACCGGAGTTCAGCAGAGCGCTGGCGTCGAAGATGGCCAGACCGTCAATGCCGCCGAAGCTGAAGCTGCCGGTCGTGCCCGGGAACGGTGCAGTATCTTTCACGCCGCCCGGATAAGTGCAGTCCTTGATGCAGAGTTTGTACTCATCCGCGCTCTTCTGCTTGGTACGATCGGCGTAGTTGTAACCGAATTCGACGCTGCTCAGGAAGCCTTCATCGAAGGTGCGGGTGGCATCCAAACGGAAGGCCTGGATATCATCCTTGATCTGGAAAGCCTTGTAGTAACCGTCCTGGCCCCAGTTGCCGGCATCGATCAGCTGCAGATTGTTCGGATCGTTCAAATCGGTGCCGAAAGTCAGATTGTTGTAAAGACCGCTGGAATCCAGCGAAAGATCGAGGGTGGTGGTGCCATTGCCTTTCAGGCCGGCATAGGTTTCCAGCACATCGAAATTGCGGGTCGCACTCGACACCGAGAAATCGGCGGCAACCGACCAGTTGTCATTGATTTTGAATTTGTTGTTCCAGCCGAGCGAGAACAGGGTGTCCTCAATCGGGTTGCTGTCCATGCGCAGCACCGGCTTCACATTGGTCCAGGAGCTCTCGGTGATGGTGCCATTGCTGTTGACGGTGTAACCCGGCTGCAGCACGCCCTGACCCCAGGCGGTGCCGAATTCCAGACCAGTCTTGACTTCGGTCTTATCGAACGTGGAGTAGAACAGATCCAGGGTAGTTTCGTAGAATTCGGTCGGCTTGAACTGCACGGTCGCCATCAGGCCATCGCGTTTCAGGTTGTTGTCGAATTTGTAGATTTTACCGCCGCCCATGACTTTGGTGCCGTTCGGACCATCGGCATAACCCCAAGCTTCATTCTGGTAACCCGGGCTCGGGCTGTCGAGATGGGCATAGCCGATCGCGATACCGAGGGTGTTGTCCATGAACTGGTCGATATAGGAGAAGCTGTAGCGGCCGCCGTTTTCGGTCTGGCCAGCGACTTTGTTCTGATCAAAGCGGTAGTTCAAGGCCACGACCTGCTCACCGAAGCTCAAGGGCTTGACGGTCTGCAGATCGACGGTGCCGGACAGACCCTGACCGACCAAGGAGGCATCCGGGGTTTTATACACGGTCACGGCACTGAGCAGCTCGGACGGGTATTGATCGAACTCGACGCCGCGGTTATCGCCGAGGCTGACCTGTTCGCGGCCGTTGAGGGTGGTGCCGGCGAAATCACCTGCGAAACCGCGGATGTTGATTTGGGTCGCGCGGCCACGCTCGCGTTGAGCGGTCAGGCCGGGCAAACGCGCAATCGATTCGGCAATCGAGGAATCCGGCAACTTGCCGATGTCTTCGGCCGAGATCGATTCAACGATACCCGTTGCAGTCTGTTTGGTGTCGATGGCGTCTTCGATACCGCGGCGGATGCCTTTGACGGTCACCTTGTCGATGGTTTCGGCATCGGCCGCTTTCTTGGCGGCTTCTGCTTTTTCAGCATCGGTCGCATCCTGGGCATTCGCGGTTCCCACCAACAGCATGGTGGCCGACATCAATGCAACGCTGAGCATGTTGCGCTTAAGTACCATTATCCCTCTCCATATAACAGCTAATGTGGTTGAATGTGTTGCGGCAATCGTTACGGTAAACGCCGGACGGCATACCCGCTTTTTATTAACGAACGGTTAAAATGATTGCAGACTTTATAAAGTATTAACACTAAATACATACGTATTCATTGCATATTCAGCTTCGCTAGCCCGCCGTTGCATGCCATTCTTTCCTATCTAACTATTTGAATCATTAGCGGAATTCTTCATGAAGCGAGTTTCTTTGCGCACGAAAATCGTCGCTCTTGTCCTGTCGGCCAACCTCAGCAATGTGAATGCGCAGACTTCCGGCGAATTGCATGTTCCCTCGCCGGATTGGCGCGAGCAAATCATCTACTTCGTCATGCTGGACCGCTTCAATGACGGCGACACCTCAAACAATAATCAGGGCGTGGGCGAATATGATCCCGGACGGAACAGCCACTATTCCGGCGGCGACTTGCCCGGGCTCACCAATAAAGTCAATTACATCAAGAACTTGGGGGCCACGGCCGTCTGGATAACCCCGCCGGTGGCGAACCAGTGGTGGAGCCCAACGGCGCGATACGGCGGTTACCACGGCTACTGGGCCGAGAATCTGATGGCGGTGGACAGCCACTACGGCCAGCTGAGCGATATGCAGAACCTGAGCCGCCGACTGCACGGCGAGGGCATGTATCTGGTCCAGGATATCGTGGTCAACCACATGGGCAATTTCTTCGCGTACGACCCCAAACAGTGGAATGCGCAGAATCCGGCCTTGGGCTACCGCCGTGAACCGGCCACCGCGCAGGGGCAAACGCCCTCTCAGGCGCCATTCAACCGCAACGATGCCCGCGACCCGGACCAGGCGCGTGATGCCATTTACCACTGGACGCCGGATATCCGCGATTTCACCGATCCGGCGCAGGAACACGACTGGCAGATGGCCGGACTGGACGATATCAATACCGAGAATCCGCAGGTGCGCGAAGCGCTGCGCCGCAGCTATGGTCATTGGATCCGCGAAGCCGGCGTGGATGCGTTCCGGGTCGATACCGCGTTTTACGTACCGCCGGAGTACTTCCGCGATTTCCTGCATGCCGACGACCCGGTGCAGCCGGGCATCCTGCGCGTGGCCGAAGCCACCGGACGCAACAACTTCCATGTGTTCGGCGAAGGCTTCGGCATCGACAAACCCTTTGAAGAGACACAGAGCCGGAAGATCGAATCCTTCGTACGCACCGCCCATGGCCAGCCACTGATGCCGGCGATGATCAACTTTCCGCTGTATGGCACCGGTATCGACATTTTCGCCAAAGGCCATCCGACCCGGGAAATGCGCCACCGCATCGAGACCATGATGCGCGTGCATGAAAGCCCGCACCTGATGCCCAGCTTCGTTGACAACCATGACGTTGACCGCTTTCTGGCCAATGGCAGCGCATCGGCATTGCAGCAGAACCTGCTGCTGATCATGACCCTGCCCGGTATTCCGGTCATCTATTACGGCACCGAACAGGGCTTCACCGAGCAGCGCGGCGCCATGTTCAAGGCCGGCTTCGGCTCAGGCGGCAAAGACCGCTTCGATGAAAGCGCGCTGCTGTACCGGACATTGCAGACGATGACGGCTTTGCGCAAATCAAACCCGGTGTTCACCCACGGCAATCCGACAGTGCTCAAAGACAACGCCACCGGGGCCGGGGTATTCGCCTACCGCATGCGCCATGGCGATGCCGATGCGCTGGTGCTGTTCAACACCGCGGACAGCCCGCATGTGCTCGACAATCTCGATACCGGCCGGCCGAATGCACACCGCTGGCGGACCGCATTTTCACTGACCTCATTCCCGGCAATGCTCAGTGCGGACGCCAATGGCCGGGTATCCATCGTACTGCCGCCCCGTGCCGGTATCGTCCTGCTGCCCGAAACCGGCGCGTCGGTAACGGCGAAGCAGCCGGCCACCTTGCAGATTGATGCCCTGCCCGCAACGGTTTATGGCGACTCCTTGGATGTGCGTGGCCGCAACAGCAACACCGAACCGTTCCGTCTGGCATTGAACGGGGACCTGGCCGAGGCGGTGACGGTGATACCCTCGGCCGATGGCCGCTGGCAGGCGAAGCTGCCGATTGCCGCACTCGCCGAATCCCGCGAACCGCATCAGGTTCTGGCCTGGCAGGACAGCACGGCCAGTGCCTCCGCGCCGCACTCTTTCATCGTGCAGCGAAATTGGCAGGCCTTGCTGGAACGGACCGATCCGCGCGGTGACGACCACGGACGCCGCGGCAATCTGCGCTACCCCAGCGATACCAGCTGGGGTGAACACCATCAGGGCGATATCGAAAATGTCAGCGTTCAGCGTGCAGGAAGCACCCTGCGCATCGTACTGCGGCTGCGCGGCATGACTCAGTTCTGGAATCCGCCAAACGGCTTCGATCATGTCGCGGTCACCGTGTTCCTGCAAATCCCAGGGCGTGATGGCGGAAGTGCACTGATGCCGCAGCAGAATGGCCACCTGCCTGACGGCATGCGTTGGCACTACCGACTACGCACCCACGGCTGGTCAAATGCCTGGTTCGGTGCCGAAGGCGCAACGGTGGATAATGAGGGCACAGTGCTCAGCCCGGGCGCGCAGATGGTCGCCGATGCGCAAGCGCGCACACTGAGCTTTACCATCCCGGCCAAAGCGCTGGGCAATCCCGCCTCACTATCCGGCATCAAACTGTATCTGAACACCTGGGATTACGATGGCGGCTACCGCGCCCTGTCACCCGAAGGCAGTGGCATGGTCTTCGGTGGCGACCGCGCCGACGGCATCAAGGTGCTGGATGAAACCGAGGTGATGGTGCTTCCTTGATCAGGCCATTGCACCGGTAAAAAAGCCATTGAAGGTGAGGCGTCCGGTCAGCGGATCGTCGGTGAGCGCCTCGGGCCGGCCGATGTCGCCGCTGTGGAACTTCATGCCCGGATAGACAATCATCCGGTTCCGACGCGCGGGAACGGTGAGGACTTTATCGAAATAGGCATTCGAATCGGTCATGTAGCCGCGCGCGATGCCATATTGCCGGAAAAACGGCTCGGCCTCCGTGCGGTTGGAATCCACGAGTAGCCGAGTCAGGTTCGCATCATCCACCAGCGGCCGGAAAAAATGGGTCCCACCGAGCGACGGGTCGTCGAAAAGATAGAGCACCGAAGCCAGGGGAAGCATGCCGGGCTTGGCCTGAAGACGATCGCGATGGCAAAGCGATTGCGCCGGCGTCAATTGCTCCGGTGCCAGCGTCACCATGGACAAGCGGGTGTACCCGTCGACGATGCGGGCAATGCCGAAATGACGACGTAGCCAGGGCGATACCGTGCCCAGCAGCGCCGCCGTGACCGTATCGGGCAGCCTCAGCTCGCGTCCGGGATAGGCGTTGTGCTTCGGCGGTTCGAATTGTTCTCCGAACTCGGCGGCACGGCTTCGCCAACGATCGGGCTCCAACAGGATGTCATCGAAAACCAGACACACCCCGCCGCCGGGAATCGGCAATACCTGCGGAACGATATCGGGACGGAACATCGCTCAGTCCGGCGGAAACAGGAATTGCAGGGGAATATCCAGACGTGCCGCCCAGGCCTGCTCGCTGTGCTCGGCGCCTTCGAAGCGGCGTGTCTGCCAGCCGGCGTCGGTATACCCGCGTTCGCGCATGACGGCGTCGGCCCGCGCCTGCAGCGTCGGATACAGGGCATCGAGGGTGCCGGTGCCGTAGTCGAAGTACATCCGATGCCTTGCCGGATCCGGCAACGCCGTGCGCATGTAGTCGAAGAACACCTGCGGAATGGGATTGTTGTCCACCGTGAAGATTCCGGGCCAGTGCGTGGAAACACATGCGGCCGCACCGAACACCTGCGGATATTCGGAAATGGCGTACATGGAAATCAGACCGCCCATGCTGGATCCCATTACGGCGGTGTGCTCGGGACCCGTGGCGACGCTGAAATGGCTGTCGATATAGGGTTTGAGTTCTTCCACCACAAACTTCAGATAAGCATCGGAGTCCACGCTGCCATCGAACAAAACCTGCTGCGGATTGCGGTTCATGCCGAGCAGTTGGCCGCGGAAATCTTCCGGCAAGGCCTCAAACGGCTTTTGCGGGAAATACTCGACATGGCGGCGCTTGCCGCCATTGTGGATGCCGACGATGAGGAAGGGCCGGGTTTTGCCTTCGGCCATCAGCCTGGCGGCGGTTTCATCGGCCCGCCATTCCTGCTTGTTCCAGGTGATTCCGGCATCGAACAGCATCTGGCCGTCCTGCATGTACAGCACGGCATATTTCTTTTTGTCGGAATAGCCCGGCGGCAGCCAGACATCGACATCGCGTGCCGGAACGTTTTTGGAAGGAAACGCGGCCAAGCGCTGGATGCCGCCGGTGGAGGCCACGGGCACCGGCGAAGCGGCCGCTTCGGCGCCGGCGTGGCCTGTCGCAGCCAACAATAGCGCGGACAGGGCATAGGCCGCGACTTTCAGGATGGTCATGGTGATGGCTCCTTGGAATGCACAGGGTACGCCCAACACCGGAAGTCCGGCAACATCCGTTTCCAGGTCGGCGGGATAAATGCAGGGCAATGACAAAGCCGCGGATTTCACGGCGGACCCAACATCGGCAGCCGAGGGCAATGCTAAGATGGTAGCGTTTTTCAACCGAACAACGGAACACATCATGAGCCACCCCGGCATCCGGAAAGTCATCATCGTCGGCGGCGGCACCGCCGGCTGGATGGCCGCCTCCTTCCTCTCCCAGGCCCTGAACGGCAAATTCGCCATCGAACTGATCGAGTCCGACGACATCGGCACGGTCGGCGTCGGCGAAGCCACCATTCCGCCGATCATCAATTTCAATTCGGCACTGGGCATCGATGAAACCGATTTCATCAAGGCCACCCAGGCCAGCTTCAAGCTCGGCATCGAGTTCCGCAACTGGGGCGGTCTGGGCGAACGTTATATCCACGGCTTCGGCGGTATGGGCCAGAGCACCGGCATGATCGACTTCCACCATTACTGGCTGAAGATGCATCAGGCCGGCAAGGCCGACCGCATCGAGGACTATTCGCTGAACCTGCTGGCCTGCGAACACAACAAGTTCCTGCGTGCCCAGCACGACATTCCGAATTCGCCGCTGAAAGACCTCGGGCACGCGTTCCACTTCGATGCCGGCCTGTACGCCAAATTCCTGCGCGGCTATGCCGAAAACAAAGGCGTGATGCGCACCGAAGGCAAAATCGCTTCGGTCCAGCAGCATCCGGAAACCGGATTCATCACCTCGGTCACGCTCGAAAGCGGCTCCGTGCACGCCGGCGATCTGTTCATCGACTGCTCGGGATGGCGCGGCCTGCTGATCGAGGAAACCCTGAAAACCGGCTACGACGACTGGAGCCACTGGCTGCCGATGAACCGTGCCCTGGCCGTGCCCTGCGAGTCGGTATCGCCGCTGACGCCCTACACGCGCTCGACCGCGCACGGTGCCGGCTGGCAGTGGCGGATTCCGCTGCAGCACCGCACCGGCAACGGCCACGTGTACTGCAGCGAATACATCAGTGACGATGAAGCGGCCTCGGTGCTGCTGGCCAACCTCGACGGCAAAGCCCTGGGCAGCCCGCGCCCGCTACGCTTCGTGACCGGCAAGCGCAAGAAGTTCTGGAACAAGAACGTGGTCGCCATCGGCCTTTCGTCCGGCTTCATGGAACCCTTGGAGTCGACCTCCATCCATCTGATCCAGAAGGGCATTTCGCGCCTGGTATCGTTCTTTCCGGATACCGGCTTCAACCAGGTCAATATCGATGAATTCAACCGCCAGGCCACGGTCGAATTCGAGCAGATCCGCGATTTCATCATCCTGCACTACAAAGCCACCAAGCGCGATGACACCCCATTCTGGAACTACGTACGCAACATGCCGATACCGGACAGCCTCCAGCAGAAGATGGACATGTTCCGCAGCAACGGCCGCATCTACCGCCTCAACAACGAGCTGTTCACCGAAGTCAGCTGGTTCCAGGTCATGTTCGGCCAGGGCATCACGCCGCAGAGCTACCACCCGCTGGTCGATGCCAAATCGGAAGAGCTGATCGAGAAGATGATCAAGAACGTGAAAGAGGTGATGCACGGCGTGGTCGAGCTGATGCCGACGCACGAGGAGTTCATCGCCAAGCACTGCAAAGCCCCACCAATGCCGATGTGATGTCGCGAATTGCCCGATGACGCCTTTTGAACTTTCCGTGATGTTCTTCCTGCAGATGGCATTCATTCTTGCCGTCTGCCGGGCGACCGCTTGGGCGTTCATGAAAATCGGGCAGTCGCGGGTGGTCAGCGAAATGATCGCCGGCGTGCTGATGGGTCCCTCGCTGATGGGCTGGATGTTTCCGGAATTCTCGGCCTATCTGTTTCCGGCCGAATCCAAGGCCATCCTGTTCTCGGTCGCGCAGCTCGGATTGGTGCTGTACATGTTCCTCATCGGCGTCGAGTTCGATGTGGACCTCATTCGCAAACGCGTGCGCAGCGCGGCCAGCATTTCCATCGCCGGTATTGTGGCGCCATTTTTATTGGGCGGCACGCTGGCCTATTTCATCGCCGACGATCCGCAATTATTCGCCGAAAAAACCACCAGCTTGGAAGCCGTCTTGTTCATGGGCGCGGCCATGGCCATTACCGCCTTTCCGATGCTGGCCCGCATCATTTTCGAGCAGGGCCTGACCAAAACCTCGCTCGGCACCCTGGCTTTGGCGGCCGGAAGCATTGACGATATGGCCGCGTGGTGCGTGCTGGCCGTGGTGTTGGCCAGCTTTAATTCGGACTGGAGCATCGCTCTCATTGCCATCGGCGGCGGGATTTTCTTCGCTGTCGTGTGCTTGACCCTGGTCCGCCGGCTGTTGCAGCCGATGGGCGAACGCGTTGAGAAAAGCGGCGCAATCAGCCCGGACATGCTGGTGTTCACCTTGATGCTGGTGATGCTGGGCGCCTGGTTCACCGATTACATCCAGATCTACGCCGTGTTCGGCGCCTTCATCATGGGCGTGGCCATGCCGCGCGGCAAGTTCGCCACCGAACTGCATCGGACCATGTACCCCTTGACTGTGGCCCTGTTGTTGCCGGTGTTCTTCGTGTATTCCGGCCTCAACACCAAAATCGGTTTGGTGAACACGCCGGCGCTTTGGGCGCTTACCGCATTGGTACTGCTGGTGGCGATTGCCGGCAAGGGCGTGGCCTGCTATCTGGCGGCGCGCCTGAACGGCGAATCGCACAAAGAGTCGATGGCCATCGGCACGCTGATGAACGCGCGCGGGCTGATGGAGCTGATCATCCTCAACATCGGCCTGGAACGCGGCATCATCGAGCCGACGCTGTTCACCATCATGGTATTGATGGCGGTAATCACCACCTTGATGGCCACACCGATCTTCGAGCGCATCTACGGCAAGAAGGAATTGCGTACCACCTGATGCCGCCGCGATGGCGGGCGGCCGCAGAGGCCGCCCTGGAACCGGTTTATTTACCTTTCTTGACGGCTTTTTCGGCACGCTTTTCTTTCAGCGTTTTTTCCGGTTTCTTTTTGGTTTCTTTTTTCTGATTCATGCCTTTGGACATGGCGATCTCCTGAGTGGGTGGTAGGGATGATTGTGCCTTAAGCGTCGGGGTCAGGCCAGCAGCGAAATATCGCCGACCGCATTGAACTGATCGGTCAGCACCTGCAACAGGGCAAGGCGGTTGCCGCGCACATTGCGGTCATCGGCATTCACCATCACGCCCTCGAAGAACGCATCCACCGGCTTGCGCAGACCGGACAGAGCGCGCAGCACCCCGATGTAATCACGTGATTTCAGCATCGGCGCAATCGCATCTTCGACGGTTTGCAGGGCCTGCCACAGTTCCTGCTCGGCGGGCTCCTGCAACAATGCCGGATTCACCGACCCGGCGGCCTCTTCAGCGGATTTACGCAGAATGTTGGCGGCGCGTTTGTTGGCGGCGGCGAGCGCTTCGGCCTCGGGCATGCCGACGAACTCGGCAATCGCGGCCAGACGCTTGGCGAAATCCGGCAGCGATTCCAATGCGACGGCGTTGACGGCGTCGAAATGGCGCTCGCTGTAGCCTTTGTCCGCGAAATAACCGCGCAGGCGGTCGAGGATGAACTGCTGGATCTCCAGATAGCGGTCAACATGGTCATCGCCTTTCAGCACTTCCAGTTCCGTCAGCCATTTTTTCCAGAAGCCGGGCTTGTCTGAAACGACTTCGGCAGCGGTCTGCTGTTCGGCCGAGGTCATGCAGTATTCGTAGACATTCAGATAGGCCTTGCCCAACAGCTGATCCAAACGCAGATCGAAGCCACCTTCCAGCAGCGTGCGCGCCAGACCCAGCGCATTGCGGCGCAGGGCGAACGGATCCTTGTTGCCGGTCGGTTTCAGACCGGCGGCGAAACCACCGGCTAGGGTGTCCAGCCGTTCAGCCATGGCCAGCACCTGGCCCAGCTTGGAAGCAGCGATGGCGTCGCCGGCGAAACGCGGCTGGTAGGCTTCATCGATGGCATCGGCCACGGCCTCGGGTTCACCGGCGGCTTTGGCGTAGTAACGGCCGGCGATGCCCTGCAGTTCCGGAAATTCGCCGACCATGCGCGACTGCAGATCGGCCTTGGACAGTTCGGCAGCGCGTCGGGCCTGGGCGAAATTCAATCCGGCATCGCGGGCGATGCTTTCCGCCAAGGCCGCGATGCGTCCGGTCTTGTCGGCATAGCTGCCGAGCTTCTGCTGGTAGGTGACCGAAGCCAGGCCTTCAGCCATGGCGGTGATGCCCTGCTTGAGGTCTTCATCGTAAAAGAACGCGGCATCGGCGAAGCGCGGACGGATGACGCGCTCGTAACCCTGCTTGATCTGCGCCGGGTCTTTCGAATCGATGTTGGCGATGCCGATGAAGTATTCGGAAAGCGCGCCATCGGTTTCGCGCAGGGGGAAGAATTTCTGATTGGCCTGCATAGTCGACACCAGCGCTTCGTGCGGCACGCGCAGAAACGCCGGCTCGAACTGGCAGAGAATGGCGACCGGCCACTCGACCAGGCAATTCACTTCCGTTAGAAGCGCATCGGGAGTATCCGCCTGTTTGCCGACGCTCGCCACGGCGGTGGCGATTTGCGCGGAAATGCGCTGACGGCGTTCAGCCGGATCCACCAACACCTGTTTCCCGCGCAGGGTGTCCACATAGTTTTCCGGATGGGCGATATCGACCGCCTCCGGCGCGTGGAAGCGATGGCCACACGAGGCACGCCCGGCCTTCAGGCCCAGCACCGACATCGGCACCACGGCATTGCCGTACAAGGCCACCAGCCAATGCACCGGACGCACGAATTGGGTGTCGCGGCTGCCCCAACGCATCGGTTTCGGAATCGGCATGGCTTTCACCGCTTCGTTGACGATCTCCGGCAACAATTCGAGGGTCAAGCTGCCTGCGCGCGAACTCCGGGCGACGAAGCGCTCGCCTTTGGCATCGCTGATGCGGCCGAGCTGGTCGATGGATAGACCGTTTTTCTGCGCAAAGGCCTGCAAGGCCGGTGTCGGCTGGCCGGCGGCATCAAGTGCGATATTGGCGTAAGGGCCGAACACCTCCGAATGCTGTGCCGGCTGCTCGCTCTGCACGTCGTCGATACGTACCGCAAGACGGCGTGGCGAATACAGGGTGTGTACCTCGCCGATGCTCAGGCCGCGTTTGAGCAGACCGTCCGCGATGCCGTCGGCGAAGGCCTTGGCCAGCTCCGGCAGCGCTTTCGGCGGCAGCTCTTCGGTGCCGAGCTCGATCAACAGGGCTTGCGTGTTCATGCGGACACCGTTTTCAGATTCGGGAAGCCCAGCTTTTCGCGCTGGGCGTAATAGGCCTCGGCCACCGCGCGCGACAGGGTGCGCACGCGCAGGATGTAACGCTGGCGTTCGGTCACCGAAATAGCGCGGCGTGCGTCGAGCAGATTGAAACTGTGCGAGGCCTTGCAGACCTGTTCATAGGCCGGCAGCGGCAGACCGAGTTCGACCAGCTTCAGCGCTTCCTTCTCGCAGGCATCGAAACGGTGGAACAATTCGGCGACATCGGCATGTTCGAAATTGTAGGCACTCTGCTCGACTTCATTCTGATGGTAGACATCACCGTATTTGACCACGCCCTGCGGACCGGTGGTCCAGACCAGATCGTACACGTTGTCGACATTCTGCAGATACATGGCCAGACGTTCGAGACCATAGGTGATTTCACCGGTCACCGGCTTGCATTCGAGGCCGCCGGCCTGTTGGAAGTAAGTGAACTGGGTGACTTCCATGCCGTTGAGCCAGACTTCCCAGCCTAAACCCCAGGCGCCGAGCGTCGGTGACTCCCAGTTGTCTTCGACGAAACGCAGATCGTGTACCAGCGGATCGATGCCGAGCGCCTTCAGCGAATCCAGATACAGCTCGAGGATGTTGTCGGGGTTCGGCTTCAACACCACCTGATATTGGTAGTAGCGTTGCAAGCGGTTCGGATTGTCGCCGTAACGGCCGTCGGTCGGGCGCCGGCTCGGCTGCACATAGGCCGCGTTCCACGGCTCCGGGCCAAGCGCGCGCAGGAAGGTGGCCGGATGGAAGGTGCCGGCACCGACTTCGATGTCGAAGGGTTGGATCAGCACACAGCCCTGGGCGGCCCAGTACTGGTTCAGGCGCAGGATGATGTCTTGGAAACTCGGAGCCGACATGGCGGTTTCGCTCTTTTCGGTGAATGTGGCTATTATAAAGGCTGTTCGCCGCGGTCAGGCACTTACAGAGAGGTTTTATGGAAATCAGAAAGGCAAGCGTTTCCGATATGTTCGGCTGGCTTATCGGTAGCTTCAAATTGGTCGGCAAGCACTGGGGTACCTTCCTGCTGGCCGCGCTGGTCAGCCTGGCCGCCATCTTTCTGCTGGCTTTTGCTGCTGGTCTGGTCATTGGCCTGGGTGCGGCCGGTGCCGCCATGGGCGATGTCAACAGCATCGATTGGCAGAAAATCGCATTGATCTATGCCGCGATCCTGCTGGTGGCTCTGATTCTGGTGCCGCCGTTCATCGCCGGCTGGTTCGTACTCACCGGCAAATTGGCCGATGGCCAAACGGCCTCGGTCGGTGATCTGTTCTCCGGATACGGTGACGCTGCCCGCTGGAAGAAACTGATCGCCTTCGGCTTCATCGGCGCCGTACTGAACATCGCGGTGCAGGGTGGTTACATCCTGATCTGCATGGCCCTCGGGATCGGCAGTGACGACATCGGCCAGTTCATGACGGCCCAGCTGAGCAATGATCCGGAAGCCATGGCCGGATTGTCCGCCGGCTTCTGGATGGCTTATTGCGGCATCATCCTGATCGGCTCGGTACTGCAGACCGCGTTCATGCTCGGCTTCTGCCAAGCCGCGCTGACCGATGCCGGCGCCGTTGATGCGGTGAAGGACGGCTTTGCCGCGACGCTGAAGAATCTCGGCAGCCTGGTGCTGTTCATGCTATCGATGCTGTTGGTCGTGCTTGCAACGGTACTGGTCATCGGTCTACTCGCGGGGCTGCTCATCGCCGCCCTGAGCATGCTCAATAGCAACATCGCTCTGGCACTGGGTGTGGTGCTGTACCTCCTGTTGCTGCTGTTCATCTACCCGCTGATGTTCTCGTTCCAGTATCTGTTCTGGCGCGATGTCCTCGGCGGCGGCGGCAAATCTGCAGCCGTCAGCGATTCGGAAGTTTTGATCTAAGCGCCGCGGCGCGGATTTCGTCCCAGCGTCCGGCCGCAATGGCCGGGCGCGCGGCCAGCCAGGACACCCCCACGCTCGGGATGTTGGCTTCGGCCAGATACACCGGCAGCTCGGCTTCGGTAATGCCGCCGGTGCAGCAGAAGCGGGCCTCGGGAAACGGGCCGGCAAAGGCCTTGGCCAAGGCAATGCCGTTGATGGCGCTGGCCGGAAACAGTTTGAAATGGGTCAGTCCGGCATTCAGTCCGAGCATGAGCTCGGACGCCGTGGCGATGCCCGGCAACAGCGCCAGACCCAATTCGCGGGCACCCTCGAGCAGTTCCGTACTGATACCCGGCGACACCACCAGCTCCGCGCCAGCGTCCTTGACCTGTTGCAGATGATGGCGGTTCAAGGCAGTGCCGGCGGTCAGCTGCATGGCCGGAACCTGTTTGGCGATGGCTTCCATGGCCGCCAGCGCCTGCGGCGTACGCAGGGTGATTTCGATGGCGCTGATGCCGGCATCGAGCAGGGTTTCCGCCAAAGGTACGGCCTGCGCGGCGTCATCAATGACCACCACCGGAATCACCGGATTGCCGAAGAAACGCCGAATGGCCTCACTCATGGTTTTTCTCCGAACAAAATGCTGGCGCCGGTCCCGGTGCTTGAAACGTGATCGCGGAACAGCTGGAAGTATTCACGGCCAAGGCCATGCTGATGACCGGATTCGGTGCAGGCGACGGCCGGACGCTTGTCCAGCTCATCGCTGTCGACCAACAATTGCAGTTCGCCGGTCACGGCATCGATGCGGATCATATCGCCATCGCGTATTTTCGCAATCAGTCCACCGTCATCAGCGGAGGGGCTGAGGTGGATGGCGGCCGGCACCTTGCCCGACGCGCCGGACAGTCGGCCGTCGGTGACCAGCGCCACCTTGTGACCTTTGTCCTGCAGATTCGCCAGCAAGGGCATGAGTTGATGCAGCTCCGGCATGCCGTTGGCACGCGCGCCCTGGTAACGCACGACCGCCACCAGATCACCGGTCAGTTCACCGGCCTTATGGGCACGTGCCATCGCCGTCTGACTGTCGAACACCCGTGCCGGCGCGGTGACCGTCCACTTGGATTCATCGAGCGCGGAAATTTTAATGACCGCCTGACCGAGATTGCCGACCAGTTTGCACAGACCGCCCTGAGCCGAAAACGGATTGGCCGCCGGCCGCAGAATGCTGTCATCGCCGGATTGCGCCGGCGGATCCTGCCAGTGCAGATGACCGTGCGACAGCACCGGCTCCTGCGCGTAGGCACTGATCGGCTGGCCGATGACGCTGCGGGCATCGGCATGCAGCAATCCGGCCGACAGCAGTTCGCGGATGACGAAGGCCATGCCGCCGGCCGCGTGGAATTGATTGACGTCGGCGGCCCCGTTCGGATAGATGCGTGCCAGCAGCGGCGTGGCGGCGGATATTTCAGACAGATCGTCCAGCGTCATCACATAACCGACCGCACGGGCCATGGCCAGAATATGGATCATCAGGTTGGTGGAGCCGCCGGTAGCCATCAGGCCGACCACGCCGTTGACCAGCGAGCGCGCGTCGATGACTTCATGGAAGGGCAGATACGCCTCGCCGAGCGCGCTGTGGGCGGCGGCCGTTTGCACGGCATATTCGGTGAGGACCTCGCGAAGGCCGGTACTCGGCGGCACGAAGGCGCTGCCGGGAATGTGCAGACCCATCATTTCCATCAACAGCTGGTTCGAATTGGCGGTGCCGTAGAACGTGCAGGTGCCGGGCGCGTGATAGGAACCTGCTTCGACTGCCAACAGTTCCTCGCGCGAGGCCAGGCCATCAGCATAACGTTGGCGCACTTTCGCTTTCTCGGCATTGGCCACGCCCGATGGCATTGGTCCGGCCGGCACGAACACGATCGGCAGATGACCGAAGGCGGCGGCGCCCATGAACAGGCCGGGTACGATTTTGTCGCACACGCCAAGCATCAGGCCGGCATCGAAGGCATCGTGGCTGAACGCCACGGCGGTGGCCAGCGCGATCACATCACGGCTGAACAGGGACAGCTCCATGCCGGGTTGGCCTTGGGTGACACCGTCGCACATGGCCGGCACGCCACCGGCGACCTGCGCCGTGGCCTTGCACGCACGCGCCCAGTCACGGATCTTCGGCGGATAGCTTTCATAGGGTTGGTGCGCCGACAGCATGTCGTTGTAGGCGGTGACAATGCCGATGTTCGGATAGCCGCCGAAACCCAGCGCCGGTTTGTCATCGCCGCTGGCCGCCATCACGTGCGCGAGGTTAGAGCACGACAGGCGTCTGCGCGCCGGCGTGCTACGCTTCTGCGCCTGCATACGTGCGGTGTAATCGGCACGCAGTTCGCGGCTGCGCTGTTCGATGCGCGCGGTAACCTGCGCGATGACCGGATGGATGCTCATGCGGGACTCCAGAAAATGTCGACCGGACTA
>NZ_JBILBO010000032.1:0-3669 GCF_044353605.1 Arenimonas sp. | reverse complement strand
CGTTGTTGAAGCCGGACATCGGACCGCAATCCAGACCCATGGCGCGCGCCGCCAGCATGAAATAGGCGCCTTGCAGATTGCCATTGCGGACCGCGGTGCTTTCGATCTTGGCCGGACTGCCGGCGAACCAGCTGCGCGCATCGACGTGCGGAAACAATTTCGGCAACTGCTCGTAAAAAGCGAAGTCGGTGGCGACGATGACATTGACCGGCGCCTGAAGGGTCTTGGCGCGGTTGCCTTCATCGAGTGCCGGCGCGAGCTTGGCTTTGGCCTCGGCCGATTTCACGAACACGAAACGGGCCGGACAGCTGTTGGCGGCGGTCGGGCCCCATTTGGTCTGTTCATAGATGGCCTGTAGCTGCGCATCGGAGACCGGCGTATCCTGCCAGACATTGTGGGTACGGGCGCTACCGAACAGTTGATCGAGCGCGGCGGTATTCAGGGCGGTTCTCATGGTTTCTCCAATGGACGTCATCAGCGCACCGGTCTATCCGGTCGGCCTGCAGTGGATGTTCATACTACGGGAAATGCATCGGCGCAGTAAGCGCAACAAATCAAAAGATTGTTCCGATTATGGGATTATGTCGGCATCTCGAAAGCCAAACCATGATGACGCAGAACTTCCCGGACGGACTGCCGCAAGGCCTGCAAGGCCGGTGTCGGCACAACAACCCGGGGCTGCTGCGCCAGATGGCAACGCAGGCTTTCCGCCTGGAGCGCTTCAATGCCTTCGGCAAGAATCCGGACGTCATCCCCGCTCAACACTCCGGCCTGCGCCAAGGCCTCGGCCAGCGCACGGCTGTCGCGCGTGACCACCAGCTCCGGGTGGGCGCCCGCATGAGCGAGCACCAGGGCCTGCAGAAAAAACTCGATATCGGTCAGGCCGCCGGATCCGTGCTTGAGATCGAAGCGGTCGTCACGGCTGCGGTCCAGTTCGGTGCGCATGCGATGCCGCATGGCGATGATTTCGGCAAGCAGGTGGGCGTGATCGCGCGGGCAACACAGGATTTGGGCACGCAGCACTTCGAAATCCGCACACAGCGCGACATCGCCGGCAACCGCGCGCGCGCGCACCAGCGCCTGCAGCTCCCAGATCCAGGCGCGCTGTTTCTGATAGGTCGCGAAGCTGTCGATGCTGCTGACCAGCAGGCCTTTGGCGCCGTCCGGGCGCAACCGGATGTCGGCCTCGTACAGACTGCCGGCCGAGGTGGTCAGATCCAGCAACGCAATCAGTTTCTGCGCCTGGCGCAGGAAATAGCGCGACGCATCCAGGCTGCGCGCGCCGTTGCTGGCCTGAGTCGATTCGATCCGGTTGAGAAACACCAGATCAAGATCCGAATTGAACGACAGACCGGACGCGCCGAGACTGCCGTAGCCGATGACCGCGAAGGCCGAATCCGCAACCGCGCCATGCTGCCGGAAAAGTTCGGCCGCGGCGATCCGGTTGCAGTGATCGAGCATCTGCTCGGCCAGCTGGGTCAACAGCCGGCTGGCGTCGGTGGCGGCCATGCCGTGGAACAGGAAATGGTAGGCAATCTTGAAAGTCAGACTGAGTTTGGACTCGTTCAAGGCCAGCAACGCGGCTTCGGCATCGTCGGCATGGCCGGCCAAACGCGCCTCGATCTGCGCCGGCAAGGTTTCGGCATCGAACCCGCGCGCGATGATGCGGCTGTCCAGCAACTCATCGAGCAGCAGCGGATAATCAATCAATTGCTGCGCCATCCACAGACTTTCATCGAAAACATCGACGACGCGCTGCAGGGCGTTCGGCTGCTCATCGAGCAGGGCGATGTAACTGCTGCGCCTGAGCGTGGCCTGCAGAAAACTGATGGCATGGGCCAGGCAATCGTCCGGCCGACGCGCCCTGCTGCAGGCCTGCGTCAAGGCCGATGCGACACGCTGAAGCCGTTGTTTTGAACGATCCGCCAACGCCTGCGCGGCGGCGCTTTCGAACAGCGCGGCAAGACGCTCCGCATGCCGAGGCGCTTCGGCAAAACCCAGGGCCTGCAAGTCGTCGTCGCCCGCGGAACCGTCCACCTGGGTGGCCGGCCCGCCGAGCAATCCGGAAAACAGGCGTTCAACCGCTGCGCGGTGCTGCTCCAGCGCCGCCAGCAACGCAGGCATGTCGGCATAACCCAGCCCGCACGCCAACCGGTTCTGCGCCTCTGGCGCATCCGGCAGGCGATGCACCTGGGCATCGGCCACCATCTGCACCCGGTTTTCCAGACGCCGGAGAAACAGATAGGCGTCCTGCAGTGCGGATGCGGCTTCCGGTTCAACCAAGCCACCATCCCACAGACGCTGCAATCCCTGCAGAAGACCGCGGACCTGTAGTTCCGGGTGACGGCCGCCATAGATGATCTGCAAGGCCTGCACGTAGAATTCGATTTCACGGATGCCGCCCGGACCCAGCTTCAAATCATCACGCTTGTCGCGGCGCTGCACCTCGGCTTCGATTTTCGCCTTCATGTCGCGCAACCCATCGATGGCGGTGAAATCGAGATAACGCCGATAGACGAACGGGCGCAGCATCTCGAGCAGGCGCCAGCCGGTGGTGGCATCGCCGGCTACTGGACGCGCCTTCAGCCAGGCATAGCGCTCCCAGTCACGCCCTGAACTTTGGAAATATTGTTCCATGGCATTGAAGGACAGCAGCAAGCGGCCACTGGCACCGAAAGGACGCAGGCGCAGATCAACCCGGTGGCAGAAACCATCGGCGGTGACATCATCAAGCAGATTGGCCAGTCGTTGTCCGAGCCGGGTGAAATAGGTCTCGGCAGCGATCGGGCGTTCGCCATCGCTCATGCCATGCCCGCTGAAGGCATACACCAGATCGACATCGGACGAAAAGTTCAGCTCGCCGCCGCCGAGCTTGCCCAGACCGAGCACGGTCATATGCTGTTCCATGCCGTGCTCGTCACGTACCGTGCCATGACTCTGGCGCAACACTCTGTCTATGGCCTTAAACCCGGCCTGCAGGGCCTGCTCGGCAATCCAGGTACTGCCGGCAAGTGTCTGCGCCACGCTGTCGATGCCAAGCACATCCCGCCAGATTAATTTCAATGATTGGGCGCGACGCCAGCGGCGGATTAAGCCAGGCCATTCGGCGTCCTGGCCGTCGGAAAGTTGCAAGGGTTGCAAAGGCTCATCAAGCCTACCCAACAGATCGGGTTGCTGAATCAGCACCTCGACGGCAAAATCCGACACTTGGGCAAGACGCGCGAGCGCCTCGGACGATGGGGCATTGCGGGGGTGATCGGCCAGCAGTGCGGCCAGAACCGGCGGCAAGCCCTTATAGGACAAACGCCACCGCCATCCAAAGGAACAGGCCGATGCAGATCATATCGGACAATCCCGACAGCACCAGATTGGCGGCCATGGCCGGATTGATGCCGAGTTTGCGCAGCAGCAGCGGCATGGCCGCGCCAAGCAGTCCGGCGACCATGCAGCTGAGCGCCATCGCCGTGGTCACCAACACCGCCAGCTGCATCGGATCGCCCTGCTCCGGATGCCGCGAGGCGACGATGAACATACCGACGCCAGCCAGAAGGCCGGTCAATATGCCATTGACCAGACCCAGCCAGGTTTCTTTCAGCACCTGGCGCTTCACCGGGCGCGCCGGATTCGACAGACTGAGACCGCGCAGGGTACAGGCCAGGGATTGTGCGC
>NZ_JBILBO010000023.1:0-12582 GCF_044353605.1 Arenimonas sp. | reverse complement strand
CCCAAGTCCATGCTCGAGCGCCTGGCGGCCAGTGTCGTTTTTGAGGACAAAGCCTTGTTGGTCCTGAACAAGCCCTCCGGGATTGCCACTCATGGCGGCAGCGGGGTGTCCTTCGGGGTCATCGAGGGGCTTCGGGCATTGCGTCCGAATGAGCCGCTCGAACTGGTCCACCGATTGGACCGCGATACTTCCGGGGTTCTGGTTTTGGCGAAAAAACGCTCAGCCCTGCTGCAGTTACAGGCATTGATGCGTGGCGATGATGAAGAAGAAGGGCCAGAAAAGCAATATTTGGCCTTGCTCGTGGGAAAAATGCCGAATGGCACCATGACTGTGAATGCCCCTTTGCAGAAATCGGTCATCCGCGGTGGCGAGCGCATGGTCCGGGTCGATCCGGCCGGCAAGGCTTCGACCAGTCATTTCACCCTGCTGGAACGGCGGGGTGGCCATAGTTTCTGCAAAATCCGCATTGAAACGGGCCGCACCCATCAGATTCGCGTGCATGCCGCCCATATCGGGCATCCGGTGGCCGGTGATGACAAGTACGGGGACAAGGATGCCAACAAGAAATTGGCCGCAAACTACGGGCTCAAGCGCCTGTTCCTGCATGCGGCATCCATGCAGTTCGTATTGAACGACGGCCAATCGCCTTACACGCTGAACGCGCCGCTGGCGCCCGAGCTTAATGCCGTATTGGACCGCTTAGCGGATGAGTAGAGCATCGGTTTTGGCGGCACAAATGAAGTCGTTCAGGCTCAAGCCACCGACATCGTGCGTGGAAAACCGGATTTCACAACGGTTGTAATGCACACCTAGATCTGGGTGGTGGTCTTCGTGGTGGGCGATAAATGCCAATGCGTTCACGAACGCCATGGTCTGATGATAATTCTCGAACGGAACGATTTTGAAAAGTGCCTGTCCATGTTCGGTCAGCTGCCAGCCGTTAAGCAGGGCCATCAGCGTTTCCACCTGACGGGCATCAAGCCGGTTTTCCGAACCGCTTAACGGTCGGCAATGCTGTTGCAACAGAGGCGTATCCATCATCGTTCCATTCATGGGGGTTTCACTAGTTTAAGGTAAAATGACAACATGATTGAAATCACCGAATCCGCACAGAACCACTTCCGGCAACTCCTGCAAAGCCAAGGCGGCGATGCCGTGGGCATCCGCGTCAGCGCGATGAATCCCGGCACCCCCTCAGCCGATGCCCGGCTCGAGTTCGCCGATGCCGGTGATCTGCTCGGAGATGAGTGGCAGGTCGAGTGCGCCGGATTCGTGCTGTATGTCGATTCAGCCAGCGTCAAATACCTTGACGGCGCCCACATCGACATCAGTGCAACAGCGACCGGCAGTCAGCTGACCATTCGCGCTCCCAATATCAAGGGTAAGGCTCCGGATGCGGAAAGCTCGCTTGCCGATCAGGTCATGTGGCTGATTGAATCCGAAATCAATCCTCAGCTGGCATCGCACAAGGGCAAGGTCAGTCTGGATTCCATCGATGCCGATAATGTCGTCTACCTGCGTTTTGGCGGTGGCTGCCACGGCTGTGGCATGGCAGACGTCACCCTCAAACAAGGCATCGAAAAAACCATGATGGCGAAGATACCTCAGATCAGCGCCGTCCGTGATGCGACCGACCATAGCTCCGGTTCGGCGCCGTTCATTCCACGTTGATCGCACGAGCTCTGCTGTTCGGCCTGATTCTTGCCGGACATATCGGATTTCTGTTCTGGCTCGATGCCATCACGCGTTACGGGATTCAGAAGCAGGATTGGCAGACACGTACGGTGGTTGAATTCGTCATACGCAAGCCCCTGGTTCTGCCGGCCGTGCCGCGAGAGAGGGTTTCGAAACAGAATCGCCCATCCCCGGAAGAATCAGCATCATCGGCATTCAAGGTCAGCGAGCCAGTCAAATCACCTGCGGCGGCCAGTGAGAATGCGGCTCTGAGAATTGTTGACGGCGAGGGACGGGTCTGGATTCCGCAGGTAGCCAAGGATGAATTCCTGAAGAACGGACAATCGCGTCAGTTCGATATCCAGAGGGACGGGCTCGATGACATGGACGCTCTGCTCAAGCGCCCCGTGGCATTGGATTACCGGTCGACACGTTTCGACGAGGCCTGGCAGGGGGATAAACCGCGGATAACACGCGTGCTAGAGGCGGCTGTTGAGAAAACCACGGCGACAGTCAAGATTCCGATACCTGGCAGACCGGGAGCGTTTCTGAAATGCAGTTTGATGGTACTTGCGGCATCGGGCGGTTGCGGCTTTACCGCTAACGATGACGGCTATTTCGTCCCGCGCGATGATCCCGATACGCTGAGCCCGCTGGAGGAGAAGCAATGTCAGGCTTGGTGGGGTCTCATCGTTTCGGCCAAGACGCAGACTGAATGGCGGCGAACACGCCGACTGTACGAACAGGAATGCCAAAAACCTGCCGCTAAATAATTGCCAAGAAAAAAGCGGACCGGAGTCCGCTTTGTTTCATTGAAGAGGCGCAGGATTACTTTACGACGCCCATTTGACCTTTCAGCGAGCCGTAGTAAACCGCCAGATTGGCCATGTCGGCATCGGTCAGTGCCTGGGCTTGACCGGCCATGACCGCGTTGACGCGTTTGCCGGACTTATATTCCTTCAAAGCTTTCAGCAGGTAATCCGGATATTGCCCGGCCAGCTTCGGATAGGTATTGTCGAGTGTTTTGTTACCGTCGGCGCCATGGCATGCGGCGCAGGCGGTGGCTTTCTGCTTACCGGCGGCGGCATCGCCTTTGACGCCAATGGCGGCGGCTTGACCGGCGAGGCAGAACAGCGCGAATGCGAGGAGAGTATTGGTCTTCATCGTGGGGATCCTTTATTTAGCCGTTTTCAGCGCTGAAACATAGGCGGCGATGTCGGCGATGTCCTGGGCGCTGAAGCTTTTGGCCTGCGCGCCCATGGTCGGATGATTACGCTCACCTTTCGCGTAGGCATTAAGTGCGCTGACGATGTAGGCTTCGTTCTGTCCTGCGATTTTCGGAACATGGTAGCTGGGATAGGCATTCTTGTATTCGGGAATGCCATGGCAGCCGGTGCAGGTATAAGCCAAGGCCTTGCCTTTCTGGGCATCGCCTTTGGCTAGGCAGGTGCTACCGGCCAGAGCCAGCACTAAACCGATGAAGAGGGACGTTTTGGTCATAGCAAAATGCCGAATTGGGTTAAAGTCCGCCAATTATACCTAAAATTCACCGGAATCAGGCAAGTATGTATGACTTTAGGCAGGTACACAGGGGCACTATTCCCGTTACCATTTCCACTAATTTCCCCTGTTATGGTAACCGGTAAGCCCATGCATCCTTCCTACAAACACGTAAAAACTGCGACCCTCATGTTGGCCATCGCTCTGGCCTTGGCCGCCTGTGGCGGCAAGCCGGATGGTGCCGACAAAGGCAAAGCCGCAAATGGTGCCGAGCAGGGCAAGGACGGCAAGGACGGCAAGGACGGAGCGCCCAAGGCGCCCGAAGCTGTGCCGGTTGAGGTGGTGACCGTGTCCAACCAGAGCATCAACGCCAGTTATGCCGGCACCGCCAACCTTGAAGCACCCAACGAGGCCCAAGTCGTGGCAAAAAGCTCCGGTGTCATGGTGGCGCAGTTGGCCGAGGAGGGCGATACTGTCCGTCAGGGGCAGGTGCTTGCACGAATTGATCCTGCTAGGGCGCAATTGGAAGTCCAGCGTTCGCAGGCTACCGTAAACAAGCTCAGTAACAATTTCGCCCGCGCCCAGGAGCTGCGCAAACAGAACCTGATCTCGGCAGAAGCACATGACCAGATCCGCTTCGATCTGGAGTCGGCCAAGGCCAGCCTGAATCTGGCCGGTCTGGAACTGTCCTATACCAATGTCACCGCGCCGATTTCCGGCGTCATCGCGCAACGCATGGTCAAGCAGGGAAATCTGGTGACCTTGAACGCTCCGGTTTTCCGCATCGTCAACACACAGTACCTTGAAGCGGTCATGAATGTCCCCGAGCGTGAGTTGGCGCTGATCAAATCCGGGATGCCCGTACGTATGATCGTCGATGCCGTGCCCGGACAGGCTTTCGAAGGCCGGGTCGACCGGGTCAGTCCGGTCATGGAAGCCGGCAGCGGTACTTTCCGTGTCACCTGCGCGTTCGATGGCAAGCAGATTCTGCGCCCAGGGATGTTCGGCCGTTTCGAAATCATCTATGACCGCCGCGAAAACGTACTTACCGTTCCGCGGACAGCCATGTTGGAAGACGAAACCGATCCGGCCGTGTACGTGGTCCGTGCCGGCAAAGCGGTACGAGCCCCGATCAAGCTCGGTTATAGCAACGGTGAAATCGCCGAAATCGTTTCCGGTCTCAAAGCGGGAGACCGAATCATAACTGCCGGCAAGGTCGGCGTCCGTGACGGCGCTGTAGTGGCTGTCATTGCCATTGACGGCAAGACCGTGGCACAACCGAAGAAAGACGACAAAAAAGCGGATGCCGTTCAATGAGTCTGGTTGAATTTTCGACACGACGGCGGGTTACCGTCGCGATGGTCACGTTCACCTTCGTGCTGTTCGGTCTCATCGCACTCGGCAGTCTGAAGGTCAATCTGCTGCCGGATTTGAGTTATCCCACGCTGACTGTCCGAACCGAATACACCGGTGCGGCACCGGCTGAAATCGAAACCCTGATCAGCGAGCCTTTGGAAGAATCGCTCGGTGTCGTCAAGAATCTCCGCAAAATCAAGTCGGTTTCACGTACCGGCCAAAGTGACGTCGTACTGGAGTTCGCCTGGGGCACCGACATGGACCAGGCTGGACTGGAAGTCCGTGACAAACTTGAACTGTTGCGACTGCCGCTCGAAGCAAAATCCCCCGTCGTGCTGCGCTTCAATCCCAGCACCGAGCCAATCATGCGCCTCGGTCTGGTGCTTCCGGAGAAGGTCAGCGGCAGCCGCCAAGCCCAGCTGATCCAGTTACGCCGGTTTGCCGAAGAAGACCTCAAGAAGCGTCTCGAGCCGGTGGACGGTGTCGCCGCGGTCAAGGTCGCAGGTGGACTTGAGGATGAAATCCAGGTCGCCATCGATAATGAGCGGCTGTCGCAGCTCAACCTGTCGGTCGAAACCGTCATCAACCGGCTGCGGCAGGAAAACATCAATATTTCCGCCGGCAGAATCGAAGAGGGTAGCGAGCGCTATCTGGTCCGTACGGTCAACCAATTTGCCGATCTCGATACCATGGCCGATATGCTGGTGGCCAATACCGCCTTCGGAATTCCGGTCAAGCTGAAAGATGTTGCGACCGTCACCCAGGGTTACAAGGAGCGGCAGGCCATCATCCGCGTCGGCGGCCGGGAAGCCATCGAGCTCGCGCTTTATAAAGAGGGCGACGCCAATACTGTTGCCGTCGCCAAATCCGTCAAGCAGGCTTTGCAACGCATGCAAAGTGATGAAGGTGATTCCCCGAGGCGTCCGCCTTCGGCACCTGCAAACGGTGTTTATCAGATCGATGGCCTGGAGCTGACAACCATCGAAGATGCCTCGCTGTTCATCGAAAGCGCTTTATCGGAAGTCAAGAAGGAAGCGCTGCTCGGCGGCATTTTCTCGATTTTGATCATTTTCTTCTTCCTGCGCGACGGCTGGAGTACTTTTGTCATCAGTCTGTCGCTGCCGATTTCCATCGTTACCACTTTCTTCTTCATGGGTCAGCTAGGGCTCAGCCTCAATGTCATGTCTCTGGCTGGTCTGGCGCTGGCTACGGGCATGGTGGTCGACGACTCCATTGTCGTACTTGAGTCCATCGCCAAGGCACGTGAACGCGGTCTCGGCATTCTGGATGCAGCCATCAAGGGAGCGGGTGAGGTCAGTATGGCCGTGGTTGCGTCGACACTGACCACAGTGGCTGTGTTTTTCCCTCTCGTGTTCGTGGAAGGCGTGGCAGGACAATTATTCAAGGATCAGGCGCTGACCGTTTCGATTGCCTTGATGATTTCGCTGATTGTTTCCCTGACACTCATTCCGATGCTGTCTTCGCTGAAAGCACATTCGCCAATGGCCTTCCCGGAAGACAATCAGCTACCACTGACTGCCCGGGAAAAATGGCAACAGTTCCTTGCCAGCCTGAAGGATCTGGCGCGATATCCGCTGCAGCAACAATGGAAACGGCCCTTAGCCTATGCTGCATGGATTGTGTTGATTCCCTTCAAGCTGTTGACAGCGCTGATCTATGCCGTAGCCCTGCTATTCAGTCTGGTCTACCCCTTGGTGGTTTTCGGTATTACCTGGGTCATCGCCGCGTTAAGCCGGTTGGGCAGAGGAACCGGCGGCAATGCAATGGTCAGGCTCGGCGATATCATCATCAAGCCCTATGATTACGCGGCAGCCTATTACCATGACATCCTGCCAAAAGCGCTTGAGCAGCCTCGTAAAATCCTGACTGGCGCTGCCGTGGCTTTTATCGCTTCACTGCTTCTGGCCACAACCCTGGGCTCGGATCTGATTCCACAGTTGGCCCAGGACCGGTTCGAAATGACCGCCAAGCTGGCTCCCGGTACGCGACTGGAAGAAACCGACCAGCTGGTCAGTGCCATCCAAGCCAAGCACAAGGCCGATACCGACATCCAGGCATTGTATGGCGTCAGCGGTTCCGGCACGCGGCTGGATGCCAACCCGACCGAGTCCGGCGAAAACATCGCCAAGCTCAGTGTGGTCCTTGGCAAAGGTTACAGCCGTGACAGCGAGGCCGCCATCACCGAACGGTTGCGTGAAACCATGCGTGACTACCCGGATGTGCAGGTCAAGTTCGGGCGTCCGGAGCTGTTCAGCTTCTCAACCCCGTTGGAAATTGAAATCCGCGGCTCTGATTTGAAGTCCTTGGAAAAGTCGGCGCGTAAGCTATCCGAAATGATGCAGAAAGGTGAGTACTTCGCCGATGTCAAGTCCAGCGTCGAGCAGGGTTATCCGGAAATCCAGATTATCTTCGATCAGGAGCGCGCCGCCGCACTCGGACTGACCTCGCGGCAAATCGCTGACCAGGTGGTCAAGCAAGTGCGTGGCGAAGTGGCCACACGCTACAGCTTCCGTGACCGGAAGATCGATGTTCTGGTCCGTGCCGAAGAACAGGCCAGATCATCAGTTGATGACATCCGGAATATCATCATTAACCCGTCGGCGCCGCAACCGGTCACCCTTTCTTCGGTCGCGCAGGTGGTTGAAACCATCGGGCCGAGTGAAATCAACCGTGTCGACCAGACCCGGGTCGCGATTATTTCGGCCAATCTTCGGGATATCGACCTGGGCACAGCGGTGTCGCAAGTGCGTGATATGGTGGCAGCTGACCCGTTGTCGGCCGATGTCCGAATGGCCTTTGGCGGCCAGAGCGAAGAGCTTGACCGTTCGCGTAACTCGCTGTTTTTCGCCTTCGGCCTGGCGATTTTCCTGGTCTACCTGGTCATGGCGTCGCAGTTCGAATCCTTGCTGCATCCTTTCGTCATTTTGTTCTCGATTCCGCTGGCAATGGTCGGTGCCGTGCTGGCGCTCTGGCTGAGCGGGTCGCCGATATCGGTGGTAGTCTTCATCGGCTTGATCCTTCTGGTCGGAATCGTTGTCAAGAACGCCATTGTGCTGATCGACAAGGTCAATCAGTTGCGCGAGGAGGGTATCGCCAAGCGCGATGCCATCTGCCAAGGTGCGGAATCGCGCTTGCGTCCGATCATCATGACTACCTTGACCACCTTGTTTGGGTTCGCGCCACTGGCCTTCTTCGGCGGCGAAGGTGCCGAAGTACGCGCTCCCATGGCGTTGACCGTCATCGGCGGTCTGACCGTTTCCACGCTGCTCACGCTCGTCGTCATTCCGATTGTCTACGACCTGCTGGACCGCAAGCCCGATAGCTTTTACAAGGCCCGCGGCGCACTGCACCATGATGTTCTCGAAGGCGGGAGCGTCTGGTGAAAAGTCTTGCCGAGTTGAGTCTGCGCCGGCCGGTCACGGCGGTGATGTGCTTCATTTCACTCATTGTCATCGGACTGCTGGCGGCGGTCCGCCTGCCGCTGGAGCAGTTCCCCGACATCAATGTGCCGTTCGTCTTCGTCAGCGTGCCGTATCCGGGCTCCACGCCGCAGGAAGTTGAGCGCCAGATTACCCGGCCGGTCGAGGAGGCCTTGTCGACGCTGCCCGGAATCTCGATGATGAACTCGACATCGCGATCCGACAATGCCGGTATCTTCCTGATGTTCTCGGACTGGAACCGTGATATTGCCATCACCGCCAGCGAAGCGCGAGACCGCATCGATGCCATCCGGTCCGAGCTTCCGGATGACGTCCAGCGTTATTTTGTTCAGAAATTCTCCCCGAATGACGAACCTTTGATGCGTGTCCGTTTTGCTTCCGATCAGGATCTGAAAAACAGTTACACGCTGATACAAAATTCCATCCAGAAGCGCATAGAGCGCATTCCCGGCGTGGCCCGTGTCGACATCACTGGTGCCCCGCCTCCGGAAGTCGAAATCGCCATTGACCCTGTCCGCCTCGCCAGTCACAACGTAGGTCTTAATGAGTTGTCTGCGAAGCTTCAGTCCGTCAATTTTTCGGTTTCCGCCGGTGATATCAATGACCGTGAGCGGCGTATTCGCGTTCAGCCCATCGGTGAAATCAAGAGTGTTGATGAGCTTCGACAACTGCCGCTGAATGATAAGGGGCTCAGGCTTGGCGATATCGCAGATGTACGTTTCAAACTGCAGCGCCAGGATTTCGGAAGACGCCTCGACGGCCGTGCGGCGGTCGGTGTCGACATTCTGCGTGAACAGAATGCCAATTTAGTAAACGTTGCAGATGCTATCAACGCCGAAATCGAAAAAATCAAGCAGGATCCGGATCTGACGGGCATCAAGTTCATCATCGTGAGTGATGCCGCCGAAAGTGTGAAGAGTTCTATTGCCGAACTCATCGAAGCCGGTGTCATCGGGTCAATGCTGTCGATTGTCGTACTGTTCTATTTTCTCAGGCACTGGCCTTCCACGCTGATGGTCAGTCTCGCTATTCCGATCTGTATCATCATTACCCTTGGTGTGATGTACTTCGCCGGCATGACCCTGAACGTGCTGTCGATGATGGGGCTGCTGCTTGGTATTGGCATGCTGGTTGACAACGCCGTGGTGGTGGTCGAAAGCATCTATCAGTATCGTGAAAAATATCCGGACAATCCGATGATGTGTGCCATCGAAGGCACCAAATCGGTACAGCTGGCCATTTCATGCGGCACACTGACTTCGATTATCGTTTTTCTTCCGAATCTGTTCGGAGAGACGAATTTCATCTCGATTTATCTTTCGCAGGTCGCGCTAACCATCACCATTGCATTGCTTGCATCGTGGTTAGTTGCCGTGAGTCTGATTCCGATGATTTCCGCAAGGTTGAAGACACCGCCGGCCATTACCCAGTCCCATGGCTTCGTGTCGGCATTGACCCGTCGTTATGGTCGTTTCCTGGAATGGACGCTGGCCAACCGCCGGCTTTCCATACTCGGGATTCTTTTCATCGTCATGGTCAGCATGGTGCCTTTCAAGCTCACCAAGTTCGACATGAATTCCAACGAAGTCGGTCGTGAACTGTCCCTGTATTTCAAATGGAACGGTGCCTATTCGCTCGAACAGATGTCTGATGAGGTAGCCAAGGTCGAGCAGTTCATGGATGGGAACCGTGAGCGCTACCAGATCAAGCAAGTGTATGTGTTCTTCAGTGAACAAGGCTGGGGCGGCATGAACCTGACCTTGCGTGACGATCTTCGTTCATGTAACAGCTTCGTATCCCGCAGTATCCGGCTGGTGAATTCGGGTTATCAGTGCGCCATGTCATCCGAACAGGTTCAGGAGATGATCCGCTCCGAAATTCCGAAATTTGCGCGTGCCGAGGTCGGTTTTCAGGGCGGCGGCGGCCCTGGCGGCGGCGGTGGTGGACAGGATAACAGCGTCGAAATTTTCCTCAGCGGTGATTCCACCGAAATGCTGAAGCAGATTGGAACCGAGGTGATTCCGGTTCTGGCCAAGCAGCCAGAACTACGCGACGTGCGTCTGAATACCGGTGATGAAAATAGCGAGATCCGGGTCAGTGTTGATCGTGATCGTGCCGGTGCGCTCGGATTCAGCGCGCAGGATGTCGCCCAATACATCAGCATCGCCCTGCGTGGAACGACACTGCGTGAGTTCCGCAAGGACGACCAGGAAATCCCGATGTGGGTCCGCTTTGCCGGCGCCGAGAAATTCCGTGTTCAAGAACTCTCCGGTTTGACCCTGCGGCGTCCGGACGGCACCACGGTACCGCTGATGTCCGTCATCAATGTCGAGATCCGCAAAGGTGACAGTGAGATTTACCGTCAGGACCGATTAACCTCGTTATCCATTAAAGCCAATAAAGCCGATAATGTGACCAGCGAGGAGGCCATGGCGGCGTTCAAACGAGTCCTGAGCAACTTGCCACCGGGCTATTCCTGGAGCGAGAGCCAGGGCGGCTTCAACGGCGGCGATGCGGCCGGACAGATGGGAACCAACACACTCATCGCGCTGTTGATGATTCTCATCGTCATGGCCGCATTGTTCGAGTCATTGCTGATGCCGCTGGCGATTTTGACCAGCATCCTGTTTTCCGCGCTCGGTGTGTTCTGGCTGTTCGCATTGACCGGAACAACATTCTCGATCATGGCCTCTATCGGCATCTTGGTACTGATGGGCGTGGTGGTCAATAACGGCATAGTGTTGTTTGAACACATCAATGCCTTGCGTCGAAGCGGCCATGCCCGGACTGAGGCTCTGGTTATGGGCTGCAAGGAGCGTTTGCGCCCGATTCTGATGACCATGGGTACCACCATACTGGGCATGCTGCCGCTGTGTTTCGGTACGACCCAAATTGGCGGCGATGGTCCAGCCTACTATCCGATGGCCCGTGCCGTGGTCGGGGGCTTGGCGTTTTCGACCATCGTCAGCCTGATTTTCCTTCCGACCATCTATGCCGCATTGGACGATTTACGCATCAAAACCAGCGCTGTCATCGCGCGGGCCAAAGCCAAAGCGCCTCTGCAACGTTTCGTGAAACCGGCCTGAGGGCCGGTCAACCGAGCTTGATGAAGAAAGCCGCGCCGGCGATCCAGACCGCCAGTGCGGTGCCGGAGTTGGTTAGGATGAAGGTCACCAGAATCCGAGCGAAACGGTTTTTCCACCATCCGGAGATTTCGACGGTATCGTCCTTGAGTTTTAGCAGGTCTTCGTAGGTGGGTTTGCGGAGTTTGGCCTCGACATAGGCCGAAACCATGCCCGAGCTTAGCGCCGGATGCAGTGGCGTAAATGGCGATGCGACGAATGCGGCCAAGCAGCTCAACCAATGGCCCTTGGCGGCGATGCATCCGATCAAACCACCGAAGCCGGTAATCAGCACCCACTGAAGTAAGAGTATACCGGCCAGCTTCAAGCCGCCTTCGTGCATTCCCCAGGCGAAACCGCCGATCAGGAACAGGCCGATGAACAGGCTGAACCAGTGGACGCCGGATTTTGCCGGTAGGGTATCCAAATCGGCAATGACCGTCGCATCCGTGTTGGCCGGATCCTGTAACGCCCGTTCAAGGCCAGCCAGATGGCCAGCGCCGACAACGGCAAGGACATTCTTGACGTCGGCATGGGTGCGTAGTTGCAGTAATTTGGCCGCCATGTAGCGGTCACGTTCGGCGATGATACTTTCGTACAATTCGGGAGTCTGTTTAGCGAATTCGCCGAAGCTCGATTCCAGCATGTCGCCTTCCTTGAGCTGTTCGATTTCCGTCTCGCCGATGTCATCGGAGTTGATAAGGCTGGTGCCGAGTCCGACCACAAGTTGGCCGCGTTTGAAAAAGCCGAGTTTTAACCAGCTGCGTTTCAGCGTAATGCCGGCATCGCGATCAATCAGCGCCATCCGCAGGCCACGAACTTCAGCTTCCTGGGCCGCGGCCTTGAGTTCGGCGCCGGGTTCGATGCCGAGTTGATCGGCAAGGCGGCGCTGGTAGGCGGCTAGAGACAGGTTGGCGGCGACCAGACCGATTTTGTCTTCCTTGATAATCTGGAAGATGTCGAGCTTGTAGAGCGCGTCCGGTTGGGTGAGTTGCCGGTGCCTGTTGGCGTCAAGTTCCACGGCGATGGTATCGAAATCGCCGCCATCAATAGCGGCTTTGACCGCTTCCAGACTTTTCACTGAAACGTGGGCGGTGCCGAGCAGGGTGTAGACGATCCCGTTTACGGTGCATTGGCGGACCGGTTGGCCGGCGAAGTCGGGTAGGCTCATCTGATGGCTCAATCGCGGTAGCGTTTCAGTAAATCGGCATAGGCATCGATCCGGCGGTCACGCAAAAACGGCCACATACGCCGGACCTGCTCGCTGCGCGCCAGATCAAGGGTGGCGTAAAGGATTTCGGGGGCATCGGTTCCGGCCTCGGCGAGGAACTCACCTTGTGGGCCGAGAACATGCGAACTGCCCCAGAATCGGATGCCGCTGGCGCCAAGGGGTGATGGTTCAAAGCCGGTGCGATTGCAACTCAAAACCGGAATGCCATTGGCGACCGCATGACCGCGGTGACTCAGTA
>NZ_JBILBO010000031.1:0-3949 GCF_044353605.1 Arenimonas sp. | reverse complement strand
TCAGACCATGCCGGACGTTGTCGCCATCGAGCGCATAGGTGTGGTGGTGGCCGGCCAACAGGCGTTGTTCCAGCTGATTGGCGATGGTGGATTTTCCGGAACCGGACAGACCGGTGAACCAGATGCAACGCGGCGTCTGGCTTTTGAGCCCGGCCCGCGCAGCCTTGTTGACGTCCATCGCCTGCCAGTGGATATTGCCGGCGCGGCGCAGCGCGAAATCAATGGTGCCGGCGGCAACGGTGGCATTGCTCTGCCGGTCGATCAGAATGAAGCCGCCCAGAGTCTTGTCGAGCGCGTACGCTTCGAAAGCGATGGCCTGATCGAGCTTGAGATTGCACACGCCGATTTCGTTCAAGTGCAGGGTTTTAGCCGCCAGCGGTTCCTGGCTGTTGATGTCGATCTTGTGCTTGATTTCGGTGACGGTGGCATTGACCGTGCGCGCCCCGATTTTCAGCCAGTAGCCGCGGCCGGGAATCAATTCGGCCTCGTCCATCCAGATGACGTGCGCGGCGAATTGATCGGCGGTTTCGCACGGGTTCTTGGCCGAGACGATGACATCGCCGCGGCTGATATCGACTTCATCTTCCAGCGTCAGCGTAATCGCCTGACCGCGACCGGCATGGGCCAGATCGCCGTCTTGGGTGACGATGCGGGCGATGCGCGAGCGCTTGCCCGAAGGCAATACCGCCACGTCATCGCCGGGGGCGAACGCGCCAGCGCACACCGTGCCGGCAAAGCCGCGGAAATCCAGATTCGGACGACAGACCCACTGCACCGGCAGGCGGCCGTAGGCATCCCTCCCATCCTCCCTTCCAAGGAAGGGAGGGGTTTCTTCGCCCTTTTCCAAAAGGGGGATTGAGGGGGATTCGCCCACCTCTTCCAAATACGACAGCACCGACGGACCGGCATACCAAGGCGTGCGCGCCGAGGACGCAATCAGGTTGTCGCCGGTCAGTGCCGACAAGGGCACCGCCTGCACGCTGGAAATGCCGAGCTGATCGGCCAGATGCTGGTACTGTTCGACGATGGCATTGAACACGCCCTCATCAAATTCAACCAGATCCATCTTGTTCACCGCCAGCAGCACGTGCTTGATGCCCAGGCGCGAGACGATGAAGCTGTGCCGGCGGGTCTGGGTCAGCACGCCTTTACGGGCGTCGATCAGCACCACGGCGACATCGGCGGTGGACGCGCCGGTGGCCATGTTGCGGGTGTATTGTTCATGGCCCGGGCAATCGGCCACGATGAATTTGCGTTTGTCGGTGGCGAAGAAGCGGTAGGCCACGTCGATGGTGATGCCCTGCTCGCGTTCGGCGGCCAGGCCATCGACCAACAGCGCGAAATCCATGGCTTCGCCCTGGGTGCCGTGCTTGGCGGAATCTTTTTCCAGTGCGGCCAGCTGATCGTCGAACAGGCCTTTGGTATCGTGCAGCAGACGCCCGATCAGGGTGCTCTTGCCGTCATCGACGCTACCGCAGGTGATGAAGCGCAGCAGGGATTTGGTTTCGTGTTGCTGCAGGTAGGCGCGGATATCGGTGGCCATCAGAAATAGCCCTCCTGCTTCTTCTTCTCCATCGAGGCGGATTGATCGTGATCGATCATCCGGCCCTGACGCTCGGAGGTGCGCGCCGCCAGCATCTCGGCGATGATGGCTTCCAAATCGGAGGCTTCTGATTCAATGGCGCCGGTCAGCGGGTAGCAACCCAGGGTGCGGAAACGCACTTTTTTCATCATCGGGACTTCGCCCGGATGCAGCGGCATGCGCTCGTCGTCGACCATGATCAGGCCGCCGTCGCGTTCGACCACCGGACGCTCCTGCGCGAAATACAGCGGTACCACCGGAATGTTCTCGCGGAAGATGTACAGCCAGATGTCGAGCTCGGTCCAGTTCGACAGCGGGAACACGCGCACGCTTTCGCCTTTGCGGATGCGGGTGTTATAGACATCCCACAATTCCGGGCGCTGCGCTTTCGGGTCCCAGCGGTGTTCGGCATTGCGGAACGAGAACACGCGCTCCTTGGCCCGCGATTTTTCCTCGTCGCGGCGGGCGCCGCCGATGGCGGCATCGTACTGGCCGGCATCCAGCGCCTGCTTCAGGCCCTGGGTTTTCATGATATCGGTGTGCACGGTGGCGCCGTGGGTGAACGGGTTGACGTTCTGGGCCACGCCCTCTTGGTTGATGTGCACTTTCAGGGTGACCCCGTAACGCTCGGCCACGGTTTCCCGGAACGCGTACATGTCGCGGAATTTCCAGGTGGTGTCCACATGCAGCAGCGGAATCGGTGGCTTGGCCGGATAGAACGCCTTGGCCAACAGGTGCAAAAGCACCGCGCTGTCCTTGCCGATGGAATAGAGCATGACCGGATTGCTGAACTCGGACGCGACTTCGCGGAAGATATGCAGGCTTTCCGCTTCCAGCCGGTCAAGATGGGATAAGGGCTTCATGCGCTTGATTTTCAGGGAATTCCGCTCATTTTAGAGGAAATCGGCAGACCGGGGGGATTAATCCGGCATTCAGCCCCCGGCTTGCGGCAGGTGCGGAACTTGCTATGCTTATGGCACGGACATTGGTCCGCATTGGAGAAACTCATGAAATCGCGTGTATTCGCCCTCGCCCTCGCCAGCCTGTTCATGGCCGGTTCGGTTCTGGCCGATGCCCCGGCTTGCCCGACCACGATGGATAAGACCGCCTGCGTGTACTTCAAGGAAGGCTTTGCCGCCGGCCAAGACGACGCCAAAGCCGGTGCCAAGAACGCTTACCAGCGCCACGAAGACAGCTACGATTCGCGTTACGAGTCGGCGTTCTCGAAAGGTTACGAGGAAGGTTTCAAGGACGGTCAGAAGAAGTAAGCCACTGCTCTGGCCCTCACCCTAACCCTCTCCCAGAGGGAGAGGGAAGAAAAGCAAAATTGATGTGATGTGAAAAGCCCCCGGAAACGGGGGCTTTTTTATTGCTGAGTTCAGTCAAAACAGTGGTCGGGATCCACACCCGGCGCCTGTGCGTCTTTGTCCGACAGCTGCGGCGGTGATCGCAATGGCCAGTCGATGGCGATGATCGGATCATCCCAGCGCAGCGCGTATTCATCGTCGGCCACGCGGTAGTCGGTGGTTTTGTAGAGCATGTCGGCGCCTTCGGCCAAGGCCAGAAAGCCGTGCGCGAAGCCCGGCGGAATCCAGAGCTGGCGGCCGTTGTCGGCCGAGAGTTCCACGCCGATCCAGCGTTTGAAGGTCGGCGAAGACCGGCGCAGATCGACCACCACATCGAACACCGCACCCTGCACCACCCGCACCAGTTTGCCCTGCGGGTGTTGCCGTTGATAATGCAGACCGCGCAGCACGCCCGGCGCCGAACGGCTGTGGTTGTCCTGCACGAACACCGCTGTGCTGCCGGTGGCGGCATGGAAATCGCGCTGGTTGAAACTTTCCATGAAAAATCCGCGGGCATCGGCATGCCGCTGCGGCTGCAGCATCAGCACGCCGGGCAACTCGGTGGCAGTGACGGTCAGCGCCATCGTCATTTCACCAGGTTGCGCAGATAGCGCCCGTAATCGTTTTTGGCCAAGGGCGCGGCCAGGCGCAGCACCTGCTCGGCATCGATCCAGCCGCGGGTGAACGCGATCTCTTCCGGACAGGCCACCATCAGGCCCTGGCGTTTCTGCAGGGTGCCGATGAAACTGGCCGCTTCGTGCAGACTGTCGTGGGTGCCGGTGTCGAGCCAGGCGAAACCACGGCCCATGATGTCCACATGCAAGGCGCCCTGCTCCAGATAGGCGCGGTTGACGTCGGTGATTTCCAATTCGCCGCGGGCCGAAGGCCGGATGCCACGGGCAATCTCGCCAACCTGTGCGTCGTAAAAATACAAGCCGGTCACCGCGTAATTGCTTTTGGGAGCTGTCGGCTTTTCTTCGATGCTGAGCGCCCGCTGCTCGGCATCGAATTCGACCACGCC
>NZ_JBILBO010000013.1:0-44188 GCF_044353605.1 Arenimonas sp. | reverse complement strand
GTGCTGTCCGAATTCCGCGAGTATGGTGCTTCCCGACGTCTGCAGGAAGCGCAGAACGAGCTGTTGTCGACCATGGCCTGTCATGGTTCCGTGCGCGCCAACCGGCGTTTGAGCGTTCCGGAAATGAATGCCCTGCTGCGCGCCATGGAAGCCACCGAGCGCTCCGGCCAATGCAACCATGGCCGCCCGACCTGGGTGCAGTTGAGCCGATCCGAATTAGACCGTTTATTCCTGAGGGGACGATGATGCGTACATACACCATGGTGCTGACCGCGCTGTTGCTGGCCGGTTGCCAGCAGGGGCCGAGTCCGGAGCAATTAGCCAAGGAAAAAGCCGAAAAAATGAAACATTACAGCGAAATCATGAAGTGGCGCACGGAGCGCATTGGGCGTTTGACCAAGCCCGACGGATGGCTGTCACTGGTCGGGATGCATTGGCTACCGAAATCGGGCGTAACCCGGGTCGGTTCGGGCGAAGCCAATGGAACGCGGCTTACTGTCGGTCCGGACAAACTCGGCCTGATCACCATCGATGAAGGGAAACAGGTCTGGTTGCAGCCAGAAAACGGCGTCTCGCTAAGCATTGATGGTCAGCCGGCCGCGGGCCGGACCAAACTTTTGCCGGATTCTCAGGGTACGGCAACCGTGGTTGGATTCAACGACGGCAAGGCCAGTTTCATCGTCATCGAGCGGGGCGGCAAGCTCGCACTGCGCGTGCGCGATTCCGAGGCCGCAACCCGGACCAGATTCACCGGAATCGATTATTTCCCCGTGGATAAGACCTTCCGTTACACGGCAACCTTCACGCCGCATGATGCCGGACGGACCATCGACATCGTCAACATTCTTGGCATGGTCGAGCCGATGATGAATCCAGGCACGGTGACGTTCAGTGCCGGCGAACAGAAGTTCACCCTGGAAGCCATCGATGAGGGTGATCACCGCCTGTTCCTGGTCTTTGCGGACCGTACATCGGGCAAGGAAAGTTATGCCGCCGCCCGCTTCCTGTATGCCGAGTATCCGGGGCCCGATGGCAAAACGGTGGTTGACTTCAATAAGGCCTACAATCCCCCCTGTGCCTTTACGGCATTCTCGACCTGTCCGATGCCGCCACCGGAGAATCGGATGGATATAGCAGTTGTCGCGGGTGAGAAAAAGCCGCGAAAAATCACCCCATGAAAAAAATAACGCCTTGGCTCGCGCTGGCGTGTTTTGTTGCCGGTTGCGCATCGGGAACAGCGAGCACACCAGCGATCTGGAAGGTCAGCGATGCCGATAACAGTGTCTATCTGCTTGGATCTTTTCATGCCTTGAAGGCTGAAGATTATCCGCTATCTAAAAGCGTGATGAATGCCTATGCCGATGCCGAACGAATGGCCTTTGAGGTGGCGCCGCATGAACTGCAATCTCCCGACCTGGCGGCACGAATGCAGCAGGCGGCGCTGTTGCCGGGCGGACAGAATCTACAGGCGCTTCTGCCCGAAGCATCATGGCACCGACTGTCGGTCTGGAGCCAAGCCAACCCGTCATTTCCCATCGCCAGTCTGAACCGACTTGAACCTTGGTTTGTGGCGATTCTTGTGGTCAATACCCAGGCAAAGGCGCAAGGATTCGAGTCCGAACTTGGTGTGGACCGGCACTTCATGGCGGCGGCAAAACCAGTGGCTAAACCGGCCATTGGACTGGAAAAAGCCAGCCAGCAAATCGACCTGTTCGATGGCATGCCGCTTCAGGCGCAACAGCAGTTATTGCAGGAGGCCCTGGATGCTAATGCAGCGGACAATGCACGCGACCTGGAAAAGCTCCGTCGTTTGTGGAAATCCGGTGATGTCAACGGCCTACAACGCGAGACCGTCGCACGTATGCGTCGCGAGTATCCTGATCTTTACCAAAGCATAAACGTGGACCGTAACCATGCGTGGTTACCGCAGGTTCAAGCAATGCTAGATGATGAAGCAAGTGACGAAACTATGGTTGTGGTCGGCGCGCTGCATTTGCTGGGTGACGACGGTCTCGTCCAGCTTTTACGGAAAAAGGGCTATCGTGTCGAACGCCTGAAGTAAGTCAGCGTGCAACGATGTCGATACAATCGACCGGACATGGAGGAATGCACAGATTGCAACCGGTGCACCAGTCGGCCAGCACGGTATGCATGCGTTTCGAGGCTCCGATGATGGCATCGACCGGGCAGGCTTGGATGCACTTGGTGCAGCCGATGCATTCAGCCTCGCGGATGATCACCACGCTATCCGGTAAAGACGCGCCATGCTTTGGATTAAGTGGTTTGGCCTCCACCCCGAGCAGCAAAGCCAAGGCGCGGATACCGGCGTCGCCGCCAGGTGGGCACTGATTGATGTCGGCGCGACCCTCGGCAATGGCTTCGGCATACGGACGACAGCCGGCAAAATCGCATTGCCCGCACTGGGTCTGCGGAAGCAGATTATTGATGTCGTCGGCCGTCGGCCTGTTCGCCATGCTTATTTGACCGGATGTCCGGGTTGCGCGCCAGTGTCGGCATCGAGCAGGTACAGTCCATCATCACCGCCGGCCGAGAGGATCATGCCTTCGGATACCCCGAAGCGCATTTTGCGCGGCGCCAGATTGGCGATGAACACCACCTTGCGACCGATCAGTTTTTCCGGTTCGGCGTAGCTACCCCGAATTCCGGAAAAAATCTGACGTTGCCCGAGATCGCCGGCGTCCAACAGAAAGCGCAGCAGTTTGTCGGAGCCGTCAACGAAACTGCATTCCAGGACTTTACCGATGCGCAGGTCGAGTTTGGCGAAATCGTCGATGCCGATGGTGCCGGGTGTGGGTTCAGCGGCAGCTGGCTTTTTGGGTTCGGCAGCTTTAGCCGATTTGGCATCGGCTGCAGGTGCGGCGGTGGCGGTGTCTTTGGAGGCGTCAATCATGGTTTGGATGTTCTTCGGGTCGATGCGGGTGAACAAGGGACTATAGGCGGCAATGCGATGGCTCAGCAGCGGGGCCCTGAAGTCGGCCCAGGTGCTTATCGGGGCATTGAGGAAGGATTCCGCCTGTGCGGCAACCTGCGGCAGAATCGGTTTGAGTGCCACGGCCAGTACGCGGAACAGATTCAGTGCCTGCGTGCATACGCCATGCAATGCCGCGCTCTGGTCCAGATCCTTGGCAAGCACCCATGGTTTCTGTTCGTCGATATAACGGTTGGCGATATCGGACAAAGCCATGGTCTGGCGCAGGGCTTGGGCCGTTTCACCCGCCAGATAGCTCTCCCGGATGGCAATGAATTCGGTTTCGAACTGCGAATAGGTGGCGGTGTCGGGCAGGCTGTCCGCCAGCATGCCGTCAAAACGGGTGTTGATGAAACCGGCGCAGCGGCTGGCGATGTTGACGAACTTGCCGACGATGTCAGCATTGACCTTGGCCACGAAATCCTCAAGGTTGAGATCGAGATCGGCCACGCCGGAGCCGGATTTTCCGGCGAAGTAATAGCGCAACGCTTCCGGCTGCAATCCAGCTTCAAGATAGCTGCGTGCCATGACGAAAGTGCCGCGTGATTTCGACATCTTGGCGCCGTTGACGGTCAGGTAGCCGTTCACGTGTAATTTGGTCGGTGCGCGGAAGCCGGCGCCATGCAGCACCGCCGGCCAGAACAGGCCGTGGAAGTTGACGATGTCCTTTCCAAGAAAGTGGTGAAGTTCGGTTTGGTTTTCCGCGTTGCGCGTGGCATCCAGAAAGGCATCGAAGTCGAGGCCTTCACGCTCGCATAAGGCCTGAAAGCTCGACAGATAACCGATCGGTGCGTCCAGCCAGACATAGAAGTATTTTCCGGGCGCATCGGGAATCGGGAAGCCGAAGTAGGGCGCATCCCGCGAAATGTCCCAGTCACGCAGTCCACCGTCGGCATCCAGCCACTCGCGCAATTTGGTTTTGATTCCCTCGTGTGCAACGTCGCCCTGCAGCCAGTCGTTCAGGAACTGCGTGTAATCACCGAGTTTGAAGAAGTAGTGTTCGGATTCCTTCAAGACCGGCTTGGCGCCCGAGACCACCGAAACCGGATTGATCAACTCGGTCGGTGCGTAGGTGGCGCCGCAGTTCTCGCAGTTGTCGCCGTACTGGTCGGCCGTTTTGCAGTTCGGGCAGCTGCCCTTGATGTAGCGATCCGGCAGGAACATCTGTTTTTCCGGATCGAACATCTGGTTAATGGTACGCACCGCGATACTGTCGCGCGCCTTCAGTGCGGCATAAACGCGCTCGGTAAAGGCCCGGTTGTGTGGCGCGTTGGTCGAGTCGTAGTGGTCGAAGGCGACGCCGAAGGCCTTGAAGTCGGCCTCATGGCCGGCCTGGATGCCGGCGATGAACTGCTCCGGGCTCAGTCCGGCCTTTTCCGCGGCAAGCATGATCGGGGTACCGTGGGTGTCGTCAGCGCAGACGAAATGGGCGGTGCCGCCGGCCAAGCGGCGGGCGCGGACCCAGATGTCGGCCTGGATGTAGCCGACCAGATGCCCCAGATGCAGGGGGCCGTTGGCATAGGGAAGGGCAGTGGTAACGAGCGCGGGCGTGATAGACATAATTGAATTATAAGGCTTTGGCGTATCGCTGTGGCTTTCCAGTACAATATCGTTTTGCCCCGAAGCACCCCTGCATGTCCCTCACAGAAGCCGCCATCCGCGCCGAATTGGCTCATATTTCCGATCCCGACACCGGCCTGGACCTGATTGCGGGCAACCATGTGCAGGCCATCGGTGTGGACGGCAACAACGCAGCCATCGCCCTGCAGTGGCGTTACCCGGCGCGTTCCGCGCACCCGGCCATGATTGTCGCCATCGAATCCCGTTTGAAAACCATGCTCGGCGCCACCGCCGTAGCGGTCAGCATCGACACCCGCATTCCGGCACATAAGGTCCAAAACGATCTGTCGCCACTGCCGGGTGTGAAGAACATCATTGCTGTGGCTTCGGGCAAGGGCGGTGTCGGCAAGTCCACCACTGCCGTCAATCTGGCTCTGGCACTGGTCGCCGAAGGTGCGACCGTCGGCATACTGGATGCCGATATCCACGGCCCCTCGATTCCGATGATGCTCGGTATCACCGGCAAACCCGACAGTCTCGACGGCAAAACCGTCGAACCGAAAATCGCGCATGGCCTGCAGGCGATGTCGATCGGCCTGTTTCTGGGTGAAGACACCCCGACCATTTGGCGCGGCCCGATGACCACCCAGTACCTGCAGCAGTTATTGACCACCACCCGCTGGCAGAATCTGGACTATTTGATCATCGATCTGCCGCCGGGCACCGGCGATATCCAGCTGACTTTGGCGCAACGGGTGCCGGTTTCAGCGGCAATCATTGTCACCACGCCGCAAGATATCGCTTTAATAGATGCCAAGAAAGCATTGAAAATGTTCGAAAAAGTGGAAGTTCCCGTTCTTGGAATCATCGAAAACATGGCGACTCATATCTGCAGCAACTGCGGTCATGCCGAGGCTATCTTCGGCGAGGGCGGCGGGGCACGCATGGCCGAACAATACGGTGTGGAACTGCTCGGGCAGCTGCCCTTGGCGCGCCACATCCGTGAACAAATGGATTCCGGTCGGCCGACAGTCGCCGCCGATCCCGATTCGCCGGCGACCGCGGCTTACCGTGGCATCGCTCGCAAGGCCGCAGCCCGGCTTTCCCAGCAGGCCCGCAACAAAAACATTGGCATTCCCAACATCGTCATCCAAAATACCTGAACCCTTTCCGAGACCCGATATGAGCATCAAATCCGACCGCTGGATCCGCCGCATGGCCGAACAACAGGGCATGATTGAACCGTTCGAACCCGGCCAGGTCAAAACCGCCGCCGATGGCCATCGCATCGTGTCCTACGGCACCTCCAGCTACGGCTACGACGTGCGCTGCGCCCGCGAGTTCAAGATCTTCACCAACATCAACTCGACCATCGTCGATCCCAAGGCTTTCGATCCGACCAGCTTCGTCGACATCGAAGCCGATGTCTGCATCATTCCGCCGAACTCCTTCGCGCTCGCGCGTACGGTCGAGTTCTTCCGCATCCCGCGTGACACGCTGGTGGTGTGCCTCGGCAAAAGCACCTACGCGCGCTGCGGCATCATCGTGAATGTGACGCCGCTGGAACCGGAGTGGGAAGGCCATGTCACGCTCGAGTTCAGCAACACCACACCGCTGCCGGCGAAAATCTATGCCGGCGAGGGCGTCGCGCAGATGCTGTTCTTCCAATCCGACGAAGTCTGTGAGACCTCTTACAAAGACCGCGGCGGCAAATACCAGGGCCAGACCGGCGTTACGCTACCGAAGACCTGAGTTCTACCGAGCGTCAGAATGACGCGCCCGGTTACTGTGGGAACGCAATCTGAAATTGGCTATTCAAGCATGAATTACTTTGGCCCCTTTTCGTAAGTATTCCTCGATTATCAATTTATTTCAGCTTTCTTAATTTGCTCAGATATTCCATCGTAAGTAAGCATGCAGGCATTAATGATTTCAGGTCGGTTGTAATTTTTTTTGCATATCTTTTCTCTAGATTCGCGATGCTCGGTTCGGCAAGCATCCTCCATTGGTGTGCTACCAACATATACACCGTCAGCGTATCGTCCAAACTCTAGAGAGCATAACGTACTTCTATTTTTGACTGGTTCGATAGCTAAGGTGGTTGAAGCGCCTATCGCCAAGAGAAATCCGAATGAAGTTATCTTTCGCATATTTATTCTGTTCCTTCATCTGAGAGTTTATGTATCAAAAGTTTGGCTTGATAATTCAATTTAGACTTAGGCTGAAATCAGCGTCAATCAGAAAAATTCTTCAATAAAGCTGTATTCAGTAGGTCCAAAACATCCGCCGCCTCGGCGTCGTCATACGGCTGACGCTGACCCGAATTCCAGACCGGCGCTGGCCAAGCGGCATCGCCGTCATGGCGCAGGATCACATGGATGTGCAGCTGCGGCACCACATTGCCCAGAGCCGCGATGTTCAGCTTCTGACCGTGCGGAAACGCCTGCTGCAGTGCGCGGGCTGCGGCATTGATTTCGGCCTGCAACTGCAGTTGGTCCGGGGTGCTCAGATCGGGCCATTCGCGCACATTCGGCACCCGCGGCACCAGTATCAGCCAGGGAAAGCGCGAATCGTCCATCAGCCCGATCCGGCACAGCGGGGCGTCCAGCAGAAAGTGGGTGTCGGCCTCAAGGCGGCCGTCGAGTCGGAATTCAGGCTGATTCATCAATGGCTTGGTCGGGAAACGGTATAATCCAAGCCCCAGTATCCGGTGCCGGTTCCCGCATGTCAAAGTCCAACCCGAAAGTCGGTTTCGTCAGTCTCGGCTGCCCCAAGGCCTTGGTCGATTCCGAGCGCATTCTGACCCAACTGCGGGTGGAAGGCTACGACATCGTGCCGACCTACGACAAGGCCGACGTGGTGGTAGTCAACACCTGCGGCTTCATCGACTCGGCGGTCGAGGAATCGCTGGATGCCATCGGCGAGGCCATGGCCGAGAACGGCAAGGTCATCGTGACCGGCTGTCTGGGCAAGCGCCCGGAGCAGATCCGTGAGCAGTTTCCGGATGTGCTGTCGATTTCCGGTCCGCAGGATTACAGCACGGTGATGAGCGCGGTGCATGCCGCTTTGCCGCCCAAGCACGATCCGTTCATCGATCTGGTGCCGGACTACGGCATCAAGCTGACCCCGAAGCACTACGCCTATCTCAAGATTTCCGAAGGCTGCAACCACCGTTGCAGCTTCTGCATCATTCCGTCCATGCGCGGCGATCTGGTCTCGCGTCCGGTGGACGAGGTGTTGCGCGAAGCCGAGAAGCTGGTGCGTGGCGGCGTGCAGGAGCTGCTGGTCATTTCACAGGACACCAGCGCCTACGGCGTGGATCTGCGCTATGCCGAACGATCCTGGCGTGAAAAAACCTACCAGACCCGCATGAAGGACCTGTGTGCAGGCCTCTCGGAGCTTGGCGTGTGGTCGCGCCTGCATTACGTTTACCCGTACCCGCATGTGGACGACATCATTCCGCTGATGGCCGAAGGCAAGCTCTTGCCGTATCTGGACATCCCGTTCCAGCATGCCAGTCCGCGCATTCTGAAACTGATGAAACGTCCGGGCGCGGTCGATAAGAATCTCGAGCGCATCCAGAAATGGCGCGATATCTGCCCGGACCTGACCATCCGTAGCACCTTCATCGTCGGCTTTCCCGGCGAGACCGAGGACGATTTCGAGCAGTTGCTGAGTTTCATCGATCAGGCCGAGCTCGACCGGATCGGCGCCTTCGCCTATTCGCCGGTGGACGGCGCAGCCGCCAATGCCTTGCCGGATGCCGTTCCGGAAGAAATCAAGCAGGAGCGTCTGGCGCGTTTCATGGAGCTGCAGGCGGATATCAGTGCCGAGAAGCTGCAGCGCAAGGTCGGCAGCGTGCAGCAGGTGCTGGTCGATTCCCTGGATGGCGAGCTGGCCATCGCACGCTCGAAAGCCGATGCCCCCGAAATCGACGGTCTGGTGCAGATTCAGGACGGCGAGCGCATGGGTTTGAAACCCGGTCAATTCGTGGATGTCACCATCATGGGCGCCGACGAGCACGATCTGTTCGCGCTGGTCGATCCGGAAAACGCCGACTTCTAAGCCTCGTAGTCGATTGAAACCACGAGGTAGCGGGTCAGGCCCGTCGGCAGTTCGACCTCGAATTCCATATCCACGGCCTTGTTCAACGCCGCCCGTGCCAGTGGCGAGTCGATGCTGATCCAGTTCGATCGCGCATCGGTTTCATCCGGCCCGACGATCCGGTAACGGCGCACATCCCCGTCCTCGTTTTCCAATTCGAAATGGGCGCTGAAAAAAATGCGGTCACGCGGGGTTTTGTCCTGTTCGGGGACTTTCAGCACCTCGATGCGTTTGCTCAGATAGCGGACACGCCGGTCGATTTCACCCAGTTGTTTCTTGCGGTAGATGTATTCTGCGTTTTCAGAGCGATCCCCTTCGGCGGCGGCAGCAGACAATGCCCTGACCACTTCCGGGCGCCGGACCTGCCAGAGGTCCTGAAGCTCCGCGCGCAGGCGTTCACGGCCGTCTTGAGTGATCAGGGCGGTGCTGGCTTCGGAGGGTGGACGCCATCGGCTCATGGGGTATTCACGAAAAATTTATGGAGTCTGGGTCAGCTATGACAGATAATGCAGTTTGGATAGCATAAAGCATGTGCCAAGGAGATTTCATGCGGATCAGCCGATTGTTAGTCACCATCCTGTTTGCCGGGTTTTTTTCCGGCAGTGCGGATGCCGCCAAGCCGACCCGGGAGTCCCTGCTTTATACGCAGATCGATCAAACCCTGAAAACCTATCAGCAGGCCCGGGATCTTTACGAAACCGGTGATGACAGCCAGTTGGTGGTGATGAACAAGGCCATCGAAGACCTCGAGGATCAGGCCAATCAGTGCTTCAAGCTGAAGACCTGCTCGAAAACCAAGGTCATCAGTGCCTATGAGCAGCTGATTAAGCAATCGGATATGCCTTCTTCCGCAGCTTCTGGCGCTACCGCCTTGGCACCTCAGAACATACCGGCCTTGGGTACGACGATCAAACTGCTGGGATCTCGTAATCTCGAGCTGCTAACCAAATACAACGAGCCGATGCAGGCAGCCATCGCCAACTGGTTGACGGTAAATCGCGGGTTCTTCATGGACTCCTGGGAAAACTACCATTACATGCGCTATCTGATGGCGCCGGAGTACGAAAAGGCCGGCCTACCAGAAGCCTTGCTATTCGGCATGATGACCAAGGAGTCCGGCGGCAAGGTGCATTCGGTGTCCAGGGCCGGCGCAGCTGGCCCCCTGCAATTCATGCCGGCCACGGGCCGCAGGTTCAAGCTGGATTCGGGTCCGGGCTATGACATGCGTTACGATCCTCAGTTCGCGACGCGCGCCAATGCCCAGTATATGAATGAGCGTTTCGAAGAGCTCAACCGCAGTTTGGAAATGGCTATTGCCGGTTACAACGGCGGTGAAGGCCGGGCCCGGCGCATCTATGGCGAACGCGGCGGTGATTTCTGGCAGGAGAACGTGTATACCGAATGGCCGGCAGAAACCCGCGATTACGTGCCGGCTGTATTGGCAGCGGCTTGGTTGTTTCTGCACGGCCATGAATACGGTCTGACCTATCCGAAACTGGATTACTCACCTGGCAGTCTGACCCTGCAGCGTGCTACAACCATCAACGAACTCACCATCTGTCTGGGTAATCCGCATAATCAGTCCGGCTGGTTCCGTGTCCTGCGCAACCTCAATCCGCATTACGAGCCCGGCCAGTATATTGCGCAGGGCATCGTCCTGCGTGCCCCTAAGAAACTTGTTGCCAGTTATCAGGCCAACTGCGTTGGCGGGCCGCGTAGCGAGCAAGCAAAAATGCTGACCCAGGCCCGCAAGACCCCGGTTTTCTACCGGCCAGCGCCGGTCATCGTCGCCGAAACAACGGCCAACGACGATATGGATTCCGCGTCGGCGGTTTCGCAAAAGCACAACGGTAAATACATCGTCAAGCCGGGCGAAACTCTGATGATGATTACTCGAACATTCGACTGCGATCTCAGTCGCTTAATCAAGGTCAATGATCTTTCCCCACCGAACTACGTTATCCACCCTGGTCAGGAAATCATTCTGATAGGCTGCAAGAAATAAACAAAAAGCCGGCTTTGGCCGGCTTTTTGTTAATCCTGGATTTTGATTACAAAGCGTCCCATCCCGCTTTCGGTGCGAAGCGCGCACCGTACTTGTTCTCTAGTGATTTCAGTGTGGCCAAGGCCGGTTCCCTGCCGATGGCCTTGATGTGTTCGATCGGGCCACCGCGGAACGGAGCAAAACCGGTACCGAAAATGACACCGGCATCCAACAGCTCGGCATCGCTGACCACGCCTTGATGCAGGCAGGACACGGCTTCATTGAGTAGAGCGAATACCAGGCGGTCCTGCAGGTCGTCGGGTGCTTTGTAATCCTTAGCCAAGTCCGGTTTCACCGTTTTGCCATCGACCCACTTGTAAAGGCCTTCACCGTCTTTCTTGCCGCGTTTTCCTGGCGTCACCTGCAGCGTGTCCGGCAATGTCTGGCCGTGGAATTCGGCCATGATCTTGCCGACACTGGCGGCAACATCCAGGCCGACTGTGTCAACCAATTCGATGGGTCCCATCGGCATGCCGAAGTCCAGCGCGGCTTTGTCGATGGCGCGCCCCGGAATGCCTTCCGAGAATGCCAAGATGGCTTCCTGCATGTAGGGCGCCAGAATGCGGTTGACCAAAAAGCCAGGGGTTCCGGCGACCGGTACCGGTAGTTTGTCGATGCTGCGGCAGAACGCAGCCAAACGGCGTTCGGTTTCGGCGGCCATGCCAGCATGACGGACGATTTCCACCAGCGGCATCATCGCTACCGGATTGAAGTAGTGCAGACCGGCGAAACGTGCCGGGTGGCTTAACTTTGCGCCGAGCGTATCCAGCGCGATCGAGCTGGTGTTGGATACCAGAAGGGCGTTCGGCTTCATTTTCGGTTCCAGCGCCGCATACAGTGCCTGTTTCGCTTCCAGATTCTCGAAGATGGCTTCGATAACCAGGTCGGCCTTTCCTACGCCATCTCCAGCCACATCGGCCTGCAAACGCGCACGAGTCGCTGCACGCTTGGTTTCATCCTTCACCTTTTTCGCGAACAGGGTGTCGGCACGGTCGAGCGCGGGTTGGATGTACTGCATTTCGCGGTCTTGCAAGCTCACATCGAAGCCGCGCAGGGCGCACCAGGCGGCGATATCACCGCCCATCACACCGGCGCCAATCACATGCACATGGGCAATGCCATGCTCCTTCCCGCCAAGCGATTTCAGGCGCTCCATCAGGAAGAAGATACGGGTCAGGTTGCGCGCGGTCGGCCCCTGTGCCAGTTTGGCGACCGAATAACCTTCCTGTTTCAGCGCCGCGCGCACCGGCATGCCGCCGGATCGCCGCCAGGTGTCAATCAGGCTATAAGGTGCGGGGTAATGGGCCTTGCGGGCTTTGCGCGCCACTTGTTTGGTCAGTACGCCGGGCAGAATCTGCCGAGCCAGCCAGCTGTTGCTGAGCCACGCTGTCGCTTTCTGTTTGAACGGGCGATTGACGCCGTGTTCGATGAATTCGACGGCCTTGTTGACCATCAGGTCCGGCGCGGTCACTGCGTCGACCAGACCGATGGCGCGTGCCGCTTTGCCCGAAAGTGCGCGACCGGTCAGCATCATGTCGAAGGCCGCCGGGGCGCCAACCAAGCGGGGTAGGCGAACACTGCCACCCCAGCCCGGATAGATGCCGAGTTTCACTTCCGGCAAGCCGATGCGGGTACTGGCATCATTCGACGCCACGCGTGCGCTGCAGGCCAGGCTCAGCTCGGTCCCTCCGCCCATGCAGTGGCCGTGAATCAAGGCGACCGTGGGGCAGGGCAGTTCGGCGATGCGCTGGAAGATGTTCTGACCGTTGCTGATGGCATCGAGCACCGTCCCTTTGGCATCGAATTCGGCGAATTCGGCGATATCGGCACCAGCGATGAAACCGGCTTTTTTGGTGGAACGGATGATCAAGCCTTTCGGCGGCGCGAAGGCCATGCGCTCCAACAGGCCATCGAGCTCATTCAGCACGGCCTGACATAAGGTATTGACGCTGGTGTCTTTGCGTTCAAGACTGAGAATCAGGATGCCGTCGTTGCGTGCTTCAAGCTGCCAATGCTGCGGGGAAAGACCACTGAACTGATTCATACATTCGTTTGATTGAAATTGAAGTAAGCTTATCATCACCGTTTTGCGCATATTGGTCAATTATCGGGAACTTTTGCGGCCCGAAAGCGACAAACCCCGTAGCCATTGGCTGCAACGATACGGAGATCCCGGCCCGATGGGCGAACACGAAATCGATACCGAGCTGGTTCAGCGGGCCCAGAAAGGCGACAAGAGCGCCTTCGACCTGTTGGTCAGGAAATACCAGCACCGTATCGCGGCGGTGGTCAGCCGTTTCGTGCGCAATCCGGCGGAGTGCCAGGATGTGGTTCAGGACAGCTTCATCAAAGCCTACCGGTCACTGCCGGGTTTCCGCGGTGAAAGCCAGTTCTATACATGGATGTACCGGATTGCAGTCAATACCGCCAAGAACCATCTGGCCAGCCAGAAACGGCGCCCCGGTGCCGATGTGGAACTGGAGGATGCCGAGTTCATCGAGGGCGGCATCTATGTGCAGAACAACGATACTCCGGAGCATGAACTTTTGCGCGAAGAGCTTGCCCAAGTAGTCAGCAAGGCCTTGGCTCAGTTGCCGGAAGAAATCCGGCAGGCCATCACCCTGCGAGAGATGGAAGGTCTTTCCTATGAGGAAATCGCCGAAGTCATGAATTCACCGGTGGGAACCGTACGTTCCCGCATTTTTCGCGCGCGTGAGGCCATTGATGCCCGCCTGCGCCCCCTTTACGAGTCCCAAAGAGTCCGCCCATGAAACCGATCAGTGAAACCGATTTAGAACAACTCAGCGCCTATATCGACGGCGAACTGTCGGACAGCGAGCGCCGTTTCTTCCAAAAGCGTCTCGCCAATGATGCCGATCTGCGCGCTGCCTGCGAACGGGCCTGGATTGCTTCCTCGGTGCTGAAATCACAGCCGCTACAGCTCATGCCGGCAGGAAGTGCCGATGCAATCTGTGCGCAATGCCAGCCTGAAACATCTGGTGTGAAAACGCCTTGGCGTCTTGTGGCTTCATTCGCGGCACTGACGCTTGTCGCCGGCCTTGCTTACCAGCTTTTGCCGAGTCCCGATGCTCCGGCGGCCGCTGATCGTTCGGTAGCGCAACAAACCCCCGTCTCTCCGCCAGTTCAATCCATCGCTGAAACCACTCCGGCTGCGGTGCAGAAAGCGCCCGCAAAACAGGCCACCACGGTTGCTGTCAAGTCAGCCGCTCCGTCGCAACAGCTTGCTGCCGTCGATGACCCGACCCGATTCGAACTGAACGAAGCGACGCGTTCCAAATCCTGGCCGAAACGTGACCAGGCCATGGATGACTATCTGGTCCGTCATAATCAGATGACCGGAAGCAACACCGGTAACGATCTCATTTCCTATGCCCAAATGCTGTCGGCTCCGGAAGCCAATGCCGGCGAGGATGGTCAATGAGACCTCTGCAACTTCTGCTGGTCCTTCTGATTCTCGCGCCGTCCGGTGTGCGTGCCGAGGACAGCGGCTGGCTGGATTCCGGAAAAAAATGGGTCCAGCAGCTCTGGCGTGATGATTCCGAGGCTTGGCTCGGTCGCATCAACGGCGCGGTCGCCAACCATAATTACAAAGGTGTGCTGGTCCTTGTTCAGGGGGCTGAATTAAACACGTTGGCGGTTGAGCACCGCATGGACAATGGCGTGGAAAGTCTGCGCATGCGGACACTGTCGGGCTCGCCACGGGAATTGGTCAAAAAGGGCGGAAGAATCCAAAGCAACAGTCTTGGCGGTTCCGTTCAGTCATTTCCGGCGGCCGCCACCGGACAGATCACCTTCAGCCATTTTGCCAACGTCTCCGGTAATAAATCGTATAAAACACGCCTGGCCGAGAAAGCGCGTGTTGCCGGCCGGTCAACCCAGGTCATTGATATTGCTGCCGAGGACGCCTGGAGATACAGCTACCGTCTCTGGCTGGATACGGAAACCGGGTTGCCACTCAAGGTGGTTACGCTCGACGAGCGTGGCTATGCCATGGAACAGTTCGTTTTCACCCAGATCGAAATCACGCCCGCCTCCGGAAAATCCAAAGCAGCCAAGACACCGCAGGCCCGTGAAATGAAATCCCCGTTCAAAGAGGTCAAAGGCTTTCGTGTCATCGCAAGTGAAAGCCGTGCCGGCTCCACCCATTATCTGTTCAGCGATGGTTTGGCCAGTATTTCACTGTATGTGGAGCCATCCAAACAGAAGGAAAAAGCACAGATGCGGCGGGATGGTGTCAACGGGCTGATGCTTGGCGATGGCAGTACCCGCTATGTCGCCATGGGTAAAGTTCCGGTCGCCACCCTTGAAAAAATCCTGGCGCAGACCCAACGTTGAATCCGTTCCATCTTTCATCATCGAGGTAGCCATGAAAGCAATCACCCCCGTACCCCGTTTCCTGCTGGGTTTCTTCAGTTGTGCCGTGTTGGTGGCCTGTTGGCAACAGGCGCAGCAGCCGGTTCAGGCGCAAAGCCCTTCAGCAGCAAACACCGCCCCTCTGGCCGCGCTTCCGGATTTCAGCGCATTGGTCGAACGCACCACACCGGCCGTAGTCAGCATTGAAGCCAGCAGCGACCGCAGTGGTGACAAAGGTCAGCAATCGGCCAGCCCGGGCTCCGAAGAAGAACAGATGCAGGAATTTTTCCGTCGCTTTTTCGGGCAACCGATGCCGGGTCAGCCCGGCCCCCAGGGGCCGCGTGGCGGAACATCTTTCGGCTCGGGTTTTATCATTTCGTCTGATGGATATGTGCTGACCAATCATCATGTCATCGAAGGCATGAATAAGCTGGTGGTGCATCTGGCTGACCGCCGGCAGCTGCCTGCTAAATTGGTTGGGTCTGATCCATCGACCGATGTCGCCGTCCTCAAAATTGAGGCGAAAGGACTGCCTACGCTCGCTATTGGCGATTCTGATGCGGTCAAGCCCGGCCAGTGGGTGGTTGCCATCGGCTCGCCCTTCGGGTTCGATTATTCGGTGACTGCCGGCATCGTCAGCGCACTCGGCCGCCCCAGTGTCGATGGCAGCCAGCGTTATGTGCCCTTCATCCAGACCGACGTCGCCATCAATCGAGGCAATTCCGGCGGTCCTTTGCTCAATACGCGCGGCCAGGTGGTTGGCATCAACTCACAGATTTTCAGCAATTCAGGCGGTTACATGGGCGTCAGTTTTGCGATTCCGATTCGTACGGCGATGAATGCCGTTGAGCAGATCAAAGCCACCGGAAGCGTTCGCCGCGGACAGCTTGGCGTCCAGGTCCGTGATGTCCAGTCGGAAGAGTTGGCCGATCTCGGTTTGAAAGCGGCGGAAGGCGCCTTTGTGGCCAGCGTGCAGAATGGCAGCGCTGCGGCTAAAGCCGGCATCCAGCCTGGCGATGTCATCACCGCCTTTGATGGCGCGGCAATCATCAAATCTTCCGACCTGCCGCCGAGGGTCGGTGCCCTGCAACCGGGGGTAAAGTCGAAGGTGACCATCCTGCGCAATGGCCGCCAACAGGATATTCTGGTCGTGCTTTCGGTACTTGATGAATCCGCAGGGAACTCCCGGAACCCTATGGCTCCGAGTACAGCGCCTTCGAATCCGTCAAAACTCGGGTTTAGTGTCGAGGAGGTCAGCCCGGCAACACGAAGCCGTCTCGGCTTGCCCGCTGGCGGCGTCCAGATTGCCCGGGTCACACAGCCGATGCTGGCTCAGCTCGGCATCGCCAAAGGCGATGTCGTGCTTGAGGTCGGCCGGACGCCGGTCGCTACCGTAGCAGCCTTTGAAAAGGCGGTTTCGGCCTATAAATCCGGCGATCGTGTCCGGGTGCTCGTCCGCAATGCCGAAAGTACCGCTATCCACATGATCGGAATACCGTAAGAAATTGATTCTGGGGCGGAAAACCGCCTCAGAAGCGGTGGCTTATGCGATAATATTGGGCTAAGTTTTCCAAAAGCGACCCCATGCAGCATATCCGTAATTTCTCCATCATCGCGCACGTAGATCACGGCAAATCGACCTTGGCCGACCGCATCATTCAACTCTGCGGCGGTCTTGAGGCGCGCGAAATGGAAGCCCAGGTGCTTGACTCGAACCCCATCGAGCGTGAACGGGGTATCACCATCAAGGCGCAGTCGGTGTCCTTGCCGTACACCGCCGATGATGGCGTGACCTATCAGCTCAATTTCATTGATACCCCCGGCCACGTCGATTTCAGCTACGAGGTGTCGCGCTCGCTGGCGGCCTGCGAAGGCGCACTGCTGGTGGTGGATGCCGCTCAGGGCGTGGAAGCGCAATCGGTGGCGAACTGCTATACCGCCGTCGAACAGGGATTGGAAGTCGTACCGGTACTCAACAAGATCGACCTGCCAACTGCCGATGTCGACCGGGTCAAGGCCGAAATCGAAGCGGTCATCGGCATCGATGCCGAGGAGGCGGTCGCCATTTCGGCCAAGACCGGGCTGAATGTACGTGCTGTGCTCGAAGCCATCGTCGCCCGCATTCCGCCACCGAAATCGGTCGACACCGGCCATCTTCAGGCGCTGATCATCGATTCCTGGTTCGATAACTACCTCGGCGTGGTCTCTTTGGTGCGGGTGGTGCAGGGCGAAATCAAACCGGGCGATAAAATCCTGGTGATGTCGACCGGCCGCACCCATCAGGCCGATGCCGTGGGCGTGTTCACGCCCAAACGCAAGGTTCTGGGCAAGCTCTCGGCCGGCGAAGTCGGCTGGGTCAACGCCGCGATCAAGGATGTGCACGGCGCGCCGGTCGGCGATACCCTGACCTTGGCCGCCAATCCATCCACGCAGCCGCTTCCGGGCTTCCAGACCATGCAGTCGCGCGTGTTCGCCGGTCTGTTTCCGGTCGATGCCGAAGATTACCCGGCGCTGCGTGAAGCCCTGGATAAACTTAAGCTCAACGATGCCGCGATGAATTTCGAGCCGGAAAGCTCGGAAGCCATGGGTTTCGGGTTCCGCTGCGGATTTCTGGGCATGCTGCACATGGAGATCGTGCAGGAACGCCTGGAGCGCGAATACAACCTCAACCTCATTTCGACCGCGCCGACCGTGGTCTATGAAGTGCTGCAGACCGACGGCAAGGTGCTTTCCCTGGACAATCCAGCCAAACTGCCGGCGGTCAACAAGATCCAGGAAATCCGCGAGCCGATCATCCTCGCGCACATCCTCACGCCGCCCGATTACGTTGGCAACGTAATCACCCTGTGCGAGGAAAAGCGCGGCGCCCAGCAGGGTATCAACTACATGGGCAGCCAGGTGCAGATCACCTATGAGTTGCCGATGGCCGAAGTGGTGATGGATTTCTTCGACCGTCTGAAATCGGTGTCGCGCGGCTATGCCTCGCTCGATTACCATTTTCTGCGCTTCGAGCCGGGCCCGTTCGTGCGCGTCGACGTGCTGATCAACGGTGACCGCGTCGATGCCATGTCGATGATCCTGCACCGGGCGCATGCCGACCGCCGCGGCCGCGACCTGTGCGAAAAGATGCGCGAACTGATCCCGCGCCAGATGTTCGACGTCGCCATCCAGGCGGCGGTGGGTTCGCAGGTCATCGCGCGCTCGACGGTCAAGGCCATGCGCAAGAACGTGTTGGCCAAATGCTACGGCGGCGACGCCACCCGCAAAAAAAAGCTGATTGAAAAGCAGAAGGAAGGCAAGAAGCGGATGAAGCAGTTCGGCAGAGTCGAAATTCCGCAAGAAGCGTTCATGGCCGTACTGTCGGTCGACAACAAATAAGGATAGCCCGTGAAAATCGATTTCGCTCTGATACTCAGCGTACTGGCCCTGTTCACCGGCCTGATCTGGCTTGCCGACCGATTCGTTTTCGAAAAGCGCCGACTGGCCGCCGATGCCGATGCCACCGATCCGGTTCTGGTCGAATATGCCAAATCCCTGTTCCCGGTGATTTTTCTGGTATTGGCGCTGCGCTCCTTCATTGCCGAGCCATTCCGCATCCCGTCCGGTTCGATGATGCCCAATCTGTTGATTGGCGATTTCATTCTGGTCAATAAATTCAACTACGGCATCCGACTTCCGGTCATCAACAGGAAAATCGTAGACGTCGGCGCTCCCGAGCGCGGTGATGTGTTCGTTTTCCGCTATCCGGGTTCGAAGGAGCTGGGCAAGGATGATCCCGCGGCCGGTACCGATTACATCAAACGTGTCATCGGCCTGCCGGGTGACACTATCAGTGTCGAAGAAAACCGGGTTTCGGTGAACGGCATTCCGTTCGACTATGCCGAGTCCGGCGTGTATGTCGGCAAGGGCGTATCCAGCGAGATGACCGGCTCCCGCATCTATAGCGAGAGCATGCCCGGAAAGTCCCATGCCATGCTGGAAATGGATGGCATCCCGCTCGGTTACCGCAACAACGGCACCTGGGTCGTTCCCCAGGGGCACTATTTCGCGATGGGTGACAACCGCGACCGCAGTGCCGACAGCCGTGAATGGGGTTTCGTGCCGGAACAGAACGTAGTTGGAAAGGCGATGGTAATATGGTTAAACTGCTCTGGCTGGTTCTGCACCGACAGTTTCGAACCGTCACGTATCGGCACCAAAATTGACTAAGGGGATCATCATGAAACGCAATCAGAAAGGCATTACCCTGCTCAGCTTCCTGTTCGTTCTGGCGCTGGTCGGATTCTTCGGATTCCTGTTCATGCGTCTTTTCCCGGTCTATTCCGAATATTACAGTGCCGTCAATGACATCAAGGCGGTAACCCAGGCTTCCGGTGCCGACAAGCAGGCGCTGCCTCAACTCAAAGACAGCCTTTACCGCCGCTTCCAGATCAGTTACGTCGACAGTGTCAATCTGGATAAACACATCAAGCTACGTACTGAGAAGGAAGGCAAGAAGGTGCTGGATCTGAATTACGAGGTCCGCAAACCGCTGATGTACAACCTCGACTTCGTCGCCAAGTTCGAGCGCAGCTTTCCCGTGACCGGCCGGGCCGAGGCGGAGTGATGCTTTGCTGACAGGGTTCCGCGATCCGGAACTGCTGCGTCAGGCGCTGCGCCACCGCAGTGCCGGCAAGCCGAACAACGAGCGCCTCGAATTTCTCGGTGATGCCATACTTGGCCTGCTGGTGTCCGATGCCTTGTACCGGAAATTTCCCAAGGCCAGCGAAGGCGAGTTGACCCAGGCCCGCTCGCATCTGGTCCGTGAACCGACCTTGGCCGAAATTGCACGCGAACGGGATCTGGGTGCACAACTCGAGCTCGGCCCGGGCGAACTGAAATCAGGCGGGCATCGCCGCGATTCCATTCTTGCCGATGCCGTCGAGGCGGTTATCGCTGCTGTTTATCTGGATGCCGGTTTTGTTGCCGCGCAATCACTGGTGGACGACTGGTTCGGCACCCGCCTGCAGTTATCACTCGAGAAATCACCGGGAAAAGACCCGAAGACCAAGCTGCAGGAATGGCTCCAGTCCAAGCAGCATGCCTTGCCGGTGTATCGGCTGCTTCAAGCCGGAGGCACTGATCATGCCCGCAATTTCGATGTTGAATGCGTCCTCGAGAATCTCGCCATCATCACGGCCGGAAGCGGATCTTCGGTGAGGTCGGCTGAAGCCGATGCCGCCCGCAAAGCGCTCATACTTTTAGGCCTGAACAAATGACCGATCCACAAATCCCTGTCTACCGCGCCGGTTTCGTCGCCGTCATCGGCCGCCCGAATGTCGGTAAATCGACTCTGGTCAATGCACTGGTCGGCAGCAAGATCAGCATCGTGTCGTCGCGGCCCCAGACGACGCGCCATCGCATGTTGGGCATCGCCAGTTACCCGGAAGGTCAGCTCGTGCTGGTCGATACGCCGGGCATCCACGCCAAACAATCGCGAGCCATGAACCGGCACATGAACCGTGCAGCGCGTGGTGCGGTCAGCGATGTCCACGCCTCTATTCTGGTCATCGAGGCCGGGCGCTGGCACAGCGATGATGCGCTGGCCTATCAGGCACTGAAGGATTCGGATGTGCCGGTGTTGCTGGTCATCAATAAAATCGACAAGCTCAAGGACAAGGACGCGCTTCTGCCGTTCATCAAGGAAGTGACCGAAGGCCGCGAATTCACTTCGGTCCACCTGATTTCTGCGCTCAAAAGCAAAGGGACCGCGGATTTGGTCAGAAGTCTGCTGCAGCTGATGCCGGAATCCGAGCCGCTCTATGGCGAGGACGAAATCACCGACAAAAGCCAGCGCTTTCTGGCAGGCGAATTGGTACGTGAGCAATTGATGCAGCGTCTTGGCGATGAGCTTCCGTATTCAGCTACCGTTGAAATCGAAAAATTCGAGGAAGACGGCGGCCTGCTTCGCATCGGCGCGGTGATCTGGCTCGAGCGGGAAGGGCAGAAGGCCATCGTGATCGGCAAGGGCGGTCAGCAGCTGAAAGCCATCAGCACATCGGCCCGTCTGGGCATGGAAAAACTTTTCGGATCCAAGGTGTTTCTGGAAACCTGGTGCCGCGTCCGTGATGGTTGGTCCGATGACGAGGCCGCGTTGCGCCGGTTCGGTTATAACGACTGATGCGCATTGAATGGCAGCCCGCGCTCGTCCTGCATAAACGGGCGTACCGCGAGACCAGCCTGCAACTGGAATTGCTCACCCGTGATCATGGCATCATCGGTCTGGTGGCCAAAGGCGTAACCGGTGCCAAAAACCATGTGCTGCGGGCGCAATTGCAACCCATGCAGCACATCAAGGTCAGTTTTGTGCTCAAAGGCGAGCTCGGTACCCTGACCCAGTCCGAACCCTTACCGCCTGTACTTGCCATCGCCGGCGAGCGACTGATGGCTGGTCTTTATCTCAATGAGCTGGTCCTGAAACTCTGTCCGCGCCAGGACGCCGATAACGAGCTCTACCAAAGGCTGTTGGCTGCGCGTAACGAGCTGGCCGGCAATATGCCGCTTGCCTGGCTGGTTCGCCGCTTCGAACGCGATTTGATCCAGCAACTGGGTTACATGACCCCTTGGTCGGCCACCGCCAATGGCAGTGAGATCGAGCCGGACCGTCATTATCGGGCGCATCCCGAACTCGGTCTGATGCCGGCTAAAGCCGAAGATCCCGGAGTCCTGTCAGGTGCTGATCTTCTCGCTTTCAATGCCGACAACATGCCGACATCGGCTGCCTTGGGTGTATTAAGGCAATTATTGCACGGTGTTATCGCCTTGCATCTGGGAAAATCCCTGCCGCGATCCTGGCAGATGATCGGCGAACTCAGTCGCCCGATGCCTGGATGACTCTCAGCGTTTCCGCTACGCTGCTCTGGAAAGCGGCAAACGTTTCCATGGATGGCGTCTGATCGAGACGGTGACATGCCGCCAACAAGTGCTCCACACCCAGAAAACCGCAACTGGCCTTGAGTTTATGCAGGATATCGTGCATCGCGGCCATGTTTCCGGAAATGAAAGCTTCTTGGATGGCGAGTGCGGCATCAGGCAGTTCCCCGATAAACATTGAACGCATGCTGCGAAGCGCTGCGCTGCTTCCGCCCAGCGCTTTCAGTGCTTTGGACTGGTTCCAGAATTCCGGAACGGTGCCGCAGAGTCGGTGAATGGCGCCATGCAACTCGGCCAAAGACATCGGTTTGGCCAGAACATCGTGAATGCCGATTTGGGCAAGCTGTTCACGGATCGACGGGCTGATCTCCGCACTGATGGCCAGAACCGGTATGCCGGTCGGGAATTCTGCGGCCCGGACCAGCAATGTGCCGTCGGGAAGATTCAGGTCGGAAATGATCAGGGCCGGGGCAGTTTCCGCAATGGCTGCAAAAGCCGTGGTGAAGTCCGGACACGGGCTTAATCCGACATCCAGCACGGTGATAGCCTCGGTGAGATAGCTGCGGCTGATGTCGTCGTCTTCAATCAGGAGAATGGAGGGTTTCATCGGTTGTTTTTGCGGCAGTTTATGCCAAAGCACGCGGATATCTGCGAAAATAAGGCTTTAATACGGAAGTCCATTGTGGCACGAAGCGGACCTAAAGCAAAACGCGAGTTCGAGCTTGACATCGATAACCTCAGCCATGAAGGACGCGGGGTCGGCCGTCTCGACGGCAAGACCGTGTTCGTCGCCGGCGCCCTGGTTGGTGAGCGTGTAAAGGTCCAACAGACCACACGCAACCGCCATTTCGACGAGGCACGCACGCAGGAAGTGCTCAAGGCCTCTGCCGACCGGGTCGAGCCGCGGTGTCCGCATTTCGGCATCTGTTCCGGCTGCGTGCTGCAGCATCTGGTCAGCCATCGCCAGATCGAGGCCAAACAGCGGACACTGACCGACAACCTGCAACGGATCGGCCATGTCACACCGGAAGCCCTGTTGCCGGCTTTGACTGCCGATGCCTGGGCTTACCGCCGAAAAGGCCGCTTCTCCGTAAGGTATGTCGAGAAGAAGGGCGGGGTGCTGGTCGGGTTCCGTGAAACCGATCCGCGCTTCGTTGCGCAGCTGCATGAATGCCATACTGTGGTACCGGCGGTGTCGGTATTGATTGTGCCATTGACCGAACTGATCGGCGCCATGCAGGCCAAACGGGAAATCGCCCAGGTCGAGTTCATCCAGGGCGATGGCCCTGTGGCATTGGTATTCCGGAATCTGGTCACGCTCTGTGCCGAAGACTTGCAGCGCCTTGCCGATTTCGGCGTGGCGCATGATGCGCAGATCTTCCTTCAACCCGGCGGCGTGTATTCGGTATTTCCGATACGCGAGGATTACCCGGCGCTGGGTTTCGATCTGGCAGAATACGGCATCCGTTTCGAATTCAAACCCCTGGATTTCATTCAGGTCAATGCCTCACTCAATGCCGCCATGATTGCCCGAGCCATCACACTGCTGGAGCCGACGGCTACGGACGTCGTGCTCGACCTGTTCTGCGGGCTTGGCAATTTCACCCTTCCTTTGGCCAAATCAGCCGGAGAGGTGGTCGGTGTTGAAGGGGATCACGGCTTGGTTGCGCGTGCGCAGGAAAATGCCCGTCGGAACGGTATTGCCAATGCCGAATTTTTCGCCGCCGACCTGACTCAGGACATATCTGCCCAGCTTTGGAAAACCCAGCGCTTTACCAAGCTGCTGCTGGATCCGCCGCGGGCCGGCGCCATCGAGGTGTTGAAGCAGATGAATCTCGAGGGCATCCGTCGCATTGTGTATGTATCCTGCCATCCGGCCTCACTGGCGCGTGATGCCGCGTATCTTGTGCAGGAACGCGGCTACCGGCTGGTGCAGGCCGGTGCCATGGACATGTTTCCGCAGACCGCGCACGTCGAGGCCATTGCCGTGTTCGAGGCGGTCTGATGGCCATCGAGATCGAACGCAAGTTTCGCGTCATCGGCGATGCCTGGCGTGCGCTTGCGCATGACCGGCTGCGTATCGCACAGGCCTATTTGAACGACAGTGTCGCGCTCTCGGCAGGCCGTGAGCACTGCTCGGTCCGCGTACGGATCAGTGGCGAATCCGCCAACATCAACATCAAATCCCGGGAAGCCGGTGCGCGCCGTCAGGAGTTCGAGTATCCGATTCCGCTGGCCGATGCCGAAAGCCTGATGCGGCTTGCCTGCGAAGGCCGCATCGAGAAAGTGCGCCATCTGGTGCAGGTCGGCGCCCATCTCTGGGAAATCGATGAATTCGCGGGTGACAATGCCGGTCTGGTGGTTGCCGAAATCGAACTTCAGGATGAAAACGAATCTTTCGAATTGCCCGATTGGCTCGGTGCTGAAGTCACCCACAGCCTGCGATACTACAATATGGCACTGGCCTCCAGACCCTTTATCCATTGGACGGCCGAGGAAAAATCATGCTGATCATCGGAATTGAAGCACATGCATTGACCGCCATCGAGCGCGGGTATCTTCAGCATCCGGCCGTAGCGGGTGTCATTTTGTTTTCAAGGAATTTTGCCTCGAAGCAGCAGCTTTCCGATCTTTGCTCGGATATCCGCGCCAGTGCGCCACGCCGGCAGCTGATCTGCGTCGACCAGGAGGGTGGACGGGTTCAACGATTCCGCGAGGGTTTCGCAAAACTTCCCTGTCTTGAGCGCTTCGGCGAATTGGCACACACCGATAGTCCTTCCGCGCTCGCTCTGGCGCGAGAACATGCCTTCCTCATGGCCTCGGAAATCATCGCATCCGGTCTGGATCTGAGTTTCGCACCGGTCGCCGATCTGGGACGCGGCAATCTGGCCATAGGCAACCGTGCTTTCGCCGGTGATCCAGAAATCGTATCTATGTTTATCGAAAGCTATGTCGGTGGCATGCACGATGCCGGCATGGCGGCGACACTGAAGCATTTCCCGGGTCACGGGTCCGTTCTGGAAGACACGCATTTCGATCTGGCTGTGGACTCCCGGTCCTATACTGAAATCGCGGCGGTCGATCTGCCACCGTTCACAGCCGGCCTGCGCGCCGGTGCCGATGCCGTGATGATGGCACATGTGGTCTATCCGCAAGTGGCGCCCGATCCGGCGGGTTATTCGCCCCATTGGATTGGCCAGGTACTCAAAACGGATATGGGCTTCAATGGCGTTGTTTTCAGTGATGATATCGGCATGGCCGCGGCTGAGTCGGCCGGCGGCCTTGCCGCGCGCATCAAACAACATCTCGCAGCTGGCTGCGATGCCGTATTGGCCTGTCCGCCGGCATGCGTCGCCGATGCCGTCGCGGCCATGCCTGTCAAAGACTATCCGCTCGACCGGCTGGAGCGGCTGTATGCCGCGCAGACGTCCGCCTGGGATACACTGGCGCTCGATGGCCGTTACCGGTCCGCGCTGAAGGCCATGAATGATTTGGAGCAGGTGTAATGCGACATGATATTGCCGAAGTACTGGCACGTTCCGAGCTGCTTTACGACCGTGCCGAAATCGAACTGGCCATCGATCGGATGGCTGGTCGCATCCGAAAGGACCTGCATGGCCAATTTCCGGTCTTCCTGACATTGATGCACGGCGGACTTTTTTTCGCGGCACGGCTCGGTCTGGCCCTCAACATGGACGCCGAGTTCGATTACCTGCATGCCACGCGCTATCGTGGCGAAACCACCGGCTCCGGGCTGGCCTGGCTGCATCGTCCGACCGCAATCCTCGAGGGCCGCACGGTTCTTTTGGTCGACGACATCCTCGATGAGGGGCACACCCTCAAGGCCGTCCGTGACTGGTGCGAAGACCAGGGCGCGGTCCGCGTCATCATCGCCGCCATGGCGGTCAAGCAACATGATCGCTGCGTCCCCGGTCTGGAGGCCGACTATTCGGGCTTCATGGTGCCGGACCGTTATGTCTTCGGTTATGGCATGGACATCAACGAACACGGGCGTAATCTTCCCGGGATTTACGCACTGAAATGACCCAGACTATCGATCTAGCCGTCATTGGCGGTACCGGCGTTTACCGGATCCCCGGCCTGCAGTGGCAGCATACCCATACGCTAGAGACGCGCTTTGGCGAACCCTCTGGTCCTATCCGGATTGCGCGTATCGGATCAGCTCAGGTTGCTTTTCTGGCGCGCCACGGGGAAGGGCATGCCTTACCGCCCCATCAGATCAATTACCGCGCCAATCTTCAGGCCCTGCATGATCTAGGGGCCCGCCGCGTGCTGGCCATCAATACCGTCGGCGGCATCGGTCCGGATTATGGGCCGAAGGTGCTTGCAGTGCCTGACCAGATTATCGACTACACCTGGGGCCGCATCAGCACACTGTGCGAGGAGCCCGGAAGTCCGGTACTGCATGTCGATTTCGGCGATCCCTATACCGAGAGTCTGAGGGGGGCTGTCTTGACGGCCTGTGCCGATGCGGGCGTGCCCGTGGTTGCCGGTGGGTGTTATGGCGCCACCCAAGGGCCGCGCCTTGAAACCAAGGCGGAAATCGCGCGTCTGCGCAGGGACGGTTGTGATCTGGTCGGCATGACCGGAATGCCGGAGGCAGGCCTGGCCCGGGAGCTCGGTCTGAGCTATGCCAGTCTGTGTGTCGTGGCGAATTGGGCTGCAGGCTGTGATCCGGCCGATGCCGAAATCACCCTCGAAGAGGTTCTGGCCAATGTCGAATCGGTCAGTGGCCATCTGCTGCCGATTTTAGAGCATCTGCTGGAAGCCTAAAAAATACTTGGCAATTCAAAACGTTTTGTGCATACTTTGATTTACCAACGGTTCATGTTGGTGAATGTTCAATCCAAAATTTAAGGTGTGACAGTATGAGTGTCGGTACGGTGAAGTGGTTCAATGATGCAAAAGGTTTCGGTTTCATTGCGCCCGAGGACGGTAGCGAAGATATCTTCGTACATTTCTCGGCGATCAGCTCCGAAGGCTTCCGGTCCTTGAAAGAAGGCCAACGTGTCACGTTCGACGTGGTGCAAGGCCCGAAAGGAAAGCAGGCAGCCAACGTCGTCGGCGCCTGATTGTTGGCGGCGCAAGCCGCCAATCTTTCCATGTGGTATCTCGTCATTGCCAAAGATCATCCGGGTACTTTGGCGCAACGACTGGCCTCCCGGGCCGATCATCTCGCACGTCTAAACGACCTCAATAATCAGGGTCGTTTGAAAATAGCTGGGCCATTGCCAGCAATTGACGCTTCCGAACCCGGTGATGCCGGGTTTACCGGCAGCGCCTTGATTGTCGAATTTGAATCCATCGAGGACGTGCGGGCCTGGGTTTCGGCAGATCCGTATTTCACTGCCGGCGTCTATGCCAACGCCGATATTTTCCCCTTCAAGCCGGTCCTGCCGTGAGCGATGACCGTGTTTCCCGCATCCGGTCAGCTTTGGATGCGCTAGATCCCTCGAGCCTGGACATCCGCGACGACAGCCACAAGCACGCGGGACACGCTGGTGCCCGCGACGGCCGCGGCCATTTTTCCGTACGCATCGTTTCCGCCCGGTTTGAGGGTCTCTTGCCGCTCAAGCGGCACCGCCTGGTTTATGACGCGCTTGGGTCGCTCATGGAGACCGACATCCATGCCGTGGCCATCCAGGCCCGTACCCCTGCCGAAGCCGCGTTGCCGGTAGAAAAGCCGTAAAAAATCGCCTTTTCCTATCGCCCCTGAGGGTGACACGCGCTATACTGTTGGTAGTGCTCGGATATTGTCCATAAGTACATTTAAATCAAGTGCTTATAAATAAATTCGAGGAATGGATCCCCATCAGTCGCGCGCTTAAGATGCGCCGGCAACCGCCCCGATAAATCAGAAGAATACATGCGCCTTTCCACCATCAAACTGTCCGGCTTCAAATCTTTCGTCGACCCTACGGTGTTTCACCTGCCGACCAACATGACCGGCATTGTCGGTCCGAACGGTTGTGGCAAGTCCAACATCATCGACGCCATCCGCTGGGTCATGGGTGAAAGCTCGGCCTCACGTCTGCGCGGCGATGCGCTGACCGATGTCATTTTCTCCGGTTCTTCGACCCGCAAGCCGGTCAGCCAGGCCACGGTCGAACTCATTTTCGATAACAGCGAAGGCAAAATCGGTGGCGAATTCGCCCGCTTCACCGAGATTTCGGTCAAGCGCTCGGTCAGTCGCGACGGTCAATCCAACTACTATCTCAACGGCTCACGCTGCCGTCGTCGCGATATCACCGATTTATTCCTCGGCACCGGTTTGGGGCCGCGAAGCTATTCCATAATCGAGCAGGGCATGATCGGCCAGATCATCGAAGCCAAGCCGGAAGAGTTACGCGTGTATCTTGAAGAGGCCGCCGGCATTTCCAAGTACAAGGAGCGTCGCAAGGAAACCGAATCCCGGATCAAGAGTGCTCGGGAAAATCTCGATCGTCTTAATGATTTGCGTGAGGAAATCGACAAGCAGCTCGAGCACCTCAAGAAACAGGCACGGGCCGCGGAGCAGTATCAGCAATTGCAGGTCGAGCGTGCCGAGAAAGATGCCCAGCTCAAGGCCATGGATTACCGCCAACTCGGCAAAGAACTTTCCAAGCATCAGGATGCCCTGCGTGACGGCGAAATCCAACTGCAGAAACTGCTTTCCGAACAGCGTCATGCCGAAGCCCAGATCGAGCAGTGCCGCAGTCAGCAGACCGACGCCGCGGATGCGCTTTCCAAAGTACAGGCCGAAGGCTACCGCGTCAGCGGCGAGCTGGCCCGCATCGAGCAGCAGATCCAGCATCAGCGCGAACTCAAACAGCGTCTGGAGCAGGCCAGGTCGGAAGCCGATCAAGCCTTTGCCCAGATTGAACAGCATCTGCAGGATGACCAGGGCAAGGCGGCATTGATTGAATCTGAAATCGCGGAACATGCCCCGCGACTGGCCCTACTGCAGGAAGCGCAGGCCGCCAAGCAGTCCGCACTGCGAGTCACCGAACAGAATCTCCTTGACTGGCAGCAGAAGTGGGATGCCTGTCTGAAAGAGCAGGCCGAAGCCAGTCGCTGGGCTGAGGTCGAACGCACCAAAATCGAATATCTTGAAAAACAGAATCTCGAACTTGGTCGCCGTTCGGAAATTCTGCAGGCCGAGCGCGTCACCCTGAATCCGGACGCCATCAGTTCCGGTCTGCAGGGTATGACCGATGAGCATGGCAGTCTGCAGGCAAACCTTGATGCAATGGGACGGGAGTTGGAGTCGCGTAAGAGCGAACAGCTGGAATTGACCGAGTCCCAGCGTGTGAAGCAGGCCGAATTGTCCGATGTGCGCAAGCAGTTCGAGGCGGCGCGTGGCCGGCTGGCCTCGCTCGAGGCCCTGCAGCATGCGGCGCTTGGGCAGGAAGACAAACAGTCGAAAGCCTGGCTCGACGACCAGGGCCTGCTTCAGAACAGCCGGCTCGGTGAAATGCTTGAGGTTGAGCCGGGATGGGAATTCGCGGTTGAATCGGTGTTGGCTTCGCTGCTGGAGTCCGTCGCCGTCGACGATGCAGGCCGCTATCTGGACAATCTGAGCGCGGTCAATCAGGGCCATCTGGCCTTGATCGATCAGCAAGTCAGCAACCGTGATTTTCCTTCGGGAAGCCTGGCTGCATGCATCAAAGGTCCCGATGCCATCCGCATCCACCTCAGCCGTGTACATACCGCTGCAGATCTCGCTTCCGCCAAGGCCCTGCTGCCTCGCCTGGCCGAGCACGAGTCGGTCATCACACCCTCCGGTGAATGGCTGTCGAAAGGTTTCGTACGCATTCTACGCTCCGGCCATGCCCAACAAGGCGCATTGCAACGTGAATCCGAAATCAAGCATCTGCGGGTTGAAATCCAGCAGTTGGCGGAAACCGAAAAACATCTTGTTGCCGCGCTTGCAGAAATCAAAGACAAACTGCTTCTGGCGGAACATGCCCGAGAAGAAGCCCAGCGCAGCCTTTATCTGGCGCACCGCAGTGTTTCAGAGCTGTCGGGCCAGATTCAGGGCGCGCAGAGCAAGCTGCAGTCGGCACAGAGCCGTATCGCATCCATTGATGCCGAACTGCAGAAGTCCGCCACCACCTTGGACGAAGCACAGCAGCAGGTGCGCGAGTCCCGGCAGCGCCTGCAGCAGGCCACCGAGGCCATGGCGGCACTGGAAGATCGCCGTAGCCAACTTGATCAACAGCGCCGTGAATTGGCGCTGGCCCGCGACGATGCCCGGATCCAACAGCGTGAGAGTGCCGATGGCCTTCATCAATTGGAGCTGACGGTACAATCGCACAAGACCGCTATCGGAGGCTTGAACCAGTCAATCGAGCGTCTTATCCAGCAACGCGTGCAGCTGGTTTCAAGAACACAGGAAATCGCCGAACAACTCAAGCATGGCGATAATCCCATTGAACAACTTACTTCCGAACGTCAACGTGTACTGGATCTGCGGGTCATTTTCGATCGGGATCTTTCAGCCGCACGTTCGGCGCTGGATGGCGTGGAGCAGGAGCTGCGGCGATTTGAACAGCAACGTCAGAGCAGTGACAGCCAGGCTCTTGTCCAGCGAGAAAAAATTACTTCCGTGAAGCTTCTGGAGCAGGCCGTTCTTCTCCGCGCTGAACAATTGCAAGCCGCCATCGAACAGATCGGTACCACCGTCGAAACCGTACTTGAAGGACTGTCCGACCAGTTCGATTCCGATCAATGGGCCAAGAGCCTGCTCGATATCGACAACAAGATGCGCCGGTTGGAGCCGGTCAATCTGGCAGCCATTCAGGAGTTTGGTGAACAAAGCGAGCGCAAAAACTACCTGGATGCACAGAATGCCGACCTTACCCAGGCTCTGGAAACCCTGGAAGAAGCCATCCGTAAAATCGACCGGGAAACCCGCGGCCGCTTTAAGGAAACCTTTGATCGCGTCAACGCGGGCGTCCAAGATCTGTTTCCGCGCCTTTTCGGCGGCGGACATGCCTATCTTGAATTAACCGGTGAAGATCTTCTGGATACCGGTGTATCCATCATGGCACGGCCGCCCGGAAAGCGCGTCTCGAACATTACGCTACTGTCCGGTGGTGAAAAGGCGTTAACCGCTGTTTCACTGGTGTTTGCGATATTCAAACTCAATCCGTCACCTTTCTGCCTGCTCGACGAAGTCGATGCGCCGCTCGATGAAGCCAATGTCGGAAGATTCAGTACAATGGTGACCGAAATGAGCGAGTCGGTACAATTCCTGTTTGTTACCCACAATAAGGCCACCATGGAGTCCGCCAAACAGCTGTCCGGCGTGACCATGCGCGAACCCGGTGTCAGCCGCATGGTTTCGGTTGACCTTGCAGAGGCTACACGCCTGGCCGGTGTGGCCTAGAGGAGTCAGGTATGCTGTCGAATCTAAGTGATGCCGCAATACTCCGGATTGTCATCGGTACGGTATTTGTTTGCATCATCATCTATATTCTGCTCAGTAGCCGACGCCGCTCGCGATCTGCGTCCACTCCTGCGTTTCGCATCGATCCTGAAATGCGGAGTTCTCCGGATGAGCTTGCTGAACATGTCGGTGATGCCATGCAAACGGCAGATGAAATGGAGTTTCGCGAGCAGGCCAAGCTCCATTTCGAGTCCGAGCCGGTAGTCCGCCAAAACAGTCGAATCGGCATGCGAAGTAATGATGCTTACGAAAAGCTGGTGATGCTTTATCTCGCCGCGAAAAGCGGGCACAGTATTTCCGGCGCCGAACTGGTTCTGGCTACAGAGAAGGTCGGTCTCGTGTATGGCCACAACAGCATTTATCACCGTTTGGCAGAGGGATTGCATGCCAATGAGCCGATATTCAGCATGGCCAATGTAATCCAGCCCGGCTATTTCGATCTCGACCAGATCGACACATTGCAAACTCCCGGCGTGAGTTTTTTCATGACATTGCCTGGTCCGGTTACCGCCATACAGGCATGGGACAGCATGCTTCCGATTGCAGAGCGCATGGCTCAGCTGCTCGATGCCGTCCTTCTCGACTCCGATCGCAACGCATTAGGCCGGCAGCGCATTCTGCATATCAAGGAAGAGCTACGCGCATTCGACCGCGATAAAGAGCGCCAGATCATCAAACCCGGGCGCTGATATGGATCCTTTCCGGCAACGGATGCGGCAACTGCAAACGCAGCTCGAAGAGGCCAATTACCGCTACTACGTGCTTGATGACCCTGCAATTCCGGATGCCGATTGGGATCGCTTGCTGCGCGAGCTTCAGGATCTTGAGGATAAACATCCCGAGCTTGCTGATCCGAATTCCCCAACGCAGCGTGTCGGCAGCAGACCTTTATCGGGCTTTGGCGAAGTCGCACATTCCGTACCGATGCTCTCGCTCGCCAATGCGTTCAGCGACGATGAAATCGATGATTTTGTCAGTCGTATCACTAAAGAGACCGGTGATGCCAATCCGGTGTTTTCCGTCGAGCCGAAACTCGACGGCCTGGCCATCAGTCTGCGTTATGAGAATGGCTTGTTCGTGCGCGGAGCTACCCGGGGTGACGGCAGCACCGGTGAGGATGTTACTGCCAATCTGCGTACGGTGAAGTGTATACCGCTGAAGTTGCGAGGTGACGCGCCGGTGGTTCTGGAGGTGCGCGGGGAAGTGTATATGCCGAAGGCCGATTTCGATTCCTACAACGCACGCGCCCTGGCCGAGGGTGGCAAGACTCTGGCCAATCCGCGCAATGGTGCAGCCGGTTCGCTGCGCCAGCTCGATCCGCGCATTACAGCAACACGCCCGCTGGCTTTCTATGCCTATGCATTGGGTGAGGTCAGTGCCATGCCCGCCACCATCGAGACGCATTCGCAGTCGCTGGCGTGGATCAGGGCCTACGGGCTTCCGGTCTGCCCTGAAGCCGGCACCGCACGCGGAGCGGCGGGGGTTCTGGCCTTCTACCGCCGACTAGGCGATCGACGCGACATGCTGAGCTATGACATCGACGGCTCAGTCTACAAACTTGACCGATTCGACCAGCAGCGGGCCATGGGGTTTGTATCACGGGCGCCACGATGGGCAATTGCCCATAAGTATCCGGCGCAGGAACAACAGACTGTGATTGAAGCCATCGATGTCCAGGTTGGCCGAACCGGCGCGGTTACTCCGGTTGCGCGTCTGCTACCCGTACAGGTCGCCGGCGTCGTCGTCACCAACGCAACCCTGCATAATGCCGATCAGGTCGCACGACTGGATGTCCGTATCGGCGATACAGTTATTGTTCGTCGTGCGGGTGATGTCATTCCTGAAGTCGTGCGCGTCGTTGAAGACCGGCGTCCGGCCGGCACAGTACAGTGGTTCATGCCGGTCAAGTGCCCGATTTGCGGCTCGACCGTTGAGCGCGAGGAGGGCGAAGTTGTTTCCCGTTGCACTGGCGGCTTATATTGCCCCGCGCAACGCAAGCAGGCTCTGATTCATTTTTCCTCCCGACGGGCGATGGATATCGATGGCCTGGGTGAGCGTCTGATTGAGGATCTGGTTGATTTCGGCTATGTGAAGACCATCGCCGATCTGTATACATTGCGCCTCGATGATTTCCTGGAAATGAAGCGCAGAGTCGAGGAACGGGACGGTAACACTCCGGAATCGGTAAAAGCCGGCAAAGTCGCCAGCAAATGGGCCGAGAATTTGGTTCAGGCGATTGATGCCAGTCGTGTCAGCGTTCTGGAGCGTGCACTGTTCGCTCTAGGTATCCGTGATGTCGGCGAAAGTACGGCAAAAACCTTGGCGCGTCACTTCGGTGCGCTCAATCCGATTATGTCCGCCGATGAATCGCTATTACGCGAGGTGCCTGATATCGGTCCGGTTGTTGCCGCACGCATCGCGCATTTCTTTGCGCAGGCACATAACCGGGAAGTCATCGAAGCGTTACGTGCCAATGGCGTACATTGGCCCGAGGGCCCACCACAGCGCGCCCAGGATGGCCCTTTGGTCGGCAAGACCATGGTGTTGACCGGTGGACTGGCATCTATGTCACGCGATGCAGCAGGCATGAGACTCGAAGCGCTGGGTGGCAAGCTTTCGGGAAGCGTCTCCAAAAAGACCAGCATCGTCATCGCCGGTGATGCCGCCGGCAGTAAATTGAGCAAGGCCCGTGAGCTGGGTCTTGAAATCTGGGATGAAGCCATGCTGCTCTCATTCCTGACAGAGAATGAAGGCGGCAAGGATGGCTGATTGGCGTGCATCCGCTTCGCATGAGCATCTGCGTCAGCGGGCCGCAGTCTACCGATACATCCGTGAATTCTTCCATGCCCGGGGCGTGCTCGAGGTTGAAACGCCGGTGCTGTCACAGGCGGGCAATACAGACCCCAATATTCAATCATTCCAATTGAAATACAGTGGTCCTGCGGCAGGTGGTCATAAGCGTCGGTGGTTACGAACCTCGCCGGAGTTTCCCATGAAGCGCTTGCTCGCGGGGGGTATCGGCGATTGCTATGAAATCGGGAGAGTGTTTCGCGACGGTGAGTTCGGCCGGCGGCATAACCCCGAGTTCAGCATGCTTGAATGGTATCGCGTCGGATGGAATCATATTCGGCTGGCAGAAGAGGCGGTGACGCTTCTGCTGGGCCTATTTGTCGAGTCCGGTAAGCCGCTGCAAATCCGTAATACGACCTATCGGGAACTGTTCAAGGATGCCATCGGTATCGATCCGCTTTTGGCCGGTGATGCAGCATTGAACGACGCGGTCGCGTCCCGGATCAACATCTCACAAAATGGCCTCGCCCGGGATGACCTGCTCGACTTGTTGCTGACACATGTCATCGAGCCCACATTTCCGGAACGACAGATGACAGTGATCCATGACTTTCCTGCAACGCAATGCGCGTTGGCCAAATTGCGCCAGGATGATGTTCCGGTCGCGGAGCGCTTCGAAATCTACGTCGGAAGCTCCGAGCTGGCTAATGGCTATCATGAATTAAACGACCCCGTCGAACAGAGGCAACGATTCGAGACAGATCTGCTGCGCAGAGGCGTCAGTGGCGATGAAGTGCCGAGAGTGGATGATTATCTATTGCAATCGCTGGCATGTCTGCCCGACTGCGCCGGTATCGCCATGGGGCTTGATCGCCTGATGCTTTGCCTGCTTGGAAAGACCGAGATATCCGAGGTTATCGCTTTCGATTTCAGTCGCGCTTGATCCGGGTTGTGGCCGAATGAATCCTTCCGAGAACAGGAAGCGCCAGCTCGAAGGCTTCTTCGGTCCAGTGCCATAGGATGCTGGCCGGCAACTTCAAGTTTTTAGCCAAAGGAGCCGGCAACATGTCCGACCCCATCTTGCGGATGCGGCCGACGCTGTCGGCGTAACGTCCGATGGCCCAGGTGTGTGCGACAACGGCCACCATGTCGGGCGCCCACTGTGCCAGCGGTGCAGCCTTGAGCAACCAGCCTGCTAAACGGTCACCGAGGCTTTGTTTGATTTTTCGTTCCAATTGCCTGAAATCAACGAGCTGCCCGGCGCTGCTTTCGGCGACGGCGATGATGGCGGAGCTTTCCCAGCTGGCCGGTTTCAGACCATGTTGTTTGTAGATGTCCTTGATCAACTGCTTCTGGATGTGCAGCGGACTGTTTTTCTCCAGCGATTGCATTACCGGTTTGGCCAGAAAGGATTTGGCCAGAGGAAATCGGCCGATGATGCTATGGGCGATGGCAAAGGCACAGGCCCGGACACACGCGGTATGCAGCATGACTTCAATCTTACCGCTGGGACGGAGCATCGATGTGGCCATGTGGACCTGCGGCATTATTGCTAAAATGACTGTTGAAAAGGAAGATACCATGAATTTCGAACAAGTCGACCGCGTGCGGCCATTGGTCTGGCAGAACAACCATCTCTTGGTACTTGACCAACGGGAATTGCCGCATCGCCAGAGCCATCTGGTCTGCCGGACCTCTTCGGAGGTCGCCGAGGCGATTCATGTTCTTGCCGTCCGCGGCGCTCCTGCCATCGGCATCGCCGGTGCATTTGGCGTGGTGTTGGCGGCTCATGCCGTCCAGGCCGATACCGGTGCAGAAGCCCTGCAGCGGATTGATTTGGAATTGACGGCTTTGGAACAGGCCCGCCCAACCGCCGTGAATCTTCGCTGGGCCGTACAGCGTATGCGATCTCTTCTCCAAGCTATGGGCTCCGACTGGCGTGAGGGAGTCCTGTCGGCCGCGCAAGCCATCCAAAGCGAGGATCTGGCCGCCAACTACCGCATGGGGCGCTTCGGTGCTGATTGTCTTTCGGAAGGCGCACGGGTAATGACTCACTGCAATACCGGCTCACTGGCTACCGCAGGCTTCGGCACAGCGCTTGGCGTAATCCGGGCCGGTATCGCCATCGGGCGTATCGCGAAGATCTACGCGAGTGAAACCCGGCCCTGGCTGCAGGGTTCGCGACTGACCATTTGGGAGCTCTTGCAGGACGGGATTCCGGCGACGCTGATCATTGATTCGGCCTCGGCCTACCTGATGCAGCAGGGACTGATCGATGCCGTGATTGTCGGTGCCGACCGCATCTGCGCCAATGGCGATGTCGCCAATAAGATCGGAACCTATGCCCATGCGCTCGCCGCCAAGGCCCATGGCGTCAAGGTCATGGTGGTCGCTCCGAGTTCGACCATCGACATGGCCACCGCCTCTGGAACCCATATCGCCATTGAACAGCGTCCAGGCACGGAATTGACCCATATTGGAGGCGCCGAAATCGGCGCCAGAGCCGCCGCGGTCTACAATCCGGTATTCGATATCACCCCGGCTACCTGCATCGATTTCCTGGTCACTGAAAGAGGGGTCATTACCCACCCGGACGCCTCCAAAATGGCGGCAATTTTCGGCCCGCTGTCAAGCCCGTAAATCCTTGTTTTATAAGTACGAAAAAGCGCGAAAAGTGCACCGGTTTCTGCTACAATTCTAGCTATGTTTTTTCGGCTCCAGAAGGGGTCGGGAATGGCATCAAAATCCCTAGAATTCCGAGTGCCTGAATGTCAGATTTAGCCAAAGAAGTTATACCGGTAAACCTCGAAGACGAAATGCGCCGCAGTTATCTTGATTACGCCATGAGCGTAATCGTCGGTCGCGCCCTGCCGGATGTGCGAGACGGGCTGAAGCCGGTGCACCGCCGCGTACTGTATGCCATGCATGAGCTCGGTGCCCACTCGAACAAGCCCTACTACAAATCGGCCCGTATCGTCGGTGATGTCATCGGTAAATACCATCCGCACGGCGATCAATCCGTTTATGACACGCTGGTCCGGATGGCGCAGCCGTTCTCGTTGCGGTATCTCCTGGTGGACGGGCAGGGTAACTTCGGCTCGGTTGACGGCGACTCCGCCGCGGCCATGCGTTATACCGAAGCGCGCATGGCACGCATCACCCATGAGTTGTTGGCCGACATCGACAAGGAAACCGTCGACTTCCAGCCCAACTATGATGAGAAGGAGCTTGAGCCCACGGTCATGCCGACCAAGGTGCCGAATCTGCTGATCAACGGTTCCGAGGGTATTGCGGTCGGCATGGCGACCAAAATTCCGCCGCACAATCTCGGCGAAATCATCAATGGCACCATCGCGCTGATCGATGATCCGGATATCGGTATCGGCGAATTGATTGCACACATCCCCGGCCCTGATTTCCCGACCGCTGCCATCATCAACGGCGCCGCCGGCATCCATGCCGCTTACCATACCGGTCGTGGCCGCGTGGTCATGCGCGCAAAAACCGAAATTGAGATGCAGGATAATGGTCGCGAAGCCATCATCGTTACCGAGCTGCCTTATCAGGTCAACAAAGCCCGTCTGATTGAAAAAATCGCCGAGCTGGTCAAGGAGAAGCGCGTCGAGGGCATTTCCGAGTTGCGCGATGAGTCCGACAAGGACGGCATGCGCATTTACATTGAAATCAAGCGCGACCAGTCCGCGGAAATCGTACTCAACCATCTGTTCAACGAAACCCCGCTGCAGCAGAGCTTCGGCATCAACATGGTGGCACTGGTCGATGGCCGCCCGCAGCTGCTGAACCTGAAGCAGATCCTTGAAGCGTTTGTGCGTCATCGCCGTGAGGTGGTGACCCGTCGTACCATCTTCGAGCTGCGTAAAGCCCGTGCTCGTGCCCACATCCTCGAAGGTCTGACTGTTGCCTTGGCCAACATCGACGAAATGATCGAGTTGATCAAGACCTCGCAGAACCCGCAGGAGGCCAAGGACAGGATGATGGCCAAGCGCTGGCAGCCGGGCTTGGTCAAGTCCCTGCTGGATGCTGCCGGTGCCCATGCATCGCGTCCGGAGGAGCTCGGCGACGGCTTCGGCCTGCTGGCCGATGGTTACCAGCTGACAGAGGTACAGGCCAAGGAAATCCTTGAAATGCGCCTGAACCGCCTTACCGGACTGGAGCAGGACAAACTGACCGAGGAATACAAGGAGCTTCTTGCCGAAATCCGTGATCTCATCGAAATCCTGGAAGTTCCGGAACGCCTGCTCACTGTGATTCGCGGCGAGCTTCTCAAGATCAAGGACGATTTCGGCGATGACCGCCGTACCGAGATTCGTGCCAGCGAGGAAGATTTGGCTGATCTGGATCTGATTGCTTCCGAAGATGTTGTCGTCACGCTTTCCCATTCGGGCTATGCCAAGCGCCAAATGCCTTCGACCTACCGCGCGCAGAAGCGCGGCGGCAAGGGGCGTGCGGCGGCTTCAGTGAAGGATGAAGACTTCATCGAGCGCCTGTGGGTAGTCAATACCCATGACACGCTGCTCACCTTCACGTCCGAAGGCCGCGTGTTCTGGCTCAAGGTCTACCAGTTGCCGGATTCCGGTCCGAATTCGCGGGGCCGTCCGATCATCAACTGGATTCCGTTGCAGCCAGGTGAGAAGGTGCAGGCGGTACTTCCGGTCCGTGAGTTCTCCGATGACCGCTACGTTTTCTTCGCCACACGCAACGGTACCGTCAAGAAAACACCACTGTCGGAATACTCACGTCCGCGTGCCAATGGCATCTGGGCCATCAATCTCGACGAAGGCGATGGCCTGGTCGATGTGCAGATGACTGACGGCAGCAAGGACATCATGTTGTTCGGTTCGCACGGCAAGGCCGTGCGCTTCGACGAATCGGAGGTGCGTTCGATGGGCCGCACCGCAACCGGCGTCCGTGGCATGCGACTGCCTGATGACGGCGCGTTCGTGGTCAGTATGGTGGTGGTCGAGGGTGATGGCGATATCCTGACCGCCAGTGAGAATGGGTTCGGCAAGCGTACCGAAGTTTCAGCTTATCCGAAAAAAGGCCGCGGTACCCAGGGCGTCATCGCCATCCAGAGTTCCGACCGCAACGGCCGACTGGTCGGCGCCATCCAGCTGACCGAACTGCAGGAAATCCTGCTGATTTCGGATCAGGGCACGATGGTGCGCACCCGCGCCTCGGAAGTCTCGCAGGTCGGCCGGAACGCACAGGGCGTGACCCTGATGCGCGTCGCCGATGATGAGAAGCTGATGGCCATCGAGAGTCTGGATGTCATCGAAGATGATGCGGATCCCGAAGCCGGACCCGAAGCCGCCGAATAAGCGGGAATGCGATGAACGAAAAGCGGCGGGAGTTCCCGCCGTTTTTTGTCTTTAAGTGAATCGATTACTTGTAAAGTTTGGCTTTTCCGTCTTTCAGACGCACCATGCTGCCGACTTTGATGCTGTTCAGGGTTTCCTGATGCGCATGTTTGATTTCCCCGTCGCGCATCCGGATGGTGATTTTGTATTCCTTGTTGCCTTCGGCGATTTTCTTGCCGGCATAGGCGCCGCCGGCGACACCGGCAACAGTGGCGACAGTCTTGCCTGTGCCGCCGCCGACCTGGTTGCCGAGCAGGCCACCGGCAACAGCGCCGATGACGGCGCCGCCGGTTCCGGATTTGGCGTCACTGACTTTCTCGATGTTTGTGACGACGCCGCATTTGGCGCAGTCGTCCGGCCAGTTAACGTTGCTATTGGTCATTTTATCGGTCTGCGCACTAGCCATTCCGGCCAAAGCCAGCATTGCAGCAGCGAAAAGAAAGCGGATGGGGTTATTCATCCTGCTTCTCCAGATAGTCAAAGTTGAGCCAACACATGTTCGGCTGAGGACACAGAGAATTCGCCCGGTGCTTCAACAAACAGATGGGTAACGATACCGTTGTCGGCAATCAATGCGAAGCGCTTGGCGCGTAGGCCCATGCCAAATGGGGTGGCGTCCAGTTCCAGGCCGAGCGCCTTGGTGAATGCGCCATTGCCGTCGGCCAGCATAGCGATGCTTTCGGGTGCGGATTGGCTTTTTGCCCAGGCGCCCATTACGAAGGCATCATTCACGGACAGACAGGCAAGCGCATAACCTTTGTTGGCGAATGCATCGGCATGCTCGATGAAGCCCGGCAGATGTTTCGCCGAACAAGTCGGCGTGAAAGCGCCGGGCACGGCAAACATGACGATTTTTTTTCCGGCGAAGAATTCGGAGGTTTCGATGGCCTGGATGCCGTCTTTGAGGGTGTTGATGGTGATATTGGGAATGGTGTTTCCGATTGCGATTGCCATGTTCAGCCTGTAGGGATTGCGGTAATGGAATGATAAACTCTTTCTGTCAGCTTTTCGTGAATCGTAGCAAAGGCCACGAAATGCTCCTATGCATGGAGCCAATTTATGGAATTCAAAGATTACTACAAGGCGCTCGGTGTCGAGCCCACCGCCAGTGAAGCGGAAATCAAGACCGCCTACCGGCGGCTGGCACGCAAATACCATCCGGATGTCAGCAAGGAAGCCGGTGCCGAGGAGCGCTTCAAGGCGGTCAATGAAGCTTACGAGGTGCTCAAGGATAAGGAAAAACGCACGCAGTACGATCAGCTCAAGGCCAGTGGCTACCGCCCAGGTGAAGAATTCCGGCCACCTCCGGGTTTCGGCGGCGGCGGATTCCAGTTTGATTTCAATGAGATGGGTGGCAATGCCGGGTTCAGCGACTTCTTCGAATCCTTGTTCGGCGGTACGCGGCGTGCGCAACCCCAGCCGGCGGTTGGCAGCCGCGTCCGCTTGGCGATACCGTTGGAGCGTGCTTTTGCCGGAGGCAAACAGAAAATCCGCATCGGTGATCGCACGCTTGAAATCGCCATTCCGGCCGGAATACGCCCCGGACAGACCATCCGTCTTTCCGGACAGGGCGAGCGTGGCGGCGACCTGATGATCGAAATCAGCTATCACGAGCATCCGGAGTTTGAGTTGGATGGGCAGAACGTACTGTATACCCTGAGCCTGATGCCCTGGCAGGCGGCCTTGGGCGCGACCGTATCGGTTCCAACGCTGGGTGGTAAGGTTGGACTCAAAGTGCCGCCGGAAACGGACAGCGGCAAGCGTTTACGCCTGAAAGGGCGGGGCATGCCGGGCAAGGCTGGCAATGGCGATCAATTGGTCGAAATAGAAATTACGGCTCCAGCGCCGCAAACCGCAGAACAGGAAGCGCTCTATAAGCGTATGTCGGAACTGTTTCCGGCAGATTAAGCCAGACCGCCGGGCAGGACCTGTTTGATGATTTCAATCAGCTCGTTTTCATTGAAGGGTTTGGTCAGATACGCCTTCGCGCCCTGACGCATGCCCCATACCTTATCGGTTTCCTGGTCCTTTGTGGTAACCAGGACGATCGGAATATGTGCGGTGGTCTCGTCACGGGTCAGTGCCCGTGTCGCCTGGAAGCCATTCAGATTCGGCATCACCACATCCATCAAAACGAGATCCGGTTTCTCATTCCTGCACAGTTCAACTCCGATCACGCCGTCTTCGGCGGTCAGCGCTTCATGCCCGAGTTTTTCCACGATGCGTTTCATACCCAGAAGCTGGGAGGGGGAGTCGTCGACGACCAGGATGCGAGCCATAAAAATTTCCCTGAATGGATGTGTTTAGTTAAAGCCAAAACTTGGATTTTAGCAAGCCTCACCGTCGGTTCGGACGATAACCCGACCGAAGGATTGCCCGGAAAGCATCTGTGCGAAGACCTCCGGTAACCCAGCAAGCCTGATTTCGCGCACCGGCAACGCTGCCATGGCCTCGATTGTAAAATGCCGGGAAAGGAGCTGCCAGACGCGTTCGCGGATGTCGCGCTCGGTTCCGGCCGAGGCAATGCCGAGCAGTGAAACTCCCCGGATGATGAAGGGCATGACTGTAGCAGGAAGATCCTGCCCTGAGACTAGACCACAACTGGCGACATTGCCGTAGGCGACAGTCTGCGCAAGCAGTGCCGCCAATGTCCGTCCTCCAACGTTGTCCAAGGCGCCACCGAACCGGGCCTTGTCCATCGCTTTATCAGTGAGCACTGATTCACGGGTCAATACGACATCTGCACCAATCTTCCGCAGTAGCTCGGCATGTTCGGGTTTTCCGGAAACGGCATGGACGCGATAACCCGCCCGATGAAACAGGGCAGTAGCCAGCATGCCAACACCACCGGTGGCACCGGTGACGGCAATGGGGCCCAAATCAGGATGCTGCCGGTTTTCCTGCATGCGCAAGAGTGCCAGTCCAGCCGTGAATCCGGCGGTGCCGAGTACCATGGCCTCACGGGCGCTCCATCCATCAGGAATTCGGATGACATGGCGATGGTCGATTCGGACCTCGCTGCTGTAGCCACCATCCATGGTTTCCGAGAGCCCTGAGCCGGTGACCAGAACGGTATCGCCGGGTTTCAATTGCGGGTCGGCCGATTCGATGATCTGTCCGGCGCAATCGATTCCTCCGTTAAGCGGGTAGTGACGCAGAATCTTGCCTTGTCCCGTTCCGGCTAGCGCATCTTTGTAATTGACGCTGGAGAATTGAACTGCAATGCGGGTATCGCCGGGAGTCAGTTCATTATTAGAGAGTGATTCGATGGTGGCGCGATAGCCGTCATCATCATTATGGATTCGGTAAGCAAGGATTGGATTCATCTCGTGGTTCCTCGGGCATGAAAAAACCCGCATTGCTGCAGGTTTTTTCCTAGATCATCGAATCAGTCAGTTGACCTTATGAATGGCGCGCTTATCCACCGCCATGGCAGCGTCGTGGATGGCTTCCGAAAGGGTCGGGTGGGCATGGCAGATGCGTGCCAGATCCTCGGCCGAGCCATGGAACTCCATGGTCAGAACGCCTTCATGCACCAGCTCGGAAACACCGACGCCGACCAGATGCATACCCAACACGCGATCGGTCTCGGCGTGGGCGATGACTTTCACAAAGCCCGCCGGCTCGCCCATGGCCACGGCGCGGCCGACAGCGGCAAACGGGAAACTACCCGTCTTGTATTCCACACCTTCGGCCTTGAGCTGTTGTTCGGTTTTTCCGACCCACGCGATTTCCGGTTCGGTGTAGATGACCCAAGGAATGGTGTCGAAGTTGACATGGCCGGGTAGGCCGGCAATCAGTTCAGCAACGGCGATACCTTCTTCAAAACCTTTGTGCGCCAGCATCGGACCCCGGACGCAGTCGCCGACCGCCCAGACACCGTCAACACCGGTACGGCAGTGGTCGTCGACTTCGATTTGACCGCGTTCATTGAGTTTGACCCCGGTACCTTCAGCAAGCAGGCCTATGCTGGCGGCTTTGCGTCCGACCGCGACCAGCAGCTTATCGACGACCAGGTTTTGATCGTCCTTGCCGTCGTTATAGGTCAGATGTACTTCGCCATTCTTGATCTCGGCCTTGCTGACTTTGGCGCCGAGTTTGATGTCGAGGCCCTGTTTCTTGAATTCCTTGAGTGCGGTACGTGCGACTTCGGCGTCTGCCGAACCGAGAAAGTCCGGCAATGCTTCGAGAATGGTCACTTCGGCACCGAGACGTTTCCAGACACTGCCCAGTTCCAGGCCGATGACGCCGGCGCCGATCACACCGAGGCGTTTGGGCACGGCTGTGAAATCGAGTGCACCGACGTTATCGACGATGTGTTTGCCGTCGAATTTTGCGAACGGAAGTTCGATCGAATCCGAACCGGCGGCAATGACGATATGCTTGCCGGTCAGTTCGACGGTCGAGCCGTTGTGCTGCTTGACGGTGACGCGCTTACCGGGCTGCAACTGGCCAAAACCGTAGAAAGCCGTGATTTTGTTGGCTTTGAACAGGGCAGCGATGCCGCCGGTGAACTGCTTAACAATCTTGTCCTTGCGGCCGACCATGGTGGCAACGTCGATTTTGGCGTTGTCGGCACTGATGCC
>NZ_JBILBO010000006.1:0-148844 GCF_044353605.1 Arenimonas sp. | reverse complement strand
GGGCGCCAAGGGCATCACCGCGTTCATGATCGATACCGCCAAGTCCGGCTTTTTCCGGGGCAAGACCGAGCCCAAGCTCGGCATCCGTGCTTCGGCCACATGTGAAATCGAATTTCAGGATTATGTCGCCGAAGCCCATGAAGTTCTGGGCACCGAAGGCGAGGGTTTCAAAATCGCCATGGGCGTACTGGATGCGGGGCGCATCGGAATTGCCTCACAGGCTGTCGGTCTGGCGCGTGCCGCCTACGAGGCCGCGGTGGCCTATGTCAAGGAGCGAAAAAGCTTCGGTCAGCCCATCGGATCCTTCCAGATGATCCAGGCCAAGATTGCCGATATGAAATGCCGTCTCGACGCCGCGGAACTGCTGACCTTGCGCGCGGCCTGGGCTAAATCCAATGCCGACCGCAACGGCGGTCGTTACAGCACTGAAGCTTCGGTCGCCAAGCTCAGTGCCTCCGAAACCGCCATGTTCATCACCCACCAGGCTTTGCAGATCCACGGCGGAATGGGCTATTCCAAGGAAATGCCGCTCGAGCGCTATTTCCGTGATGCAAAGATTACCGAAATTTATGAAGGCACCAGCGAAATCCAGCGCCTGGTCATTGCCCGCAATGAAACCGGTCTGCGCTGAAGCCGTCAGACGCCACACCAGAGAAGATTTCCATGACCGTTATCATCAATCCTTCGACTTCGGCCATTTCTGCCATCGCACGGCAGGTGGCTCAAACCGCAAACAAGCATGACACGGATGCAGACATCGTTCATGCCGTGCTATCTCAGATATCTCTGGAGGATTTCGAACTTCAGGACCAGCAGGCCTGGGTCAAAATACTGACTTCGCTTTTGGATGTCACGCGAGCCCGCCAACCCGGTATCGCCAACGTCCGGGTAAATCAGGAAGCAAACCTCGCATCCGATGGCAGCAGCACGCGTAGCAGTCTGGAAATCGTATCTGACGACTACCCATTTCTTGTCGATTCCTTCAAGATGGTTCTGGATGCACTTGGCATCACCTGTTATGCCATCGTACATCCGGTAATTTCCGTCGATCGTAATTCCGAAGGTTCACTCACCGCGATACCGGGACCAATCAAAGAATCAGTGGTCTGGATGGAAATCGAACGTCAGACCGCGGAAACTGCGGATAAACTGATTTCTGCAATCCGCAGTACCTTGGAAGATGTCAAGGTCAGCGTCGCCGATTGGCAACAGATGCGTACGCGCATGCTTGAAGTTGCGGATATCGCCGCCATACAGCGTCTGGACGATGCTGAAACCGCGCCGTCCGAGGTCAGCGCTTTCCTGAAATGGGCTGCTGAAAACCATTTCACTTTCCTGGGTTACCGCGAGTACCGCCTTTCCGGCCAGGGTGCGGCAGAGTCCCTAGATGCTGTTCCTGGAACCGGTCTGGGCATTCTGCGTGACGCACACCATAGCGCAAATGCACGTCCGGTCAGTAGTCTTGGCAGGACCCAGCGGAAACAACGTGATTTATTGATTCTGACCAAGACTGCAGCACGCGCCACCATTCACCGTCCGACCTACATGGATTACATCGGCGTACTGCATTACGGCGCCGATGGCCGCGCCTTGGGCGAGTACCGTTTCATCGGCCTGTTCACGACATCGGCCTATAATCGCCGGCCCTGGGAAATTCCCCTGGTTCGTCTTAATTATGACAAGGTCATGCAATCTTCCGGCTTAAGTCTGGAGGGCCATAGCGGCAAAGCATTGCGCCAGATCCTCGAAACCATGCCGCGCGAGGAGTTGTTCCAGGCCACACCCGATCAATTGCTGCAGACCAGCGTAAGCATTCTCAGTCTGCAGGAACGTTTCCGGCCGAAACTTTTCATCCGCAAGGATCCTTTCGGACGTTTCTTCTCGGTTCTTATTTATCTTCCGAAAGACCGTTTCAATACTGAAATCCGCACCCGCATTGAAGACATGCTCATGCATGCACTGCGCGGTGACCGCATCGACAAGACACTGAAAATCGGCGATTCGCCATTGGCGCAGTTGCATCTTTTGATCCGACATGATGCCAGCCCATCCGCATCATATGATCTCGAGGCGCTGGAGGCCGAACTGGCCGCCATTATCCGCAACTGGAAGGATGAATTCCGTGATGCTCTGATTCATGGGTTTGGCGAAGAGCAGGGTATCGCATTGGCCGGACGTTATTTGCCTGCCTTGCCGCAGAGTTATGTAGAAACCGTCACGCCTGAGCAAAGCATCGAGGACATCCGGCAAATCGAACAACTGACAGTCGACGGCGGCCTGACGCTCAATCTCTATCAGAAAGAAGATCGCCTGCGTTTCAAACTGTTCAGCCTTGACAGGGAAATCGCACTTTCCGACGCTCTGCCGATGCTTGAAAATCTCGGTATGAAGGTACTGACTGAAAATCCCTACGTGCTGACATTGGACGAACGCAGGGTAATCATCCAGGACTTTGCTTTGGAATCTGTTAAAACCGTTTCTGCCGAACACATCAAGGCCGACTTCGAACAGGCCTTTGGTGCGGTCTGGCAAGGACAATGTGAAAACGACGGCTTCAACCGACTGGTGACACTTGCCGGTCTGGGCTGGCATCAAGTTGCGGTACTGCGAGCCTATTGCAAATATTTGCTCCAGATTGGTGTTCCTTTCTCGCAGACCTACATGGAAGAGACGATGCAGCGCTATCCGGCTGTGGCTCGGATTCTGATTGGTCTGTTTGAAGCGCGTTTCGATCCGGACCTGAGTGGCAGTAATGCCGATCTGGCCCCGGCCCTGAAACGCATGGGCGTCGATTCTGCGGAACGCTATCTGGCCAATTTCGTTGCAACCTCGCGTGACGAGCAGATCGGTGCCGTCGACAAACTCCTTGGCAAACAGCTCGCCAAAGTGGCCAGTCTCGATGAAGACCGCATCTTGCGCGCCTTCGCAGCGGTGATCAAGGCGACCTTACGCACCAGTTTTTACCAGACCACCGATCGTCAGGGCAAAGCCAAAGATTACTTCAGTTTTAAATTTGATCCTACGCAGGTTCCGGATATTCCGAAACCGGTCCCATACCGCGAAATTTTCGTCTATTCACCTTTCGTTGAAGGCGTGCATTTACGTTTCGGACCGGTCGCGCGCGGCGGCCTGCGCTGGTCTGACCGTCGTGAAGACTTCCGTACCGAGGTGCTTGGTTTAGTCAAGGCCCAGATGGTCAAGAACACCGTCATTGTTCCGGTAGGTTCGAAAGGCGGCTTCTTTGCCAAACGATCTCCCGCCGGTGGCGATCGTGATGCCATTCTGGCCGAGGGCATCGCCTGCTATAAACGCTTCATCAACGGGCTGCTCGACATCACCGACAATCTGGTCAACGGCCAGGTCGTGCATCCTCAGCAGGTGGTCCGTCACGATGGCGATGACCCCTATCTGGTGGTCGCTGCCGATAAGGGTACCGCCACTTTCTCCGATATCGCCAATGGCATTTCTGCCGAACATGGGTTCTGGCTTGGTGATGCCTTCGCTTCAGGCGGCTCGGTCGGCTATGACCACAAAGGCATGGGAATCACAGCCAAAGGCGCCTGGGAGTCGGTCAAACGTCACTTCCGTGCTCTCGGCCGCAACAGTCAGTCTGAAGATTTTACCTGCGTCGGTATCGGTGACATGTCGGGTGACGTCTTCGGTAACGGGATGCTGCTGTCCCCACATATCCGTCTGCTGGCGGCGTTCGATCACCGTCACATTTTCCTCGACCCGAATCCTGATGCCTCTGTGACCTTCGCAGAGCGGCAACGCATGTTCGCTCTGCCGCGTTCGAGCTGGGAAGACTACGATGCCGGACTTATTTCCAAGGGCGGCGGCGTGTTCCCACGCAGTGCGAAATCAATTGAGCTCAGTTCGGAAGTCAAAACGGCACTTGGCATCGATGTCGAAACTATGGAAATGAGCCCGAACCAGTTAATGAACGCCATTCTGAAGGCGCCGGTTGATCTGCTCTGGAACGGTGGAATCGGCACCTACGTCAAATCCAGCAACGAAACCCATGCTGACTGCGGTGACCGCGCCAATAACGGGCTTCGCGTCAATGGCAACGAGCTACGTTGCCGTATGGTGGGTGAGGGTGGCAATCTCGGCATGACCCAGCGTGGTCGAATCGAAGCGGCCCAGTACGGCGTGTTGCTGAATACCGATTTCATCGATAACTCGGCTGGCGTCGATACTTCCGATCATGAAGTCAACATCAAGATTCTGCTCGGTGCGGCTGTTCTGGCCGGTGATCTCACGCTCGAGCGGCGCAATGCCCTATTGGCCAGCATGACCGAAGAAGTCGGCGACCTTGTTCTGATCGATAACTACAGGCAGAACCAGGCACTCAGCCTGATGGAATCCATGAGTGCACAACGTCTTGGCTCGTTCACACACTTCATACAGACCCTTGAAACCGAAGGCCTTCTGGACCGCGCCATCGAATTCCTGCCCGGCGATGCCGAGTTGGCCGAACGCAAAGTAAAAGGTCTGGGGCTGACCCGTCCGGAACTTTCGGTGCTGCTCAGCTATGACAAAATTGTGATATTCAACCAATTGCTGGATTCGGATGTGCCAGAGGATCCGTTCCTTTCCAAGGAACTGCAACGCTACTTCCCGAAGCCCCTGCAAGAAAAATACGCAGGATACATGCTCAGCCATCGTCTGCGCCGCGAAATCATCGCGACTGCGGTAACCAATTCCCTTGTCAATCGTATGGGCTCGACATTCCTGTTGCGAATGCAGGAGGATACCGGTGAAACCCCGTCACAGATAGCCAAGGCTTACACCATCATCCGAGAAAGCATGCTGGCCCGCGAACTTTGGGCGGAAATCGACGCACTGGATCATAAGGTCAGTGAAAAAGTACAGCTTGATGCGCTCGCTGGAATTTGGCATCTGCAGCGTAATCTGACCCGTTGGCTGATTGCTTTGCCCGGTCTGTTGCTGGATATCGCCCGTATGGTGGAACGCTACCAGGAGCCATTCAGCACGCTGCTGCAATCACTTCCGGGAGCACTAACGCCCGGCGACAGGTCAATCTTCGACGCGGAGTTCAGCCGGCTGTCTAAACTCGGCATGACTGACCGACTGGCACATTTCTTGGCAGCATTGCCCTACTTGAACTCAGCAATGGACATCATCGAGCTCAGCTTGCGTGAAAAACAGCCGGTTATGGCGGTTGCGCAGGCGCATTTCGCGCTCAGCGATGCCCTGCACATCAACTGGCTCATGGAAAACGTCGAGCTGCTTCCGGTGACCGGGCGTTGGCAGGCCCAGGCCCGCGGGGTATTGCGTGATGAACTGCAGGCGCAGCAGCGTCAGTTGGTCAGCACGGTTCTGGCGACTGCCGTAGCCGGCAAATCACCGGCCGACTGGGTCAGTTCCTGGCTGTCGCGTGACGATGCAGCCCTGAAGTACACGCTGGGCATGTTTACCGATATGCGTTCCTTGAGTGAGATGGATTTTCCGACGCTGTCTGTGGCTGTCCGCCGTCTTGCACAGATTGCTTCAACCGGCGTGCGCTGATATGGCCGGGCACATCGGTTATGATGTGCCCGTAACGCCATGGAGTCGCCTGTGAAGCTAACTGACCCGCCTAGAATCGCATTTGTTGCCAGCCCCGTACCAAGTGCACAGGATGCTTTGCAGACGCTGCTTTCCGAATATGGTCAATGTCCTCCGGAATCGGCGGATGTAATCTGTGCCCTTGGCGGTGACGGATTCATGCTTTCAACGCTTCATCGGTTTGCTTCCCTGTCACTTCCGGTATTCGGTATGAAACTCGGTAGTGTTGGATTTCTTATGAATCATTATCGGCCGGAAGGGCTTGTCGAGCGCCTTCGCAGTGCCGAGTGCAGTACCTTGAAGCCGCTTGAGATGGAAGCTTTGACCGAAGCCGGCATGCGCTACCGTTTTCTGGCCTACAACGAGGTTTCATTGCTCCGCCAAACCCGCCAGGCCGCCCAGCTGGAGGTTTCTCTGAATGGTCAGGTCCGACTTGAGGAGCTGGTATGTGATGGCATTCTGGTGGCAACACCGGCCGGAAGTACGGCATATAACTTTTCAGCAATGGGGCCGATATTGCCACTTGGATCGGCGGTAATCGCGCTGACACCGATTGCACCATTCCGTCCGAGGCGCTGGCGCGGCGCCATTTTGCGTGCGGACACGCTGGTCAGACTCCGCGTGCTTGACCCCTACAAGCGTCCGGTCAGTGTCACCGCCGACTCTCACGAAGTACGCGACGTGGTCGAGGTCAGCATCCGCGAAGGAAATGAGAACACTGTTCGCCTGCTTTTTGATCCGGAACATAATCTGGATGACCGCATACTCAACGAACAGTTCGTTACCTGAATCTCGGCAAATGAGACCACTACAGTCCATACTGTCATCATGAACGGTCAGCCCACATCGCACACAGGTCAGATACAGGCATCGTTGGTGGTGGCCATCACTGCCCGCGCTTTGTTTCATCTGGAAGATGGTCATCAGGTTTTTGAATCACAGGGAATCGATGCCTATGCCGAATACCAGCGCAAACATGAGAACGACGTTCTGCCGCAGGGAATAGCATTTCCCCTGGTTCAAAAGCTACTGGCGTTGAATGCGGGTGCTGATCCGAATCATCCGCGGGTGGAAGTGATCTTGCTTTCACGCAACAGTTCCGACACCGGCTTGCGTATATTCAATTCGATAGAGCATTACGGTTTGAAAATCACCCGGGCGGTTTTCACCAGTGGCGCTGAAGTCTATCCGTACATCCAGCCATTTGCCGCGCAATTATTCCTTTCTGCCAATCCGGATTCCGTGCGGGCAGCGCTTGAACACGGCATTGCGGCAGCAACCATCCTGCCTGCGGTGGCCGCTGAACAGACCCATCCTGAACTGCGCATCGCATTCGATGGAGATGCCGTGATTTTCGGGGACGAGTCCGAACGTGTATCGCAGGAGGACGGCCTTGCCGCATTCCATGCCCATGAAGCAGCCAAAGCCCATGAACCGCTTTCCGGTGGCCCCTTCAAAGGGTTTCTTTCCGCCTTGCATGATCTGCAGGAAAGTTTCCCGGTTGAGGCGAGCCCGATCCGGACGGCCCTGGTTACGGCACGTTCGGCTCCGGCCCATAAGCGGGTAATTTTGACCCTTCGTCAATGGGGGGTACGTCTGGATGAGTCCCTTTTTCTCGGTGGTCGGGATAAAGGACCATTTTTGGAGGCATTCGGGGCGGATTTGTTTTTCGACGACTCCAGTCACAACATTGCAAGCGCGCGGCAACATGTTGCTGCAGGCCATGTTCCCCATGGCGTATCGAATAATCAATGATTGAAACAAATTTTTGATGGGGCTTAGGTCCGGATAGCTGAGCACTCTCGGTGCTTCATACCTTTGCCGGAGAGATCTGTTCTGCCCAGTCGATCAATACCCGTATGACCCGGGCTTTATCGGGATGGGCTTCGGCCAGAGTGAGGCATTGCTGCGTGTAATCAGCCAGTGCTTCCGGCGTCAGCCGGCTTTTCCGGAAGTCCCGCCATTGAATCGACTCGGCACTGGTCAGGGATTCCGGCCAATTTCGGGCCTTATAGCGGAAGTACAGTTCACTCAGGCGCGGATCAATGAAGACGAGGGAATCCCGGCCCATGCTGGAGCGTGCTTTACCGAATTTCAGCTTGTCGGCGCGTTCAATGAATCCGTCATAAAGTGCAGCATCCGGATCGGCCGGTTCGCTAGTGCGCGGACGACTGAAAACCTTTGCCAGCTTGTCAGTAATGATGTCGGAATGTGCCAGAAGCTCGCCATGCACTGCGTCAGCAGTGGCAATGTCAACCTTGAGTCGGTCGGCATCTATGCTCCATCGGACCAGTTCGGCTTCGCTGAGGGATTGCAGGGCGACGACAACCGGACAGTGGTTGTGCTGGATTTCCTTGATTCCGATGCGGCTTTCGCCTTCCGGCAGCAGGCTTCGCCTGGTAAAAATATTGCTGGCGATTTCTTCGGGTGTGTAGTGCAACAGTTTCAGGGCTTCCGGCGTCAGTTCCACGGCAATCACGCGGTTCTTGATCAGAGGGTGTGTCATCAGGGGCAGCATCAGTGCGCTGCATGCCCGTTCTGCGGAGAATTGCCCAGACACATGCAACACCACCTGGTGTTTGTGCGGGGCAACGATTCCTGCCACAAATTCCTTGTCGCGCAGCTTCAGTGCGTAATTCCATAAACGCGGCTGTGCGGCTTTGGCCCGACGTGCCAGGTTGATAAGGCTGCGTACATCCGAAAGCGCCTCGTGGGCTTCGCCTTCGAAGCAATCATTGGCTTTGGCCAGATCTTCCAGCTTGAAGCTCGGCAGTCCATCCTCACGCAGCGGCCACTGCAAGCCCTCGGGACGTAGTGCATAGAGCATGCGCATCACATCAAGCAGGTCCCATCGGGAGTTGCCGCCGGCGTATTCCCGCGCATAGGCATCGAAGAAATTCCGGTATAGACCGAATCGGATGAATTCGTCATCAAACCGGATCGAGTTATAGCCCAGTGCGCAGGTGCCCGGCTGGCTGAACTGCTCGTGCAGCATCGCCATGAACTCGGCCTCGCACAAGCCTGCAGCGAGGGCATGCTGTGGGGTTATTCCGGTGATGAGGGCCGCTTCCGGTTCGGGCAGAAAATCATCGGATGGACGACAGAACAGTGAAACCGGATCTCCTATCGGATTCAAGTCGGTATCGGTCCGGATGGCGGCGAATTGCGAAATCCGGCTGTTGCGCGGGCTGCGGCCGAAGGTTTCAAGATCGTACCAGAGGAAGGTTTCAGGCATGCAGGGGCTCGAGTTCGCGATGGATCATCTCCGAGGCTAAGGCATAATCGACCTGGGCGATATCGGAAATTCCTTCACATAGACGTGCGAGGATGCTGCGTTGAATCATGCCACGGTGCAGGGCAACGGCATAAGGCACACGCTGGAAACTGACCATGCTGTAACGGGGAATGAAGCGGTCCGGATGACGTCCGGCCAATTCGCGCTCAAGCGTTCTTTCCAGCAGGAAACGGCTGTCGTCGACTTTATCGCGCATCTCCACATAGTTTTCCAACGCCATCGCCTGGATGGCGGCGGCGTTTTCGCGTCGGGCCGTCTCGTAGGCGCTAATGGCAGTGTTCCAGTTTTCCGTATTCTCGATGGCATCGACCAATGCCAGACAGTCCTCGAAGGCGCAATTCATGCCTTGGCCGTGGAACGGCACCATGGCGTGCGCGGCATCGCCGATCAGGACGATGCGGTCGTCGTGATGCCAGGTATCGAGTGTCAGGGTCGCTAGCGCGCTCTCCGGATTATGCTGCCAGTCGTAGTCGAAGTCGGCGATTTTGTCGAGCGCATCCGGAAAGACGTCGGAGAAGAACTGCCGGGCCTGTGCCGGATCGCGGATCTTGTCGAAGCCCGGATTGCCCTTGGCCGGCAGGAAAAGGGTGACGGTAAAGGTCTTTTCGGTATTCGGCAGGGCGATGCACATGAATCCACCGCGCGGCCAGATGTGCAGGCTGTTGCCGTCGATCTTGAAGTCGCCGTGCGCATCCGGTGCGATTTCCAGCTCGCGGTAATTGTGGCCCAGGGCTTCCATATGCTCTTTTACCAGCCCTTTGTCGGCCAGTACCCGACGGACCGCCGAGCCGGCGCCATCGGCGCCAATCAGGCGTTCAAAGGCCTCGGTTTCGCTGTGGTCCAGATAGTCGATGCGCAACGTATTGCGTTCCAGGTCGATATCACCGATACGGGCATTGAAATGCACCGAGACACCCTGTTCTTCAGCAGCTTCAATCAGCGCCAGATTCAGGCGGCCGCGGTGGACCGACCAGATCACTTCCGAGTCGTCCTTGCCGTAACGCAGGAAATGGGTACTGCCTGAAACATCATGGATCATGCGCCCGCGCATCATGACCACCTGCGGCATCACCTCATCATCGAGCCCGGCCTGCTGCAGGGCGTAAAGGCCGCGGTAGGCCAGGGCGAGATTGATTGATCGGCCGCCCTCAATACCGGCTTTGCGCGGATCCGGACGCTTTTCATAAATGCGCACGGTATGGCCTTTCTGGACCAGCAGGATGGCGAGCAGGGCACCCGCGAGGCCGGCGCCGGCGATATGGATGGTCTGTTGCTTCATGCGGAGGCTGCCCACTGTTTGATGCTTCGCACTGCGCCGAGGCAGTCGCTGAAACGGTTGTAAAGCGGGGTCGGCGACAGGCGGATAACGTCCGGTTCCCGCCAGTCAGCGATGACGCCGGACCGCATGAGATGTTCAAAGAGCTGACGACCGGCATTGCGTCCGGCACGCACTTGCAGACTCAACTGGCACCCGCGTTGCTCTGGATTGCTCGGGGTGACGCTGTGAAGTACGTCACCCAGCTCCTGTCGGATCAGGGCTTCCAGATACGCAGTCAGCGCGAGTGATTTCCGCCGCAAGGCCGGCAGACCGGCCTCGTGGAAAATCTCTAGGGAGGCGCGCATTGGGGCCATGGCGAAAATCGGTGGATTGCTGAGCTGCCACCCTTCAGCCCCGGGCGTGGCGTTGAATTCGGGTCCCATCTGGAAGCGGGTGTCTTGAAGATGGCCCCACCAGCCGTTGAACCGGGGAAGCACGGCCTGGGCATGGCGTTCATGCACGAAAGCGCCGGCTATGGCGCCCGGGCCGGAGTTCAAATATTTATAGCTACACCAGGCTGCGAAGTCGGCGCCGGAATCATGCAGCTGCAAGGGCAGGTTGCCGGCAGCATGCGCCAGATCGAAACCGACCCGGCAGCCGTAGAAGTGACCGAGATCGGCGATGGCCTTCAGATCAAAGGCCTGACCCGTGCGGTACTGAACGCCGGGCCACAAAATCAAAGCGACGCGGTGACCCTGTTCACGCAGGCAGTTTTCCAAGGCATCTGTCGGGATCAGACCGGTCTCCGGATCGGCGGGGATTTCAATCAGGCACTCGGCAGGGTCGAAACCATGGAAGCGGATCTGCGATTCGACGGCGTAACGGTCGGAAGGAAATGCGCCCTGTTCGATGACAATCGCTGGACGCTTTGCATCCGGCCGATAGAAACTGACCATTAACAAGTGGAGATTGACGGTCAAGGAATTCATAGCCACGACCTCCACGGGCTTGGCACCGACATTTTCCGCGAGCAGATCACGCAGTTCGCCGTGATACGGCATCCATGGGTGCTTGGCATGGAAATGGCCCTCGACGCCAAATGCCGCCCAGTCATCCAGTTCCTGCTGAAGCGCGGCCTTTACGCTTTTGGGTTGAAGGCCGAGAGAGTTTCCGCACAGATAAATTTGATCGCCATTCGCGTGCTTCGGGATATGAAAGCGGTCGCGGAACGAAGCTAATGAATCAGTACGGTCGAGCTGATCGGCATAATCGTCGCTGAAGATCATTATTTCTGCTCGAAGTGACGGCGGTCGCGACCCAGCCAGGACAGCGCGGTACGGTTAAACAGCTGTTCCTGATTCCCTGCATCCAGATTCAGCCCCAGGATGCCCGAACCGGGTTCCTGCTCGCCGAGCGGAAAGGGATAATCGGTGCCGAGCATGACCCGGTCGGTTCCGACGGTGTCCAGAAGGTAGCGCAGTGCGCGGTCGTCATGCACACAGGAATCGAAGTAGAGTTGTTTGAAGTAATCCCGCGGATTGTGCGGATTATCGGTGGCAACCAGATCCGGTCGCATATTGAAGCCGTGTTCGATGCGGCCGATGGTGTAGGGGAAGCTGCCGCCACCGTGGGCAAGCATCACTTTCAGTCGCGGAAACTGCTGGAGCACTCCGCCGAAGATGAGGGCGCAGGCCGCTCGGGACTGTTCGGCCGGCATGCCGACCAACCAAGGCATCCAATACTTGGGCATGCTGTCGGTGCCCATCATGTCCCAGGGATGCACCAAAATGGCGGCATCGAGGTCCTGGGCGGCTTCGAAGAATGGCCGCAGCTCGGCGTCATCCAGATTCCAGTCGTTGATGTGTGAACCGATCTGTACGCCGCACAGACCTAGCTGGTCGACGCATCGTTCCATTTCTTGAATCGCCAGTCGCGGCGATTGCAGCGGAACGGTTCCGATGCCGGCATAGTGGGAGGGATAGTCGCGGCAGGTTTCCGCCATGTGGTCGTTGAGGCTTTCATGCAACTCGAGGGCCTGATGTGCCTGTGCCCAGTAACTGAACATAACCGGCACGGTCGAGATGACCTGGACCTGGATGCCGAAGCGTGCATAGTCATCGATACGTTCCTGAGGATCCCAGGTTTTCGGCCAGATTTCACGGAAGAACTTGCCGTCCTTGTAGATGCGGTGGCGGCCGTCTTCGCCGTGGTGAATCACTGGAAAGCGATTGTCGCCGTACTTGGTGGCAAGATCCGGCCAGTCGCGTGGCAGGTAGTGGGCGTGGGTATCGATACGAAGCATGCGAAGGTCTACGCTGAGAGCCAGTGCGCCAATGCCGCATAAAGCGGTATGCCGACGGCCAGATTGAACGGAAAGGTGAAGCCCAGCGCTGCTGTAATGCAACGGCCGGTATTGGCTTCAGGCAATGAAGCGCGCATTGAAGCCGGAGCCGCAATGTAAGAGGCGCTGGCCGCCATGGTGCCGAATACCGCTGCCGTGGAAGCGTTCATGCCGATGGCATGGCCGAGCGCTACACCGGCCGCACCATGCACCAAGGGCAGGGCGGTGGCATAGAGCCCGAGGCGGAACGCCTCCCTTCCGACGCTGCGCAGCTGCCCCGCGGCGGTCATGCCCATGTCCAGCATGAACAGCATCAGCGTGCCCTGGAATAGCTGGAAATACATGGCATCGACTTTCGCGATGCCGTCATTTCCGGACAGGTAGCCGATGGCCATGCCCCCGATCAGCAGCAAGGCGGTTTTACCGGTCAGCACTTCCCGGACCTGATGCCAGCGGATGCCATCGCCGCCTTTGGCCAGAGCCAGACCGATCAGGATGGCCGGAATTTCCAGCGCTACCACGAGTGCGACCAGCACGGCATCGGCCGGCTGGCCGCTGCGCTCGGTGAACTGCTGCGCAGCGATGAAGGTGACCGCGGACACCGAGCCGAAGTGCGCCGCCATGGCGGCAGCATCAAGGCGTGAATCGCGCAGCCACAGCTTGGCAGTGAAATAGGCACTGACGGCGGTCGCCACTCCGAGTGCCAGTGTGGCAAAGATGTAAACCGGAAGATTTTCGGGCGCGTTGTTGCCAAGCGCCACGCCGCCTTTGAGGCCGATGGCCAGCAACAGGAAGATCGAGAGATAGCTCTGGATGGCGGCCGGAATTTCAAGATCGCTGCGTAGCACACGTGCCAACATGCCCAATGCAAAAGCCAAGACGACCGGTGACAGCAGATTGGCGGCGAGCAGTTCGGATGAAAACACGGGTTACTCCGGGGTTTCGTGATGGTAGCGGGCGGGAGCCGGGTTCAAGTGGCCGCAGGCCGTGCAGGTGCGGTGTGCAGTTGAGCGGTAAAATCGTTCGAAAACGGCATGGAACTGGTTTTCGATATCGGTCAGGTGAAAGAATTCTTCATAAATCTTGACGTTGCAGCGCTCGCAGAACCACATCACGGCATCCTGCTCATGGGCAAGGCGTTTGCGCTCGATGACCAGACCGACCGAATCCGGCATGCGCTGCGGGGAGTGTGGCACGTGCGGCGGCAGGTAGAACATTTCACCGGCTTTGATCGGAATGTCGCGGGGCCGGCCATCCTCCTGGATGCGCAGGATCATTTCACCTTCAAGCTGGTAAAAGAATTCGGGGCCGTCTTCGTAATGGTAGTCGCTCCGTTCGTTCGGTCCACCCACAATCATGACGATGTAATCCGCATCGACGATGCATTTATTGCCGACCGGCGGCTTGAGTAGGTGCCGATACCCGTCAATCCATTTCTGAAGGTTGAAAGCGGGCGTCAACATGTCAGCTCCTTCGCGGTGGCAATGCATTTGAGTTCGATGGCAATCGGCGTCGGCAAGGATGTGATTCCGAGCGTGGTCCGGCAGGGCGCCTTGTCGGCATCCGGGAAATACTCGGCCCAGATGCGGTTGTAAACAGGGAAGTCCTTTGTCATGTCGGTCAGATAAACGGTGACGTCGAGCAGGTCATCCATGTCGGCGCCACAGGCTTCCAATACGCTGCGTACATTGGCGAATACGGCATGGCACTGCGCTGCAATATCGTAGGACACCAACTTTCCGTCGGCATCGTGGATATTGCCGGGGATGCTGTTGTCCGCGGCAGAGCGGGGGCCGATGCCGGACAGGAACAGCAGATTGCCGGCACGGCGTGCGTGCGGATATGATCCCACCGCTTTCGGCGCGTTTCCGGACTGAATGGAATCAGACATGCAGGCTCTCCCAGCAGGCTGCGATAGCGCTGCGGTAGCCACTGATTGCCGTGTCGGGCCCCTCAATGCCTTGATTTAACGCCCTTATGCGGCCGTCATGCAGCGAATAGATCCAGGCATGCACCTGGACGGATTGGCCCCGGCTCCAGGCATCCTGCAGGACGGTGCTCTGGCAGACATTGAGGACCTGCTCGATGACATTCAACTCACAGAGTGTTCTGACGCGCTGAGCGGCATCGAGCTTTTCAAGTCGTTCATGGTGTTTGTCATGGACATCGCCGACATGGCGCAGCCAATTATCGACTAATCCGATGCGCTGACCGTCCAGTGTGGCTTTGATGCCGCCGCAGCCGTAGTGTCCGCAGACGATGATGTGTTCGACTTTCAGCATATCGACGGCGAACTGGATGGTGCTGAGGCAATTTAGGTCGGTATGCACCACCACATTGGCCACATTCCTGTGCACGAAGACTTCACCGGGATCCATTCCGGTGATCTGGTTGGCCGGCACGCGCGAGTCGGAGCACCCGATCCACAGATAACGCGGATTCTGAATCTGCGCCAGACGGCTGAAGAAGCCCGGATCCTCGGCCAGAATGCGTTCGGCCCAAGCTTTGTTCTGCTCCAGCAGAGCGGTCAGTTCAGCCATTAGGCAGAGCTCCTATACAGACGGTTTTGGGTTCAGTGAAAAATTTCATGGCTTCAAGGCCGCCTTCCCGACCGAAGCCGGATTGCTTCATGCCACCGAAGGGTGTGCGCAGATCCCGCTGCATCCATGTGTTGATCCAGACAATGCCGCACTCGAGCTCATGGGCCATGCGGTGAGCACGTGCCAAATCGCCGGTCCATACACTTGCGGCCAGACCGTAACGCGATGCATTGGCCAGGGCCAGGGCGTGATCATCATTGTCGAAAGCATGCAGGCTGACCACCGGTCCGAAAATCTCGTCCTGGCAGAAGCCCGAATCCATCGGCAGGCCTTCGATGACCGTTGGTGCGATGAACCAGCCGTCGCAAGCTTCCGGCTTGACTGCCTCGCCGCCGCACAGAACACTGCCGCCTTCGTCTTTTGCCAGGGCGATGTAGGCCAGAACTTTGCGGAAGTGCGCTTCGGACATGACGGGACCGAGCTGCGTAGCCGGATCGGACGGCGCGCCGATCTTCAGTGCAGAAGATTCGGCGACAAAGGTCTTTTTGAACTGGTCGTAGATATCGCGGTGAATCAGAATCCGCGATCCACACAGACAGATCTGTCCGCTGTTCTGGAAGGCGGCGCGCACCAGTGACTTCAGGGTATGTGCGGGCGCATCGGCAAAGACCAGTGCCGGATTCTTGCCGCCCATCTCAAGGGTGACCTTCTTGAACTGGTCCGCACAGACGGCAGCAATCCGGTGTCCGACGGCGGTGGAGCCGGTAAAGCTGATGGCTTTGACCTCCGGGTGCGCGACCAGCGCGGCGCCAACGGTTTCGCCGGCGCCTTGCACGATATTCAATACGCCTGCCGGAAAACCCATTTCCTGGGCCGTACGCGCGAGAAGATCTGCAGACATCGGGGTGATTTCGCTGGGTTTGGCGATGACGCAGTTGCCGGCAGCCAGCGCCGGCGCAAGTTTCCAGCTCAAGAGGTAGAGCGGCAGATTCCAGGGGCTGATGACGCCGACCACGCCCAGCGGCTGGTGCAGCGTGTAGTTGAGACCGGCCTCCTGATGGAAGGCCTGATCCAGGGATTGCGAAGAGGCAGCCGCGAAAAAGCGGAAATTGGCGATGGCCCGGGGAATTTCGATATCACGGACCAGGCCCAGTGGCTTGCCGGTATCACGGCTCTCACACTGGCTGAAGACCTCAATGCGGGCTTCAATGGCATCAGCCAAGCGGTTCAGCCACTGAGCGCGGTCGCTGGCTTTGAGTGCGGACCAGACGGGAAAAGCAGACTGAGCGGCGGTCACGGCGGCGGCGATATCAGCGGCGCTTCCCCGCGGACATTCGGCGTAGGCTTGCCCGGTGACGGGATCGAATACGGACAGAACGGCCGCATCGGATGATGTCTGCGGTATTCCGGCGATCCATTGGTCGATCTTTTCCATCGGCACTCCCTTAGCCGTCATAGGATAACGCATCCGGTTGCCGAATCGGGCCTTACAGGGACTTGGTGCGCCCTCCATCAACCGGCAGATTGATGCCGGTGATGTAGCCTGACTGCGGCTGGCAGAGGAAGGCCACGGCATGTGCCACTTCCTTGGCCTCGGCGAAACGCGCTGCCGGTACTGTGGCCAGCATGGTGGTGGCGATACTTTCTTCGGATTTGCCCGTTGCCGCAGCACGTTCCTTCAGGATCTGCTCAAGACGCTGCGTGCGCGTGTAGCCCGGAAGCACATTGTTTACGGTGATGCCGTCCGCGGCAAGTTCGCCGGCCAGGGTTTTCGCCCATGAGGCAACGGCGCCACGAATGGTATTGGAGACCCCAAGCATGGCGATGGGTTCTTTGACTGAAGTGGAAATGATGTTGACGATGCGGCCCCATTGACGGGATTGCATGCCGGGTACGATGGCACGGACCAACTGCTGGTTTCCAAGTACGTGCTGCCTGAAAACATCAAGCAGCTGGTCGTCACTGGCGCCGAGCAGTGCACCGCCAGCAGGGCCGGCACTGTTATTGATCAAAATATCGAAGCCGGTGTCTGCGATGACGGGTAATACCCTGTCGAGTGCCAGTACATCCGCAGTTATGGTTTGGTGATTCTGGCCATTGCCAACTGGAAGTTCAGTGAGCGCGGCGAGCAGCGGCGCCTCGCGCCGAGCAAGCAGGGTGACTTCGGCACCAAGAGCAGCCAAGGCCTGTGCCGAGGCCAGACCGATACCTTCGGAACCGCCGCACACCAGTGCCTTTCTGCCGAGGAGCGCGCCCATCCTCAGTGCCTCGGTCCGATGGTTCGGACCATCTGCGGAAGCAGTTCTTCTTCGGTGTCCCCGCGAGGGGGTTCAAGCTCTTCCAGCCATAGACCGACTTCATCGGCATCTGCCTCGTCCATGCCGTCAAAGGCACGGAAATCGGCATCCATCAGCGCAGCCCGCGCAATGTCCTCGTTTTCATAGGTCAGAGTGTCGCCGGCGCTGTCGAAGACCATGGCAATTCCGCTTTCAGTGACCTGCAAGCGGGCCCAGACCAGCAGATGTTCCGGCCGTGCCAGCCACCATTGTTCGGTGACTACTACATAACCCGGGTCTTCGATTTCGTCGTGATCGCTCATTCTCAGGCCTTGCTCATAATGAAACAGAATGTTGCCGCAATCAACGCCAGGAGGGTAATCCAGCCGAAAATCGCAGAAAGATTGCCGAACTGGTTGAGGGCCCGGGCTTGCGGGAACTGCTTTTGGCCGTAACGCATCAACCACCAGCCATAAGGTATGCCGCCATTTTCCGTGCCTGCCTCAAAGGGCAGCTTTCGGTCCAAATGTTCGCGATAAGCAAGAATGCGCATGCCGAAATGCCCGGGCAGGGCGGATCCGAATACCCCGAGAAATGCGAAAAGCAGCCCGATCCACATCAGAAGGTCGCCAGGCCGGGCGCGCGTGGGTAGGGAATGGCGTCGCGGATGTTCTGCAGGCCGCAGACATACACCACCAGACGCTCGAAGCCGAGACCGAAGCCGGCGTGCGGCACGCTGCCGTACCGACGGAAATCGCGATACCACTCGTAATGCGCCGGATCCAGTCCGAACTGGCGCAAGCGGGAATCCAGCACGTCTAGACGCTCTTCGCGCTGGCTGCCGCCGATGATTTCGCCGATACCCGGCGCCAGCACATCCATCGCGGCTACGGTACGGCCATCGTCATTGAGGCGCATGTAGAAAGCCTTGATGTGTTCCGGATAGTTGGCAACCACCACCGGCCGGCCGACATGGACTTCGGTGAGCCAGCGTTCGTGTTCGGTCTGCAGATCAAGACCCCATTCGACCGGGTAATCGAATTTCTGCCCTGACTTCTGCAGAAGGCTGATGGCATCGCTGTATTCGATGCGTTCGAACGGCGCATTGATGAATGCTTCAAGTTTGCTGATTGCTGTTTTCTCGACGCGTTCGGCGAGGAAGGCCAGATCATCCATGCGTTCGTCGAGCACGGCTTTGAAAATATACTTCAGGAATTTTTCCGCCAAAGCCGCGTCATCGTTTAGATCGGCAAAGGCGATTTCCGGCTCGATCATCCAGAATTCGGCCAGATGGCGGGTGGTGTGGGAGTTTTCGGCACGGAAGGTCGGGCCGAAGGTGTAGACCTTCGACAATGCGAGGCAATAGGCTTCCACATTGAGCTGTCCGGAAACGGTAAGGAAGGCTTCCTTACCGAAAAAATCCTTGCTGAAGTCGACCTCGCCCTTGGCCGTACGCGGCAGGTTCATCATATCGAGCGTGGAGATCCGGAACATCTGGCCGGCACCTTCGGCATCCGAGGTTGAGATGATCGGCGTATTGATCCAATAGAAGCCCTGCTCGTGGAAGAAGCGGTGGATGGTCTGCGCCATGCAATGCCGGATGCGGGTGACTGCGCCGAAAAGATTGGTGCGTGGACGCAGATGGGCGACCTCACGCAGGAATTCCAGGCTGTGTGCTTTGGGCTGAATCGGATAGGTTTCGGGATCTTCAACCCAGCCGACGACCTCGATGGCCGAGGCCTGTAGCTCATAGCTCTGACCCTGACCCTCGGAGGCAGCGACGGTTCCGGTCGCGCGCACCGAACAACCGGCGCTCAGGCGCTTGATTTCGGTTTCATAATTGCCTAATAGGGCGGGCGCAACAACTTGGACCGGAGCAAAACAGGAGCCGTCGCTGACATTGATGAAGGACAGCCCGGCTTTGGAATCACGACGGGTACGAACCCATCCCTGCACGGTCACGGTCTGGCCCACGGCAATTTTGCCCTCGAGCACCTGTTGAATACTTGCCACTGCCATACTTGAAATCTCCGTAAAACATCGCCACTTAATGCTATAGAATAACCGTTCACACGCCATTCCCCAACTTTCTTCGTGATTTAAAGGCCTTACGCATGTCAGTCAGTCTCACTCCCAGCGCTGCGGAACGCGTTAAGCAGTACCTCGAACAGACCCCCGGCGCCATTGGCCTGTCGGTTTCCGTGCGAAAAAGCGGCTGCTCCGGCTGGACCTATGCCTTGGATATCGCCAAGGAGGCCCAGGCCGATGAGCAGGTATTCCGCAGTCATGGCGTTGATGTTCGGGTGCCTGAGACCGCACTGGCCCAGTTGGAAGGGACCGAAATCGACTTCATCAGCCAGGGACTGAATCAGCAATTCCAGTTCAAAAACCCCCGGGTCACCGGCCAGTGCGGCTGCGGGGAAAGCTTTACCACGGCTGAAGCTACCCCCTAAGGGCCAATAAGCCCTTGTCTTTTCGGTAAAAACAGACGATAATATTGGGCTCCCGTTGATTCGGGGGTTCTTGCTCCACCGCATCCGCGGGGGGCTGTTTGGTCGGTAACGGCCATCATCCACAAGGAAACAACACAATGCGTCATTATGAAGTCGTGTTCATGGTCCATCCGGACCAATCCGAACAAGTGCCGGCCATGGTCGAGCGCTACAAAACCCTGATTGAAGGTTCCAACGGCAAAATCCACCGTCTTGAAGACTGGGGCCGTCGCCAGCTGGCCTATCCGATCGAAAACCTGGTCAAGGCCCACTACGTGCTCATGAACATCGAGTGCAACCAAGCCGTGCTCACCGAGCTGACTGACAGCTTCCGTTTCAACGATGCCGTCCTGCGCAACCTGGTTGTGTCCATGGACGAAGCCGTCACCGAACAGTCCTTGATCATGAAGCACAAGGACGACAAGGGTGACCGCCGCCGCCGTGACGAAGACAGCCCTGAAGCCGTCGAAGCCGACGGTGACGATGCCGAAACCAACGAAGCCGTTGCCTGAGACCCGAGGAAGCCACCATGTCTAAATTTTTCCGCCGCCGCAAATTCTGCAAATTCTCCGCCGAAGGCGCCACCAGCATCGATTACAAAGATCTGAACACCCTGCGCCAGTATGTGACCGAAAACGGCAAAATCGTTCCGAGCCGCATCACCGGCACCAAAGCCAAGTACCAGCGCATGCTGCAGGCCGCCATCAAGCGCGCCCGTTTCCTGGCATTGATCCCGTATACCGATAACCACGACGTTTGATCCGGACGTTGTACGGACAGCACCCGCTGCGGGCGGAAATGCCCGCTAACGTATAATTTGGAGTAACCCATGAAAGTAATTCTTTTGCAAAAAGTCGCCAATCTGGGCGCATTGGGCGATCAGGTCTCGGTCAAACCGGGCTTTGGACGCAATTTCCTCATCCCTTACGGCAAAGCCGTGCCGGCCACCGCTGACAACATCGCTGCCTTTGAAGCCAAGCGCGCAGACTACGAAGCCAAAGCCGCCGCCATCTTTGCTGCCGCCAGCGATCGCAAGCAGGCTCTGGAAGGTGCTTCGGTCACCATCAACGCCAACGCATCCGCTGAAGGCAAGCTGTTCGGTTCTGTCGGTGCCCGCGATATCGCGGAAGCCTTCACCGCCGCCGGCCACAAGCTGGAAAAATCGGAAGTGATCATGGGCGAAGGCCCGATCCGCCGTACCGGCGAATTCGAAGTCACCGTGCACCTGCATGCCGACGTCGAAACCAAAGTCGGCGTCAACGTCGTTCCTGAAGCCGCCTGATTGCATCTGCTTTTAGAAAGAAAGCCGCCTCCGGGCGGTTTTTTTTCGGCCGTTAATTCCACCGTTTATCCACAGACTTATGCGCAACGCTTCGCCTGCGAACGCGGTACGATAGGCATCAGTATCTCCGGAAATAAGCCATCATGTCAGCACGTCCCGAATCCCATTCCAGCAACCGGAAAATCGATGAATTGAAGGTGCCGCCCCAATCCGTTGAGGCAGAGCAGGCCGTTCTCGGCGGGCTGATGCTGTCGCCCGATTCGATTAATCATCTCGGTGATCTGCTTTCCGACGGTGATTTCTATTTGCAGGCACATCGGGTCATCTACAAAGCCATCATCGAGCTTTCCGAAAAAAACCAGCCGTTCGATGCCATCACCATCGGTGAATGGCTGAATGCAAACAACCAGGCCAACCAGGTCGGTGGCACGGAATATCTCGTTGATCTGGTCAGCCAGACGCCATCGGCTGCCAATATCCGCGCATGGGCGGAAATCGTGCGCGAGAAATCCGTGTTGCGGCAGATGATCGAGGCCGGTACCGACATCGTCAACAATGGCTTCACCCCGGATGGGCGCGATATAAAAGAACTTCTGGCCAGTGCCGAGCAGGCGGTATTCAAAATCGCGGAGCAGGGCGCGCGCGCCAAGAAAACCTTCGTGGCCGTCAAGGATGCCGCCAAAGAAGCGTTCGAGCAGATCGTCAAGCGCTATGACAACAAGGGTGAACTGTCCGGGCTGCCTTCCGGATTCAGGGAATTCGATGAGATGACCTCCGGCCTGCAGAAGCAGGACCTGATCATCCTGGCGGCACGTCCGGCAATGGGCAAAACAACGCTCGCGCTCAATATCGCTGAATACGCCGCACTGAAGACCAAGAAAGCCGTCGCCGTCTATTCGATGGAAATGTCGTCGGGTCAGCTGGCGCAGCGTCTGCTGTCATCAATCGGCCGTATCAATGCCAATAATCTGCGCGCCGGCACATTGGAGGACGAGGACTGGTCTCGCTTGACCATGGCTATCGGCATGCTGACCAAATCCAAAATTTTCATCGACGATACCCCTGCATTGTCGCCGCAGGAGTTGGCGTTCCGTGCCCGCCGTCTCAAGCGAGAACATGATCTCGGCCTGATTGTGGTGGACTATTTGCAACTCATGCAGGTTCCGGGAAGCAAGGAAAATCGCGCCAATGAAATTTCAGAGATTTCGCGATCCCTGAAAGCGTTGGCTAAGGAGCTTGATATACCGGTCATCGCGCTGTCGCAGTTGAACCGCGGTCTGGAAAGCCGGACTGACAAACGGCCGGTGATGTCCGACCTGCGCGAATCCGGCGGTATCGAACAGGATGCGGATATCATCCTGTTCATTTACCGTGATGAGTACTACAACAAGGACTCCAACGAGAAAGGGCTTGCTGAAGTCATTATCAGCAAACACCGTAACGGCTCGACCGGATCCTTCAAGCTCAAATTCTTCGGGGAATATACCCGTTTCGACAATTTGGCTCCGGACCACCTGGGAAATTTCGAATAAGTCATGGCCCGCGCGACCACAGCCCGAATCCACATTGATGCCCTGCGCCACAATCTGGCGCGGATTCGTTCGGCTGCTCCGGGCTCGAAAGTCATGGCCGTGGTCAAGGCGGATGGTTACGGCCACGGTCTCGAACGCGTGGCACAGGCGCTTGCCGGTGCCGATGCCTTCGGTGTCGCGGCGCTTTCCGACGCCCAGCGTCTGCGCGCCGCAGGTTTTTCCCAGAGTATCGTGCTGCTTTCCGGATTCGACGAAGTGGCCGATCTGACGCAGCTCAGGGATCTTTCCGTGGTTACCGTCGTCCATCACCCCTTCCAGCTGGAAATGCTGGCAGCGGATTCGGGCAGTCCGATATCGGTTTGGCTCAAAATGGATTCCGGCATGCACCGCCTCGGATTTCCTCCGGAACAGTTTCACGAAGCCTACCGGCGCCTGAAAGAGATGCCGAATGTGGACGATGACATCGTGTGCATGAGCCACTTCGCCAGTTCCGACGAACCTGATAATCCGCAGACAGCCAGTCAGCTGGCTTGCTTCGATGCACTCCTGCCACCAGATGCACAGGTATGCTCATTGGCCAATTCCGCGGCCGTGCTGGCTTGGCCGGCGTCCCACAGGCAATGGTTGCGCGCTGGCGGGGCATTGTACGGGCTGAGCGTTGCTTCCGGCAGGACCGGTTCCGATTTCGGCCTTAAACCGGCAATGACCCTCAGTACCCGCCTGATTTCGACGCAACAGGTGCGTGCCGGCGAACGTGTGGGCTATGCCGGTACCTATGTCTGTCCGGAAGACATGCGCATCGGCGTCGCCGCCATCGGCTATGGCGACGGTTACCCCCGCAACATCCGTCCAGGCACACCGGCATTGCTGAATGGCCAGCGCGTTCCGATCATCGGTCGCGTTTCCATGGACTTGATGACCGTCGATCTGCGCAGTCAGACCCAAGCCGCCGTCGGCGATGAACTCACGCTGTGGGGTGAAGGGTTGCCGGTCGAGGAGATCGCCGAAGCCGCCGGCACCATCAGCTACGAGCTGACCTGCTCGATTACCCGCCGCGTCCGCTTCCGGGAAGACTGAGCATTCACGCTGGAATGACGGTATTTCTGCTTTATTGATGGTTTGAAGCACAAGGAGAACGGCTGTGGCCAATGCCCTGGTCTGGTTACGTCGCGATCTGCGATTGCAGGACAATCCCGCACTGGCGCAGGCAATCGCTGATGGATATTCGCCCGTGCTGGTCTACGTGCATGCCCCTGAAGAGCAGGGCGATTGGGCGCCGGGAGCAGCCAGTCGAACATGGCTGCATCACTCCCTGTCAGCAGTCCAGCACGATATTTCACGGCTTGGCGGACGACTAATCATTGCCCACGGACAGAGTCTTTCCCAGCTCGAGCGGCTTCAGGCCGATTCACATTCCGAGGCACTCTATTTCAGCAACCTTTACGAACCGGTTTTGCAGGCACGCGATGCGCGTGTACAGGCGGCGTTCGAGAAGCGCGGCTTAACGGTCAAGCGTTTCAATGCCAATCTGCTCTTCGAGCCATGGCAGATCCAAACAGGTGGCGGCACACCTTACAAGGTGTTCACGCCGTTCTGGCGCAATGCTTCAGCTCAGCTCGCTGTGCTACAGGCCTCTCCGGCCCCCGGCATACTTCCGGATTCAGGCCTCGCTGGACTCTCTGTCGATGAACTTGGTCTCTTGCCTGAGAAGACATGGCATATGGATTTCTGGCAACATTGGCAACCGGGTGAAAGTGGCGCCCATGAAATGCTCGAAATCTTCTGCGATGGGGCCATTGACGGTTACAAGGAACAGCGGAATCTGCCGGATCGGACTGGCACATCCAAGCTTTCTCCGCATTTGCATTTCGGCGAGATTTCACCGCAGCAGATCTGGCGCCGCATCGATCGTGTCAGAGTGTCGGAAGCCGCCCAGGGTGATATCGGACACTTCAAGTCAGAGTTGGGCTGGCGTGAGTTCTCTTACCATCTTTTGCATCATTTCCCGAAATCGAGTGATCACAACCTCAATCCCCAATTCGAGCGCTTTGTCTGGGCTGATCCGGACCCGCAAATACTGCAGCAATGGCAGCGCGGCCAAACCGGCATTCCGATTGTTGACGCGGGCATGCGTGAGCTCTGGCATACCGGCTGGATGCACAACCGCGTACGCATGATTGTGGCCAGCTTCCTCTGTAAAAACCTTCGCATGCATTGGCTGCATGGTGCCCGATGGTTCTGGGATACGCTGTTGGATGCTGATCTGGCCAATAACAGCCAGGGCTGGCAATGGACTGCAGGAACCGGCTGCGACGCCGCACCGTATTTTCGAATCTTCAACCCGGTTACACAGTCCGAGCGTTTCGATCCGCAGGCGCGTTATATCAAGCGTTGGGTTCCCGAGCTGTTGGCTTTGCCCGCCCCGGTAGTGTTTGCACCATGGACCAAGCCCGAGCTGGCTGCAGCAATGGCGCCGGACTATCCCTCGTCTCCAATTGTCGACCTGGCCGCATCAAGAGCCAGTGCCTTGGCGGCATACAGCGGCCGTTAGTGCCCAGTGGGTTGGAATTGCGGTAAAGTGAAGCCAGTTCACTGACGAGTCCCGTATGAGCGCTGTCCGCGGAAGCACCCGAAAAACGCCTATGAGTCGTGTCGACCACGCTTGGTTGCGCATGGAGCGGCCGACTAATCTGATGATGATTACCGGCGTGATGATGTTCGAGACTCCGGTCAATATCGTTAAACTCAAAAAAGTACTGAATGAACGGTTTCTTGCCTATCCGCGGTTCCGCCAGAAAGTGGTGGAAACAACGACTGGAACGTTCTGGCAGAATGATGCCGATTTCGATCTCGATTACCATGTACGTCTTTCAGCATTGCCTGGTAAGGCCGATAAAGCTGCCCTTGAACGGTTCGTCAGCCAGATGGCGTCAACGCCTCTGGATAAAAGCAAGCCGCTCTGGCAATTCCATCTGGTTGAGAAATATGACGGTGGTTCCGCACTGATTACGCGTATCCATCACTGCTATGCCGATGGCATCGCCTTGGTACAGGTCATGCTCTCGATGACCGATAGTGAGGCACAGCCATCAAAGCATGAACCTCTGTCGAAAACCTGGTTGAAAGAGGACGGTAAAGCGGTCAAAGAGCGCATGGGCATGATTGACCGTTACATGAAACTCGGTGAAAGCCTGCTCGGCAAGGGCATGGATTTCTACCGTGATCCGACCCTCGCCAATGTGGTGGCGAAGGAGGGCGGAGAAATTGCCCGCGAACTTGCCGTCGCGCTTTCACTGAGTGATGATCCCGATACCGTACTGCGTGGCCGCTTGGGCGTCAGCAAGCGCGTTGCCTGGGCGCCGCCATTGCCGTTGGAGGACGTTAAAGCCATTTCCCGTGTATTTGACGCCACCGTCAATGACGTGCTTATGGCATCCATGGCGGGTGCGCTGCGCAGCTATATGGTCGAACGCGGCGAGCGTATTGATGGCGTCACCATCCGTGCGACAGTGCCGGTGAATCTGAGACCGCTGGAACACGCCAAGAAACTGGGAAATCATTTCGGTCTGGTATTTCTGGACCTGCCGATCGGTGAAATCCACCCTGTGCTGCGTCTGGTCCGTGTCGTGGAAAGCATGAAACAGCTCAAACAGTCGCGGCAGGCCGTGGTGGTCTATGGCCTGCTGGCCGCCTTGGGCATGGCGCCCCCGGTGCTTCAGAACCTGGCCTTCGAGATATTCAGCCGAAAGGCGACCACGGTCGCGACCAATGTCCCGGGGCCGCAGATGCCGCTCTATCTTGCCGGAGAAAAAATCAAGGAACAGATGTTCTGGGTGCCGCAAACCGGGTCCATCGGAATGGGCGTGAGCATCCTCAGCTACAACGGAAACGTCCATTTTGGACTGATTGCCGACGCGAAACTGATACCCGACCCGGATGCGGTCATCCAGCGTTTCATCCCGGAATTTGAAAAACTGCTCTACATCGCCCTGATGGGCGATTGGGGAGAGACGTCGCGTTCCTGATTCGGATCAGTGTTTGAAAGGTTTGATATCGCCTGGAGCGCGGAGCATCTTGTTGACTTCATCAAGGTGCAACTCTTCCTGATAAATCATCTCGCGGGCGTATTCCTCAAGCACCACCGACTTCCCTTCAACGAGCTTGAGTAATTTGTAATAGCACTGTCCGGCCCTTTTCTCGTGTTCCAGGCTTTCCCGGAGAATATCGCCGATATTATGCTGTTCCGTTTCGAGGAGCGGACCGATTTTCAAGGACGGGTGGCCGCCGAGCATGGTGACCAGTTCGCCGGCTTTGTAGGCATGCGCCAGGCTCTCGTCCGCATTGCCTTTCAGCCAGCTCACGATCGGAATCCGGTTGTAGCCGAATACCATCAGGGAGTAGTGGGTGTACCGAACGACCCCGGAAAGTTCGAACTCCATGATTTCGTTGAGCAGTTTGATGGCTTTTTTGGTGTCTACGTCTTTCATGGCGAAATCCTTGATTTAGCGTATGGATAAATCGTACCAAATCTTTGTGCAAACCGCGTGATGGCACTGATTTCGATTAAATCAGTTTAATCCGCAGGTTATATCACTGAGAAAAAGATTTGGCGGCCTCATGTTGCCTCATCGGTGTCGATCAGGAACCCACCGCTTTGATGCGACCATAGGCGCGCATACAGCCCATCCATGGCTATCAGATCGGCATGGCTACCGGTTTCAACAATTCGACCCTGATCCATCACGATCAGCCGGTCCATCGCGGCGATGGTGGACAGGCGGTGGGCGATGGCGATGACGGTTTTGCCTTCCATCAACCGGTAGAGGTCACGCTGGATCACGCTTTCCACTTCCGAATCCAGGGCGCTGGTGGCCTCGTCCAGAAGGAGAATCGGGGCATCCTTGAGCATGACACGGGCAATGGCGATGCGCTGCCGCTGGCCGCCGGAGAGCTTCACGCCACGCTCGCCGACATGGGCGTCATAGCCGGTGCGGCCTTTCGCATCATTCAGGCCGAGGATGAATTCCTCGGCTTCGGCATTGCGCGCGGCCTGACGCATTGCGGCTTCATCCGCGTCCGGTCGTCCGTAGAGCAGATTATCGCGCACCGATCGGTGCAGCAGCGAGGTGTCCTGCGTCACCATGCCGATCTGCCGGCGCAGGGATTCCTGGGTTACCTTCCCAATATCCTGACCATCGATGTGGATACTGTCGGTGGGAACTTGATAGAACCGCAGCAGAAGATTGACGATAGTCGATTTTCCGGCACCGCTCCGACCGATCAATCCGATTTTTTCGCCCGGACGGATCGTTAGGTTGAAGTCGCAGACAACCGGTTTTCCGGGAATATAACTGAAGTCAAGGCGATTGAAGTTGATCTCGCCACGGGTCACTTGAAGATCCATCGCATCCGGGATGTCGCGGATTGCGACAGGACGCGCCAAAGCGCCGATGCCGTCCTGAACCGTACCGATATTCTCGAACAGATTGGCCATTTCCCACATAATCCAATGCGAAACACCGTTCAGGCGCAATGCCATGGCCGTGGCCGCCGCCACCGCACCGATACCGACGTCATCATGGCTCCATAGCCACAAGGTGGTACCGGCCGTTCCGAGAATCAGGATAATGCCAAGAATGTGGTTGACGATTTCAAAACCGGTGACCAGACGCATTTGCCGATAAACGGCGCCGAGGAACTCCTGCATCGATCGTTTGGCGTAGAGCGCTTCGCGCTGGTTATGCGAGAACAGTTTGACCGTGGCGATGTTGCTATAGGCGTCGGTGACCCGACCGCTCATCAGGCTGCGTGCATCGGCCTGGGCGCTAGCGGCACGGCCGAGTCGCGGCACGAAATACATGAGCGTCAGGACATACAGAATCAGCCAGCCGAAGAATGGCAACAGCAGCTGCCGGTCAAAACTGCCGGCGACCAGGGTCATGGTCAGGAAGTAGATCACGACGAACACCAGGATGTCGGTTACGATCATGACTGCATCGCGCACGGCGAGGGCGGTCTGCATCATCTTGGCCGAGACGCGGCCGGAGAATTCATCCTGAAAGAAGGACATGCTCTGGCCCAGCAGATGCCGGTGGAAGTTCCAGCGCAGACGCATGGCGAAGTTGCCGTTCAGTGCCTGGTATTTCACCAGCGCCTGTGCGGCAATGAGCAGCGGGCTGGCCAACAGGACCACGGTCAGTAGCAGGATGTTTTGTTTTTCCTGCTGCCACAGCAGATGCGGCGGCACCTTGCTCAGCCAATCCACGATGTTGCCGAGCATGGCAAACAACAGGGCTTCAAAAGCGCCGATCAAGGCCGTCAGAATCGCCAGCAGCAGGATCAGACCGCGAATGCCTTGTGTGGAACTCCAGATGAATGCGAAGAATCCAGCCGGCGGTTGCTCCGGCGGATTGTCGGGAAAGGGCGGTACGAGGCGTTCAAACCAGGAGAGCATGCAATGGCCGGATGTTCGTGAGACATCCAGTTTATCGCATGCCGGTTAACGGCGGAGCGTCATGCGCACTTGCTCGCAAACAGACCGAGCATTTCCTGGGCAATGCTGGCGCCGGCCAAGGCCGTGATTTCAGCATGATCGAATGGCGGCGACACCTCGACCACATCGGCACCCACCAGGTGGATTCCCTTCAGGCCACGGATGAATTCCAGAGCGGTATGGGTATCGAACCCTCCGACCACCGGAGTGCCGGTACCGGGCGCGTAGGACGGATCGAGGAAGTCGATGTCGAAACTCAGATAACAGGGGTTATCGCCGACGCGGGCCTTGATGGCCGCCAATGCCGCATCGATGCCATTACGATGCAACCAGCGGGCATCCAGGACTTCATAGCCGTGTTTTTCCTCGTTAAAGGTGCGCATGCCGAGCTGAATCGAGCGGGAAGGGTCCACGATGCCGGTTTTCGCCGCCTGATAAAACATGGTGCCATGATCGATGCGTACACCGTCATCGGCCCAGGTATCGGAATGGGCATCGAAGTGAATGAGTGAAATCGGACCATGCGTCCGGGAGAGTGCCTGCAGGATCGGGTAGCTGATGAAATGGTCGCCACCAAGCGTCAACGGTTTCACGCCTGCCGCAGCAATCTGCAGGTAGGTGTTTCGGATGGCGACCGGTGCCTCGGCGATGTGCCCCGAGTCGAAAAACACATCTCCCCAGTCAATGACATGCAGGGTGTCGAGCGGATCGGATTCCCAGGCATAGGGAGGACACCAGGCCAGCATGGTGGAAGCGGCGCGGATGGCACGCGGTCCGAATCGGGTACCCGGGCGCCCGGTCGTGGCGACATCGAAGGGTACACCGATGACGGCGACATCGACGCTTTCGAGGTCTTTGCTGTATTTCCGGCGCAGAAAACTGGTCGCGCCGGCGTAGGTCGGTTCGGCCTGGCTGCCATAGGGCGAGGTGCGGGTAAACGCCAGATCCGAGAAGGTGGCGGTGGCGGGGGAGGGCTTGTCATTCGACATGGTGGGCTCCGGTCTCAGCAGTCCACTCGTCGTTCCTTGCGCGAAGCAATCGCCGGGACGAGCGTCACCGGTCTTGATACCTTCAGTTTACTTCATTGTCGGCATGCTGAACTCGGCACCGGCGCGGATGCCGGTCGGCCAACGCGCGGTGATGGTTTTCAGACGTGTGTAGAACCGGACGCCATCCGTGCCGTGCATGTGCAAGGGCCCGTACAGGGAGCGTTTCCAGCCCCCGAAGCTGTGGAATGCCATGGGAACGGGGATGGGAACGTTGACCCCGACCATGCCGACCTGGATGCTGTGGCTGAATTGACGCGCGGCATCGCCGTCGCGTGTGAAGATGGCGGTACCGTTGCCGTATTCGTGGTCATTGATCAGGCGGCAGGCCGTGTTGAAATCCGGCACGCGTACGATGCACAGCACCGGCCCGAAGATTTCTTCTTTGTAAATGGTCATTTCCGGAGTGACCCGGTCGAACAGTGTGCCACCGAGGTAGAAGCCATCCTCATGACCGGCAACTTTCAGTCCGCGTCCATCCACCAGCAGTTCAGCGCCTTCGGCTTCGCCGGCGTCGATGTAGCCTTTGACTTTGTCGCGGTGCTGGCAGGTCACCAGCGGGCCCATGTCCGGATTGTCTTTATCGCCGGGGCCGACGCGCAGGCTGGCGACCATCGGATTGAGCTTGGCAATCAAGGCTTCGGCAGCGGCGTCGCCGACGCAGACCGCCACAGAAATCGCCATGCAGCGTTCACCCGCCGAACCATAACCCGCACCGAGCAGGGCGTTGGCAGCTTGATCCATATCGGCATCCGGCATAATGACCATGTGGTTCTTGGCGCCGCCCAGTGCCTGTACGCGCTTTCCGGCAGCGCTGCCACGGGAATAGATGTATTCGGCAATCGGGGTGGATCCGACAAAGCTGATCGCCTGCACGCGCGGATCATCAAGCAGAACATCAACCGCCAGTTTGTCGCCATGCACGACATTGAATACGCCGTCCGGCAGACCGGCCTCTTTCAGCAGGCGGGCCAGGATCAAGGTCGCGGTCGGATCGCGTTCCGAAGGTTTCAGGATGAAGGTATTGCCGCAGGCAATGGCAATCGGAAACATCCACATCGGCACCATGCACGGAAAATTGAACGGCGTGATGCCCGCGACCACGCCCAAAGGCGCGTATTCGCTGTAGGAATCGACGCCGGTGCCGACGTTCATTGAATGCTCGCCTTTGACCAGATGCGGAATGCCGCAGGCGAATTCGACCACTTCCAAGCCGCGGGTCAGCTCGCCTTTGGCATCGTAGAACACCTTGCCGTGCTCATGGGTGATGGCCAGTGCGATTTCATCGGCGTGATCTTCGAGCAGCTGCTTGAATTTGAACATGACCCGCGCCCGGGCCAGCGGCGTGGTCGCGGCCCAGGCCGGAAAGGCGGCCTGCGCGGAGGCGATAGCGGCCTCCACGTCGGCTTTGTCCGCCAAGGCCACGCGTCCGGTGACCGCGCCGGTGGCCGGATTGAACACCTCGGCGCTGCGGCTGCTGTTGCCGAAAACGGCTTTACCGTCGATGAAATGGGCAATGGTGGCGGTCATGGTGTTGTTCCGATCAGGCGTTCAGGGCATCGGCGGCGGACACGTAGGCATAACCCAGATCATCGGCCACCGCCTTGTAGGTTATTTTGCCGGCATGCACGTTCAGTCCGTTGAGCAGGTGCTCGTCGGCGAGCAGCGCCGCTTTTGCACCCTTATTGGCAATCTGGACGGCAAAAGGCAGGGTAGCGTTGGTCAGTGCGAAGGTGGACGTACGTGCCACGCCGCCCGGCATGTTGGCCACGCAGTAGTGAATGACGCCGTCGACTTCATAGGTCGGGTTCTGGTGGGTGGTGGCTTTCGAAGTTTCAAAGCAACCGCCTTGATCGATGGCGACATCGACCAGCACCGAACCGGGGCGCATCAATTTCAAATGTTCGCGCGACACCAGTTTCGGTGCCGCCGCACCGGGAATCAACACGGCGCCGATGACCAGATCGGTGTCCGGCAGACGTTCTTCGATGGCGTCATGGGTCGAATAGATGGTGGTGATGCGGTCGCCATACAGCTCGTCCAGATATTTCAGACGATCCAATGAACGGTCGAGAATAGTGACGTGCGCGCCCATGCCCATGGCCATGCGCGCGGCGTTGATGCCGACCACGCCACCGCCGATGACCAGTACTTCCGCCGGTTTCACGCCCGGAACGCCGCCGAGCAGCACGCCGGAGCCGCCTTGCGCTTTTTCCAGCGCATGCGCGCCGGCTTGGATTGACATGCGACCGGCCACTTCGGACATCGGGGCTAGCAGCGGCAGGCCGCCCTTGCGGTCGGACACGGTTTCATAGGCAATGGCGGTACAGCCGGAAGCGACCAAGGCTTTGGTCTGTTCCGGATCGGGTGCCAGATGCAGGTAGGTGTAGAGAATCTGGCCCGGGCGCAGCATGGCGCATTCGACCGGTTGCGGTTCCTTGACCTTGATGATCATCTCGGCGCGCTTGAAGATTTCCTCAGCGCTATCGACGATTTCGGCACCGGCTTTTTCGTACTGTTCGTTGGTCAGTCCGATGGACTTGCCGCCGTCGCGCTGGACCATGACCTTGTGGCCGTTGGCGATCAGTTCGCGGGCGCCGGACGGGGTGAGGCCGATACGGTATTCGTGGTTTTTGATTTCTTTCGGGACGCCGATAAGCATGAGGGAACTCCGGGTTACTTGAAGTGGGGTGATTTTAAGCGGTTTCGCGGATCGCATCGGCGATTTTCGAGAACAGCGTGTCGATATGGTCTTTTTCCAGAATCAGGGGCGGCGACAGGGCGATGACATCGCCGGTGACGCGGATCAGCACGTCTTTTTCGTGGAAGCATTTGGTGAACACTTCATAGGCGCGGGTGCCGGGCTTGCCTTCTCGCGGAGCGAGCTCGATGGCGCCGATCAAGCCAAAGTTGCGGATGTCGATCACATTCGGCAGACCTTTGAGCTGATGAATGGCATCTTCCCAGTACTGTTCCAGGCTGATGGCTTTTTCGAACAGGTTTTCCTCGGCGTAGATGTCGAGGGTGGCCAGGGCGGCGGCGCAGGCCAGTGGGTGGCCGGAATAGGTGTAGCCATGGAACAGGTCAATCATATTCTCCGGGCCAGTCATGAAGCCTTCATGGACCTTGTCGGCGATGAACACGGCGCCCATGGGAACGCAGCCGTTGCTGAGGCCTTTGGCGGTGGTTATCAGGTCGGGAGTGACATCGAAGCGTTGCGCGGCGAAGGCTTTGCCGACGCGGCCATATCCCGTAATGACCTCATCAAATATCAACAATATTCCATACTTATCGCATATTTCTCGAATTCGCTTTAAGTAGCCATCCGGCGGGATGATCACGCCCGCGGAACCGGCGATCGGCTCGATGATGACCGCAGCTATGGTGCTGGCATCATGAAGTGCGACCAAACGCTCGAGGTCCTCAGCCAATTCCAAGCCATGCTGGGGTAGGCCACGGTTGAACGCATTCCGGCCGATGTCCAAGGTATGCCGCAGGTGATCGACTCCGGACAATCCATTGCCATACCATTTGCGGTTGTTCGGGAGGCCACCAACCGATATCCCGCCAAATCCAACCCCGTGATAGCCCTTTTCCCGACCGATCAAGCGTGTGCGCTGACCCTCGCCACGGGCGCGGTGGTAGGCCAAAGCGATTTTCAGGGCGGTATCCACCGATTCCGAACCGGAGTTGGTAAAAAACACATGGTTCAGGGTGTCGGGGGCGATTGCGGCCAGGCGCTCAGCCAGAATGAAGGGCAGTGGGTGGCCCATTTGGAAGGTCGGTGCGAAATCCAGCGTCGCAATCTGCTGCTGGACGGCATCAATGATGCGCTGACGGCCATGACCGGCGTTACAGCACCAGAGACCGCCGGTTCCATCCAGAATTTGCCGGCCGTCGGTGCTCTGGTAATACATGCCTTCGGCGCTGGCCAGAAGCCGGGGCTGATGTTTGAATTGACGGTTGGCCGAGAAGGGCATCCAGAACGCGTCCATCTGCTCGGGAGCTTGCGTTGCCTGACTCTTATAATGTTGATGATAGGAGGTTTTATCGTTCATGGCGGTCACGATTTTGGCTGTTGAGCGATACTATACAGTGTTGAATAAATTTTACAATCCCCCGTTTTGTAAATTATATTTAGATAAAGATTGACCTTAAATGCGGAAAGTGTTAAATATTCAACATCACAATTGACACTCCAAGCAGACCCTATGGATATCGGTTTACGCCTTCAGGAAGTCCGGAACAAGAAGGGATTGAGCCAGCGCGAGCTGGCCAAACGGGTCGGGGTCACCAATAGCACCATCTCCTTGATTGAACAGAATAAAGTCAGTCCGTCCATCAGTTCCCTGAAGAAGGTCTTGGACGGAATTCCGATTTCTTTGGCCGATTTTTTTACCGTCGATCTCGGACATGATGCCGATGACTCTCCGTTTTACGGCAGAGAAGAGCAGATTGATGTGGGTAACGGTGATATCCATTACTACCTGGTCGGTCAGAACAAGCCCCAGCGTCAGATGTGTATTCTGCGCGAGGTGATGCCCTCCGGCTCGGACACCGGCAAGGAAATGTTGCTGCACGAAGGCGAGGAGGGCGGCGTCATCATCCAGGGCGAAATCGAACTGACCGTGGGCGATCAGATCCGTGTGCTCGGTCCCGGTGATGCCTACTATTTCGAAAGCAAAACCCCGCACCGCTTCCGTAATGTTGGCAAGCAGGATGCCATTCTGGTCAGCGCTAACACGCCGGCTACTTTCTAATTCACCAGAAACGAGAACGTTCCATGTCTAAAAAACTCACCCGCGCTGAGTGGGAAGCCAAAGCTGCAGCCCTCTCCATCCGAACCCAAGCCTTCATCGACGGCGCCTATGTCGATGCCGCGTCGGGAAAAACCTTCGGCTGCGTCAGCCCGATGGACGGCAAATGCCGCGCACAGATTGCCGAATGCGAAGCCGAGGACATCAACCGTGCGGTCAGCGCTTCCCGTCGTGCTTTCGAAGCCGGCGTGTGGTCGGAAACCTCCCCGGTACACCGCAAGAAAACCCTGCAGAAATTCGCACTTCTTTTGGAAAAACATGCCGAAGAGTTGGCGCTGCTGGAGTCCATTGATATGGGCAAGCCGGTCGCCGATGCGCTGGCTATCGACGTTGCAGCCAGCGTCCGCTGTCTGACTTGGACCGCAGAGGCGATCGACAAGGTTTACGGCGAAATCGCCCCGACACCGCAGCATGAGTTGGGTTTGATTACCCGGGAGCCGCTCGGCGTCGTCGGTGCCATTGTGCCTTGGAACTTCCCTTTGCTGATGGCGAGCTGGAAATTCGCTCCGGCCTTGGCGATGGGCAATTCGGTCATTCTCAAGCCTTCGGAAAAGTCGCCGCTATCGGCTATCCGTATTGCCGAACTGGCCATCGAGGCCGGCATTCCGCCGGGCGTATTCAATGTCCTGCCGGGCTTCGGCAAGGGTGCCGGCGAGCCATTGGCACTGCATATGGATGTCGACGGACTGGTGTTCACCGGGTCGACCGGCGTCGGCAAGCATTTGCTGCAATGTGCCGGCCAATCCAACATGAAGCGTGCCTACATGGAATGCGGCGGCAAGAGCCCGAACGTGGTGTTTGCCGACGCTCCGGATCTGCAGGCGGCTGCAGAAGCCGCCGCCATCGGTATTTTCTTCAATCAGGGCGAAGTCTGCACGGCGGCATCGCGCTTGTTGGTCGAGCGCTCCATCAAGGACGATTTCGTCAAGATGGTGGTCGAAGCCGGCAAGCAGCTTTATCCGAAACATCCGTTCGAACCCGGCGCGCCGATGGGTGCCATCGTCGATGAAGGCCAGATGCAGCGTGTGTTGTCCTACATTGAAAAAGGCAAGGCCGAGGGCGCCCGTCTGGCCTTGGGCGGCGAACGCGTCATGACAGAAAGCGGCGGTTATTATGTCGCGCCGACGGTATTCGACGATGTCGCGCATGAGATGACGATTTCCAAGGAGGAAATTTTCGGCCCGGTACTGTCGGTCATCGCCTTCGATGATGAACAAGAGGCCATCCGCATCGCCAACGACACCGATTTCGGCCTGGCTGCGGGCGTCTGGACCTCCAATCTCAGTCGTGGCCATCGTGTGGCCAAGAAACTGCGTGCTGGTAGCGTCTGGGTCAATTACTGGGATGGCGGCGACATGACCGCTCCCTTCGGCGGCTTCAAACAATCCGGTAATGGCCGTGATAAATCCCTGCATGCCTTCGAGAAATACACCGAACTCAAGGCCACCTGGATCAATCTGAAATCCTGATGGGCGCGCCAGTGAAATTGCTGATTCACGGGGCCTCCGGCCGCATGGGGCAGGCCTTGATCCGTCTGGCGCAGGCCAATCCTTTGCTGAAAGTGGTGGCCATGACCGGGCGAAGTAGTTTTCCAGCTCTGGCCGAGCTGCCAGAATTCGATGTCGCCATCGATTTCAGTTCACCGGAGGGTTTCGATGCCGTGCTGGCGCTTTGTCTGCAACGCAAGAAGCCTTTGGTGAGCGGTACCACCGGCCTGAGTGCGACCCAATTCCAATCCCTGAAACAGGCGGGGGAGCAGATTCCGGCGCTCTGGGCCTCGAACTATTCGCTGGGCGTCGCGGTACTGAACCGTCTTGTCGCCCAGGCCGGACAATGGCTCAAGCATTGGCAGCTCGATATCCTTGAAAGCCATCACATCCACAAAAAAGACGCCCCTTCCGGAACGGCTTTGAGTCTGGGTGAAACGGCACGCGCCGCCACCGGCACCGAACCGGTTTATCACTCGATGCGCTGCGGCGATGTCGTTGGTGAGCATACCGTGCAGTTCACCGGGCAGGGTGAACGCATCGAGTTGGTGCATCGTGCCACCAACCGGGATATCTTCGCCCAAGGGGCGCTGTTTGCCGCCGAAAAAATCCATGGCAAGCTGAACGGGCATTATCAGTTCGTCGATCTGCTTTGAGCGAAAAAAGCCCTTGGTTGGGCGTGTAAGTTGGTATAATTGCTTGCCGTGCGGGAGAGATTGGATTCCCAGCGCCGAAGGAGCAACCGCCCCGGAAACTCTCAGGCAAAAGAACCGCCGGTGTAGACACTCTGAAAAACGGCGCGGCCGATGCCGGCGCCTGCCGACGGGATAACACTCTCAGGCAAACAGACAGAGGGGGCGCCGATACCGGACAGGCTGATGTCCGGTTTCCGATGCGCGCCCACTCAGAGACCTGTCATGACCGAACCTAACGCTTTGCCGCTTCCGCACGTTGCCCGCGATTTCGCTGCCCGTCACATCGGCCCATCCCCGCAGGAAGTCCAGCAGATGCTGGAGGCCGTCGGTGTCGACAGCATGGAAACCCTGATTGCGGAAACCCTGCCGGAGTCCATTCGGATTCTCAAGCCGCTGAGCAGCATGGGGCGTGCACTTTCCGAAGTCGAAGCTCTGGCCCGCCTTCGCGAGCTGGCTTCGAAAAATACCGTATTCACCTCACTGATCGGGCAGGGCTACTCCGGCACGCTGACGCCGTTGGTGATTCTGCGCAACATTCTCGAAAACCCGGCCTGGTATACGGCCTACACACCCTATCAGCCGGAGATTTCACAGGGCCGGCTTGAAGCGTTGCTGAACTTCCAGACTATGGTCTGCGAACTGACCGGTCTGGATGTGGCCAACGCCTCGCTGTTGGATGAGGGCACCGCAGCGGCCGAAGCCATGGCGGTTGCCGAGCGCGTTTCCAAATCGAAAACCCGTAAATTCTTTGTTGATGAGAACTGCCACCCGCAGACCATTGCGGTGTTGCGCACGCGCGCCGAGCCACTGGGCTGGACGCTGGTCATCGGCAACCCCGAAACTGATTTGGATGCCGCCGATGTGTTCGGCGCCATTTTCCAGTATCCGGGAAGCGACGGTGAGATCCGTGACTTCCGCCCGGCCATTGCCCGGTTGAAAGCTGCCGGAGCGCTCAGCATCATGGCCGCCGATCCGCTGGCGCTGGCTGTGCTCACCTCCCCAGGCGAACTCGGCGCCGACATGGCCATCGGATCGACCCAACGCTTTGGCGTTCCAATGGGCTACGGCGGTCCGCATGCCGCCTATATGGCCGTCCGCGATGCCTATAAACGTTCCATTCCGGGTCGTCTGATCGGTGTTTCCATCGATTCACGCGGTCAACCGGCCTATCGCCTGACTCTGCAAACCCGTGAGCAGCACATCCGCCGCGAGAAAGCGACCTCGAACATCTGCACGGCGCAGGTGCTTCTGGCGGTCATCGCTTCGATGTACGCGGTCTATCACGGTCCGGAAGGGCTTACCGCCATCGCCGGCGATGTCCACGCCCGCACCAAGGTACTGGCCGCCGGTCTTGCCAAGCTCGGTTTCAAAATCCGCAACACCCATTATTTCGACGCCATTACGGTGGATGTGGGATCCCAACGGGACGACATTGTGGCCCGCGCAGCGCTTGAGAAAATCAACTTCCGCATTCTGGACGCCAACACTTTGGGCATCGCCCTGGATGAAGCCACTACGTTGGAAACCGTGGAAGCGGTCTGGCGCTCTTTTGGCGGCAGCTTCCGCTATGCCGACGTGGCCACACAGGGCGCTGCCGTTCCGGCTGGCCTGACCCGTACCGAAGCCTGCCTCAAGCATCCCATCTTCAGCCGTTACCGTTCCGAAACCGAGTTACTGCGCTATCTGCGAAAGCTGTCCGACCGCGATCTGGCGCTGGACCGCGCCATGATTCCGCTCGGTTCCTGCACCATGAAGCTCAATGCCACCGCCGAAATGATTCCGGTCACCTGGCCGGAATTCGGGGCTTTGCACCCGTTCGCGCCGGTTGAGCAGGCCTTGGGGTATTACGAACTGTTCGATGATCTGAAAAAATGGCTGATCGAGATTACCGGCTACGATGCGGTATCGCTGCAACCCAACTCGGGCGCCCAGGGCGAGTACGCCGGTCTACTTGCCATCCGCGGCTACCACCATGCCCGTGGCGATCTCAACCGCACCGTCTGCCTGATTCCGTCTTCGGCACACGGGACCAACCCGGCCTCGGCCCAGATGGTCGGGATGGACGTGGTCGTGGTCAACTGCGATGCCGACGGCAATGTCGATGTCGTCGATCTGCGTGCCAAAGCGGAAAAAAACAGCGCCAATTTGGCGGCATTGATGGTGACCTATCCGTCCACGCACGGTGTATTCGAGGAGCGTATCCGTGAAATCTGCGACATCGTGCACCAGCACGGCGGCCAGGTTTACATGGACGGTGCCAACATGAATGCCCAAGTCGGCCTGTCGCGTCCGGGCGATTTCGGTGCTGACGTTTCACACCTCAATCTGCACAAAACCTTCTGCATTCCGCACGGCGGCGGCGGCCCGGGCATGGGCCCGATCGGCGTCAAAGCGCATCTCGCCCCGTATCTGCCAGGCCATCCGGTGCTGGACGGCGGCACTGCGCCGGTCGGCCCGGTTTCGGCGGCACCGTTCGGTTCCTCATCGATTCTGCCGATCAGCTACGCCTACATCCTGATGATGGGCGGCGAGGGCCTGAAGCTGGCGACCGAAGTGGCGATCCTCAGCGCGAACTACATGGCGGCCCGCCTGCATCCGCATTTTCCGGTACTGTTCCGCAACCACAACGGCCGCGTTGCGCATGAGTGCATCATCGATCCGCGTCCACTGAAAGATGCCTGTGGCGTGAGCGTGGATGACATCGCCAAACGATTGATTGATTTCGGCTTCCACGCCCCGACCATGAGCTTCCCGGTGCCGGGCACTTTGATGATCGAACCGACTGAGTCGGAGGCGAAAGTGGAACTGGACCGTTTCTGCGATGCCATGATCGCCATCCGCAACGAGATTGCCGAGGTCCAGAACGGGCGGTTTGCCATTGAACACAGTCCGCTGCGCCATGCGCCGCATACCGTGTTCGATCTGGCCGAGGCCGAATGGAATCGCCCGTACTCACGCGAGGAGGGGGTGTTCCCGGTCGGCAGCGCGCGTCAGGACAAGTACTGGAGTCCGGTCGGCCGCGTTGATAACGTCTATGGTGACCGCAATCTGATCTGCATCTGCCCGACGCCGGACGATTACCGCTGAACAGGCTGTTCATGAGAGTGACCCGAAACGGAGAGGATTATCCTCTCCGTTTTGCTTTCGTGGGCGGCCGTCGGCGTGTTCATGACAAGCTGGAGTTCGGATACTGACGTATTTCCGGCATTGCTGGACAATAGCGGTTGATTCCGCTAAAATTCTCACTCGCCTAAACCGCCTTTTTACGGCCTTTGCTCAATGCAAAGTCTTGCCGTGGGAAGAACCTTAACTTTTTTGAAAAGGCGAGCTTTGTGACCCAATCAGCCATTCTCGCTCTCGAAGACGGTACCGTATTCGAGGGTCTTTCCGTAGGCGCAACCGGAATTTCGGTGGGCGAGGTGGTATTCAACACCGCCATGACCGGTTACCAGGAAATCCTGACCGACCCTTCCTACAGCCGGCAACTGGTCACCTTGACCTATCCGCACATCGGCAATACCGGGATTACCGTTCAGGATAACGAATCCAATCAGGTCTATGCCGCTGGGTTGATCGTGCGCGATGTGCCGCGCCGGGCCAGCAGTTGGCGCAACCAGATCGACTTGCCGGAATGGCTGAAACAGAACGGCATCGTCGCCATTTCCGATATCGACACCCGCAAGCTGACCCGTATTCTGCGCAACAGCGGTGCCCAAAGCGGCACGCTGATGGCCGGTGTGATCGACATCGACCACGCCATTGAGGCCGCACGCAAATTCGCCGGCTTGAAAGGCATGGATCTGGCCAAGGTGGTGTCCTGCACCGCCCAATACGCATGGACCGACGGCCAGCTTGACCTCAACAGCCAGGCATTTATTCAGGCGCCGGAACGCTTCCATGTGGTCGCCTACGATTTCGGGGTCAAGCACAACATTCTGCGCATGCTGGCCGAACGCGGTTGTCGCATTACGGTAGTGCCGGCCCAGACTCCCGCCGAGCAGGCTCTGGCATTGAATCCGGACGGCATTTTCCTGTCCAACGGTCCGGGTGATCCGGCACCCTGTGATTATGCGATTGCCGCCATCAAGACCTTCATCGCCCGCAAAGTTCCGACCTTCGGCATCTGCCTCGGCCACCAGCTGCTGGGTTTGGCCAGCGGCGCGGCGACCCTGAAAATGAAATTCGGCCATCACGGCGCCAACCATCCGGTCCAGGATCTCGATTCAATGCGGGTGATGATCACTTCGCAGAACCACGGATTCGCCATCGATGAAGGCAGTCTGCCGGCCAATGTCCGGGTCACCCACCGTTCGCTGTTCGATCAATCCAACCAGGGTATTGCCCTGACCGATGCGCCGGCTTTCAGCTTCCAAGGGCACCCGGAAGCCAGCCCCGGCCCGCACGATGTGGCCTACCTGTTCGATAAGTTCATTACGCTCATGGAGAAACGCTGATGCCCAAGCGTACTGACATCAAAACCATCCTGATTATCGGTGCCGGTCCCATCGTCATCGGTCAGGCCTGCGAATTCGACTATTCCGGCGCACAGGCCTGCAAGGCCCTGCGCGAGGAAGGCTACCGCGTGGTACTGGTCAATTCCAATCCGGCCACCATCATGACCGACCCGGACATGGCCGATGCCGTGTACATCGAACCGATTAATCCGGCCACGGTCGAACGCATCATTGCCAAGGAAAAACCGGATGCCTTGTTGCCGACCATGGGTGGTCAGACCGCGCTGAACTGTGCTCTGGCCATGGCAGATGAGGGCACTCTCGCAAAGTATGGCGTGCAGCTGATTGGCGCATCACCCGAAGCCATCCGCATGGCCGAAGACCGTGAGCTGTTCCGTGTCGCCATGGCCGAAATCGGCCTGGATTGCCCGAAAGCGGAAATCGCCCGCAGCCTCGAGCAGGCGCTGGATATCCAGACCCGCGTTGGATACCCCACCATCATCCGCCCAAGCTTCACGTTGGGCGGCAGCGGCGGCGGCATCGCCTACAACCGCGAAGAGTTCGTGGAAATCACCAAACGCGGCCTTGACCTGTCGCCGACCACCGAAGTGCTGATTGAAGAATCGGTGCTGGGCTGGAAGGAATACGAAATGGAAGTGGTGCGCGACACCGCCGACAACTGCATCATCGTCTGTTCGATCGAAAATCTCGACCCGATGGGCGTGCATACCGGCGACTCGATCACCGTGGCGCCAGCGCAGACCCTGACCGACAAGGAATACCAGCGTCTGCGGGATGCCTCGATTGCCGTGCTGCGCAAAATCGGCGTCGATACCGGCGGATCAAACGTCCAATTCGGCATCAATGCCGAAAACGGCCGGGTGGTGGTCATTGAAATGAATCCACGCGTGTCGCGTTCGTCGGCGCTGGCCTCGAAGGCCACCGGCTTCCCGATTGCCAAGATCGCGGCCAAGCTGGCGGTCGGTTACACCCTCGATGAACTCCGCAACGAAATCACCGGCGGCGCAACACCGGCCTCGTTCGAACCGACCATCGACTACATCGTCACCAAAATTCCGCGCTTCGCCTTCGAGAAATTTCCGGCTGCCGATGCCCGACTGACCACCCAGATGAAATCGGTCGGTGAAGTCATGGCCATGGGTCGGACGTTTCAGGAGTCCGTGCAGAAAGCATTGCGCGGCCTGGAAATCGGCAAGGTCGGTTTTGACCCGACCGGTGCCGCCGCCCAGGGTGAAGAAGGCCTGCTGCGCATCAAGCGCGAATTGAAAGAGCCGGGACCGGAACGTCTGTTCCAGGTGGCCGAGGCATTCCGCGCCGGCCTAAGCGTCGATGAAGTGTTTGGACTGAGCTTCATCGATCCGTGGTTCCTTGACCAGATCGAGGAACTGGTCGCTATTGAGACGGAAATCGCCACAGGCGGCCTGCCGGCATTGGATGCCGTCCGTATGCGGCATCTCAAGCGCAAGGGTTTTTCCGATGCCCGTATCGCCCAGTTGGTGAATACCGACGAAGCTGCCGTGCGTGCGCTACGCCATGCCCTGAAGGTGCGACCGACCTACAAGCGCGTGGATTCCTGTGCTGCGGAATTCGCTACCGACACTGCCTACCTGTATTCCACCTACGAGGATGAATGCGAAGCGGCCCCGACCGACCGCAAGAAAATCATCGTGCTGGGCGGCGGCCCGAACCGGATCGGGCAGGGCATCGAATTCGATTACTGCTGCGTACATGCATCCTTGGCATTGCGTGAGGATGGTTTCGAAACCATCATGATCAACTGCAATCCGGAAACGGTTTCCACCGACTTCGATACTTCCGATCGCCTCTATTTCGAACCATTGACCTTCGAAGACGTGATGGAAATCGTCGAATTGGAAAAACCGGTCGGCGTCATCGTGCAGTACGGCGGCCAGACCCCGCTGAAGCTGGCGCGTGCACTCGAAGCCGCCGGTGCGCCGATTATCGGCACCTCGCCGGATTCCATCGATTGGGCGGAAGACCGTGAACGCTTCCAGAGCCTGGTCGAGGAACTCGGCCTGCTGCAGCCGCCGAACCGCACGGCACGCAATGCCGAACAGGCCATCGCGATGGCCAATGAAATCGGCTATCCGCTGGTGGTGCGCCCGAGCTATGTGCTTGGCGGACGTGCCATGGAAGTGGTGTATTCCGATGAAGACCTCTCCCGTTATATCCGCGAAGCGGTCCAGGTTTCCAATGATTCGCCGGTGCTGCTTGATCGATTCCTCGATCATGCCGTTGAAGTGGATGTCGATATCATCGCCGACATGGAAGGCAATGTCCTGATTGGCGGCATCATGGAGCATATCGAGGAAGCCGGCGTGCATTCCGGGGATTCGTCCTGCTCGTTGCCACCATACACCCTCAGTGCCGAGATACAGGACCGTTTGCGTGAGCAGGTCAGCCGAATGGCGAAAGCCCTGAAGGTCGTCGGTCTGATGAATACCCAGTTCGCCATCCAGGGCGATACCATCTTCGTGCTGGAAGTCAATCCACGTGCATCGCGTACGGTGCCTTTCGTTTCGAAAGCCATCGGCGTGCCGCTGGCCAAGATCGCCGCGCGCTGCATGGCCGGACGCAGTCTGGCATCCCAGAATGCCGTGCGTGAAGTCATTCCACCTTACTACTCGATCAAGGAAGCGATTTTCCCATTCGCCAAGTTCCAGAACGTCGATCCCATCCTCGGGCCGGAAATGCGCTCAACTGGTGAAGTCATGGGCGTCGGCCGGACCTTCAGCGAGGCTTTCGGGAGGGCTGAAGAGGCCGCCGGAATCCGGGTTCCGCAGGTCGGCAAGGCCTTTGTCTCGGTACGCGAAGTCGACAAACCACGGTTGGTTGAAATTGCACAATCCCTTCTGAAGAAGGGATTCAGCCTGGTTGCCACCCACGGTACCGCCGGCTATCTGCGCGGACAGGGGTTGCCCTGTGATGCCATCAACAAAGTGGCTGAAGGTCGCCCGCATATCGTCGATCTGATCAAGAATGGCGAAATCAACTACATCGTCAATACCACTGAAGGCAAGCAGGCCATCGCGGATTCGTTCTCGATCCGGCGCGAAGCCCTGCAGCACCGCTTGGTCTATTCAACCACCATCCCCGGCGCCAAGGCCCTGATCCAGTCGATGGATACCCGGGACAACCCGCGGGTCTGGTCTTTGCAGGAGCTGCACGGAGAGCTGGGCGGATGAGCACCATCGTTCCGTTGACCCATGCCGGCGCCATCCGTCTTCGTGCCGAACTGGACAACCTCAAATCGGTGAAACGGCCGCAGGTGATTGAAGCCATTGCCGAGGCACGGGCACACGGAGATTTGAAAGAAAATGCCGAATACCATGCGGCACGTGATCAGCAGAGTTTCATCGAAGGACGCATCCAGGAGTTGGAGTACACGCTGTCACACTGCCAGATCATCGAGGTCGGTAAACTGAAAGCCGGTTCGAAAGTGGTGTTCGGAGCCACAGTTGAACTGGTCGATGTCGAAACCGATGCCGCAGTGATCTATATGATTGTCGGTGATCTTGAAGCGGACCTCAAAGAACAACGCATCTCGATTTCCTCGCCGATTGCACGTGCCCTGATCGGCAAGCATGAAGGCGATGCCATTACCATCTTTGCTCCCGGCGGTAACCGCGAATACGAAATCACTGCAGTCCGTTACATCGATTGACCATGACCGGAACCGGCAAACGTGTTCTTCTTTTGCCGGAAAAGCGTCGCTTTGCGGGGCAGCAGCCTTCAACTGCGTTCAGCAGGCTCGGGCGTCGTTTTAAAACGGAAGCTCTCGAGCCCGGTGAAACCCACCAGCTTCAACGCTATTTCCACCCCAGGGATGCCGGCTGGCCTTTGGCCGCTTTGTGCAGGCAACGCGAATCGGGCGACGCCGGATCGGAGTATTGGTTACGCGCCGACCCGGTCTTTCTGCAGGTGGAGATGCGCGGGGCCCGTGTCATGGCCTGGGATGGCTTCAATCTGACCGAATCCGAAATGCACGCAATGACTGCAGCGTTGCAGGCATGCTTCGCTGATCATGGCATCGACCTTCTCACCGGCAGTCAGGAAACTTTTTATCTGCGCATCCGGGACGGCATTCCACTTCCTTCAGCGGTGCCGGTAACGGATATGCTCGGATGCGATATCACAGGCCACTTGCCGTCGGATCGCCGCTGGATGGCTTTATTCAATGAATCCCAGATTGTTTTACACAACCATCCACTGAATGTCATCCGTCAACAAAACGGCCAACTGCCGGTCAATGGCCTCTGGTTCTGGGGTGGCGGCATCATGCCGTCATCGGTCGAACATGGCTTTGAAGCGGTGATTTCCGATGATGTCATGGTTCGTGCCCTGTCCCATCAGATGAGTCCGGGGCAGGGCAGTGACGCGTTATGCGATATGAGGCATTTGCGGTCCTGGCCGGAGATCGAGGTCGGTTTCGACCCGGCCATCAAAACACTGTTTGATTTTGCCGATGGCACCCGATGGCATTGGCAGCCGGAATGGCAATGGCATTTCTGGAAACGGAAATCAATTCCCGTCTTCTGAAGCCTTGGTCGTTTCCGGTTTTCCCTTGTCGATGAATTCAGGGGATAGCGGAATCAGGAACGACGCACCTTTTCCGACGGGGTCGACTTTGCCAAAACGAGTTTCACACAGGGTTTCATTGGATTGGATTTGCTGATCCGGAAGCTTCGCCCGTTTCTCTTCGCCGCCTGCAGCTTGCAGAAGAAGCTGGCCAAATTCGCGAGTAAATGTCTCAATCAATGCGTAGGCGTCCCCGATCGAAGATACCTTCGCACTGTTGAACACGGGGTTTGCGCCTTTGGCCCAACGCATGAACGCCAGCGTTCCTTCGTCATTGCTGGCGCGCGCGTCGAGGGCGATGGCTCCCATGCCAACCGGGATTCGGAAGGGGCCGGGAACAAAGGTATCCACAGCTGCGGAAAGCCCGGCAATGGATTTGGATGTCGGGGTGATACCGGTCAGGGAGACTTCCACGCGCATCGCGTTACCGGAGGCATCCGTATCTGCCGTCAGATATTGACCTAGCCGTGTGCATATCGAGCGGTTCAAGGCGTTGCTGATGAGCGCGAGCTGTTCCTTGCTGATATCGGGATTCTCGACAGGCAGGGTAAGCTTAATCTCCGGCAGGACATAGCTTTTGATTGAAGACAGGCGTGCTGCATCCACATAACGGGATACGTTACGCCCCTGTTCATCGGTGACGGTTTCGAGTGGCTTGTCGGATACGAGCTGCACCCCGCTGGTCTGCGGTACGCTGGCGCAGGCATTTAAACAGAGAAGTGCTACCAAGACGCCGAAATTACGCATCATGTCTGAATCTCTTGGGAATGAGGTAGCACAAGATTACACGGAAGTCCTGAATTTCATGTCAAGACTGCTCACAATCCACATTCCTACCTTTATTGGAATTTTATCCTCGTCCGCGCCATTGTTCGACGGATCATGCCGGCTTATGATGGACCAATGATGCCCAGCCGATCCATCCGACAACGCGCTTTCAATCCTGAAATCGCCCATTTGCATGATTCGGCGTTGCTGGGCAGGATTTACGCAGCGCGAGGCATTTCTGATCCCATACAGGCAGACCTCAGTCTTCAGCATCTTATTCCGCCGGATTCGATGCTCCATCTGGAGAGCGCAGTTGCCCTGTTATCGGATGCCATTGCAAGACAGTTGCGAATCGTTGTCGTCGGTGATTTCGACTGTGATGGCGCTACAGGAACTGCAGTTGCTGTGCGTGGTCTGCAAATGCTGGGGGCAAAGCATGTTTATTTCAAAGTTCCCCACCGTGTCCGTCACGGCTACGGCCTGACCCCGGGCCTTGTTGAAGACCTTGCTGAATTAAAACCGGATCTTATCATCACCGTAGACAGCGGCATCGCTTGCAATGCCGGGGTAGCGGCAGCCAAAGCCCGCGGATATCGTGTGCTGGTCACAGACCACCATCTTCCCGGTGATGAACTGCCTGAAGCAGATGCCATCGTGAATCCGAACCAACCGGGCTGCAGCTTTGCAAGCAAGTCTCTGGCCGGAGTCGGTGTTGTTTTTTATCTGCTTCTGGCGGTACGCAGCCGGATGCGCGAGCAGTCAGGCGGTCAGGCGGATTTATCCAGTCTGCTGGATTTGGTGGCCATCGGCACCATCGCAGACATGGTTAAACTTGATGCGAACAACCGGCGACTGGTTCGTGCTGGGCTTTCGCGCATCAATGCCGGGCGCTGCCAGGCCGGAGTCGCCGCTTTGCTTGCGATTGGCGGGCTGGAGAGAGGGAAAATTGACGCTTTGGATATCGGATTCCGGATTGGTCCGAAAATCAATGCCGCAGGCCGGCTTGAAGACATGGCGCTTGGCATCGAATGCCTTTTGGCTGACGAACCCACTCAGGCCATGGATATGGCGCAAAGCCTGCATGCCATCAATCTTGAAAGGCAGCATCTGCAACAGGACATGTTGGATGATGCCGAGACGATGCTTGCCTCCATTGATCTGGACGCATTCCCGGATCAGAAATGCCTGATTCTGCATCAACCGGATTGGCACCCTGGCATCATAGGTCTGGTTGCTTCGCGCATGAAAGATCGCAGCCACCGTCCCGTTTTGGTATTTGCTCCCAGCGAGCCGGGCAGTACGGAATTACGCGGCTCCTGCCGCTCGATACCGGGGTTTCATATCCGGGATGCATTGGCTCTGGCCGATGCCAGACATCCAGGGCTGATTACGCGCTTCGGCGGGCATGCCATGGCGGCCGGACTGACGCTGGACCGCGATATGTTTCCTGTGTTCCACCGCGCGTTCATGAGCATTGTCTTGGAAACACTCGATCCGGATCTGCTGCACGAAGTCATCCTGACCGACGGGCCGCTGACCGAAAAGGAGCTGTGCCGGGATACCGCGGTGATGTTGGCCGAATCCGCCCCCTGGGGGCAGGGCTTTCCGGTGCCGGTATTCGACAATGCGTTCGAGGTCATCGGCTGGCAGGTGCTGAAGGACAAACATCTCAAACTGCAGCTCAAGCCGGTGGATGGTAAGGCAAGCATTCAGGCCATCCACTTCAACGGATACTCCGGAAAGCCGCCACCGTCGCGTGTCCGCGTGGTTTATGAATTGCAAACCAATGATTTCAGGGAAAAGCGTGAAGTCCAGTGCCTGATCCGCCACATGGAGCCCTTATAGATTCCATTGGCCTTGAATCCTGTTCTAAACAGTAATTCATTAGATGTTACGGGCGGCTTTCGATGCAAAACGGTATGGGTTAAAATCCGCCTTAGAGGCCCATATGTCCATTGCTGGCCCTGTGTACCCATCACTGGTCTGATACAACCCGCAATAATCAATCCATGACAAAAGGATATTCATCATGAAAATCACCCACATTGCCGGTAAATTCGCAGCAGCTTCTCTGCTTCTTCTTTCGTCTCAGGCCTCAGCAGGGGAGGTGTCGGTGACCTGGTCCGACCCTGCGAAATTCACCGATATCGTCGCAAGCAACAGTACCGACAAGGCCTACCGTAGGAGCATTGAGAAAGCCCTGAGTGCGGAGTTCAAAGCGCAGGCTGCCAAACTCCCCGAAGGGCAGAAAATGACCGTGAATATCACCGACATTGATTTGGCCGGAGAGGTCGATCCGGTCCCGACCCGGGACGGTTATCGTGTCCGCATTTTGAAGGATGTTTACTACCCCCAGCTGCGGTTTGACTACAAAATTACCAATCAAACGGGTGCCATCGTGAAAGAGCAAGCCGGTGTTACGCTCAAGGATGCGGGATTTCTGTCCGGCTCCGGGAATGCAGCTTCTCGTCAGGATTTCTACTACGAACGCCAGATGATCAAGGCCTGGTTCGGGAAGGACATTCTGGCCAAGCCCCAGTAAATTCGAAGCCTTAGCTCTTGAATAGCCCCCGACATCATGTTTCGGGGGCTATTTTGTTTGATGTCAGGCAATGTCACTGTATTCGACAGGGCAGCTCTGATACAATAGAAGACTGATTATCTTGAAGTTTTCACTGCATGGAACTGAATCCAATCCGCAACCGCATCGCCGAGTTGCAAGAGCGTGTTACCTCGCTCAGGGGGTATCTTTGACTTCGACAACAAAGTCGAGCGCCTGGAAGAAGTAAACCGCGAGCTGGAAAGCCCGCAGATTTGGAACGAGCCGGATAAGGCTCTGGCTCTCGGCAAAGAGCGTGCAAGTCTGGACAAGACCGTTTCTGAGATTCGGGGCACCCTGGAAGGCTTATCTGAAGCACTCGAGTATCTCGAACTGGCTGAAATGGAAAACGATGAAGGCATCGTCGATTCGGTGACCATGGATGTCGGCCGCATTGCCGAGCGCGTCGAGAAGCTTGAATTCCGCCGGATGTTCTCCGGCGAGCAGGACCATACCAATTGCTTCGTCGACATCCAATCCGGCGCCGGTGGTACCGAAGCCCAGGATTGGGCTGAAATCGTGCTGCGCATGTACCTGCGCTTCTGCGAAGCCCGCGGCTGGAAAACCGAACTGATGGAGGCCTCTGACGGCGATGTGGCCGGCATCAAAAGCGCAACATTCCGGGTCGAGGGTGAATATGCCTATGGATGGCTGAAAACCGAAATCGGAGTACACCGCTTGGTGCGCAAGTCGCCTTTCGATTCCGACAATCGACGTCACACGTCCTTCTGTTCGGTATTCGTCAGTCCGGAAGTCGACGATAATATCGAAATCGAAATCAATCCAGCGGATCTGCGGACCGACGTCTACCGCTCATCCGGTGCCGGTGGCCAGCATGTCAACAAGACCGAGTCGGCAGTACGGATTACGCATATTCCGACCAATACCGTGGTCGCCTGCCAGATCGAACGTTCGCAGCATGGCAACCGCGACCGCGCCATGAAGATGCTGAAGGCCAAGCTCTATGAGCTTGAATTGATGAAGCGCAACACCGAGAAAGACGCGCTGGAAGCCACCAAGTCCGATATCGGTTGGGGTAGCCAGATTCGCAGCTATGTGCTGGACCAAAGCCGAATAAAGGATTTGCGTACCGGTATTGAACGCACTGACACCCAGAAGGTCCTCGACGGCGACCTCGATGAATTCGTCGAGGCCAGCCTGAAAGCCGGCCTTACCGCCGGCGCCGGCCGCAATAATTAAGCTGAAGAGAAGCCATGAACGAAAACGCCCCCGAACAGCCACAGGACGAAAACCAGCTCATTGCCGAACGCCGAGCGAAACTCCGCGCGCTGCGCGAGCAGGGTATCGCCTATCCAAATGACTTCGTGCGCGCTGATTATGCCGCCGACCTGCAGGCGGAATACGCCGACAAGGACCGCTGGACCACCGAAGCGCTTCAAGAGATTGACCGTAGCGTACAGATCGCTGGCCGGCTGATGGCCAAACGCGTCATGGGCAAGGCCAGTTTCGCGCAGCTGCAGGACATGTCCGGCCGCATCCAGCTTTATCTTTCGGGTGCCGATCTGGACGATGTTTATGAATCCTTCAAGCACTGGGATGTCGGCGATATCATCGGCGTTGCTGGCGTTCTCACCCGCACCAAAACCGGTGAACTGTCCGTCAAAGGCAAAAGCCTGCGGCTGCTGACCAAATCATTGCGTCCGCTTCCGGACAAATGGCACGGTCTGTCCGATGTCGAGCAGCGCTACCGCCAGCGTTACGTCGATTTGATCGTGACCCCGGAAGCACGTGATGTTTTCATCAAGCGTTCGCAGGTGATCTCGGCCCTTCGTAACTGGCTGGATGCGCAACGCTTCCTGGAGGTGGAAACACCGATGATGCACTACATTCCCGGTGGCGCTACTGCCAAGCCGTTCATGACCCATCACAACGCGCTTGGGCTTGATCTCTATCTGCGCGTTGCGCCGGAACTGTATCTGAAGCGTCTGACCGTGGGTGGCCTTGAACGCATCTATGAAATCAACCGCAACTTCCGGAACGAGGGTGTGTCCACCCGCCACAACCCGGAATTCACCATGCTCGAACTGTACGAGGCCTACGCCACCTACAATGAGATCATGGACCTGACCGAAGGCATGATCCGCGCCGCCGCCGAAAAAGTGCTTCCGTCCATGCAGACGCATTGGGACGGTGCCGATATCGATTTATCGAAGCCATTCAAGCGATGGACGATGACCGACGCCGTGCTTGAACACAACCCGCAAATATCGGCTGCCGATATCCGGGATGTGGCCGCCATGCGCCGTCATTGCGAGGCGCTCGGCGTCCGTTACAAGCCATCCTACGGGTGGGGCAAGTTGCTGCTGGAGGTGTTCGAGAAGACCGTCGAGCACACGCTGGTCCAGCCGACCTTCATCACCCAGCACCCGACCGAGGTCAGTCCGCTGGCTCGCGCCAACGACAACGATGCCGGTTTGACCGATCGCTTCGAGCTGTTCATCGGTGGCAAGGAAATCGCCAACGGCTTTTCCGAGCTCAATGATTCCGAAGACCAGGCCGCGCGCTTCGCCGAGCAGGTCAACCAGAAGGAGGGCGGGGATGACGAAGCCATGCACTTCGATGCCGATTACATCCGCGCGTTGGAAGTCGGCCTGCCTCCGACCGGCGGCCTCGGTGTCGGTATCGACCGACTGGTGATGATGCTGACCGGATCCGCGTCCATCCGCGATGTTCTGCTGTTTCCGTACATGCGACCGGTCAACGACTGAAAAAAAGGGGCGCCGAAGCGCCCTTTTTTCATGCTTCTTTCGGACTATCCCGCAACTCACGCCGCAGAATCTTGCCGACGTTGGTTTTCGGAAGCTCGGTCCGGAACTCGATGACTTTCGGCTGTTTGTAGCCGGTCAGATATTCACGGCAATAGTGCTTGATGTCGTCAGCGGTAATCGACTGGTCCTTGCGGACCACGACAATCTTGACGGCTTCCCCGGACTTCTCATCAGGCACACCGACCGCAGCCACTTCCAGAATGCCCGGCATGGCGGCGATGACATCCTCGATTTCATTGGGATAGACATTGAATCCGGAAACCAGAATCATGTCTTTTTTACGGTCGACGATGTAGAAGAAGCCCTTGTCGTCCATCTTGGCGATATCGCCGGTATGCAACCAGCCCTCGGCATCGATGACCTTGGAGGTCTCATCCGGACGCTGCCAGTAGCCCTGCATCACCTGCGGGCCTTTCACACAGAGCTCGCCGATTTCACCCTGGGGCAGGATGTTGCCGTCGTCGTCCTTGATGCAGCAGTGCGTGCTTGAAATAGGCAGACCGATGGCGCCGTTGAATTCCTTGAGATCAAGCGGATTCATGCAGCAGGCCGGCGAGGTTTCGGTCAGGCCGTAGGCCTCAATCAAGGTCACGCCGGTGACGTTTTTCCACTTTTCGGCAACCGCTTTCTGCACGGCCATGCCGCCACCCAGGGCGAGATGCATGCGGCTGAAATCGAGTTTGTCGAATCCGGGCGTATTGAGCAGACCATTGAACAGAGTATTTACCCCCGTTATGGCGGTGAAATTACTTCGCTTGAGTTCCTTGACGAAGCCCGGCATGTCGCGCGGGTTGGTAATCAGGTAGTTCAAACCGCCGAATTTCATGAACACCAAGCAATTCGCAGTCAGAGCGAAGATATGGTATAGCGGCAGCGCAGTGATGATGATTTCACTGCCTTCCTTGGCATTTTTCCCGATCCAGGAAGAGGACTGCTGCATATTGGCCACCAGATTGCTGTGGCTCAACATGGCCCCCTTGGATACGCCGGTGGTACCACCGGTGTATTGAAGGAAGGCGATTTCGGAAGGTTGGATGCTGACATGAGGAAGTTTGTGCTTGGCGCCTTTGGCAAGCGCCTTCCGGAACCGGATGGCTTCGGGGAGATCGTAATCGGGCACAGCCTGCTTGACATGCTTGAGTACGAAATCGACCAGCAGACCTTTCGGGCCCAACATTTCGCCGACACTGGTCGTGATGACCTGCCGCACTTTCGTTTCATGCAGGACTTCTTCTGCGGTGCAGGCGAAATTGTCCAGAACCAGCAAAGCGGCGGCTCCGGAATCATTGAGTTGGTGTCTCAATTCGCGTGCGGTGTACATAGGATTGGTGTTGACGACAGTCAGACCGGCACGCAGAACGCCAAAAATGGCAATGGGATATTGCAGTACATTCGGCAGCATGATGGCGACACGTTCGCCCTTTTTCAGCTTCAGCTCGTGTATGAGGTAGCTTGCGAAGTTGGCACTGAGTTCATCGACTTCACGATAGGTGATGGTCTTGCCGAAGTTGCTGAAGGCCGGTCGATCGGCGAATTTGGTTATCGCCTTTTCGAGTACGGAAACAATCGAAGGAAATTCACTGATGTCGATGTCATGCGGGACATCGGGGGCATAGCTGTCAAGCCAGGGACGATTCATGCTCATGGTTTTTAAGGGCTGCGTAGGGATAGCCCCATTTGAGCATAAGCTCTAAATGCTGGCAAGCCCGTACGCATGAAAAAAGCGGCCGGAGCCGCTTTTTTCATCATGCTTTCAGACGGCTCAGGGGGCCTTGCGTGAAGCCAGTTGACGCAGCACATAGTGCAGGATGCCGCCATGTCGGAAATACTCGACCTCTTTCGGGGTCAACAGCAGTACTTTGGCCTGGAAGCGTTTGACGGTACCGTCGACACCCGTGGCGACGACATCGGCAATCTTGCCGGCACCGTCCTTCAGGCCGGTGATGTCGAAGCTCTCATCACCCTTCAATCCGTGGCTGGCCGCGCTTTCACCGTCGAGGAATTGCAAGGGCAGCACGCCCATGCCGACAAGGTTCGATCGGTGGATGCGTTCGAAGCTTTCGGCGATGACCGCCTTGACGCCGAGCAGAGTGGTGCCTTTGGCCGCCCAGTCACGTGAGGATCCGGTGCCGTATTCCTTGCCGGCGATGACCACCAGCGGGACGCCCTCGGCCTTGTAGCGCATGGCGGCGTCGTAGATGGCGAGCTTGTCGTTGGACGGGTAGTGGATGGTGTTGCCACCTTCCTCGCCTCCCAGCATCAGGTTCTTTATGCGGATGTTGGCGAAGGTGCCGCGCACCATGACGTCGTCATTGCCCCGGCGCGAGCCGTAGGAGTTGAAGTCGACCGGCTTGACGCCGCGGCTCTGCAGGAACTGGCCTGCCGGCGAACTGGCCTTGATGTTGCCGGCCGGAGAGATATGGTCGGTGGTGATGGAATCGCCGAACAGTCCCAGCAGGCGTGCACCGTGGATGTCGTCAATGCTGCCGATGGCCATGCTCATGCCGTCGAAATAGGGCGGGTTCTTGATGTAGGTCGAATCACTGCTCCAAGCGAAAATCTCGCCTTCGGGCGATGCGATCTGGTTCCAGCGGGAATCACCCTTGAAAACATCGGCATAGTTCTTCTTGAACATTTCAGGACCGATTGAAGCGGCGATGGCATCGCTGATTTCCTGATTGCTCGGCCAGATGTCCTTGAGGAAAACGTCATTGCCGGCGCTGTCCTTGCCGAGCGGCTCACGGCTCAGGTCGATGTTGACGGTGCCGGCAAGGGCATAGGCGACTACCAGCGGCGGCGATGCCAGGTAGTTCATTTTGACTTCGGCATGCACGCGACCTTCGAAGTTGCGGTTACCGGAAAGTACAGAGGCAACGGTCAGGTCGCCTGCGGCGATGGCGGCGCTGACTTCCGGCGGCAGCGGGCCGGAGTTGCCGATGCAGGTGGTGCAGCCGTAGCCGACCACGAAGAAACCCATGGCTTCGAGATCTTTCAGAACATCGGCTTTCTTCAGGTAATCGGTGACCACCAAGGAGCCCGGACCGAGCGAGGTTTTCACCCAGGGTGCCGGTTTCAGGCCACGGGCAGCGGCTTTGCGGGCAAGTAAGCCGGCACCCAGCATCACTGCCGGATTCGAGGTGTTGGTGCATGAGGTGATGGCGGCAATAACCACGGCACCATCTTTCATTTCAACACACTGGCCGTTTATCGTGGTCTGGACCGTTCCCAATGGGGCTGTGACATCGCCACCCTCGTTTTCGAACTTCGCGACATCCCCGTTTTTCGGTTTACGGTTGGCGGTCAGGGCCACCAGATTGTCGGTGTAATTCTGTTTCATGTCGGTCAGTAGCACACGGTCCTGCGGACGTTTCGGGCCGGCCAGAGACGGCTTGACTTCGCCCATATCGAGATGCAGAACGGCGCTGTAGTCGGCTTCGGCATCGGTGCGCCACAGTCCCTGGGCCTTGGCATAGGCTTCGACCAGATTGATCAAGGTTTCTTCACGGCCGGATAAGCGCAGGTAATTCAGGGCTTCAGCATCAATCGGGAAGATGCCGCAAGTTGCGCCGTATTCCGGGGCCATATTGGCGATGGTGGCACGGTCAGCCAAGGGCAGATGGTTCAGACCGTCGCCGAAGAACTCGACGAATTTGCCGACCACACCGTGCTTGCGCAGCATCTGGGTGACCGTCAGCACCAGATCGGTGGCGGTCGCGCCTTCCGGCAGCTTGCCGGTCAGCTTGAAGCCGACCACCTGAGGAATCAGCATCGAGCTCGGCTGGCCGAGCATCGCGGCTTCGGCTTCGATGCCTCCGACACCCCAGCCCAGAACGCCGATGCCGTTGATCATGGTGGTGTGCGAATCGGTACCGAATACGCTATCCGGGAATGCGTACAGTGTGCCGTCGATTTCACGTTCCATGACCACGCGTGCGAGGTTCTCAAGGTTGACCTGATGCACGATGCCGGTGTTCGGCGGTACGACTTTGAAATTATTGAAGGCTTTCTGGCCCCAGCGCAAAAAGCTGTAGCGTTCGCCGTTGCGGGCGAATTCGATCTGACCGTTTTCATCCAGCGAACTGGCTTTGCCGAAAGAATCGACCTGCACCGAGTGGTCAATCACCAGTTCGGAGGGGATTAACGGATTAATGTTGGACGCTGAACCGCCGAGCTTGACCACGGCATCGCGCATGGCGGCCAGATCGACCACGCAGGGCACGCCAGTGAAGTCCTGCAAGACGACCCGTGCCGGCATGAAGGCGATTTCGGTATCCGGTTCCTGTTTGGCATCCCATTGGGCAACGGCTTCGATGGAAGCTTTGGTCACCGAAACGCCGTCTTCACAACGCAGCAGGTTCTCGAGAAGGATCTTCATCGAGTAGGGCAGTTTGCTGATGTCGTAGCGCTGGCCGAGCTTTTCCAGGCTGAAAATGGTGTAGGTCTGACCGTTGACGGTCAGGTGATCGCGCGTGGCGAAGGAGTCGGACATGGGAGGCTCCTGAATAAGGGGGAAAGGCAGACGGAATGGGGCTTCGTCAGCCCAATATTATGCCCGATTCCGTCCTGTTTTTGGTGCTTATTTCTCGACGAACGCGCGTTCGAACACGTAATGGCCGGCCTGTCCAATCTTGCTGGAAGCGACGAATCCACGTGAGTTCAGAATTCGTCTGAAATCGGCCAGCATGCCTGGGCTACCGCAAATCATCGCTCGATCGGTTTCCGGATTGAGCTCGGGGAATCCAAGGAAGCGGGGGATTTCGCCATTTTCGAGCAAGGTGGTGGCGCGGCCGTGCAAGGCAAAGGGCTCACGCGAGACCACCGGGACGTAATGAAGCTGACGGCTGATTTGCTCGCCGAGGTATTCGTGGCGAGGCAGCTCGTTCTTGAAATAGTCGGCATAGGCCAAGTCTTTGGCATAACGCACGCCATGCACGACGACCACATGTTCAAATCGTTCGTAGGTTTCAGGGTCTTTCACGATGGCAAGAAAAGGCGCAAGACCGGTGCCGGTGGAAAGCAGATAAAGCACCTTGCCGGGATGCACATCGCTGATCAAAAGGGTCCCGGTCGGCTTACGGCTGATCAGCAGGCAATCGCCGGGCTGAATATGTTGCAGACGTGAGGTCAGCGGGCCGTTAGGCACCTTGATACTGAAGAATTCAAGATGCTCTTCCCAGTTGGCGCTGGCAATGGAGTAGGCCCGGACCAGAGGCTTGCCGTCAACTTCCAGCCCAATCATCACGAATTGCCCGTTGTCGAAACGGAACCCGTCATCACGCGCAACCGTGAAGCTGAAGTACTGGTCGGTCCAGTGGCGGACGTCCAGCACGGCTTCCTTGATGTAGGGTGATGTCATTAAAGTCTTTCCAATCAAGGGGATGGCGGGATTACGACGCGTACAGGCGAGTAAAAGTCCCTTTGTATGATACGACGATTGCTGAACGGAGGGGCTTGATTCGGATCAAGTTCAAAGAAAATCAGATATTTATTGGTATTTGCTTACGTCTTGCTGTATAGTGCGCTTACTGATTTTGCTTAGGGCCAACATGGCTTGTGGCCCGGTGCGGTAGATTTTGTGGTCCGCTTCATCGTTACATCGCGGTATTCCTAGCAAAACAGTCCTACTTTCGGGTGGGTTTTTCTCGTTTTATCTAGGAGTAATACTATGTCAGATCGTCAAATCGGTACCGTCAAGTGGTTCAACGACGCCAAGGGCTTCGGCTTCATCACCCCGGAAAGCGGCGAAGATGTGTTCGTGCATTTCCGCTCCATCCAGGGCAATGGCTTCAAATCGCTGAAAGAAGGCCAAAAAGTGAGCTTCAAGCTCGTGAAAGGCCAGAAAGGCATGCAAGCCGACGAAGTCAATCCTGAGTAATAAAAGACGTTCGCGTCTTACTGAAAACCCCGACGCGTCGGGGTTTTTTTTCAATCATTTCGAGGAACCCAGAGTTATGCAAATCAGCGAAAACAGCGTGGTCAGCTTCCATTACACCCTCACCGATAAAGACGGCCAGGTCATTGACAGCTCGGCCGGCCATGCGCCGCTGACCTATCTGCATGGCGTTGGCCAAATCGTGCCGGGCTTGGAAAATGCCTTGGTCGGCAAACTGGCCGGCGATAAACTCGATGTCGAAGTGGCCGCTGCCGAAGGCTATGGCGAACATCATGATTTCATGGTGCAGCAGGTTCCGCGTGAAGCCTTCCAAGGTGTCGATGACATTGAACCCGGTATGCAGTTCCAGGCCCAGACACCGCAGGGCGGCATGACCGTCACCGTCACCGCCGTCGATGAAACCACCGTTACCGTGGATGGCAACCATCCGCTGGCCGGCAAGAGCCTTTTCTTCGCCGTCGAAATCGTTACCGTCCGCGACGCAACCGATGAAGAAAAAGAGCATGGTCACGTTCATGGCGAAGGCGGCCATCATCATTGATGGATCTTCGACGTTGATCCGTAAAAAAACACCGCCGAGGCGGTGTTTTTTTCGACTGGAAAATGTGATTAAAGCGATTCGAAGATGCCGGCAGCACCCATGCCGGTGCCGATGCACATGGTGACCATACCGTATTTGGCCTGAGTGCGCTTCATGCCGTGCACGATGGTCGCGGTGCGGATGGCGCCGGTTGCCCCAAGCGGATGGCCGAGCGCGATGGCACCGCCGCAGGGATTGACCTTGGATGCATCCAGTTTACAATCGCGGATGACAGCTAGTGCCTGTGCGGCAAACGCTTCGTTCAATTCAATCCAATCCAACTGGTCCTGATTCAGTCCGGCTTGTTTCAAGGCTTTGGGAATGGCGGCAATCGGGCCGATACCCATGATTTCGGGCGGCACACCGGCGACAGAGAAACTTACGAAGCGGGCAATCGGCGTCAATCCGTAATCCTTGACGGCCTGCGCCGATGCCAAGAGTACGGCGCCGGCGCCATCCGACATCTGCGAGCTGTTGCCTGCCGTGACCGAGCCGCGTGCCTTGAAAACCGGCTTGAGTTTGGCGAGCCCTTCAAGGCTGGTGTCGGCACGCGGGCCTTCATCATTACTCACCATCTTGTTGCGTGTGATGATGCGGGATCCGGCGAGATCGGCAGACTTTCCGGTGACTTCATAAGGCGAGATTTCAGCGCTGAAATGCCCGGCTTGGATGGCTGCAAGGGCTTTCTGATGAGAGGCGTAGGCGAAGGCATCCTGATCTTCGCGCGAGACGTTCCATTGGGCAGCCACGTTTTCGGCGGTAATGCCCATGCCATAGGCGATGGCGATATGGTCATTCTCAAATACAGAGGGTGCCATGGCAATCTTGTTACCCATCATCGGTACCATGCTCATGGATTCGGTGCCTGCAGCGATCATCAGATCGGCCTCGCCGAGACGAATGCGGTCAGCTGCCAGTGCGACGGCTTGCAGACCGGAGGAACAGAATCGGTTGATGGTCTGCGCAGATACCGATTGCGGCAAGCCGGCCAGCAAGGCACCGATGCGTGCCACATTCATGCCTTGTTCGCCTTCGGGCATGGCGCAACCGACGATGATGTCATCGATGCGCTCGGGGTCGATGCCCGGGGCCTGCGCGACGACCTGTCGGAGGCAGTGTGCCAGCATGTCGGCGGGATGAACGTTCTTGAAAGCGCCGCGCGGGGCTTTGGCCACCGGGGTACGGGTGGCGGCAACGATATAAGCTTCTTGAATGGTTTTCATGGCGAGTCCTGATTAATTGCGCAGCGGTTTGCCGTTTTTCAGCATGTAGGCGATCCGTTCCTGGGTTTTCGGCATCATCGCCAGCGCCACGAAGTGTTCGCGCTCCAGATCCAGCAGCCATTGTTCGTCGACTAACGTGCCGCGGTCGACATCGCCACCGCAGAGTACCGTGGCGATGCGGGTCGATACTTCCAGGTCGTGATCGGAGATGAAGCCGCCGGCATGCATATTGGTCAGCATCATCTTGAACGTTGCAATGCCGATGGATCCGGTAACAGGAATGGCTTTCGGGGCCACCGGCGGGCGATAGGCGGACTCGGCCATGGCGCGGGCCTGGGCCTTGGCGACATGCAAGAGTTCGTAAGCATTGAATACAACGACATCACCTTCGCGTGCCAATTTCAATTCCTTGGCTTCAAGTGCGGAACCGGAAACCTTGCCCATGGCGACTGCTTCGAAGTAGGGCTTCAGGCCGGCATGCACATCGCCGTTCGGCGGATTCAAACCGACGCGGACCGCGATTTCCTTGAGGCCACCGCCGGCTGGCAGCAGGCCGACTCCGGCTTCAACCAATCCGATGTAGCTTTCCAGCGCGAACACCGTGCGTGCGGCATGCATCTGGAATTCGCAGCCGCCACCGAGCGCCATGCCGCGTACCGCAGCCACCACCGGAATCTGCGCATATTTGATGCGCATGCTGGTGGCTTGGAATTGACCAATCATGGTCCGGAAGTCCTCAATGCGGCCTTCCTGAAGTGATGCCAGCACGCCGGACAGATCGGCGCCGGCGGAGAAGGGCTCCTTGGTCTGCCAGACCACCAGTCCCTGGAACTGCTGTTCGGCGATATCGATGGCTTTCTGGACACCGGCCAGCACGCCGTCGCCGACCGTATTCATCTTGGATTTGAAGCTGAGCACGCCGATGCCGTCGCCATCATGCCAGAGGCGAACGGAATCGTCTTCGTAAGCGGTTTCGCCGGGCACGAAACGTTCGCCCAGTAGCGGATCCGGGAAGCGCTGGCGGGCATATACCGGATTTGGCGAGCGCGGCAGCACATATGATTGCGATGCGCTGTAACTGCCATCCGCGCCATGAACGCCATCGATGGCGGCGACCCAGGCGGGCAGCGGAGCCTGACTCATGCTCTTGCCGGCGGCAATATCTTCGTTAATCCAGATTGCGACTTGTTTCCAGTCAGCAGCCTGCCAAAGTTCAAGCGGCCCCAGATTCCAGCCGTAGCCCCAGCGGATGGCGAAGTCCAGTTCCCGGGCGGTGGCGGCGATGTCGGCCAAATGATAGGCGCAGTAGTGGAACAGATCGCGGAAACAGGACCACAGGAATTGTGCCTGCGGATGAGTAGAGGCGCGAAGTGCTTTGAATTTGGTTTTCGGGTTGAGATCTTTAAGGATGGTGAGAACTTCCGGATCGACTTGTCCTGCACTCGGGCGGTAATCCTTGGCAGCCAGATCCAGTACATGGATTTCCTTGCCGACTTTCTTGAAAATGCCGGCACCGGTTTTCTGGCCCAGTGCTTTGGCATCGATCAACGCCTGCAAAAATGCCGGGACCTGGAAGTGGGGATGCCATGGATCCGCAGGTAGGGTATCGGCCATGGTTTTGATGGTCAGCCCCATGGTGTCTAGCCCGACAACGTCACAAGTCCGGTACGTTGCTGATTTGGGGCGGCCGATCAAGGGGCCGGTCAGAGCATCGACCTCATCAAAGCCCATGTTGAATTGGGTGGTGTGATGCAGGGTCGAGAGAATCGAAAACACGCCGATGCGGTTTGCAATGAAATTCGGTGTGTCCTTGGCGGTGACGACGCCTTTGCCCAGCGTGCTGACCAGAAAGGCTTCCAGCGCGGTCAGTACCGCAGAATCTGTATTGGCACACGGAATGAGTTCCACCAGATGCATGTAACGTGGCGGATTGAAGAAGTGCACGCCACAGAAACGGTGATGCAGCGATTCGTCCAGAACTTCGGAAAGCGCGTTGATGGACAGCCCGGAAGTATTGGAGGCCAGAATGGCCTGCGGACCGACAAAAGGAAGAATTTTTGCGTACAACGACTTTTTCCAGTCGATACGCTCGGCAATGGCTTCGATAATCAAATCGCAGGCCGCCAGTTTATCCAGATGTTCGTCATAGTTGGCGGGCTCGATGTTTTGAACAACGGACTTGGTGGCCAGAGGAGCGGGGGATAGCTTGCCCAGATTGGCTAGCGCTTTGCCGACCACGGCATTCTTGTCTGCGCCATCGGCCGGCAGGTCAAACAGGATGACCGGTACGCCAGCGTTGGCCAGATGGGCGGCAATCTGTGCCCCCATGACACCGGCGCCAAGGACGGCGACTTTCTTGAAACGGTAATCAGACATCGGAATACTCCAGTTTTCAGGCCTTGAGGCCGGCTTGTGCAAAGGCAATAAGATGTTGTGCGGCTTTCTCGCAGTGGGCTTTTTCGGTTACGCCGGGTTGTCGCCGGATCAGGCCGAAGTCGGCCATCGCGTAGGTCAGGGCGCCTGCGGTGAAATCCATGCGCCAGTAAAGCTCTTCCTTGCTCAGCTGCGGCAGGCAGATGGCTATGGCCTTGGCGAACTCCCGCAGAACCTGTCCGTAGTTCTCGGAAAGGAAGTTCCTCAGCCCGTCGTTTTTCTCGGCATAAGCCCTGGCGAGAACACGTACGAATGAAGCGCCATGCCGATCCAAGGTCAATGCCAAGGCCGGCTGGATGAATGCCAGAAGGATGCCGTGCAAGTCTGTGGGGTCTTTGGCTACCGTTTCGGAAAGGGCGCTCAGCCGTTTTTCGCTCATCTCATCCATGCGGTGCTTGAAGACTTCGTGTACCAGGTTTTCCTTGGAACCGAAGTGGTAATTGACCGCGGCAATGTTGACATCCGCCCTCGATGTCACCTGTCGCAACGAGGTTCCGGCAAACCCGTGCTGCGCGAAAAGGTCCTCAGCGGCATGCAAGATGCGTTCTTTCGTATTGAAATGGTTGGTCATGTCTTCCCCGAAATCGAATTAAACGATTGTTTCAATCGTATGCTTGTACGAGTCGTGGGTCAAGTCTATGTGGTAGATGCTTGAATTTCCATTGAAAGCTGGCTGGAAACAGCGGCGCGCAAGGCCAAGAAATGCTAAAATAGCTGTTTAACCAACCCCCTATAACCGGAGTAGCCACATGGCCATCGAACGTACCATTTCCATCATCAAGCCCGACGCTGTTGCCAAGAACGTCATCGGCCAGATTTACAGCCGTTTTGAGGGCAGTGGCCTGAAAGTGGTCGCCGCCAAGATGAAGCACCTGTCGCGCCGTGAAGCCGAGGGTTTCTACGCCGTGCACCGTGAGCGCGCGTTCTTCAACGCATTGGTTGAATTCATGATTTCGGGCCCGGTCATGATTCAAGTGCTGGAAGGTGACAACGCCGTTCTGAAGAATCGCGAATTGATGGGTGCCACCAACCCGAAAGACGCCGCTCCGGGCACCATCCGTGCCGATTTCGCCGAGTCGATCGACGCCAATGCCGTACACGGTTCGGACAGCCTTGAAAACGCTGCAATCGAAATCGCCTATTTCTTCGCCGCTACGGAAGTCAGTGCACGCTAAACCATGAATGACGTGGCCAAAGTAAATCTGCTCGACCTTGACCGTGACGGTCTGGAGCGCTTTTTCGCCGATGATCTCGGCGAGAAACGCTTCCGCGCACATCAGGTGATGAAGTGGATTTACCACCGTCATGTCTGCGATTTCGCCGAGATGAGCGATCTCGGCAAGGACTTGCGGGCCAAACTGGAAGCGCGGGCGGTGGTGATGCCTCCGCCGGTGATTCTGGACAAACCATCCGCCGACGGCACCCATAAGTGGCTGCTCGGCATGGATCAGGCCAACGCCATCGAAGCGGTATTCATCCCAGACAAGGGCAGGGGCACGCTGTGCGTGTCCAGCCAGGTGGGTTGCGGCCTCAACTGCCAGTTCTGTTCGACCGCCACCCAGGGATTCAACCGTAACCTCAGCACGGCCGAAATCATCGGCCAGGTTTGGGTCGCTGCCAAGCATCTGGGCAACGTGCCGCACAGACAGCGCAAACTCACCAATGTGGTGATGATGGGTATGGGCGAACCCTTGCTCAACTTCGACAATGTGGTCAGGGCGATGAGCATCATGCGCGACGACTACGGTTTCGGTCTGGCCAACAAGCGGGTGACCCTTTCGACCGCCGGCCTGGTGCCGATGATCGACCGATTATCCGAAGTCAGCGATGTCTCGCTGGCTGTTTCCCTGCATGCGCCCACGGATGACTTGCGCACAGAGCTGGTACCGCTGAACAAGAAATATCCGATTGATGAGCTCCTCGATGCCTGTGTCCGTTACGCCATGCGCAAGCCCAAAACCTCGATTACTTTCGAGTACACCATGATGCAGGGCGTCAATGACCTCCCTGAACACGCACGCGCATTGGCAAAGCTGATGCGGGGCATCGATGCCAAGGTCCAGCGCGCCAATACGGCCAAGGTCAACCTCATCCCGTTCAATCCCTTTGCGGGAACCCGGTTCGAAAGGTCCGAAGAAACCCGCATCCGGGACTTTCAGAAACTTTTGCTCGATGCCGGTGTCCTAACCATGGTGAGAAGAACCCGTGGAGACGATATCGACGCCGCCTGTGGCCAGCTAAAGGGGCAAGTGATGGACAAAACCCGCCGGCAGGCCGAGTTCAAACGCAAATCGCACATCGACAGCATCACTCGGATAAACTGAGCCCATGGATCCCATTCAAAACCCCCTGTTCCGAGAGCCAATCGGCATGACCTTCCGGGCCAAGCGCGAGCTCATGGACTTGACCGTCGAGGATGCCGCGAAAGCCCTCAAATTCGGCACCCATCTGATCGATGCCATCGAGCACGAAGAGTGGCACAAGCTTGGTGCTCCGATTTTCGCAAAGAGTTACATCAACAGCTACATCAAACTTCTGGGATTGAGCGAGGACATCCGCAATGAAATCCCGGGAATGAACAGCACGCCTCCTCTCAAAGCGATTACGTCGGCAAAAATTGAGCCGGCACGGCGTTCATCGAAATGGTTGTTGGCTGTTGTCAGCGTAATTGCTGTCGGCGGACTGATGGCCTATCTGAACCTGCGCCAATCGCCGTCAGAAGCACTCTCCCTGGATGCTCTGGTCGATAACGCCGTCACTCCCGACAATCAGGCGATTCAAGCTGCCGTTACGATTGACGGACAGAGCGCCGGCCAAGTAGTTGCCGCGAATGCCGAACCAGTCCCGGCAGCGGCCCCAGCGAAAATCGCCGAGCTTCTGATACGCAGCAAGCAGGAAAGTTGGGTTGAAGTGCGCGGCAAAGACGGGTCCGTTCTTTTCAGTGGAACGCTCGGTGGAACCACCGAATTCCGCCAAGACCCGGCCAAAGTCGGTAAAATCACCTTAGGCAATGCCAGCAGCGCCGAAATCAGCCTTGATGGCGCCAAACTTGACATTTCGCCCTTGATTCGCGACGAAGTGGCTCGTTTCACTCTCTCCGATGACGGAAAACCGGCTGCCGCCGATTCCGTCCCGACCTCAACCATCCCGAACGAATAATCAATCCCTATGTCCGACCAATACGACGAACACGAACAGAGCGAACGCGTCAAACAATGGCTGCTGAAGAACGGCTCTAATCTGCTGACCGGCATCCTGCTCATCATCGCCGCCATCAGCGGTTGGCACTGGTGGCAAGGCCGTCAGGCCCAGCAATCCCAGGAAGCCGGAAGTCAGTACCATACATTCGTTCAGGCCGTCAACAAGCCCGATAATGCCAAAGCCTTGGTGTTGGGCGAAGCCATCATCGCCAATTATGCCGATTCGGATTTCGCTTTTCTGGCTGCATTGCGTCTTTCAAGAATTCAAGCCGAACTCGGCAAATACGATTTGGCCGCCGGGGCATTGGACAAAGCCGCAGCCGTGGCTCTAAACGATCAAAACCGTGAATTGGTCAAAATCCGTAAAGCCCAACTGCTATTCTCGCAGGGTAAAACAGTCGAGGCCGCTAAAGCCGCCGATGCCATCACGGCTGTCGCTTATCCGGCATCATTGGCGGAACTGAAGGGCGATCTGGCCATGTCTTCCGGGAAGTCCGAAGCCGCTGCTGAGTTCTACCGGGATGCATTGCAGCAACTGAGCGCCGATTCCGGATCGCGCGGACTGATTGATCTTAAACTCACCGATGCCGGCGGAAGTGCTGACAAACCCAAGGAGATTCGCTGATGGTTCGCAAACTGATCGTACTCTGCGCTGCACTGACGATGCTGCAGGCCTGTTCGACCGTCACCGGAATTTTCAAATCAGACAAGGAAAAAGCGACCGCGCCGGCCGAGCTGACCGATATCGCCAGCCCGATCGCTATCCGAAAGCTCTGGTCCGTTTCCGTGGGGCAGGGCGAGGCTGAACTGGCTATCCGTCAGAAGCCGGTGGTTGACGGCGATACGGTCTATGCTGCCGATGCTGCCAATCAGTTGGTCGCCATCAATAAGACGACGGGTAAAATCAAATGGAAGGCGACTCCGAACAAGGAAGCTGAATCCGGAGGCTGGAAATTCTGGCAGAAGCCGACACAGCCGTTTGCTCTCACTGGCGGACCTTCGGTTTACTCCGGTCTGGTCGCACTTGGCGGGCGTAACGGTGAAGTATTCGCCTTCAATGCAGCGGATGGCTCCGTGCTCTGGAAGACCATGGTCAGCTCTTCGGTAATCACCGCCCCGCTGATTACCTTCGACACCGTGATTGTGCGTGCCAACGATGGCAAAGTCTTTGGCCTCGATTTGTCCACCGGGGAGAAGCGCTGGCAATTCGATCGCGGTCTGCCTTCGCTTAGCGTGCGCGGAAACAGCGCGCCGGTTCTTGGCCCCGGTCTTATTTTCGTGGGTTATGAGGACGGCACCCTGATTGCCCTGCGCCAGCAGGATGGTCAGCGTGTTTGGGAGCAATTAATCGCCAAGCCAGACGGACGTACCGAACTCGATCGCATGTCGGATATCGACGGTGAAATCCAGGTCGGCGACCGTGAAGTCTTTGCCAGTTCATACCACAACTCCACCATGGCCATTGCCATGAATAACGGTCAGCCCATCTGGGTCCGTGAAATCGGTGGATACGCCGGTGTTGCGATGCTTTCCGATCGCATCATCGTCGGTGATCGTGACAGCAATCTGTGGGCCCTCGACCGTAATGGCGGTTCCGACCTATGGAAGCAGTCCGCATTCCTGCGTCGTGGCATCACCACGCCCGTAGTCCAGGGCGCATACATCGTCGTTGCCGATACCGAAGGTTATGTGCATTGGCTTGATTCCGCGAGCGGAGATATCAAAGGTCGGGCTAAGGTCGGCGGTGCCGTGCGCGGCAGTCCAGTGGTCTCCGATGACGGAATCCTGTTCGTTCAAAACGTCGACGGTCAATTGTCCGCGTTCAGTCTGGCGCAATAAGCATGCTGGATATGGTGGCATTGGTCGGACGCCCCAATGTAGGCAAGTCCACCCTGTTCAACGGCCTGACGCGCACCCGTGATGCGTTGGTGCATGATGAGCCGGGCGTCACCCGTGACCGTCATTACGGCATTTGCCGCCTTAATCCGGAACACCCGTTCATTGTCTGCGACACCGGCGGTTTGTCAGGTGATGATGAGGGCTTGGCCGGCGCCACAGCAAAACAAAGCTGGATGGCCGCTGCCGAAGCGGCGGTCATCGTATTCGTGGTGGACGCCAAATCCGGTCCGGAAGTGCTCGATTTCGACATCCTTTCAGGTCTACGCAAGCTTGGCAAGCCGATGGTATTGGCCATCAACAAAACCGATGGTAAAAATACCGAAGACGCAATCCATGATTTCGCCAAATTTGGATTCGCCCATGTGCTCCCGATGTCTGCAGCCCACCAAAGAGGCGTGCCGGAGCTGTTGGAGCTTCTTGCCAAGCTTCTGCCCGAACTTCAGCCTCAGACGCCCATAGAAGACGACGGCGCCTTGCGTCTGGCTTTCATCGGCCGCCCCAATGTCGGAAAATCCACCCTCGTCAATCGCCTTCTGGGTGAAGAGCGAGTCATTGCTTCCGATGTGCCGGGTACGACCAGGGACTCCATTTCGGTTGATCTGGAGCGTGATGGCCGCGATTACCGGCTCATCGATACCGCCGGTCTGCGCCGTCGCGGCAAAATCGAAGAGGCCGTCGAGAAGTTTTCCGTATTCAAGACGCTACAGTCCATCCAGGACTGCCAGGTTGCCGTCGTCATGCTTGATGCCGGCGAAGGTGTGACCGAACAGGATGCGACGGTACTCGGTCATGTGCTCGAAGCGGGCAGGGCGCTAGTCATCGCCGTTAATAAATGGGACAACCAGAGTAACTACCAGCGTGAGCAGACGAAATCACTGCTCGAGCGGAAACTTTCGTTCTGCACCTGGGCTCCGATCGTGACCATATCCGCCAAACATGGCACCGGCATGGCTGAGCTTTTCAAAGTGATCCACAAGGCCTATGACAGCGCGACCCGCCAGTTCAGTACGGCTGAAGTCACCAAAGCCATTGAAATTGCCTACGCCGCGTTCCCGCCACCGGTTGTCCGCGGCCATATCGCAAAAATGAAATACGGCCATCCGGGCGACACCAACCCGCCAACCTTCATCGTTCATGGCAATCGCCTGAAGACGCTGCCGGACAGTTACCGCCGTTATCTGGAGAACTTCTTCCGCAAGCGCTTCAAGTTGGTCGGCACCCCCATCCGGTTTGTTTTCAAGGACAGCGACAATCCCTATGAAGGCAAGAAAAACGTGCTGACCGACCGTCAGCTGGAAAAACGTAAGCGCCTGATCCGGCATCACAAACGGAACAAATAAAGCCATGTCGGTTACGGTCATTTCACCGGCGCAGGCCTACGAAATGCAAGGTAGTGGAAAGCTGCTCATTGATGTGCGCGAGCCCAATGAATGGGTCTCAGGAATCGCAAAGGGGGCAAAGCCGGTGCAGTTGGCTGAGCTTCAGGCCCAGGCTTGCCGGCATCTGGCGTCTTTCAATCACCCTGTCATCCTGATCTGTGCTGGGGGAAAACGCTCGGATTCCTGTGCGGCTGAACTCAGCCGGCAAGGCTATACCAATCTTTTCTCGGTATCGGGCGGCACCCAGGCATGGATTGCAGCCGGATTGCCTGTTGCTCACTATCAAACTTCTGATTTCGAGCTGCGTTACGCCCGACAGATGATTCTTCCCGATGTCGGCCGAGTGGGGCAGCAAAAACTGAGTAATGCCCGTGTTTTGTTGGTTGGGGCAGGCGGTCTGGGTTCGCCTTGTGCGTTCTATCTCGCGGCAGCCGGCGTTGGACATCTGGTCATTGTGGACGACGACAAAGTGGATTTAAGCAATCTACAGCGTCAAATTGTGCATAAAAACGACAAAGTTGGCGAACTGAAGGTAATTTCAGCCAAATCCACGTTAAATGATCTAAACCCTACGATTAACGTTGAAATACATGCTGATCGTATTGCCGATCACAATATTACTAAATACATTAATAATGTTGATTTAGTTATTGATGGAACAGATAATTTCAAATCAAGATATGCTATATCCGATGCCTGCGCCCAACACGGCATTCCTTGGATTTATGGCGCCGTCCATCGCTTTGAAGGGCAGGTCAGCCTGTTCAAGGCCTCCGTTCCGGAGGGTCGCGGCCTGTGCTATCGCTGCCTGTTTCCGCAACCGCAACAAGCTGTTGATGCACCAAACTGTACCGAGGCGGGTGTTTTGGGTGTCGCGCCTGGTGTCATCGGTCTACTACAGGCCACCGAGGCGCTCAAATACCTTTTGGACATCGGCGATTCGCTGTCTGGGCGTTTATTGCATTTGGATTTGCTCTCGATGACGACTCATGAAACCCGAATGCATGCAGATCCACTGTGTATCATATGCGGGCATTCCGGTAGGGAGTAGAGCCCATAAAGCACTGATTTATCATAATTAGCTACCTTGTGGTCATTACAAACTTCGCATAATGTATATTATGTAAATAAAGATATAACACTGACCTGGCTCAGTTGGACTAACATCAAACCATGATGACTTCCCCCGCCTTACGCTTACTGATTCTCGGACCGACCGGCCTGGTCGGCAGCCAGGCCCTGCAGATGGCCTTGGATGAGCCAAAGTTTACTCAGGTGATCGCCCCGTCGCGGCGGCCATTACCGGCGCACACGAAATTACTGAATCCGATCACTGACTTTGCAGCACTGTCTGATGCCGACTGGTGGGCCGTTGATGTGGCCATCTGTACATTGGGGACGACGCTGAAGCAAGCCGGGAGCAAAACGGCCTTCAGTCAGGTGGATTTCGACTATGTCGTGGCCAGCGCCGGCTATCTGAAGGAAGCCGGTTGCCGCCATTTCATCGTGGTTTCATCTTTAGGTGCCGATCCGGAATCAGGCAGCTTTTACCTCAAAGTCAAAGGTGAAACCGAACAGGCGCTGCGCGCCCTGGGTTTTGACGCCTTGACGGTGCTCAGACCATCACTGCTGGACGGTGGTCCACGGCCCGACAAGCGGCCTGCTGAGGCTATCGGTTTATGGTTTGCTTCGCATTTGGGCGGTTTGATACCCAAGTCCTACCGCCCGGTTGCTGTCCGTGATGTTGCCCGCATTATGGTAAATTCAGCCCTTTCCGAGGCCCGTGGCGAACGGATTATTGAATCGGCGGCGATGCATCACTCCACCGGGAAATCATAAGCCACATCGGGCAATGGGCCGGCTTTCCAGGTGAAATGCCACCATTCCAGCGGGTAATTCGCGAACCCGTGTGAAGCCATGACATCAAGCAACTGTTGACGTGCCTGTTTTTGATCCGGGCTGACGCCCGCCCATTCGGTATTGGCCTGTATACCGAAAAAATCGAAAGGTGTGCCCATGTCTACTGGATTGCAATGCGTTTCGGGGCAATCCAGCAACCCGAGATCCACGGTAGCGCCCTTGCTGTGGCCCGACTTTTCGGCAATGTAATCCGGAACCAGCGTTGATTTAGCAAGGTCTGGATAATATCTTGCCTTGATCTGTGGATCATCGGGGGCCTTGGCCCAAGCCATGAATTCGGTAACGGCACGCTGCGGCCGATAACAATCGTAAATAATTAATCCGAAGCCCCTGCCCCGCAGCTCGGCCTCTGCTGCAGCCAATGCCTGTGCGGCAGGCTCATGTAAAAGACATTTTTCAGCCTGATATCCGGCGACCCGCTTTCCGGTAAAGTTGTTTTCCGTGGCGTATCGGATATCCAGTGTGATGGACGGCGCGTGATTCCGGACATCCACCAAGGGGCGGCTGGCTCCGTCTGCATTGGTCAAGACCAGTAAGTACAGCAAGAAAATGACAAGTGCGGTTTTCATCGGCGAGGCCTTGGGTGGATGGCTTTCTGATTATACTGTCAGCTGTGCACCATAAAACCGCTCACGAGGCGACCCGATGATCCAAAATGCCTGGGCCTATGTCGGTCTGCTTCTGATATGCGCCGGCCTGTTTCCATTTCTGGAAAAACGCATGGCATGGCGGATTTTCAGTGTCCTGCCGCCGATTGTTCTGACCTATCTGGCGGTTACCGCGCTGTCTGCAAGCGGTTTCTGGCAGGCCGGCCCCGAAATGACGGCAGCACGCAAACAGATTCTTGAATGGCTGCTGCCGGCATTGATGTTCCTGCTTCTGGTCAACTGCGACCTGAAAGCCATTCTTGCCCTCGGACCGCGTATCTTGCTGGGTTTCTTGTGTGCCACGCTCTCCATTCTCTTGGCTTTTCTCACGGTATACGCCCTGCTCCGGGCCTGGTTGCCGATGGACTCTTGGCAGGTACTGTCCTCCGTTTCCGGCGGATGGATCGGCGGTACCGCCAACATGGTGGCGGTATCCCAGGCTGTCGGCATCCGCCCGGAGTCCATGGCCAATGCTTTGATTACCGATGCGATCTGTTATGCCGTCTGGGTATTGATCCTTTTTGCCAGCGTGCCCTTGCAATCCCGTTTCAACCAATGGAACCGTTCAGTGGTCATGGCCGATCGCCTTGATGCACACCATCCAGGGCAAGTTGCGGGTTCTGAGCCGCTGGATAGCGGCCTTATCCTGCTGTGGCTCGGTCTTGGACTTGTAGTGGGCAACCTTGCCAAGAGCTTGGCTGCCCTAGTCCCGGCCTCTGAAGTGCTCAGTACCAGCTCTTGGACCATGTTGTTGGCCACGGCTTTGGGGTTGGCTGCTTCGTTCACCCCTTTGCGACGACTGGCAGGATCCATGGCGGTTTCCAACGCGTTGCTTGCCGTAGTCGTGGCCGCTTTGGCTTCCGGTGCCGATTTTTCCGGCATGAGCCAAGCACCCTTTTACCTCTTCTGCGGGTTCCTGGTTTTGGCGATTCACGCCCTTATGATGCTCGCGGCGGCCCGACTGTTTAAATTCGATCTGGCCCTGTGCGGTATCGCCTCCCTGGCCAATATCGGTGGCGTGGCTTCAGCACCATTGCTTGCAGCAACCTATGCGCCCGTTTTGGCGCCGGTCGGCGTACTGCTGGCCATGCTCGGTTATTTTCTTGGAACCGGTGGCGGCCTGCTATTGGCCCGGATTTTTCAAATGATGGGGGCCTGATGATGCTTATGCTGCGATCCATCCTTGCCGCCAGCCTGATGGTCATCACGCCATTAGCGCCGGGATACGAGCCGCCGGAGCCGGATTGGAATTCGGGTGGTATAAGCGCCGAAAAACAATCAAGTGCTTATTGGCTGCAGCGCATCCCGGATCCCGATACAGTGCTGTTGCAGAACGCAGCAATCGAAGAGAGCAATCGCCACCTGCTGGCCTCCGAGTCCGGCATGGCCGATTGGCAGGTTTGGCCGAAACAGGTGTCGCGCGATGTCATACGCCAAAAGATTGAGGCCTTGTCCAAACGACCGCAGGCGCCTCTGTTCAAAAATGCCAACCTGACCGTCTCTGCTGAAGAAATTGACGCCTGGATGGCCAATCTGGATCTCGACAACATCATGGATGCCGATGATCGGTTGTTTGGCATGGCGGTCAAACGCAGTCCACTGCGTCGATTCCCGAGCGAACAACGCGCCTTTGACCGCAAGGGTGGTATCGATATCGACCGTCTGCAGGAATCTGCCATTTTTCCCGGAACACCGGTCGCCGTGTTGCATGAATCTAAGGACCGACAATGGCTTTTCGTGCAATCGGAAAACTATGCCGCATGGGTGAAAGCAGATACCGTTGGCCTTGCGTCACGGCAATTCGTGGTGGCGCATGCCGCCAGACAGCCACGCCGATGGGTGACAGGAAGCCAAATCCGAACCGTATTCCATCCTTATGCCAAAGAGGTTTCCGAGCAGGTTCTGGATATGGGCAGCAGCCTTCCTGTTCGCACCGATTGGCCGCTGTCAAAACCCGTGAATGGCCAGGGAAGTCTGGGAGCGTGGATCGTGGATTATCCTTTGCGGCTCGACAATGGACGGTTGCATATCAAACCCGTATTGATTCCACGCAGCGCAGATACTTCCGACGCCCCGTTGCCGGCAACCCGAGGCAATCTGATCCGTCAAAGCTTTAAATTCATCGGCGAACGCTACGGATGGGGTCATGATTACAACGGCCGTGATTGCAGCGGTTTCGTATCCGAAGTGTACCGATCGCTTGGTATCCTGCTTCCGCGCAATACCGGAGAACAGCAGCGGACGACGAACTTCCATCGAATCGCATTCACTCCTCAGATGAGTCAAACGCAGCGCCTTGCCCAGCTCCGGCAGCTGCGCATCGGCGATCTGGTTTACATCCCCGGGCATGTGATGATGGTGATCGGCCAAGACAGCCAAGGCCCATGGGTCATTCATGACTCTCAGAATAGCGGCATTGTTCTGGCCAGCGGTTTCCATGCGCTGCCGACCAATGGCGTTGCGGTCACGCCCTTGCTGGCCATGGCTTTTGGACCCGGAAAGCCATATCTCGATGCCATCAGCGCCGTCCAGCGGATTTTCCCGGAAAGCCGCTGATTATGCGCATCCGCGGATTCAGAACCGGCATCCTCCGCATTCCCTTGCGGACGCCGTTCAAGACGGCGCTGCGCACTGTCGAGACCATAGAAGACGCAGTCATCTGCTTTGAAACCGATTGCGGTCATCTGGGCTACGGGGAAGCGCCGCCGACGGTAGCCATTACCGGCGACAGTCTGGAGGGAATTCTGGAGGCCTTGCAAACCATCCTCGGCCCGGCCTTGGTCGGGCGTGAAGTGGAGGATGTCTCCGGCAATTGCGGAATCGTCCAAAACGCCCTGCCAAAGAACACGAGCGCCAAGGCGGCGGCGGAGATTGCATTGTATGATCTCTATGCACAATCTCGCGCCCTTCCGCTCTATATGGCGCTTGGCGGCGGCACGCCGAGACTGTTGACCGATCTGACCATCAGTGTCAACGACATCCCGACGATGATTGCCGATTGCGAGAGCGCCATTGAACGCGGGTTCACCGCACTGAAAATAAAAGTCGGCAAGAGCCCAGAAACAGATGTTCCCCGTTTGCAAGCCATTCACAAGGCCGTGGCGGGCCGTGCCTTGCTTCGCATCGATGCCAATCAGGGCTGGACCGCCGATCAGACCATAGACACGCTCCGCATCCTGGATGCCGCCGGCTTGGATTTTGATCTCATCGAACAACCGGTTCCGGCAAGTGATTTAATCGGCATGCAGGCCATCAAAGCGGCGCGCTCGAGAATGCCGCTGATGGCGGATGAAAGCGCATTCAATCTGGATCAGGTCAAGGCGCTGCATGCGGCCTCTGCAGCCGACATCATCAATATCAAGCTGATGAAATCCGGCGGTCTGTCCAATGCAACAGCCATCGCCGATTACTGTGCCGGGCTGCACATGCCCTGCATGATGGGATGCATGCTCGAGGGGGCGATAAGCGCCTCGGCTGCAGCCCATCTTGCCGTTGCCAGGGGCGGCATCATCACCCGTGTCGATCTTGACGGCCCTCTGCTCGCCACGCTCGATCCGATTGACGGCAACGTGCGTTTCGATGATGCTGTCATTACGATTTCCGACCACCCCGGTCTGGGCATTCATTCGCCCGCCAACATCACCTGGTTCGATTGATGCGTAAAATCCTGCTGCCATGCCTTCTGATGCTCTGTTCGCCCGTCTCGGGTTCGGAATCCCTGCCACTGCAATGGGCGTCCGAAGGCACCCAGATGGTTATTGTCACCACATCGGATTGGCAGGCCCCTTCTGGCCGGCTGCAGACTTTCGAACGTCAGGACGGGCAATGGCGTTCCACTGGACAGGATTTTCCAGTAACCATCGGCAAGAACGGCACGGGATGGGGACTCGGCTTGCACGAACCGCAAGATGGCGGTCCAGTCAAAGTCGAAGGCGATGGCAAGGCCCCGGCAGGCATTTTTCGGATTGGCCTGGCTTTCGGTCAACCGGCATCTGTTGCAACCTCACTCACATACCAGGCGATGACCGCCGATGACTGGTGCATTGATGTGAATGATTCGCCGCTTTATAACCGTATCGTCTCTACCCGGGACATCGGCACGCAGGCCATTAAGGGCTCCACGGAACCGATGCGGCGTGACATTCACAACGGCGACCACGTCTATAAAAAAGGGTTTGTCATCGCGCATAATCCGGAAAACCGGCCGATGGGCGGCAGCTGTATATTCGCCCATCTCTGGCGCAGCACCGGTGCCGCAACCGCCGGCTGTACCGCAATGACCGAACCCGATATGGATCGGCTTCTGCTTTGGCTGAACCATAACAGAAATCCCGTATTCGTCCTGTTGCCTGAGAGCGAATACGTCCGCCTCAGAACGCAATGGCAACTTCCCGAACTGACCTCGAAGAATTGATCATGACCGCATCGACACGCGTTTTCCTCGGCCTGATTCTGGGCGTCATCACCGGCATTTTACTGAGCCGATTCGCACCCGATGCGGTGGCGCCGGCAACGGCGCTGGCGCAACCGGTTGGCAAGCTCTGGCTGAATGCGCTGCAGATGAGCATCGTGCCGCTCGTGGTTTCCCTCTTGGTGGTCGGCATCAACCAGGCCAATGACATCGCCACCTCCGGACGAATCGCACGCAAGGCACTGATCTGGATCGTCAGTCTGCTGTTCCTGGCTGGCTTGGCCACCGCAATCGCGGCGCCTTTCCTGCTCGGCTTCATGGCCCATAACCCCGAGCTGATGGACGCACTCAAATCAGCAGCCAGCCCTGCCCTGCCGCCACCGACCGGTGACTGGACCACCACCATCATTCCGACCAATGTTTTGGCGGCAGCCGTGGCGGGAGCCATCGTGCCCTTGGTGGCATTTACGTTGCTGTTTGCCTTTGCGCTTACCCGAATACAAGCGGAACGCCATGCCGCCATCGTCGGTTTCTTCCAGGGCATTGCCGATACCGTCATCCAGATGGTGCATTGGATTCTGTGGGTTGGCCCAGTCGGGGTGTTCGCTTTGATTCTGCCCATCAGTGCCCAGGCCGGCGGAAGCGTCATACAGGCGCTTGGCATCTACATCGGTATGCTCTGCGTCCTGTATCTGGGCATTACTGCCATCCTGTATGGCATTGCAGGCATCGGCAATGGTGAACCCTTGCAACGCTATGCCAGAGCGATTCTGCCGGCCCAAGTGGTGGCGATGAGCACACAATCCTCCGTGGCAACACTGCCTGCCATGGTTGAAAGTGCCGGAAAACTCGGGTATCCCGGCCAGGTCACCGGCTTGGTTCTGCCCTTGGCCGTATCCCTGTTCCGCATTACCAGTCCAATTCAGTATCTCGGCGTGGTCTCGTTCATCGCCTGGGCCTATGGCATTGAGCTGCCCTTGCTGACCGTGGCAATCTGCGTTGCCCTGTCGGTGGTGATTTCCATCGGATCGGTCGGACTGCCCGGGCAGGCCATTTTCATCGGCACCAATCTTCCAGTGGTTCAGGCAGCCGGTTTGCCGGTCGAGCCACTGGGCTTATTGGTTGCGGTCGATATGATTCCCGATATATTCGCCACACTGGGCAATGTCACTGCGGACCTGACCGTAAGCAGCAAGGTTGCGCGTTCAGAAAACGACAGTCTTCAGGCAGCGCGGCCCATCACCGGATCATAGATGCAATAACGGCCGCCGCCCGCGTTTTTTGCCTGATACATCGCGAAATCAGATTGGTTGAGTAACGCATCGGAACCGCTTGCATGATTCGGGAAAATAGCGACACCGATACTGGCGCTCATCGGAATCGGTTCAAAGCCATCCAGGATGAGTGGCTGACGCAAAGCCTCCTGTATCCGCTGGATGCTCGCATGGCAATCCGTCATATCCTGCAGATTGCTGAGCAGGAAAACAAACTCATCACCACCGAGCCGGGCCACCGATAGGGACGGACATTAGCCAGCATGCGCTGTGCAGCCGCCTTAAGCAGTATATCGCCAGCGTGATGGCCATGGCGGTCGTTGGTCGGTTTCAGGCCATCCAGGTCCACGCTGCAAACGGCCACGAGACTACCGGTACGGATACCGTAGGAAAGAGCCTGATCCAAGCGGTCTTCCAACAGACGCCTGTTGGGAAGACCGGTCAGCGCATCGTGATTGGCGATATTTTGTGCAGCCTGCAATTTGGCCTTGCTGTCCGTAACGTCCAGAAACATCCAGAACGAAACATCATCTTCATTCGGCAGCATCGCGCCGTTGACGCTGACCCAGATATCCTTGCCGCTCTCTAGATGCCTTACCTTGAGTTCATCACGGTAGACCCCCCTCGATTTGATCACCGGATAGGTCTCTTCACCCAGTTTGCGGTAAGTATCCTCATCGCTGAACAGCGCCTGCGTACTCTGGCCGGCGTAGTCCGCATCGGGCAATCCGAGTATGCGGATGAGTTCTTTGTTATGCCAAATGATTTTCCGCTTGTAGACTTTAACCATGCCGACCAGATTGTTATCAAGCATGATGTTTTGCAGCGCGATAGTATTCGAAAGCTCGCGTTCCGACTGTCTGAGCGCAGTGATGTCATGCCCGACATACTGTATTTCTTCCAAGTTGCTGTCGGCATCGAAGTGTGCGCGCACGAGAAATTCCGCCCAGCGCGGACTTCCCTCGGACGTCAGAATGCGGTCTTCTATCCTGACCGTCGGGTTCTGCGGAGAAAGCGTATCGAGCTTGTGGCGCACCTCAAGGAGACGGCTCTGCCACATGCCCGGAAACCAGATGCTGCCAATCAGTTCGGATGCGGTTTTATTGAAGTAGGTGCAGAACACCTCATTGACGTATATCAAGCGGCCATTGGGCGTGCAACGGCACACGAACTCGGTCTGATCCATGATCAGACGCAGATAGGCCTGCCGGTCGCGCTTTTCGCTGCGTCTGACAAGAATGTGAATCGACACCAGTAAAGCCGCCAGCAGCAGAAAAACGGTCACTCTCGGCATTGCCACGGACTTGTAGACGAATTCACCGTAAGGTGCACTCAGCCCCACATACCCAGCAGCCGTGACAAACAACACCATGAACAGCGTTGGATACAGCCCGGTCAGATACAGGCTGATGGCAACCGCCGGCAATGCATAAAGAAACGGAGCTTTTCCGTCGGGGCCACCGAATGCATAGGAAGCCGCCAATGCTGCAAGCCCAAGGATCGCCGCAGCGAGGTAACGCTGCGGGGGAGATTTGATTATTTTTTTCTTTTGGTGCGATGTGGGCATGCGCAAATAATAACAACACGGAAACGTGGAATATATAGTTAAAATTCCTGCCGGCCCTGAATAATGTGAATCGGCGCACAATGTACGAAGAATTCACAGTCAGGTCACACTTTTACGACTTACTTACTGGAAACGTCATTCCTGACCTGGGCGGTCAACCAGGGCATCAGCGTTGACCACGGCAGGCTCACGCTTGGCGCGCCGGCGGAATAAGGCGCGACCTCGTAGGGATTGAACGACAAAGTCAGTTTCTTGCTGTCGAATTGCCAATGCGCCGTATCAATGACCAGCTTCCTGAGGTCTTGGCGTTGTTCGATGTAATAGGAATCGGTAAGCTCTTTCTTCAGCTCCTTTTCAACGAGTGCCGTCAGGCCGTCCTGCCACTGGTTGCCCTGGAAGATATCGGCGGCAAGCATCGGTCGTGCTTTCGGAAGGTAGAAATGCTGCGTGCTATAGCTGCTGACGGGGTGCGCGGCGCCATGACCGTAGAAGTAGGAGGAAGTTCCGGTACTGAGCAGCATCGACAGGCTGCCGATGAACCGCCGACCGGTTTCGGAGTCTGAAGCGGCATCGACGGCCTTGCCGGAAGAAGCAATGTCCTTGCGCAGCCAGCGATCAATCAGCACTGCAAGATTTTTCTTTTCATGGGCAGCCTGCCCAAGATCGACTGCCGGGAAATAGGTGACGTTCTGGGCGTATTTGATCCATTCCACTTCGGCATCGGATTGACGGATGCCATACATACTGACCGGATACAGGACAATGTCTCCGGTAACGGAATCGGGGCCCTCGAACAGGGCGATCCGATCCTTGTAGCGGGCCGCTGCGCAGTTCTGTGCATCCTTGCTTTTCGGGTTCAGGGGCTCACCCTCTTCACGGCAGGAATTGGGCCAGAACACCAACCACTCCCTTTGGCTTCGGCGCACATCATTCTGTGCTTCGGGCGACAGGCGCTGCAACAGCGCCTTGTAGGATGTGGCCATGGATGAATCGAGGCGGCTCACTTCAGGACTGGCGCAGATGAGCTTTTCCTGCGGTCTGGTGGCCTTGACACAATCGAAACTTGCTGCCGGGACCGGGTCTGCGGCAAACATCAGAAGCAGAATCATGGCCTGAATTGCGAATAACCTGCCCATACCGTTTCCCCGCTTGATAGGAATGCAATGATACGATGCCAGCACGAATCCGTTCCGAATCCAAGGACAATTTCACAGAGAATTTACAGTTTTCGAACTCGGAATGCCGGGCAATAAAAAACCCGCCTTGCGGCGGGCTTTCTATTTTGTGGCGTCCCCACGGGGATTCGAACCCCGGTCGCTACCGTGAAAGGGTAATGTCCTAGGCCTCTAGACGATGGGGACAGCAGCCTATAAAAACGGTCACATTGGTGGAGCTAATCGGGATCGAACCGATGACCTCTTGCATGCCATGCAAGCGCTCTCCCAGCTGAGCTATAGCCCCACGTGCTGTGAGAAGTGAAATTATAGGGAGGTTTTCAGGGAGCGTCAAGCCTGTCGCGGAAAAAACATTAATTTCCGGTGAACGCCGCAGGTATCGGCTCCGCCTGCCAGCTGGAGCGACCATGCTTCTGCTGCTTGAGGTAAAGCAGCCATTTGTTGAGAAACCCGTTCATGCGCAGTCGGTGGGAAACCATCTGGGCCGGGGTCGGATGGATGCCCAGCACGTCCTGCCAGCGCCGGCCGATGTAGCAATGGCTGACCTCGGCCTGGGCGGAATCGAGGTAAATCCGGATCATCGCGGAAGGGTCAAGCGCGCCGGTCCGGTCATCGCGCAGGGTGTAGCTGAGCTTGAGTTCAAGGGTGTAGTTGTGACGCGCCAACACTTCCAGCCGTAGCAACAGTCCGTCCTGCCCTTCCGAATAGAAGACCCCGGGAGATAGGGCATCAAAATCCGTCAAATCCTGCAGGCGCCGGAAATTATCGGCATACAAATCCATCAACCAGGTGAATCGGTTGAGTCTGTCGAAAAGCCCGGGGACCCCAGGTGCCTGCATCAGTACAACTGGTTCTGAATGCCCAATTGCGCGAGGATTTTGCTGGAAATTTCCTCAATCGACATATTGGTTGTGGACAAATGCGGCAATCGAATGCTCCGGAACAGGGTTTCGGCCCGTTTGACCTCTTGCTGACATTGGACCAGGGTGGCGTATTTCGATCCCGGCTTGCGCTCTTGGCGGATCTGCTGGAGGCGGTCCGGATCGATGGTCAGACCGAATAGTTTCTGGCGGAAAGGCTGCAATCGCTTTGGCAAGCCTTCGCCCTCGAGATCTTCCTCGGTCAGCGGGTAGTTGGCGGCTTTTACGCCGTAATGCAGTGCCATGTAAAGGCATGTCGGTGTTTTACCCGATCGCGAGACACCCACCAGAATCAGATCGGCATTGGCATAGTTATAACTGATACCGTCATCGTGGGTGAGTGCGAAGTTTGTGGCATTGATGCGTTCCTCATAGGCCTTGTAATCCACCAAGGCATGCGCGCCACCGACCCGCGGTGTGCGCCCCACTCCAAGCTCGCGCTCGAGTGGATGCACGAACGGTCCGATGACATCCATCATCAACGCACCGGTGTCGGCGATGACCGCCCCTGCGGCGGGATCGACCAGGCTGGTGAACACCAGCGCACGGTGACCGCTCCGTTCCTGCTCGGCCTCAATGACCGCGGCGGCATGCATGGCCTTGTCCATGCTGTCAACAAAGGGAATGCGCTTTGCGCTGTACTGCACGCCCTGGAACTGCGCCAGCACACTGTGACCAATGGTCTCTGTGGTAATGCCGGTACCGTCCGACACGTAGAAAACGGGGCGCATGACTTATCCTCGCGGTTGCATGCCCTATTGTGCCCCATTTGCGGCTGCCGGAAAATGCGCGATGTGCGTCGGGCAATCGGCTATAATATGCGCAGTGATTTCGCCCAGGAGATGCGCTTTGACCCCCCCGGTACTTTGGCTCGACCACCTCCGTCTTTCCGACCTGGCGCAAGTCGGCGGCAAAAACTCCTCCCTCGGCGAGATGATCGGCCACCTCGGCCAGCTCGGCGTCTCGGTTCCCGGCGGCTTCGCCACTAGCGCCGACGCCTTTGAAGAATTCATCCGCTTCAATACCCTCACCCAACGCATCTATGACCGGCTGGACAGGCTGGATATCGATGATGTCGGCACCCTGATGGATGTCGGTCGTGAAATCCGCCAATGGGTCATGGATGCCCCGCTGCAGCCGACACTCGATGCCGCTATCCGTGAAGCCTATGCCGAACTGTGCAAGCGCGCCGGCGCCGACGAAGTCTCGGTCGCCGTCCGCTCATCCGCCACGGCCGAAGACCTGCCGGATGCCAGCTTTGCCGGTCAGCAGGAAACCTATCTGAATGTCACCGGCGTGGAAGATGTGGTTGCCAAAGTCAAAGAGGTGTTTGCCTCGCTCTACAACGACCGCGCCATTGCTTACCGCGTGCATCATGGCTTCAAGCATGAGGATGTCTTCCTCTCGGCCGGCGTGCAATTGATGGTACGTTCCGATATCGGATCCTCCGGCGTGCTGTTCACCCTCGACACCGAGTCAGGCTTCCGCGATGCTGTATTCATCACCGCCAGTTACGGTCTTGGCGAAAACGTCGTGCAGGGCGCGGTCAATCCTGACGAATTTTACGTCTACAAGCCGACGCTGCGCCAAGGCAAGCATGCCATCCTGCGCCGTACGCTCGGCAGCAAGCAGATCCGCATGGTCTATTCGGATGTTGCCGGTGAGCGGGTCCGTAATGAGCCGACCCCGGAGGAGCTTCGCAGCCGTTTCTGCATCACTGACGCCGATATCGAGGAACTGGCGCGCCAGGCGCTGGTGATCGAGGAGCACTACCAACGCCCGATGGACATCGAATGGGCCAAAGACGGCGTGACCGGAAAGCTTTACATCGTCCAGGCCCGCCCGGAAACCGTGAAATCGCGCGGCAAACATGCTCAGATCGAACGCTTCCATCTCAGTGGCAAAAGCGAGGTGCTGGTCGAGGGCCGGTCCATCGGCCATAAGATCGGTGCCGGCGCCGCCCGCGTCATCCGCAGTATTGCCGAGATGGATAAACTGCAACCCGGCGATGTACTGGTCGCCGACATGACCGACCCGGACTGGGAACCGATCATGAAACGGGCTTCCGCGATCGTCACCAACCGTGGCGGCCGAACCTGCCATGCCGCCATCATCGCCCGTGAACTCGGTGTTCCGGCCGTGGTTGGCTGCGGCGATGCCATGGACCGTATCCCCGACGGTGCCGCGGTCACCGTCAGCTGCGCCGAAGGCGATACCGGTTTCATCTATGACGGCATCCTGCCGTTTGAGCGTATTGTCACCGATCTCGACAACATGCCGCCCGCGCCATTGAAGATCATGATGAACGTCGGTAATCCGGAGCGGGCCTTCGATTTCGCCCAGCTGCCGAACCAGGGTATTGGTCTGGCCCGGTTGGAATTCATCATCGCCCGCCAGATCGGCGTGCATCCGAAAGCCCTGTTGGATTTTAATAACCAACCGGAATCGGTCAAAGCCCAGATCCGTCCGCTGATGGCCGGCTATGCCGATCCGGTGTCGTTCTATGTCGAGCGCCTGGCCGAAGGCATTGCCACGCTCTCGGCCGCCTTCGCACCGGAAACGGTGATTGTGCGCCTGTCCGATTTCAAATCGAATGAGTACGCCAATCTCATCGGTGGCGAACAGTACGAGCCGCACGAAGAAAATCCGATGATCGGCTTCCGCGGCGCCTCGCGTTATATCGACCCGAGCTTCAGCGACTGTTTCGCTCTGGAATGCCGCGCAGTCAAGAAAGTCCGTGAAGAGATGGGGCTGACCAACTGCTGGATCATGATTCCGTTCGTTCGCACCCTTGAGGAGGGTCGAAAGGTCATCGAAATCCTCGAGGCCAATGGGCTGAAGCGCGGCGTAAATGGCTTGAAAGTCATCATGATGTGCGAGGTGCCGTCCAATGCCCTGCTGGCCGACGAATTCCTCGATATTTTCGACGGCTTCTCGATCGGATCCAATGACCTGACCCAGTTGACCCTGGGCCTGGACCGCGACTCCGGCATCGTGGCGCACCTGTTCGACGAGCGCAATCCGGCGGTCAAGAAGCTGTTGTCCCTTGCCATCGAAGCGGCGCGGCGCAAGGGCAAGTACATCGGCATCTGCGGCCAAGGCCCCTCGGATCACCCGGATCTGGCCGATTGGCTGCTGCAACAGGGTATCGAGTCGGTCTCGCTGAATCCGGATACCGTCATCGACACCTGGCTGCGTCTGGCAAAACTGAAAGCCGGCGGCTAAGCGGCCGGCAAGCCGAGATCAGGGCGTCGTGCTTCCCGCGCCGCCCAATTGCCCCATAAACTGGCGGTAATATTTCAACTCCGCCACCGACTCTTCGATATCGGCCAGTGCGGTATGTGCGCCGCTTTTGGTGAAGCCCTCCAACAAGGGGGCATTCCAGCGCCGGCACAGTTCTTTGACCGTCGAAACATCAATGTTCCGGTAGTGGAAATAGGCCTCCAGACGCGGCATCAGCCGAGCCAGAAAACGGCGGTCCTGACAGATGGTATTGCCACACATCGGCGAGGTTTTGGCGTCCACCCAATCGGCGAGGTAGGCCAGCATGTGGGCTTCAGCCTGAGCGGTATCGTACGGGCTCTCAAGTACGCGTTGCCATAGGCCCGACTTGCCATGGGTGTTACGGTTCCAGTCGTCCATGGCCTCCAGCGTTGCCAGCGGGTGACGGATGGCGAACTCCGGACTGCGAGCCAGAATATTCAGCTCGGCATCGGTGATGACCACTGCGATTTCCAGAAGCGCATGTTGCTCAGGAACAAGCCCGGTCATTTCACAATCGATCCAGATCAGGCGGAGTTTGCGGTCGTCAGTCATCAGTGTTTCCTTGGGTATGTTTATACTGTAACAAATCCTGATGGACGCCAACCATGACCCCCGATATCGGCAGTCACTATTCCATTCTCACCGCCATGCTGGCGCCGGCTTTGTTGATGGCGGCCACCGGTTCCCTGCTGCTCTCGGCCAATAACCGCCTGGCCCGGGTGGTCGACCGTCTGCGCATTCTGCTCAGGAAATGGAATGAGAATGCGCGCAACCAGCCCTCGCTGGAAAGCCAGATTCTGCGACACCGCAAACGCAGCAACTTCCTGCTGCGCGCCTGTCTGTTTCTGTACTGCGCGCTCGGATGCTTCATCGTGACCAGTCTGGCGCTTGCCGTGGATGCCTTCAGCGGAAACCGTCTCTCATTGTTGCCCACGGGATTCGGGCTGGCCGGCATGCTGTTCCTGTTCGGTGCGGCCTTCTATCTGGGGCGCGAAGTATGGGCTTCGGTGAAGAGCTTCGAGGCCGAAATCGAAGAAGAAATGCGCTAGGCCGGACGGCGTTTGGCCTTGAAGTAAGCGCTCAGGCGGCTACCGGCCTCCTCGGACAGTAAACCACCCTGTACCTCGATGCGGTGGTTATGACGCGGGTCGGCGATCAGGTCGAACACCGAGCCGCAGGCCCCGGTTTTCGGGTCGGCTGCGGCATAGACCACGCGCTTCACCCGGGCATGCACCAGCGCCATAGCGCACATGGCGCAGGGCTCGAGGGTGACGTATAAAGTGCTACCCAGAAGCCGGTAATTGCCCAAGGCCTTACCTGCGGCACGCAGCGCCTCGATTTCGGCGTGGGCACAGGGGTCGGAATTGGAAATCGTCCGGTTATGACCGACCGCCAGCAGATCGCCTGCCTCGCTGACCAGAACAGCGCCCACCGGAACCTCATCAAGCGCCTCGGCAGACTCGGCCTGCGTCAGGGCGTGCCTCATCCATGCCACATCATCGGCGCTGAATTCGGTCATTATTCCCACTCAATGGTCGCCGGCGGCTTGCCGGAAATATCATAAACTACGCGAGATACGTCTTTTAACTCATTGATAATACGGTTAGAAACCGTACCCAAGAGCTCGTATGGCAAATGCGCCCAATGCGCGGTCATGAAGTCCACGGTTTCCACCGCGCGAAGCGCAATCACCCACTCGTAGGCACGGGCATCGCCCACGACCCCCACCGATTTGACCGGCAGGAACACGGCAAAGGCCTGCGAGGTCTTGTCGTACCAGCCGGATTTGCGCAGCTCGTCGATAAAGATGGCGTCGGCCTTGGCGAGTAATTCGGCGAATTCGGGCCTGACCTCGCCAAGGATACGCACACCCAGACCCGGGCCTGGGAATGGATGGCGATAGACCATGTGTGGTGGCAGGCCGAGTTCGACGCCGATACGGCGCACTTCGTCCTTGAACAGTTCGCGCAGCGGCTCGACCAGACCGAGCTTCATGTGCTCAGGCAAACCGCCGACGTTGTGGTGCGACTTGATGACATGCGCCTTGCCGGTTTTGCTGCCAGCCGACTCGATGACGTCAGGATAGATGGTGCCCTGGGCCAACCACTTCACATTGGACAGCTTGGCTGACTCCTCCTCGAAGATGTCGACGAACAGGCGACCGATGATCTTGCGCTTGGCCTCGGGCTCGTCGACGCCTTTGAGGGCTGAGAAATAGCGCTCTGCGGCGTTCACCCGGATGACTTTGACACCCATATGTTCGGCGAACATGGCCATGACCTGATCGCCCTCCTGCCAGCGCAGCAGGCCGGTGTCCACGAATACGCAGGTGAGCTTGTCACCGATGGCTTTGTGCAATAAGGCCGCGACCACCGAGGAATCAACACCTCCGGACAGACCGAGCAGCACTTCATCCGTACCGACCTGGGTGCAGACACGGGCAATCTGGTCATCGATGATGTTGGCAGCGGTCCACAGCGCACGGCAGCCGCAGACGTCCTTCACAAAGCGGGCCAGCAGAGCCTCGCCGGATTGGGTATGGGTGACTTCCGGATGAAACTGCACGCCGTAGTAGCGCCGAGATTCATCGGCCATGGCCACAATCGGCACGGTATCGGTGGAGGCGGTCACGGTGAAACCTTCCGGGATCCGGGTCACGCGGTCGCCATGACTCATCCACACGTTCAGGCGCGGGGGCTGGCCGGTGGCGTCATTCAGACCTTCCAACAGGGCGCAGGCGCGATCGATATTGACCACGGCGGCCCCGAATTCGCGGTGATGGCCGGATTCAACCAGACCGCCGAACTGCATCGCCATGGTCTGCATGCCATAACAGATGCCGAGAACCGGCACCTTGCAATCGAAAACTTCCTGAGGGGCACGCGGAGAATCGATTTCGGTGGTGGATTCCGGGCCTCCGGACAGGATGATGCCTTTGGGATTGTAGGCCGCAATATCTTCCGGATTGTGGTCCCAGGCCCAGATTTCGCAATAGACTCCGGCTTCGCGGATACGGCGGGCAATCAGCTGCGTGTACTGCGCGCCGAAATCGAGGATGAGAATCTTGTCACTGTGGATATCAGTCATTTCAGCCTGCGCGGTAATTCGGCGGTTCTTTGGTGATTTGCACATCATGCACGTGGGCTTCGCGGGTACCGGCGTTGGTCACGCGCACGAATTTGGGCTTGGTGCGCATCTCTTCGATGGTGGCGCAGCCGACATAGCCCATGGAGGCGCGGATGCCGCCGGCCAGTTGATGCACGATTGAACCAAGATGACCACGGTACGGAACACGGCCTTCGATGCCTTCCGGCACCAGTTTGTCGGCATCGGATGCGTCCTGGAAATAACGGTCCTTGCTGCCCTGCTCCATCGCGCCGAGCGAGCCCATGCCGCGGTAGCTTTTGTAGCTGCGGCCTTGGAACAACTCGACTTCGCCGGGCGCTTCTTCGGTACCGGCGAACAGGCCACCGATCATGATGCTGGAGGCGCCGGCGGCCAGCGCCTTGGCGATATCGCCGGAATAACGGATGCCGCCATCGGCAATCAGCGGAATGCGACCTTTGAGAACTTCAGCCACCATCGACACTGCGGTGATCTGCGGCACGCCGACACCGGCCACGATGCGTGTGGTGCAGATGGAACCCGGGCCGACGCCGACTTTCACGGCATCAGCGCCGTGATTCATCAGAGCCAGAGCCGCATCGGCAGTGACGATATTGCCGCCGATGACATCGACGTTCGGGAAATTTTTCTTGACCCAGGCCACGCGTTCAAGCACGCCCTGAGAATGGCCGTGCGCGGTATCAACCACAATCACATCGACGCCTGCATGCACCAGTGCTTCGATACGGGCTTCGGTATCGCCACCGACACCGACCGCGGCGCCAACCAGCAGCTGCTCACTGGCATCCTTGGCGGCGTTGGGATTATCGCGCGCCTTCTGGATATCTTTCACGGTGATCAATCCGCGCAGCTGAAAGCCGTCGTTGACCACCAGTACTTTTTCGATGCGGTGTTTATGCATCAGGGCAAGCACTTCGTCATCGCTGGCGCCTTCCGATACGGTAACCAGACGCTCTTTCTTGGTCATGATGTTGCGGACCGGATCGTCGAGTTTCTTCTCGAAGCGCATATCGCGGCTGGTGACGATGCCGACCAATTGGCCGCCGTCGACCACCGGCACGCCGGATATGTTGCGTGCACGGGTCAACTTCAGGACTTCACCGATGGTGGTGTCCGGACCGACGGTAAATGGTTCGCGGATGACACCGGCCTCGAAATTTTTGACCATCGCCACATGTGCGGCTTGCTCGATGGCACTCATGTTCTTATGCAGGATGCCGATGCCGCCCAGCTGCGCCATGGCGATGGCCAGGCGGGCTTCGGTCACGGTATCCATCGCTGCGGAGACAATCGGCAGGTTGATGCGGATATTTCGGGTCAGTTGTGTGGCCAGACGGACGTCTTTCGGCAGTACCGAAGAGTGTGCGGGCACCAGGGATACGTCATCGAACGTAAGGGCTTCAGCGAGAATGCGCAGCATGGACAGCTCCGAGCTTGTGAAGCAATCCATTATACCCTAATGCAGCGGGTGCCGTCAGCTTATACGTCGATGGATTCGCAGGCTTCGAGCGTATTCTGCATCAGAGTCGCGACCGTCATCGGGCCGACACCGCCAGGGACCGGCGTAATCCAACTGGCGCGTTCGGCAGCAGCGGCATACTCGACATCGCCGCAAAGGCGCCCGTCATCCAGACGGTTGATGCCGACATCGATGACCACGGCACCGGACTTGACCCACTCGCCGGGAATCATCGCCGGCTTGCCAACCGCAACCACCAGAATGTCGGCCTGCCGGACATGCGCTTCCATGACCTCTTTCGGCGTGAATTTGTGGCAGGACGTGACCGTGCAGCCGGCGATCAACAGTTCCAGACCCATCGGTCGGCCGACATGATTGCTGACACCGACGATAACGGCATTACGGCCACGCACCGGTTGGTCGGTATAAGCCAGCAAGGTGGTAATTCCCCGTGGCGTGCAGGGTCGCAGGCCGAACTGGCGCAGGGCCAAGCGACCGACATTCATCGGGTGAAAGCCGTCCACATCCTTGTTCGGATCGATCCGGTCGATGAGCCAGGTACCGTCCCGGCCGTTGGGCAGCGGCAGCTGCACCAAAATGCCGTGGATTTTGGGGTCAGCGTTCAGGCGATCGATCAAGGCGATCAATTCGGCATCCGTGGTTTCCGCCGGCAGATCGTAGTCGTAGGCGTGGATGCCGACGCGCTCGCAGGCGCGGCGCTTGTTGCGGACATAGACACTGGAGGCCGGATCGCTCCCAACCAAGACCACCGCCAGCCCCGGTCGCGACTGGCCGGCACCGACCCGGACGCGAACCCGCTCTGCCAGATCATCCAGCAGGGTGTCGGCAATACGTTTTCCGTCCAATACTTTGGCGGTCATGGTCTATCCGGATCCAATTCTGGTGTTAGGCTATTATCTCGCATCCTGAGCGGAAAAAACCAATGGACCCCCAACGATTGAATACTGAATTGGAAGCTGCGGCATTCCGACGATTGGTCAGGCATCTCATGGAAGACCGCCCCGATGTTCAGAATATTGATTTGATGGTACTGGCCGGATTTTGTCGGAATTGCCTGTCCCAGTGGTATCAGGATGCTGCCGCTGACCATGGCCTGGCGATGGACAAGGAACAGGCCCGTGCCATCGTATACGGCATGCCCTTTTCAGAATGGAAGACAAAGTATCAACTTGATGCCAGCCCTGAACAATTGGCGGCTTTTGCCGCGGCCCAGAAAAAACACGCCTAGGAGCACCTGATGGCTACAAAAAAATCGACATGGGCCGCATTTCCCAGCCCGAACAAAGCCTTTTTCTATGATGGGCCGGCCCTGGCCAAAGCCTGGAAATCCCTGCACACCGGCGATGGCGAGCCCTATCCGGATGACAAACGTGCGGCACAGTTGATCAAGACCGCAGGAAAATCCGCTCCGAAGGGGGTTTCTGCAGACGATCTTGCCGAACAACTGCAGAGTGCTTGGCGGGCGTTTCATGCGGGTGAATTCGAACAGGCATATCAGCAAGGGATTGCGCTTGGTCCGGTCGGCGCAAGCGTAGCGGCTAAAGCCATGGGTATTCATGCCACCTATCTGGTCAAAAAAGACGATGACAAGCTGGTCCGCTTCCAGGAAGTCGCTGACATCGGGGAACAAGCGGTTGCGGCCTTGCCCAAAGAAGCCAACAGTCATTACCGTCTGGCCTTCGGCTACGGGCGTTATGGGCAAGGCCTATCCATTGCCAAAGCGCTGAAAATGGGTCTGGCCGGAAAAGTAAAAGCTGCTTTGGATACCTGCCTGAAGCTGGACCCCAAACACGCCGAGGCGCATTTGGCCAGCGCCCTGTGGCATGCCGAGATTGTCAACAAAGTCGGCAGTACCCTCGCCGGGCTGACCTACGGCGCAAAACGCAAAGCCGCCGAAGACCACATGAAGACCGCGCTCAAGCTGGCACCGAGCATGCCGATTGTGCATGCCGAACATGCACAGATGATTCTGCTGCTGGATGCGGATGACGAACAAGCTGCTGCCGATGCCTTCGAGCGTGCGACACGCGTGAAAGCACTGGATGCCATGGACTTTCTGGATGCCCGCTTTGCTGCCGATCAAATCAGCTGAGCCGCAAATGAACATGGAGCCGGTTTTCCGGCTCCGGAACACAATCTTTACAATTGCATTCAGTCGCTTGCGTAAAATATACGCATGAATGTAAAACCGACCGGGGCAATCACTGCCCTTTTTTTTGCCCTCGCCCTGAGCCTTCCGGGTAGTGTCATCGCCGATGCCGCCTCGGACAGTTTCGATGCAGCGCTGATGGCCTACGCCGAACGGAATTACAGCCAAAGCGTCAAACTCCTGACCCCTCTGGCCAAGAAAAACTATGCTCCGGCACAGGCACAACTGGCCTATATGTACGAATACGGCATTGGCGTGCGCAAGGATGCAGGCGAAGCGGCGAAGCTCTACAAAAAGCTCATGAGCTCTTATACCGCCATAGCCACTGCTGGCGATGCCGAAGCGCAATATCAGGCGGGTCAACTGCACTATGGTGGCAAGGGCGTGCCAGAGAACGTTCCGGAAGCCATGGTGTGGTACCAGAAAGCGGCCGAACAGGGGCATCTCATCTCACAGTACAAATTGGCCTTGCTGTTTGATACTGGGGAGATGGCACCACGCGATCCAAAGGCAGCCATTGATTGGTATACACGCGCCGCCGAGCAGGGACATACCAATTCGCAGATGTTTCTTGCCATCAAATATTACCGAGGTCGCGATACCGCCCAGGATTACGGGCTGGCCGCGAAGTGGTTCCAGAAAGCTGCGGAAAATGGAAACGCCTATTCACAAAGCACACTGGGCTTCATGTATGCCTCCGGTCAGGGCGTGAAGGAAAGCAAGCAGGACGCATTGCGCTGGTACCGGATGGGCGCCGAACAGGGCGACAAGGACAGCCAGTACGATCTGGGCATGAAACTGAAAAAAGGCGATGGCGTGCCGCGCAGCCTGTCCGAATCGGCGCAGTGGTTCGCCAAGTCGGCCCAACAAGGCCAAATGGCGGCGCAGTTCGAACTGGCCCAGATGTACGCCAAAGGCGAAGGCCTCAAGCGTGATGTGGTGCTGGCCTACGCCTGGTACAACGTGGCCATCATGAACGGGCACTACCCCGCCAGCAAACCGCGCGATGTTCTGGCCAAGACCATGAACGCCGATGAAATCGCCGAAGCCGAGCAGCTCAGCTCAATGTGGAAATTCGGATTGCCGATCGAGCGGCAATAAAAAGCCCCGCATCTGCGGGGCTTTTTTCTTGGTGGGCGATGCAGGGTTCGAACCTGCGACCCTTGCCGTGTGAAGGCAATGCTCTACCACTGAGCTAATCGCCCAAGAACGGCTATTTTACGGGAAAGCCCCTGAGCAGGCAAGCCGATTACAGCAGCTTGCTCCGGCGTGCGTTCAGCAGGCCCGCTGGTGGGGCGAAGGAATCCGAGCGTGCGCCCTGCCAGTACTCGCGCAGACTCGGATGCTCCGGGGCACCGGTCAGCAGCTCTCCGGGCCGGACCTGGGGATAGACCTTCGATAGCGGCAGCACGGTACTGGCATCAATGCGTCGGATGATATGTTCCGGACCAAGTTCTTCGGGGTGGCTCAGCCCAGCGGCTGACAGGATTTCCGCCAATGCTTTCACTGTGTTCTTCTGGAAATGATAAACCCGCTCGGATTTATCCATCGGATCGAGCCCTTTCTGGCGACTGGCATCCTGGGTGGCGACCCCGGACGGACAGCGTCCGGTATGGCAGGACTGCGATTGAATGCAGCCAACCGCGAACATGAAGCCCCGTGCGGCATTGACCCAGTCGGCGCCGATGGCCAGCGTTCGGGCAAGATCGAAACCGGTAATGATCTTGCCGGCCGCGCCGATTTTAATGTCGCTGCGCAGATTCAAACCGACCAAGGTCTGATGCACGATCATCAAGGCTTCGCGCAATGGCATGCCGACGTGGTCGGTGAACTCGAGCGGTGCGGCGCCAGTTCCGCCCTCGCCGCCGTCGACCACAATGAAATCGGGCAAAATGCCACTCTCGTGCATGGCTTTTGCGATGGCAAACCATTCCCAAACATGGCCAATGGCCAACTTGAAGCCGACCGGCTTGCCCCCGGAAAGTTCGCGCAGTTCCTGCACGAAGTACAGCAATCCCATGGGCGAATCGAATGCCGAATGGCTGGCCGGTGATAGACAATCGACGCCGACCGGTACACCGCGGGCTTCGGCGATTTCCGCGGTCACCTTCGGGCCCGGCAGAATGCCGCCCTGCCCCGGCTTGGCGCCCTGCGACAGCTTGATTTCAATCATCCGGACGCTCTCAAGCGCCGCATTGTTGCGGAAACGCTCGGCATTGAATGTGCCGTCATCGTTACGGCAACCAAAATAACCGGAACCGATTTCCCAGACCAGATCGCCGCCGTGTTCCAGGTGGTAGCGTGAAATCGAGCCCTCGCCGGTGTCGTGGTAGAAGCCGCCTTTTTTCGCGCCCAGATTCAAGGCACGGATGGCATTGGCCGAAAGCGCGCCGAAACTCATGGCTGAAATATTGAATACCGCTGCATCATAGGGTTGTGTGCAGCGACTGCCGCCGATTCGGATTCGGTACGGAAGATTTGCCGGTGGCGTAGGCTGCAGCGAATGGTTGATCCATTCGTAATGGTCGGCATAGACATTGCCCTGGGTACCGAACGGTCGCTTGTCGAGTTCTTCCTTGGCACGCTGGTAGACAATGGAACGCTGCTGGCGCGAGAACGGTGTTTCTTCGGTATCGGACTCGAAAAGGTATTGCCGCAGCTCGACACGCATCGATTCAATCATGAAGCGACCATGCGCCAGAATCGGATAATTGCGACGAAGCGCTGAATGCCGCTGAATCAGATCGGCGATGCCGACGCCGACGAGTGCCGCACATCCGAGCATCGGCCAAAGCGCCCAGGCGTGACCGCCGAAGTAACGCAGACCGAAGCCTACCGAACCGGCAATGGCGAGCAGGAAAAGCCAGTAACGTGACAGCGGCATGGGGTGCATCCGAGAGCGTATCTCGGCTGATTATAACGGGGTTTGCCGAATCAGACGCCGAGGCGATCGCGCATGTCGTACCAGAGCGCGCCAAGTGCCGTGAACGGAACGCGGAACAGTCTGCCACCCGGGAACGGATAATGCGGCAGCTTGGCGAACACGTCGAAGCGGCTGAACTGGCCATGGATGGCTTCAGACAGAACGCGCCCAATCATGTGGGTGTACGTCACGCCATGGCCGGAACAGCCCTGCGCATAATAGATATTGCTATCCAATCGGCCGACCTGCGGCAAACGCGAGAGGGTCAACAGAAAATTACCGGTCCAGGCGTAATCAATCCGGACGCCTTTGAGTTGCGGAAAGGTACGTTCTAGATTGGGACGGATATGTGATTCGATATCGTCAGGATCCTTGGCGCCATAGACCACGCCTCCACCGAAAATCAGACGCTTGTCGGCTGATAGGCGGTAGTAGTCCAGCAGGTAGTTGGTATCTTCGAGGCAATGATCCTGAGGCAGCACATCCTGCCAATTGTCCAAAGGCGCGGTGGCGATGACCTGGGTTCCGCAGGGCATGGCTTTCGCACTCAATTTTGGCTCCAGTGTGCCGATGTAGGCATTGCAGGCCACGATGACGAATTTGGCATGCACTTCGCCCTGCCCGGTCTTGACTACGGCATTATTGCCGCGTTGGATGGCGGTGACTGGCGATTGTTCAAAAATGCGGCCGCCCAGCGATTCAAATGCCGTAGCCTCACCCAAAGCGAGATTGAGCGGATGGATATGGCCGCCGGTCGGGTCAATCAGAATCGCTTCGTACTCGTCCGTACGCACGTACTTCTGGATATCGGCACCCTCCACGAACTCCATCTTGAGGCTGTCGTATTTCTCCCATAGTGTCTTATGCTCGTGCAGACCCTCGACCTTTTTACGGGTTTTCGCGGCATAGATACCGCCATCTTTCAGATCGCATTGAATACCATAGGTCGCGACCCGTTCACGAATAACCCGTGCGCCCTCGAAAGCCATGCTGCCCATGGCATCGGCTACCGCCTTGCCGTGGTTTTTTTCAATGACATCAATATCGCGGGAGTAGCTGTGCACGATCTGACCGCCGTTCCGGCCCGAAGCCCCCCAGCCAACCTTAGCCGCTTCGACCACCACGACCTTGTATCCGGCCTCAGCCAAGTGCAGGGCCGAGGACAGACCGGTATAGCCGGCGCCGACGATACAGACATCGGCATGAACTGCACCCTGCAAGGGCGGCCGTTCCGGTTGCGGATGGGCACTGTCTGCGTAATAGGAAGGGGCATGCTGACTGGTCATGGGGAGTCAAATATATTTTAATAGTGTTGAAAATATTACATCATTCGCCCATTTCTGCCTAGAACCTAGGCCATTGATGCGGGCTTCAGATTGTTCACGGTATGATTTTAGGTATCTTTGGAGAGTCTGATTATGCGCCACTATCCTTCCGCAGTCCTTTCAGCCGGTCTTTTCACCGCAGCGATGCTGTTTTCGGTTGCTGCAACCGCGGCTGACAAACCAGTTACGCGTGAAGAAATCGCGCTCGGGCAAAAACAATACGGGCCAAATCAGCAGCAACAGGGCGGCCAATATAACCTCGACCCCGCCCTCACTGCCTATGTCCAACGCGTCGGCATGAAACTGGCAAAAACCAGTGATGCCCCCGATCTGCCCTATGAATTCGTCATTATCAACAGCAGCGATCTCAATGCCTGGGCCCTGCCCGGCGGAAAAATCGCCATCAACCGCGGCCTGCTCGCAGCATTGGACAGTGAAGCGCAATTGGCTGCCGTATTGGCTCACGAAATCGCCCATGTGACCAAACGTCACAGTGCCCGTATGCAGAAAAAAGCCGAAAGCGCGAGCATGCTTGGAGCGTTGATTGGACTTGGCATCGGCATGAAAGCGCCGGAATACCGCGATCTGGCCATGCAGGGAGCCAGCACTCTGGCATACGGAGCCCAGGCCAACTACAGCCGTGATCATGAACTCCAGGCCGATAAAGCCGGAATGAAGACCATGAGCCGTGCCGGTTATGACCCGCAGGCAGCCGTCGCCTTGCAGGAAATCTTCCTGCGCGAATCCCAGGGTCGCAAGAGCGATGTCATCAGCGGCTTTTTCGCCTCGCACCCGCCTTCTCAGGAACGCATTACCGAAAACAAGACGACCGCCAAATCCCTGCCAGCCGGTGGCGCTCTGAATGATGCCGAATACCGCAAAGCCATCGCTCAACTCAACAAAGACAAGCCGGCCTACCAATATCTGAAAGAAGCCAGCACGGCCTATACCGGAAAGAATTACGCGCAAGCCATAGCGCTGAGCGACAAAGCAATCGCCTTACAACCGAAACAGGGATTGTTTTGGGAAATGAAAGGACAGTCTCTGGCCAAGCAGAACCGCGGCAAGGAGGCTGTCGCCGCATTTGACCGTGCGGCCGCGGCTGCTCCCGGGTTTTTCCGGCCACTGTTGTTGCGGGGTATGACCCAGAACACACTCGGCCAATACGGGCCCGCAGAAAGCAGTATCCTGGCCGCACAAAAGTTGCTACCGACCCAGATCGGAACCTACACGCTCGGCGAGCTCAGTGAACGTCGCGGTGACCGAAATGCAGCGGCAGGATACTACCAGCAAGCCGCCAAAGGCGGCGGTGAAATTGGCAAGGCAGCGCAGGAACGGCTGCGATCGCTTTAGGATTAAAGAGCGTTCAACGGAAGCTTGAGATAACTGACGCCATTGTTTTCAGGCTCCGGGAAATGTCCGGCCCGCATATTGATCTGCACCGAAGGCAGAATCAATGCAGGCATTGCGAGCGTGGCATCCCGGGCTTTGCGCATCGGGACGAAATCCTCCCGCGAAACGCCATCGTGAACATGAATATTGTCCTTGCGCTGTTCGGCCACGCTGACGTGATAGCGGGCTTCACGTGTTTTCGGGGGATAATCGTGACACATATACAGCAGCGTTTCCGGCGGCAAGATCAGTAGCGACTGGATGGAGTCGAACAATTGACCGGCGTCACCGCCGGGAAAATCGCAGCGTGCGGTCCCGAAATCGGGCATGAACAGGGTATCGCCGACAAAGACATGGCTTTGCGCATCGTCATCGATGCGGTAGCTCAGACAGGCCGGCGTATGGCCGGGCGTGGGCATGACGGTGATGCTGAAACGCCCCAGCGTAAGGACATCGCCGGGTTCCAGAAGACGGTCGAACTGACTGCCGTCACGTGCGAAATCAGGGCCGGCGTTGAAGATCCTGCCGAATACTTCCTGGACCGCACGCACCTTGGCTCCGATTGCAATCGTGCCGCCGAGGTGTTGTTTTAGATAAATCGCACCGGACAGGTGGTCGGCATGAACATGCGTTTCCAGATGCCAACGGACGCTGACGGCCAGCGCATCGACACGGGCGCGGATGGCATCGGCCGAAACCGTGGAGGTCCGTCCTGACTTGGCATCAAAATCCAGGACGCTGTCGATGACTGCCGCTTCACGGCTATTCGGATCCAACACGAGATAGCTGTACGTGAAGGTTGCCGAATCGTAAAACGCTTCGATTTGCAGGGGGCCGTGCATCATATTCTCCTTAATCCGTATAACCCTATTGTATCGTGTGCCACCGACGTTGTTTTTCACTGGCACTTGTCCGATACTGAAGGCCGTATCGCCTTATTACCCGCCGCCCGGATTGCCCGTGAACTTCGCCATTTACCGCATTTTGGGCAATTCCCTGCCGCCGCGCCATGACGCTGAATCCACATTGCGTAATCTCAGCTATATTCTGGAACATGAGGAGCCATTACCGGATTGTACGAAACACTGGATTCTGAATGGCCTTATCGATACCGCACTGGACGCCGCCTGCAGGCGAGTGATTGAGGCTGCCGGGCAGGAATGCCATTACCTGCCATTCGATAATGACGGGTACCGCTTGCAATTTCTGGATGCCAGCGGCATGCCCGAGGATTTGCAAGGAAATTATCCGCCAAACTTCGACCCGACACTGATACGCAATCGCCTCGCCATCGAGTGGATATACCGCCATAAATCAATCGCCGCCATCAACATCAACCGCGCCCGGAATCTTGCCATTGCACTGGGTCGCCAGCATGCACGATGGACGATACCACTGGATGGCGGTTGCTATTTCAACATCAAGGATTGGCTGGAATTAACCCGCTCACTGCATGCCGATTCCTCGTCCCTGTATGCATTGATTCCCATGCTCCGTCTGGAATCGAATACCGGGTTCATCGAGGTTCCGGGAAGCTATCCGATTGAACCCCAGATCGCCTTCCGTGACGATGCGCCCGACCGTTTCGACGAGCGCCTGCGTTATGGCAACCGCAATAAAGCAGAGTTTCTCGTCCGTATTGCCGTGCCGGGGCCCTGGCATACCTGGAATGCCGCCGATTGGGACAGCTTCGTACCGGTCGCGCCCGAAGCTCCCGGGCGATTCATCCAAGCAGGCCGCGCCTATCGGCTTGAAACCGGAGCATCGCCGAAGGTCGAGTCACATGAGCGGCAACGGCATGCCGCACGTTTCGAAGGCGTGGTGGGCATAACCCAGACCCTCGACCGGCAGGCATTGCAGAATCGTTTCGCTTCGGTTTCCGGCACCATGCCTCCGTCTCTGCAGATCCAAGCTGAACTTCTGATCCGGTGCGACCAGATACTGGACCACTGGCAACGGACCGTGTCGGATCAGGGATGGCAGGCACTGCAGACGCTCTGGGTGCTGCCGCTTCTTACGGATGGTGGTGAAACCCGGAAACGGCGTCTTGGCCAGGCCGAAGCACTACTTCGCTTTATGGAATCCAGCAAAGACGGCATGGCTGCCAGTCTGGCCATGGATGCCAACGGCATCTGGATGCACCTGTTGAAACTCGCTCTCGCCCTGTATACCGAACAATGGGCCTTGGCCTCGCGGCTGCTCAATTATGCACCCGTGCGTTTCATTGCAAACCAGACCCGCAATGCTTCTGGCATGCCGTTAAACTTCGCGGATAGCATCAACCAAGCCAACGCCTGGGTGATTCTGGCCCGCCTCAGCGCCTTTGCCGGCCATGATCTGGCGCGCTATCAAGGTGTCCAGGGCGAATCCATCGCCGCCCTGTTGGCGCAAATCGGACAAACCGGTCCTGAAAGTCCGGAATGGCGGGCACGTCCAGAACACTATGCACTCTGGCACTCCCGGCTTAATGCGCTGCTGATGGGCGAGACTCAGCCGTACAGCCCGATTGATTCTGCGGATTTAATGCCGGTAGCCTGGCAATTACTGGCAGAGCCTGTTCAGTCGGACCCGTAGAACGACAAAACCGCCCGAAGGCGGTTTTTTCTGGTGCCCCGGGCCGGACTCGAACCGGCACAACCTTGCGGTCGGGGGATTTTAAGTCCCATGCGTCTACCAATTTCGCCACCGGGGCGGTGACTGGGCTGTCGATGGAGGCCTGGGTCGGAATCGAACCGGCGTACACGGCTTTGCAGGCCGCTGCATGACCACTCTGCCACCAGGCCGGTGGGCTTTGAATTCTAGCGAAAAACCCCGAAAAGTTCTAGGCCGGAAAATGAAAAACCCCGGGCGGACCGAGGTTTTTCAAAAACTGGAGCGGGAAACGAGACTCGAACTCGCGACCCCGACCTTGGCAAGGTCGTGCTCTACCAACTGAGCTATTCCCGCGTGGAAGACTATTATCGGTTTTCCCAGATTTTCTGTCAACCCTCAATATGAACAATTCACTTCAACATGCTTGGCCATGCGGCCCGCAGGTAATCCACGCCCGACCACAGGGTCAAGGCCGCAGCAATCGTGAGTAGGCTCTGGCCGATCAGGAAGATCGGCAGTCCGAACAGGTCTTCCTGGAACAACAGGCATCCCAGTGCCACCATCTGGAATATGGTCTTGATCTTGCCCAAAGCCGCGACTTTCACCAGACCGTGGGCACCGGTCTGCGCCATCCATTCGCGAAGTGCCGAAATGGTGATTTCCCGACCGACGATGACGGCCGCCAACAATGCCATATAGACCGTATGGTGGCGCTGCACGATGATGAAAAGAGTGATCGCGACAGCCAGCTTGTCGGCAACCGGATCCAGAAAGGCACCGAAAGCCGAACCCATATTGAAACGGCGGGCAATCCAGCCATCCAGCCAGTCGGTCAGGGCGCCCAGGACGAATACGGCCGTGGTGATGATGTGCCCTTGCGGGTGCGGCCAATAAAATGCGACAACCATCACCGGGATGGTGATGATCCGGAACAGGGTCAGCCAGGTCGGAATGGTGATCGCCATCAGGGGACCAAATCGATTCCGTGCAGCTGCGCATAGATACGCTCGGCCAACGCCTGATTGATCCCTTCGACACGCGCGATTTCTTCCACTCCCGCCCCTTTCAATCCCGGCAAGCCACCAAAATGCTTCAGCAAACTGGCCCGGCGCTTGGCACCGATGCCTTCAATACGTTCTAGTGTACTCGTATCACGTGTTTTCTGCCTCCGACCGCGATGCCCAGTGATGGCGAAACGGTGTGCTTCATCGCGCACCTGCTGTATCAACTGTAAAGCCGGCGATTCGGCACCGGGCTTGAATTCACGTCCGTCCGGCAGGATGAGTGTCTCGTCACCGGCTTTCCGGGCCACGCCTTTGGCAACGCCGACCAACACCACGGAATCGATGCCGAGCTCGGACAAAACCGTCCGAGCCCTCGCCAACTGCCCTTGCCCGCCATCGATCAGAAGCACATCCGGCATGACGCCCTGTTCCAACGCGCGCTTGAATCGCCTTTGCAGCGCCTGCTGCATCGCCGCGTAATCGTCACCGGGAGTGATGTCATTGATGTTAAACCGCCGATATTGGCTTGGAACCGCACCTTCGGCATTGAACACTACATTGGATGCGACCGTGGCTTCACCCTGGGTATGCGAAATATCGAAACACTCGATGCGCTGAGGCGGTTCGAGCATACCCAGCATCTCTTGCAATGCATGCAGGCGGTTACGTTGCGCCAGCTTGCCATGGCGTTCAGTAGCAAGCGCCAATTGGGCGTTCTGCATGGCCATGGCCAAATAGCGGGCACGCTCGCCGCGCACGGAATCCTTTATTTCCACACGTCTACGGCCGAGCTCTGTGAGTACCGTCTCCAAGAGTTCCTGGTCCTCAATGGCATGACTGAGAATCAATTCGCGCGGCGGTGAACGTTCGAGATAATACTGGGCGACAAAGGCCGATAGCACCTCTTCCGGACGCTCCGCCCCGTTGCATTTGGGGAAATAAGCGCGTGTACCGAAACTCATGCCGTTGCGGAAACTCAGGCTCATGACGCACGCGGTTCCGTCCTCGATGACAGCCGCCAACACATCCATATCGACCTGATCACCTTCGACATACTGCTTGGCTTGCACGGTACGGATGCCACCGATGGTATCGCGCAGGGATGCTGCGGTTTCAAATTCGAGCCGCAGGCTGGCTTCATCCATGGCACGGGTCAGATCATCGACCAGATCTTTACTGCGGCCATTCAGAAACATACCTGCACGTTTGATGCTGGCGTCGTACTCACGGGCGCCGATGAGTCCGACGCAGGGGGCGCTGCAACGGCCGATCTGGTGCTGCAGGCAGGGTCGTGAACGGTTCCGGAATACTGCATTTTCGCAGGTCCTGAGCCGGAAAATCTTCTGCATGAGATCGAGTGTCGTGCGGACGGCAGTGACGCTCGGATAAGGCCCGAAGTAGCTTCCGGAAAGGGTCCGCGAACCGCGATGAAAGGCAATCCGCGGCCAGGTTTCTTCGGTAATGACGATATACGGATAGCTTTTGTCATCGCGCAGAAGGATGTTGTAACGCGGTTTCAGCGATTTAATCAGCTGATTCTCGAGGATCAGCGCCTCGGCCTCGGTCCGGGTAACCGTGACCTCCATCCGCGAAATCTGCCTGACCATGTGTGCAATGCGCCGGGATGGCAGGTCGTCACGGAAATAACTTGCCACACGCTTTTTGAGATTGGCGGCCTTGCCTATGTAAAGCACGCCGCCATCTTCGGCGTACATGCGGTAAACGCCGGGAGCGGTGGACAGGTCCTGCGCGAACAAGCGGCCATCGAATGCGCTGTTGACGGCATCACTCATCGGACTCAGGCCGCGTGGATGTTGATGCGCGAAAGATACTCGGATTCAAAGAAATACCGGTACACATGGTTGCCAGCACTGTCGGCGATCCAGAGCGACTCCGCATCCAGGGCCAAGGCCGTCGGGCGCAGCAGCGTCTGCATCAGGTTGACCGTGGACAACTGGTTGTTTTTCAGATGGTAACTGCGCACTTTACGATTGTATGCGTCAGCGATCCAGGCCATACCACGCGATTCATCGACAACGACCCCTGTAGGATGCTGCATGGCACCAATCTGACGGGTGCCATCGGCATTACCGAACTGATACAGACCATGTCCGATCAGGGTATTCACGCGCCCCTCGGGAACGGCAACCGTACGTAGCGTCGAGGCGGTACCTTCAACCATGTACAGGAAGTTCTGAGTACCTGACAAACCAAGCGGATGAGCCAATTTGGCACGGTCACCGACGCCGTCGAGCAATCCAAAGGCCCCGCCACCCACCAGATTGATGAACTGCCTGCTGCTCAAATTCAGAATTCCGAGCCGATTGTTGCCGCTGTCGGCGACAATCAAACTGTCCTGATGGATGCACAGACCGCAGGGATTGTTCAGTCTTACGGCGGCGACTTCGTGACCGCTGTCTATCCTATAGAAGCCGGGGCGTCCATCGCCGAGCATGGTATCCACGTTGCCATGCAGAAGACTGAGGCGACGTATGGCATGATTGCCGGTATCGGCGACATAGACATGGTCCCTGAAAACGGTAAGTGCGGTCGGCCGGTTGAAACTAGAGTCTGCTGCCGATCCATCGAGAAACAATGGCACACCATTTCCGAACTCCCGGATGATGCGGCCATCGAGGCCACATTCCAGAATACGGTGATGGCCGGCGTCCGCGATATAAAGCAGGCCGTTGGCAACGGCCAGTCCGGAAGGTGCATAGAGTGTGCTGAATACCTTGGATCGTGCCTTGGCTTTCAAAGAACCCGGCTTGGGTCCCGATGGGGCATATGACTCGAGCATTTCTGAAATTCGGCTGTCTATAGCGCTTGATTGGTCATCGCCGACGAAATCGGCGACATGCCGGCCTTTGCCGTCTATCAAAACCATGCTCGGCCAGGAATGTGCGGCATAGTGCTGCCAAGTGATCCACTCGCGGTCGTTGGCAACCGGAAACCCGATATCAAGGCGCATTACCGCCTCGCTGAGCAGCTTCGCATCCTGTTCGGCATTGAACTTCGGAAGATGGATGGCGATTACGGAAACGGCGTCCGGCCACTTGCGTTGAATTTCAGCAAGATCATGCAGGATGTTGTGGCAATAAACAGAGGATGCACTCCAGAACAGGAGGATGACGATTCTGCCGCGGTGCTCGGCAATGCGCTGGGGCTCGGCATTCAGCCAATCCAGCTTGGGGCTCAACTCGTATGCCGGTGTTGGACTCATGGCCTGCTCCTGACCCGGTTCATGTCACTGCTCCCGATCCGGCCCAGAAAAGGTTGGCGCGATCGAGATCCTCTTGAGTATCCACGCCCGGCGGGAATTCGGCAAGCGCGGCGGCAGCGGCGATTCCGAATCCGTTTTCGAGGGCGCGCAACTGTTCCAGGGACTCGCAACATTCCAAAGGGCTGGGCGGCAGCGCGCTGAGCTGCTTGAGAAACCCGGCGCGGTAGGCATAAATGCCGATATGCCGCCAGGCTGGTGTAGGCAAAGATCCCGGAGTATCGCGCGGGAATGGCACCGGCGCACGACTAAAAAAGAGCGCCCTTCCCCGCATATCAAGAAGGACCTTGACCGCATTGGGATTGTTGAACTCGGCCAGATCCCGGATTTCGGTGACCAAAGTTGCCATCGGCTCGCCGCTGTCGGCAAGCAATTCCGCCAACTGCAGAATACTCCGCGCTGGAGCAAAGGGTTCATCGCCCTGTAGGTTGACGATGATGCGATCATCGGGCCAAGATAATTGATCGGCACACTCCGCTAGACGGTCGGTTCCCGAGCGGTGTTCCGGTGATGTCATGCATACCGTGACCGACTCCATCTGCAAGGCTTCGACGATACGAAGGTCATCGGTAGCGACGACGACATCACGGGCACCGGCCGCAAGCGCCCGTTCGGCGACATGCCGGATCATCGGCTTACCACCGATGTTCAGCAAGGGCTTGCCCGGCAAACGGGTTGACGCGAAGCGGGCCGGTATTGCGACGGTGAAATCAAGCATGGTGGTCTCCATCCGCTACCAGCAGGCGGCTGAACTGCAGATAAAAAGCAGGACTAAGAACGGCATCCACGGCAACCGCCCATAAGTCGCGCCGTCCGGCCGGTTCGATTTTGACGGCATCCTTTTCGGTCATGAGCACCGGCCCTTCCGGCAGGTCGGACGGCATGAACCGATGGTGATCGGGAAATGCGTGGTCCTCGACGTGCAGTCCGGATTGCCGAAGCATCCCGAAAAACCGTTCTGGATTGCCGATTCCTGCAACTGCATGCACCTTGACTCCGCCAAAATCCGATAAAGTTTTGATCTCATCCGTTTCCAGATTACGGCAATGGCCGGGCACGAGCTGCATGCCGTATGCACTGGAACCATCCGAAATCTGACCATTGCAGATGCGCAGGTCGACTTTGCGGGGCTTTTCACGAAGCGGGCCGGCTGGTAACAACAAGCCGTTGCCATAGGCGCGTGAGGCATCCATGATTTCGATTTCCAAGCTGCGCGGCAGGTCACGATGCTGCAGTCCGTCATCGGAGACGATGATGGTACATCCCGATGCGGCAAGAAAATCAGCGGCACGGCGCCGACGCGAATCCACGCGGACCGGCACATCGCAGCGACGGGAAATCAACAGCGGCTCATCACCTGACTGTGAGGCCAACCCCTGCTTTTCAACCGTGACCGGGTCGGATCCGGTCCGGCCATAGCCCCGACTGACTACGCCCGGGGCATGGCCCGCGGTCTTTAAATACTCGACCAAGGCGATAATGACCGGAGTTTTACCGGTCCCGCCCGCGGTGAAATTACCCACGACCACCACCGGCACAGACAACGGCGCTGGATTGGCCGGCCTGCGACACGAAAGGACCAACTCGTAAACACGGGCCAAAGCGCGCAGCACCCATGGCACCTCCGCTCCTTGATACCAGATAGCGTTGAGCCTGGATTCAAGACTGCGCATCAGCTGCTATCCGAATCCCTGAACTGCATCTGGTGCAGGTGACTGTAGAGCCCTCCACGCTGCAGCAGTTCGGCATGTGTTCCAATCTCGGCAAGGCGGCCCTCGTCGAGCACCAGAACCTGGTCGGCATGCTCGACCGTGGATAGACGGTGCGCGATGATCAGCGTGGTCCGATCCGGGATAAGGTGCGCCAGCGCATCCTGCACCAGACGCTCGGACTCGTTATCGAGCGCTGCAGTTGCTTCATCAAGAATGAGAATCGGGGCATCTTTCAGTATTGCGCGTGCGATGGCAAGACGCTGTTTCTGGCCGCCGCTGAGTCGGCCACCACGTTCTCCGATGGCCGTATGCACGCCCTCGGGGAGCTTGAGTACGAATTCTTCAGCATTCGCCGCGCGCAGAGCCTGCCATACTTCCGCATCACTGGCATCGGCCTTGCCATAGCGCACGTTGGCCATGACCGAGTCATCAAACAGCATGACCTGCTGACTGACCAGTGCAATCTGCCGGCGCAGATCGGCGAGCTTGAGCTCACGGATATCTAGATCATCAAGCCTTATGTGTCCTGAGCTCGGTTCGTAAAAACGCGGAAGGAGCCGGATCAGGCTGGTTTTTCCACTTCCTGAACGGCCGACAATGGCTGTCACCGTACCCGGCTTTGCCGTAAAACTGACTTCCGACAAAGCCGCCCTTCCCTTCTCCGAATAACGGACACTGACGGCTTCGAATCGGATTTCACCGAGTGCGCGTCCAAGTTCGCGCTTTCCGTTATCCGGCTCATCCGGTTGATCGAGAATGCCGAACAGGCGATCACTGGCTGCAACGCCCCGCTGGATGATGCTTTGCACATTGGTGATGCGCTTCAATGACGGAAGCAGAACCATCATCGAGGTCATCAGGGTCACGAAAGCGCCGGCGGTCATACGTCCCTGCATGGCTTCCTGACCTGCAACCAGCAGAATCACCGCAAGCGCTGCGGCGGCTAGAATCTGCACAGTGGCAGAGGCCGTGGCCTTGGTTGCTTCAACCTTCAAATGCATACCGAGATTGCTGCGGGCGAGTCCGGCATAGCGCTTATGCTCGGCGTCCTGCATACCGTAAATCTTCACTTCATGTTGCGCGGAAAGCGCCTCTTCCGCGGCCTGTGCCATCATGCCCACACCATCCTGAATTCCGCGGTTGATGCGCCGATAACGCTTGCCGACCTTCGAAGAAATGAAGCCGATGATCGGAGCAATGACCAAAACGGCGAGAGTGACCTTTACGCTTTGCATGAGCATGACGCCGATCATGACCAAAATGGTCAAGGTATCGGTAACGGATATTTTGATAGCTTCGCTGGTGGCCTGTGACACCTGGTCGGTGTCGTAATTCAATCGGCTGACCAGCGCCGGAATGGGTTCCTGATCGAAACGGGAGCTCGGCATGCGCAGGAATTTATCGAGAATCTGCTGACGCAAATCGAGAACGACGCTGCGGCCGGTCCGTGCCATGCCGTAATCGGTGATGAAAGTAGCGATGCCGCGCACCACGAATAGTCCGAGAATGGACAGCGGAAGCACCCAACGCACCTCCGGATTCTTGGCAACGAAGGTCTGATCGACCATGGGCTTCATCAGCGCCGTGAACGCGCCTGCCGCCAAAGCCTCAATAATCATGCCGAGAAAGGCGAGTATCAGGAACTGACGGTATTTGCCGGTATAGCCGAGCAATCTTCGATAAACAGCCCAGACGCCCGGGGCGGCTTCAGGGCTCACCTTGTGTCTCCGGTGCTGTGGCAATCGATAGTTTGCTGAAACCAAGCTGGCCAATGGCATCCATGGCCGTGATTACGGACTGGTGTGAGGTCTTGGCATCGGCCTGGATCACGATGGTGCGATCGGTATCATTCCCGGCTTGTTGCCGGATGGCATCTTTCAGACTGACCAAGTCGCTGCGGGCCAAAGCAATATCGCCGACGTAATAATTGCCGGTCTTGTCAATGAGTACCACCAGGGGCTGGCGTTGCGCTTCGACCTGACTTGCGGCACTGCTGGGCAATGTGATTTTCAAGGCCGATCGGTTGTTGAAGCTGGTCGTCACCACGAAAAAGATAATGAGCGTGAAAACGACATCAATCAACGCTGTCAGGTTGATTTCGACATCATCATCGCCGGTAGCGGTATCCAGACGCATCGGTCTCAGTCCGTCTGCCGGACTTCAAGCACATCCAGCAGATTCATCGCCACTTTTTCCATTTCGATGACGTAGCCGGTAACGCGGCCGCGGAAATAACGGTGCAGCAACAGGGCCGGAATGGCCAGGCACAGGCCGGCCGCCGTCGAAATCAGGGCCTGGCCGATGCCGCCGGCGAGCTGGTTGGCATCGCCAACGCCGGTGCTGAGTATGGTCAGAAACATCTGGATCATGCCAATGACCGTACCCAACAAACCCAGCAGGGGCGCCACCGAAGCAATAGTGCCCAAGGTCGGCAGAAAACGGTTCAAATCATGAGTGATATGCCGGCCGACATCCTCGATGCGCTCCTTGATGACATCCCGCGGTTTGTGTCGCACCAGTAGCGCTGCGGCCAACAGTTCACCCATGGGCGAGTCCTGACGTAACCGTTGGATTTCTGCGATTTCAAGAGTTTTCCCGCGCGACCAATGCTCGATTTCAAGACCGATTCCGTGGGGTATGACTTCCGACCGTCGTAAGGTCCAGAAGCGCTCCAAAGCAATGGCGGTCGCCACTACGGTCAGAATCAATAGCGGCAGCATCACCCAACCGCCCGACATCAGTAGTTCAAGCATAATTCTTCAACCTGCATATGCACTCGGTAATAGCATACCCGAGATGGCGGGATTAGCGAGAAATTGCCGGTTTAATAACCATTTACAGATGGTTCCTGGGCAGTACGGAGCCAGTAATGGCGGTCATCAAGGCGGGCCCGTCGTGACCATATCCAGCCTTCGGGCGTGCCGGCCAGCTCCGCCCATCCGGTATCCACCGTATTGACGGTCTGCACACCGGCATTCCGGTAACGCTCCAGAACATCGGATCTTGGATGGCGGAATCGGTTCTGGAATCCGCTCGAGATCAAGGCGATGCGCGGTTTGAGTGTAGTGATGAACGCCTGCGATGAAGATCCGGCGCTGCCATGATGCGGAACCAGCAACACCTCCGCGCGAATCCAATCCCCATAATGCGCCAGCATCTGCGCCTCGGCCGCAGCGCTGATGTCGCCGGTCAACAGCAGGCTGCGGCCAGCGCCGCGAACCAGAAGCACGCAGGATCGGTCATTATCATTCTCGCCGCTGTGCGAAATCGGCCACAAGTATAGGAATTGGACGCCATCCCACTGCCAGTGCTGTCCGGCCATACATTTGTGGTGCGGCATGCTCGCCGGAAGCGCGCGCCAGGAGGCCTCGATATGGTCGATGCCGACGCCATCGCGAACGGCCGCGAGCCCGCCGGCATGATCGTTATCACCATGACTGACCACGACTTTGTCGAGATTCCGGATATTCAGTGCGCGTAAAGCCGGCAATACCGTGGTCTGTCCCCTGCTGAACCCACCCGGCACTCCTGCTCCGGTGTCATACAGAAGCGTGTGACGCGCTGTCTGCACCAGCACCGCCGTGCCCTGGCCGACATCCATCATGGCCACCCGGAGTTGGCCATCCGGAATGGGTTCTATTTTCGGAAACAACATGGGTAGCAGCAGCAAAGCACCCAGTCTGGAACCGGGAATCTGCCGTGGCATCAGCAACAGGCATACACCGACCAGCCCGATTACAACGGCGGCCAAACCGGATTCCGGAATCACGCGACTGGACCAAGACAGGCCCTGCAACCACTGCAATAACAGCCAAAGAATCTGCATCAGCGCGGCGGACGCATACCAGAATGCACCGGCAATGACGGGGACTCCGGAGAAAAGGCATCCCAATAATGCCAAAGGAACCACAACAAGGCTGATCCACGGAATCGCCAGCAGGTTCACCAGAGGGCCAATCACCGTGGTTTGATCGAAAAACCCGACCGTCAGCGGCAGCAAGCCAAGGGATGCCACCCATTGTGCCCGGATGAATGGGCGGAAAATCCCCGTCCTGCCTTCGCTTGGCATGAATGCGATCAGTAACAGCACGCCGCCGAAACTCAGCCAGAACCCCGGTGTGAGAATACTAATTGGATCCCACAACAGCATGACCGCCATGCTTAGCGCCACCGCATGGGTCACCGTGCAATGCCGCCCGAGCAACCGGCATGCCATTAAAACGGCAATCATCAATGCGGTACGTACCGTAGGTAAAGCGAATCCGGCAAATGCGGCATACATCACGGCAGCCAGCATGGCGGCCCATGCCGTTGCCAGCGGCCGGGACAATCGCAGCGCAAGACCCGGCCAAAGCCGGTAAAGGCCCAGCACGAGCCATGCCGCGGCCATGGCCACCATACCGACATGGAATCCGGAGATGGCAATGAGATGGGTGATTCCCGCAAGCCGCAGCACCTCCCAATCGGCATCTTGCAATAGACGGGTGTCGCCAAGTGCCAGAGCCGTGACGAATCGAGCCTGTACATCCCCGAGTTGCCGTCGGATCTGAGCTGAAATGGCGTCGCGGAATCGGTCAATCGTAGATCGTTGTCCAACGTGGCCGACTTCCATTCGTACATACCCCTGGGCCGACCAGCGTTTCTGCAGCGCACGCTTTTCGGCATCGAAACCACCGGGGTTGTAAACCCCATTGGGTGCGCGCAAGGTGACTTCCAGGTACCTGACATCGCCGGGCTTGAGACGGGTTTCAGTTCGGTACCATGCCAGTTTGATACGGCTCCCAACGAGAGACGGAAAGTCCCCGCTGTGACGGATCTTTGCCTCGAACTGCCACTGGTCTCCATCGCGTTGAGGTAAATCCGTTATTTCAGCTAGGATCTGACCGCGGCCTCCGGATTCCGCCAATGGTAGCCGTTGGGAAAGCACTGTGCCGGCTGTCCATGCGGCAAATGCAATACCGAACATAAATGCTGAAGCTGCTCCCGTGCCACGGAAACGCAGGAAAAGCGAACCCGTCAGGAGCATCAGAAAAAGACTGAATCGGGTATCGGGCAACGCAGGTGAACACTGTAGGACAGCGATGCCGAGGGCGAAGGCAAACAGATTGACGGGGCGCAGATAAGGCTGCGCCCGTTGCGTCACCTTGGACGGTCCCGGAGTTGACCGAGGACAAGCTCAAGCGAGCGCCCGCATTTATCGGCAAGGCGATGATCATGAGTGACAATGACCAAGGCGGTCTGATGATGCTGCTTTAAATCCAACAACAGATTGAATACGGCATCGGCGGTCTTTTCATCCAGATTGCCGGTCGGTTCGTCGGCAAGGATGCAGGCAGGGCGATTGACCAATGCACGCGCCACTGCAACACGCTGTCGTTCGCCGCCGGACAGCTCGCCGGGTTTATGCGTCAGACGATGCGAGAGGCCGACCTGCTCAAGCAACTCCTGCGCCGGCAAGACGGCCTCGGACGGTGATGTGCCGTTGATCAGCAACGGCATCATCACGTTTTCAAGCGCGGTGAATTCCGGCAGAAGATGATGGAACTGATAGATGAAACCGAGATGCCGATTGCGAAGACGCCCTTTTTCCGCTTCGGTATGCCGATAAAGATCAGCGCCCATCAAGCGAACTTCACCTTCAGTCGGACGGTCGAGACCGGCCAGCAGATGCAATAAGGTGCTTTTACCCGAACCCGAAGCACCGACAATCGCTACCGACTCACCGGCGTGAACCTGGACGTCTATTCCTGAAAAAACCGGAGTGACCAGATCACCTTCGCGATAGGTTTTTCCAAGATTCGAACCCTCCAGGATGACATCACTCATAGCGCAGAGCCTCGACCGGATTGGTGCGCGCCGCGCGCCAGGCCGGATAGATGGTGGCCAGCAGGCACATCATGATTGCAACAATAACGATGATGAAAACATCAGTCGGATTGACCACGGAGGGGACACCGCCACTGATGTAGTAAACATCGGCAGGAAGCAGCTCATTGCCGGTCAGTGATTCAATGAAACGTACAAGCACAGCGAGATTATTCGATAGCAGGATGCCGCCTATGGTGCCGAGCGCCACGCCAACCAGACCGATAACCAGCCCCTGCACCGTGAACACCTGCATGATCTGTGCCGGCGACATGCCAAGCGTACGCAGGATGGCGATGTCGGCCTGTTTATCCTGCACCAACATGACCTGCGACGACACAAGATTGAAGGCGGCGATGGCGATAACCAGGGATAGCAGGATGAACATCACCGTTTTTTCCATTTTTAACGCCCGGAAGAAGTTGGCATGATCGCGCGTCCAATCGCGCACCTGATAGATTCCTTCCATACGGTTGGCCAGATCACGGGCGACCGACCAGGCCTGCCAAATGTCGTCAAGCTTCAACCGGACGCCGGTGGCATCTTCGCCCATGCGCAAAAGAGCCTGTGCGTCCTGAATATGGACGAGTGCGAGACCGTAATCATATTCCTGGGCGCCGACCGAAAAGATGCCGCTGACAGTGAAACGTTTCGCACGCGGCATCGACCCGAACGGAGTGGCCACCGATTCACTGACGAAGGCGTTGACCGAATCACCGACCCGTACATTGAGTGCCGCGGCCAATTCCGAACCGAGCACGATGTTGAATGCCCCCGGCGTGAGGCTGTCCAGACGGCCCTGAACCATCTTATTCGGCAACTCGGACACTCGCCCTTCCAGTTCCGGCTGAACACCACGCAACAGTGCACCCTGTTTACTCTGCGCCTGCAGCAGGGTTTCAGTCTGTACATACGGCGCGGCACCGAGAACACGTTCATCCTTTTCAGCAACTGCCACCGCCCGTTTCCAATCCGGCAATGAACCGTTGACGCCTTCGATGGTAGCGTGGGCCACGGTTCCAAGAATACGGTTACGCAACTCTTCCTGGAAGCCGTTCATGACTGAAATGGTGGTGATGAGCGCCACCACACCGATAAAGATGCCGAGCACGGATGCCAGCGATATAAAGGAAATGAAACCATTACGGCGCTTGGCGCGCAGGTAGCGGAGTCCGATGGCGGCGGTTAAAGGTTGAAACATCGCTCTATAATACTGGGTTTACGAGAATACTTGGCAGTTCGTTTGCCTCCGCTGTTGCCGGTACGTTCATCCACAGTCGCAGTTGTCTGCGTTGCGGTTCCGGCATCGACATCAGCCACCACACAGCACTCCGGGCGCGACCCTTCCGGCGGTAATGCAAGACGGCGAGACACCCGAAATCCCGCCAACGCACGCCCGATATCGGCATCGGACCCCTGCCCTCATTCAAGCGGAAACGCCCCTTGTCATCGCGGTCGATGGCAAATCGACGGAAATTGCGGATTCGATGAAACGCATGGAGGAACTCCAAAATCACCGCCCCCAATAGGACATTCCGCCACAACGGGGGGAGATCGGATATCAGGAGGCAGCCGATGGCGATTGCGGTCACGACATACAGCACAGGCAGCGCCAGCAAAGGCGTGCGGCATTCAGGCAGGCAAATCGGCGATGAGGGTGACGAAGCCATCGAGATCGGCATTCTCCGGGCGCTCAAGCCCCATGAACCATCGCCACAGCTTATCGTCTTCGGAGTCCAGGACCTGTAGGAAAAGCGCTCTTTCGGCGTCGTCCGCAGTGGGCCAACGCTGATCCAGATAGCGCAGCATCAGCTGGTCAAGCTCGCGCATTCCACGCCGGCAGCGCCAGCGCAGGCGTTTGATTTCAGGGTTTTCTTCGCTGGAGGGCATCAGCCCGGCCAGTTCCAGACCAGCAGACTCCAGATTGACCAGAACAGCGGCATACCCATCTCAGGCTCCGTGACGCTGCAGGATCAGTTTCTTGATTTCGCCGATGGCTTTGGCCGGGTTGAGACCCTTCGGACAGGTCCGCGCGCAGTTCATGATGGTGTGGCAGCGGTAAAGCTTGAACGGATCCTCCAGTTCATCCAGCCGGGCACCGGTATCTTCATCACGTGAATCGATGATCCAGCGGTAGGCCTGCAGCAGAATGGCCGGACCCAGGTAGCGGTCGCCGTTCCACCAGTAACTCGGACAGCTGGTGCTGCAGCAGGCGCATAGGATGCATTCGTACAGACCGTCGAGCTTGGCGCGGTCTTCCTTGGACTGAAGCCGCTCACCGGAGGCCGGCGTGGCCGACTGGGTGCGGATCCAGGGCTTGATCGAGGCGTACTGCGCATAGAAATGCGACAAGTCGGGCACAAGATCTTTGATGACCGGCATATGCGGCAGCGGGTAGATCGGCACTTCCTTTTTGCCGCATTCATCAATGGCCTTGGTGCAGGCCAATGTGTTGCTGCCGTCGATGTTCATGGCGCAGGAACCGCAGATGCCTTCGCGGCAGGAACGGCGGAAGGTCAGGGTCGGGTCGATTTCGTTCTTGATCTTGATCAGCGCATCCAGCACCATCGGGCCACACTGATCAAGGTCGATTTCGTAGGTGTCGACGCGCGGATTGGCGGCATCATCTGGATTCCAGCGGTAAATCTTGAAGCTACGCAGGTTCTTTCCGCCGGATTTGGCCGGGAAATGCGTGCCCTTGGTGATTTTCGAGTTTGCCGGCAGGGTAAATTCAGCCATGATTGCGTCTCACCTCAATATTTGCGTTCTTTCGGCGGAATGTAAGCCACATCCGAGCTGAGTGTATTCAGATGCACCGGGCGATAATCGATGACGGTATCGCCCTTGTCATCGATCCAGGTCAGGGTGTGCTTCATCCAGTTCTCGTCATCGCGCGTCTTGAAATCCTCACGGGCATGCGCGCCACGGGATTCCTTGCGGTTTTCCGCCGAAACCATGGTGACCACGGCCTGGCCGAGCAGATTCTGCAGTTCCAACGTTTCGATAAGGTCCGAGTTCCAGACCAGCGAGCGGTCGGAAACCTTGACATCCTCGAAGCTACGGAATGCCTCACGGATCTTGACCACGCCCTGCTGCAGGGTTTCACCGGTGCGGAACACGGCGGCATCGTTCTGCATGATGTGCTGCATATTGTCGCGGATTTCCGCGGTCGGCGTCGAGCCGTTGGCGAAGCGCAATTTGTCCAAATTGGCCAAGGACTTGTCCAGGGCTGAAGCCGGCAACGATTTATGCGGCATGTTCGGCTTGATGGTTTCGGCGCAGCGGTTGGCGACGGCACGGCCGAACACCACCAGATCGAGCAGCGAGTTCGAGCCAAGACGGTTGGCGCCGTGCACTGAAACACAAGCCGCCTCGCCGATGGAATACAGGCCGGGCACCACGCTGTTGGGATCGCCGTTCTTGAGGGTGACCACTTCACCGTGATAGTTGGTCTGCAGACCACCCATGTTGTAGTGCACGGTCGGCAGCACCGGAATCGGCTGCTTGGTGACATCGACTCCGGCGAAGATCTTCGCGGTTTCGGAGATGCCCGGCAGTTTTTCGTGGATGACCGCCGGATCAAGGTGGGTCAGATCCAAGTGGATGTGATCTTTCTTCGGACCGACACCACGACCTTCGCGGATTTCGATGGTCATTGAGCGACTGACCATGTCGCGCGGCGCCAAATCCTTGACGCTGGGCGCATAGCGCTCCATGAAACGTTCGCCGGAATCGTTGCGCAGGATGCCGCCTTCGCCGCGTACGCCTTCGGTGATCAGACAGCCGGCGCCGTAAATCCCGGTTGGGTGGAATTGCACGAATTCCATGTCCTGAAGCGGCAGGCCGGCACGCAGTGCCATGCCGCCACCGTCACCGGTGCAGGTGTGTGCCGAAGTCGCCGAGAAGTAAGCGCGGCCATAGCCTCCAGTGGCGAGCACCACACCATGGGCACGGAAAACGTGGATGGTGCCTTCGGACATGTCCAATGCGATGACACCGCGACAGACGCCCTCCTCGTCCATGATTAGGTCAAGGGCGAAGTATTCAATGAAGAACTTTGCGTCGTGTTTGAGCGACTGCTGATACAGGGTATGCAAAATGGCATGGCCGGTGCGGTCTGCTGCGGCGCAGGTACGCTGGGCCGGCGGACCTTCACCGTAACGGGTGGTCATACCGCCGAACGGACGCTGGTAGATTTTGCCTTCTTCGGTGCGCGAGAACGGTACCCCGTAATGCTCGAGTTCGATGATGGCGGGAATCGCTTCACGGCACATGTACTCGATGGCGTCCTGATCACCCAACCAGTCGGAGCCTTTGACGGTATCGAAGAAGTGATAACGCCAATCGTCTTCGCCCATGTTGCCCAGCGCAGCGGAAATGCCGCCTTGGGCGGCCACGGTATGCGAGCGGGTTGGAAACACCTTGCTGATGCTGGCGGTTTTCAGGCCTTTGGCCGCCAGACCGAAGGTGGCACGTAGACCGGCACCGCCGGCGCCGACTACGATCATGTCGTACTGGTGCTCAGTGATTTTGTAGGCTTGACTCATAAAATTCTCAGGAACCCGAAGCAAGGCGGACGATGGCGATCACGGCAGCCACGGCGGCGAAGGAAAACACGATTTTGACCAGCACCTGCAGAATGATCTCGAATGCGCCGTGATGGACGTAATCTTCGACCACGACCTGCAGGCCGAGACGGGCATGCCAGAACAGCGCCAGCACGTAAAGAATGCAGGCTGCGGAAAACAGCGGATTGGCGAACTGGGTTTTCAGCGCGGCATAATCGGCGATGCCGTAACGGGCCAGGCAGTAAACGACGAACGGCGTCAGCAAGGCCAGCACCACGGCGCTGACGCGCTGCGCCCACCAGTGACCGAAACCGGTTTTGGCCGAACCCAGGCCCCGGGCGGTGGCCAGAGGATCACGCAGGCTCATGCCGCACCTCCCTGCAAGGCCAGCCACCAGATGCCGAGGGTCGACACCGCGGACAGGACGATTACGGCGTACCCCGAACGGTACACATCCTGGATTGCAAAGCCTTTACCGGCATCCCAGAACAGATGGCGGATGCCGTTGAAAAAGTGATACATCAGGCAGGCACTGTAGGCAAACAGCACAAAACGCCCCAGACCGGAGGACAGACAGGCCTGCGTCGCGCTGAAAGCAGCATCGCCGAGCGACAGGGCCACCAAGACCCAGAGCAATCCAAGGCTGCCGATGGCGAGAACGACGCCGGTGATCCGGTGCAGAATGGACATGACAGAGGTGATCTGCTTGCTGTATATCTGCAGATGCGGTGATAGGGGGCGTTTGTGCGCGGACATAGGGGCTACCGGTCAGGGTTAGAAGTCGATGCAACGGCCGTTCTTTTCCCAATCCCCGTAACGGGTAGGATCCGGGCCGCCAAGGCCGCCGATTTCGGGAACCGGCTCGGGCTGCAGGCTGTTTTCTGGCAGAACCTCGGCGGCTGACGCCGGCTCAAGATTCTCGCTAGAATGGGGCGTTTTATTCATCCTCCTATGGTAAATCCCCGCGCCATGCCATTCAAGTTAAATTTCAGTCCCGCCAAGGGGTTTCGCCTGCCTGGACACGCCGTTATCCACGCCACCGGTCCGGACTCGCAGGCATTCTTGCAGGCGCAGTGCATGAATGACGTGAATGCACTCAAAGACGGGGAATGGCAGTACAACGGCTGGCTGAGCCCTCAGGGCCGGGTATTTGCGCTGTTTTATGTCATTCGGATTGAGGATGGCCATTTCCTGCTCATTCTGCCTGCGCTGCCGCCACAGCTACTGATTGACGGCCTCAGACGCTTCGTGTTCCGCTCGAAAGTCAGGTTTGAAATCGAGATGTCCCGCCACCTGTCGGGCAGCATCGGTATGCCGATAACACCGGAGGAACTTATCGGCGGCGGTCTGGATGATGGTTTTCTGCTTCAGATCGGTCAGGGGGAAACATCGCGGCAACTCCATCTGGGCAGCAAGGCCGGCATTTCCGATTTCGACGCGGCGCAACGATGGCATGAAATCGACATGGCCGCAGGTTGGGTCTGGATTGATGAAAGTCTGCAGGACATCTGGACACCCCATATGCTGAGCCTTCAGCAGCTCAAGGCGTTCAGCCTGAGCAAAGGCTGCTATCCGGGACAGGAAATCGTTGCACGCACGCATTATCTCGGAAAAAGCAAACGGGGGCTGTTTATCGTTACCGGTAAAAATCTGCAGCCTGGCGCACCGCTTTTCCAGGAAAACCGAGAGGTCGGACGGGTTGCCAATAGCAGCTACGACGGTTCGATGGGCGTTGCGGTGCTGAATGCCGGAATACCTCCGGAATCGACTCTTGACGGTTCTGTGATGGTCGGCGAAGCCGTATGAGCCGCTTAAGCCCTTATTCTTTGAACAAGCCGAATTTGGCAAGCCCTGCCGTTACCTCATCGGCCAGACTTTCGAATAATCGTACCTCGTAATCGTCGAACCCCCCGGGCGTGCTGGCATAAACCAATAAAACGCAGGTGACATTTTTTCCATAGTGGACGGGTATGGATACAATAGAGCGGATACCGTACTTCTTGGCTCTGTCTCGCCAACGAAGGAAGTTTTTATCGGCCAGGGTATCCCTGAGCACCGTGGTTTCACCCGATCGAACCGACTGTCCGGCAGGCCCCTGTCCGTCCTCACGTTCTGAATCCCAACTGAGCGTGATTTCTTTTGCATAATCTCTGGCGATAACGCTACCTGACACACCAAGAATCTTGATTGTCTTTTCTGGATCATTTAGAACCAATCCCATCCAGGCAATCAGGTAAGGATGCCTGTCAGTTATCGACTGACATACTTGCTTGATCAACGCCTGCGGCGTTTTAGAACGAATCAAAGCCCGTGAGGCGGAAGAATAGGCTTCCAAAGCCCACAGCTGCCTTTCCTCAATGGCATCTCAATGGCATCGTCGGCGGCAGGGGCCGCCTCGTTATGCGGGTCAGTTTCCATACCACGGACATTACCATAAACGAGACGATGCCGCCTTCCAGACCCCCGGAAATATGCTAGGATTTCAGCGGAATTAGATTATTTTCAGGGGATTGATTATGCTGCGCCGCTCGCTGTTCGCCATTGCCTTGTCCATTCCGGCCTCTGCCGTATCTGCCGCCAATTACAGCGTCACGGTTGATCCGAGCTATCCGGCCGCCCAGGTGCAGGATATTTACAAGCCACTGATGGCTTATCTGAGCCGCAGCACCGGACACACCTTCATCCTGAAAACCAGCAACAACTACCATGCCTACTGGCGCGATATCCTGGCCAATGCACCGGTTGATTTTTCGTTCGAAGAAGCGCCCTTCGCCGATTTCCGGGTCAAGCGTTACGGCTTCGCTCCTCTGGTGCGCGTCGCCGAGCCGACCCAGTTCTCGCTGCTGGTCAGCCCGGAAGATACCGCCGGTGGTCCCCAAGGTCTGATGTCAGGAACCATCGTCAGCATGCCCTCGCCCAGCTTGGGCTACCTGTTTCTCGGCGAGCTGTTTCCCAATCCGATTGCCCAGCCGGAAATCGCTTCGACGGCACAGACTTGGAAGGATGGCGTGGACTCCGTCTTTGCTCAGGAGGCCAAAGGCGCCATGGTGCCGGTCTACATCGCGCAGCAGTATCCGAATCTTGAATCCGTGCATCTTTCGCGCAGTCTGCCAGGGCGCAGCCTGAATGCCGCCCGCAAAGTTCCGGCCGATGTCCGCACAGCGGTAACAAATGCCATGCTGAAGCTGCATGAAAATCCGGCGCTGATCGATGTGCTGACCGAATTGGGCACGACCCAGTTCGTCAAAACCAATGCGGCGGAGATCGCCGGCAACGAGCGCATGCTGCGACGGGTGTTCGGCTATCCGAAGCCTGCACCGGCACCGGCAGCCAAGCCGGCAACCCCGGCACCGGCAGCGCCGGCCAAGAAATAACTCAGACCAGATCGATGGCGGCGTTGACGATGTCAGCGTCGGCCGGAATCACCGCAAAGGCAGCGCCTGCCAGAGGCGTATAAGTATCGGCCCCGACTACACGGCGCAGGGGTTTCGCGCCATGGCCGGCCTCGACGATAGCGGTAATGATGCCCTCGCCCAGCCCGGCACTGCGGCGGCCTTCATCGACCACCAGAATGCGCTTGCATTCGCCGGCATGACGGGCGATGGCTGCTTCGTTCAAGGGCTGCAACCAACGCAGATCGACCACGCGGACTTTCCATTGAAGGGTATCTTCGATCTGACGGGCGGCACGCAGGCTCATTGGTACGCCGTTGCCGAAGGTGAATACCACCAGATCGTTGTTTTCCGGAAAATAAGTGCGTTCGCTGCCGATTTCCATGGCCTCGGATGGCGCCGGATAACGGGTTTGCCAGAGACCGTCACCGGTTTCGTACAGGTCCTTGGTCATGTAAAGCGCAATCGGTTCCAGATAGGCGCAGACCCGACCGTCGACTTTGGCCAAAGCCGTCATGGCGCGCAGCATGGTCACGGCATCATCGCCACGGGACGGGCAGCCGACAACTAAAGACGGTATGTCACGCAGGGCGGTAATCGAATTGTCGTTGTGGAAATGGCCGCCGAATCCGCGTTGATAGCCGAGGGAGGCCACCCGCATGACCATTGGATTCCGGTATTGGCCATTGCTGAAGAATTGCAATGAGCAGGCTTCGCCGCGGATCTGATCGCAGGCATTATGGAAATAAGCCAAATACTGGATTTCGGGCAGCGGCAGCATGCCCAGATTGGCGAAACCCTGAGCCAGACCGAGAATCATGGTTTCATCGAGCAAGGTGTTGAATACACGGGCACCCTTGAAGTTTTTCTGTAGCCCTTTGGTAACGGTATAGACACCGCCCTTCTGGGCCACGTCCTCGCCGAACAGCAGGGTTTCCGGATACTTGCAGAACAGGTCATGCAAGGCGCTGTTGATCTGCAGGGCAAGGTGCCGCGATGGCAGTTTTTCCGGCAGCTTGTCTTCGGAACCGAACACCGCGAGCCGCTTTTCGGCGTAATCGGCACGCGTCGCCTCGGCCATGACCGCCTCCGGGTGAAATGGCGCCAGCGGCGCAATCACTTCTTCGAGGGTTTCCAGCTTGGGGCGCTTGTCCGCTTCTTCGGCCGCGGCGAAACATTGGCGTCGGGTCGCTTCGTAGAGCTCGAGCACTTCGGACTTCGACATCAACCCCGATTGCAGGGCGATCTCGGCCGAACGCAGCAGCGGATCAGTGGCTTCAACCGCCATCAGCTCTTCGAATGATCGCCATTCGATTTCGAAATCGGTACCGGCATGGCCCATAATCCGTGTCGTTCGCAGATGCAGAAAGGTCGGGCGTCGGGTCTGACGGCAATGGGTGATGGCACGCTGGATTTGGCCATAACCTTCGGCGATATCCAGACCATCGGCATAGAAATAATCCAATCCGTCCCGGTGACGGAACGCATTGTTGATCCAACCTGTCGGTGTTTTCACCGAAATGCCGATGCCGTTGTCTTCGCAGACGTACAGCACAGGGGCCGGCAGCTTCTGGTAGGCCGTCCATTGCGCGGTGTTGAAGGCCGTCTGTGCCGTGGCGTGATTGCTGGAGGCATCACCGAAGGAACAGATCACGATGGAATCATCCGGAATCGGCGATTCATGGCCGATGCGTTTGGCCTGCTCCACCGCGATAGCAGTACCAAGCGCTTTCGGTAGATGCGAAGCGATGGTGGATGTCTGCGGAAGCACCCATAACGGCTTGCTGCCCCAGACTTTGTGGCGTCCGCCGGAAATCGGGTCGTCCTTGCTGGCCGCAAAGCTCAAGGCCGAATCCATGATCGGATCCATCTCCGGCAGTTTACGGAAACGTTCGGCCATGAAGCCGCCACTGCGGTAATGCAGGAAGGCAGGATCTGTATGCCGCGTGAGGCGCGCGACCATGGCATTGCCCTCATGGCCGCTGGAACCGATGGTGTAGAAGACTTTTTGCTGCACACGCAACACGCGGGCCATCAGATCGAGATGACGCGAAATCAACTGGGAACGGAACAGCTCGTCGAAGTCGCGGGCGCTGCAGGCGCTGCCATCGAGAATCGGCTCCTCCGGCGACGGCTTGGGCAACTCCTCACCCTGCCAGTTCTGCACAAAATCAATGAAGTTGTCATCACAGACCTTGGCGCGATTGACGTCTTTCTGACGAGCGGGAATCAGGGCGGCACTCATGCAAAATCCTTCTTGCTATCGCGATTTAGAACGCGTTGATACCGGTCAGTTCGCGGCCGATGACCAACTGGTGCACCGTCTCGGTACCTTCGTAAGTAATGACGGACTCCAGATTCAAAGCATGGCGGATTGGGCAGTATTCGGTGGTAATACCGGCGCCACCAAGGATGTCACGGGCTTCGCGGGCGATGTCGAGCGCCATCCGGCAGTTGTTCCACTTGGCCAGAGAGACCTGGGAGGGCTGCATGTTGCCGGCATCCTTCAGTCTGCCGAGCTGCAGGCTGAGCAACTGCGCCATGGTGATGCGGCGCGCCATCTCGGCCAGTTTGATCTGGATGGCCTGATTGGCGGCCAGCGGGCGATTGAACAGAATGCGGGTTTTGGTGTATTCGACCACTTCGGTCAAACAGGCCTGCGCGGCACCGATCGGGCCCCATGTGATGCCGTAACGGGCCTGGGTCAGGCAGCCGAGCGGTCCTTTCAGGCCTTTCACGTTCGGCAGGCGCTGGCTGTCGGGGATGCGGACGTTGTCAAAGAACAGACCTGAGGTGACCGAAGCGCGCAGGCTCATCTTGTGTTTGATTTCCTGGGCCACGAAGCCCGGCGTCCCTTTTTCCACGATGAAGCCCTGAATGCCTTCGTCGGTCATGGCCCAGACGATGGCGATGTCGGCCAGATTGCCGTTGGTGATCCACATCTTGGCACCATTGATGACCCAATCACCGCCATCTTTCTTGGCATGGGTTTTCATGTTGGCCGGATCCGAGCCACCGTGCGGTTCAGTCAGACCGAAGCAGCCGATGATTTCACCGCGGGCCATGCCCGGCAGATATTTGCGGCGCTGATCTTCCGAGCCGTAGGCGAAAATGGGGTACATACAGAGCGAACTCTGCACGGAAACGAAACTGCGGATACCGGAATCCCCACGCTCCAGTTCTTGGCAGATCAGCCCGTAGCTGACGCCATTCAGGCCCGCACAACCGTATTCTTCGGGCAGTGAGGACCCAAGCAGGCCCATGGCGGCGATTTCAGGAACGAGCTCTTTTGGGAAACGACCCTGATCAAAGGCATCACCGATGATCGGAATGACTTTTTCGTCGGTGAAACGCGCCACGGCATCCTGGATCATGCATTCTTCTTCGGTGAGCATGGAACGGATGTCGAACAGGTCGGTCGGGGTCAGGGCCATGGGAGTTTCCTCGTCAAAATCAGACCGCTATTTTACCCCATATTCCCACCCTAAATTGTGCCAAAATGGGGCCATTCACTGCGTTTTCACGGAGCCCTGCATGCTGAAGTCCCTGATTGCCCCGATTGTTGCGTATTTCGCCAAGTTGCGCTTTCCCGTGTTGTTCGGCATAACCGCCACGCTGTTCGTGTTCGACTTACTTACTCCCGACTTCATTCCGTTCGCGGATGAATTGATTCTCGGTTTGACCGCCGCCCTGCTCGCCCGCTGGAAAAAGCGCAAAGACCCGGATCCGCCGACAACATGAATCTGATTGACAGCCACTGCCATTTGGACGTGACTGATTTCGCCGATGATCTGCCTGAGGTAATTGCCCGCGCCGTCCAGAGCGGTGTATCCGGCTTCATTGTTCCGGCGATTTCAGCGTCGGGGTGGCCGCATCTTGCCCATCTGGCAACCCTCCATGCCGGATTGCATCCGGCTTACGGATTGCATCCGATGTTTCTGACCGATCATACCGATGCCGACCTGGACGCACTGCCCCAATGGGTATCACGCTCCGAGTGCGTGGCTGTGGGTGAATGCGGTCTGGATTTTTTCGTTTCCGATCTTAATCCGATTCGCCAGGAAACCATTTTCAACGCGCACATTCGATTGGCTTCGGAAACCGGCAAGCCGCTCATCATCCACGCCCGCCGAGCCACGGAACGTGTTATTCAGTTGTTACGTCGCCATGGTCCGACGCATGGCGTGATTCACAGTTACTCCGGAAGCCTGGAACAGGCGCGATTACTGATCGACATGGGTTTCATGCTCGGCATTGGCGGGCCCATCACCTACCCGCGCAGTCGCCGTATCCGTGAAATCGTGAAGGAATGTCCGTTGTCGCATTTTCTTCTGGAAACCGACGCCCCCGACCAGCCCATGTCGGGCGAACAAGGTCGCCGTAATGAACCGGCGAAACTGGTGCGGGTGGCTGAAGCCATGGCCGAAATCCGCGGCATGCCGATGGCCGATGTCGCGGCACAGACCCGATACAACGCCGAACGCTTATTTGGACTTGCGGCCTAACAGCAATTCGATGGCTTTGGCGGCAGCAATAAATGCAAAAGTCCCTGTCACATGCGTGGCGGCACCCAGACCATCGCCGCAATCAAGCTTGAAACCACCCTCGGGATCGGTGGCCGGACGAATACCACAGACCGAGCCGTCGGCCTGCGGGTATTGAACGTTCTCAAGTGAATACACCGCCGGAATGCTGAAATAGCGGTCTTTATTCTTCGGGAAATTGAATTCCGTCCGTAATTTGCGACGGATCAAGGCCAGCAGGGCATCCTGCTCGGTCCTTGCAAGGTCGCGGACGCGGATCTGTGTGGGATCGGTACGGCCGCCTGCGGCACCGACCACAATCAGTTTCTGTTTGCGCCGACGACACCAAGCAATCAGCTCGACCTTGACCCGGAAGGCATCACAGGCATCAATGACCAGATCGAAAGGCCCCGCCAGCAATTCGGCCATATTGGCCGGCGTCACGAATGTGGCAGCCGCGGCGATATGAAGCTCAGGATTGATGGCCAGACAGCGTTCGCGCATCACATCGACCTTGTTGCGGCCGAAGTTGCCGTCCAACGCATGCATTTGCCGGTTGCTGTTGGACACGCAGATATCATCGGCATCAAACAGAGTCATTCGGCCGATGCCGGAACGGGCCAGTGCCTCGACCAACCAGGAGCCGACACCGCCGATGCCGATGACCGCGACATGAGCCGCGCCAAGACGCTGCAGCGCGCCCTTTCCATACAGCCGTTCCACCCCGGCGAAGCGTTCATATTGGGTACTCATGGCACTATTGTAATGCCTTCGCGCTATCCTTTAGTATGACGAAATGATTTCTCGGAGAATCCGCCATGAACAAACCCCTGCAATTCCTGATCGTCCTGCTGATCGGCCTGATCATGGGCGCGGTCTGTACCAGCATCGCCATCGAAGCACTGCGCAAGGGCACTGAATTCTCCCGCGGCGTCATGGCCATCCAGGCCGCGCACGCGATGGCCCTCAACAAGCTGGCCAAAGACAACCGCTGCAGCGCCCCGGATATCCAGAAAGAGCTGCTGCCGATGCGGATCATCGCCGCAGATATCGAACCTGCCTTCAAATCCCTGGCCGAACAAGACCAGCAATTCGTCCGCTATGCCGCCGATTTGCGTCGGGTACTGGACCTGCAGCTGGCCAAGGGCATCGACAACTGTGCCGACCTCGCGACCAGCATCAGCTCAATCAAACAAAGCTGCGATAATTGCCACCGGGATTACAAGTGATGACGGCAGAGCTCCAGCAGATCCTCTACATCGTTTCAGCAGCACTGATCATCATTGGCCTGCTTGGGGTTTTCCTGCCGGTTCTTCCTGGCATCCCGTTGGCATATGCCGGCATGGTAGTGGCTGCATGGGCCGGCGGGTTCAAGGAAATATCGATACTCGTGCTGATTCTGCTGGGACTATTGACCTTGGCTTCGGTCGCCATCGATTTTCTGGCGAGCGCGCTCGGCGCGAAGCGTGCCGGAGCCAGCAAGGTGGCCGTACTTGGTGCCGCACTTGGCAGTCTTTTCGGTATGATTTTTTTCAGCCTGCCCGGACTCATTCTCGGCCCGTTCGTGGGCGTCATGGCGGTTGAAACCGCCCAAGGCAAAAGCATGCGTGAAGCCGGAAAAATCGGCTTTGCGACTTGGATCGGCATGGCTGTCGGTGTGGCATTGAAAGTCGGCTTGGCTTTCGCGATGACGGGTATCTTTCTGTTCGCGTTGTGGTACTGAATCAGTGACTTCGCAGGTTAGTGGAGAAGGACTTTGCCGCAATTAGCCCGATGATCACACCGGAAAGCAAATGTATGGGCACCAGCATCATCATCAATGGAAATCCGACGAGGAAAAAGATGATGTACACCAAAGGAACAGCAACGATGGCCGCAGTAATGGTGGAAATCAGAAGATTTCGCCAATAATAGCCAAGCGCGAATACGGGGATGTCGAAGCGTCCGAATTCTTGAGACAGCGCAAGACACCGACGCAAAAAACGCCATTGCCAGGGAAACGAAAGCAATGTACTCAATAATGCGCCGCACACATAAAGCATGAACACGGTTTCGCGCGATACACTGGCAAATGAAACCGGCTTCCCGGGCGGCAGATAGGCCATCAATGCCGCCGCCACAACGATTAAAGGCAGATTGACCAACAGGTAAAGCGGCGCGAAATCGCGCCAGGCTTGCCAGCGGGCCGGTTCCGTATTCAGGCCCATTCAGTCAGTCCTTCGGACTCATACAGCGCCTTCCAGCTCGGGCGGGCTTTCATCAGGGCCGCCAAGTTGGCAAGTGCCGGATAGTCCAAAGCCGTTTTCGGCATGTTGCGTGACCAGCGCATCAGCATCACCAGCATGAAATCAGCCACGGACGCGCTTTCACCCAACAGATATGGCCCGTTCTCGGCCAGATGCGCATCGAGATTGGAGAAAACCGCATGGATACGCGCCTCAGCCGTAGCCTTCCCGGCCTCGGCATGGTCTTCACCGGCAGCTTCGCTCGGATACCACCAGAGCCGGAACGGTGGCTGAAGGGTGTTGGCCAGATGGAACATCCATTGCAGGAGTTCGCCGCGCTTGGCGCTTCCCGGAGGCGGAATCAGGCCTGATTCCGGCTTTGCCTCGGCCAGAAGCACGGCCATGGCGGCAGCCTCGCACATCGGTTTACCGTCAATCAGCAAAGTCGGCACCACGCCACTCGGATTGAGCGCGAGATACGCCGGAGTCTTGTGTTCGCGCGCGGCGATGTCGAGCTTGACCAGCTGATGCGGCAGATCAAGATCAATCAGCAGCCAATGAACCACAAGGCTGGCGGCGCCGGGTGCGTAATACAGTGTGTGCATGGCAGTCTCCTGGTCAAGTGCCGTGACGGGCACGGTAATCGGCAAGGAAGCGTTCAATTCGGTCGAGCGCCTCGGTCATTTCATCGGTATTGGGCAGGAACACGACGCGCACATGATCGTGATGAGGCCAGTTGAAGCCGGTGCCCTGCACCAGCAGTACTTTTTCCTGCTCCAGCAGTTCGGTGATGAACTTCTGGTCGTCGGCGATGGGATACACCACCGGATCGAATTTAGGAAACAGATAAAGGGCGCCTTTGGGTTTGACGCAGCTCACCCCGGGGATGGCTGTCAAGCGCTGCCAGGCCAGATCGCGCTGCCGGGTCAGACGGCCATCGGCCGCAACCAGCTGTTCAATGCTTTGGGTGCCGCCGAGTGCAGTCTGGATGGCGTACTGCGCCGGTACGTTGGCACACAGCCGCATCGAGGTGACGATATTGAGGCCGTCAATGTAGTCCTTGGCATGATCGCGTGCACCGCTGAGAATCATCCAGCCGGCGCGGTAACCGCAGGCCCGGTAATTTTTGGAAAGCCCGCCGAAACTGATGCAGAACACGTCTTCAGCCAAGGAAGCCAATGCGATATGGGTTTCACCGTCGTACAGGGTCTTGTCGTAGATTTCATCGGCAAACACCAGCAGTTGGTGTTCACGGGCAATCTGCAGCAGCGCCTCCAGCATCGGTTTCGGATATACGGCGCCGGTGGGATTATTGGGGTTGATGACCACCAGCGCTTTGGTGTTCGGCGTAATGCGCGCTCGCAGGTCGGCAATATCCGGTTGCCAGTCGGCGGCTTCATCGCACAGATAATGCACCGGCTTTCCACCGGACAGGGAAACCGCCGCCGTCCACAGCGGATAGTCCGGCGCCGGCACCAGCACCTCATCGCCATCATCGAGCAAGGCGTTCATGGCCAGCAGAATCAGTTCGGAAACGCCGTTGCCGATGTAAATGTCCTCCAGGCCGACACCCCGGATGCCGCAGTCCTGGGCATAGTTCATCACCGCCTTGCGCGCGGAATAAATACCCTTGGAATCACTGTAGCCGCCGGCGCGGTTCAGATTGCCGATGACATCGCGGACGATGTCGTCCGGAGGATTGAAGCCGAACACGGCCAGATTGCCGATGTTGAGCTTGATGATGCTGTGGCCCTGATCTTCAAGCTCTTTTGCGCGCTCCAGAGCCGGACCGCGGATTTCGTAGCAGACCTCGTCGAGCTTGCGGGACTTCTTCAGGTTTTTCATGGTGAACTCGGCATAAATACCCCGTAATGATACCGCAAGCCACACACCACCATCACGGCTCTGGCACTAGAGTGATATACGGAAAAAAGGAGTCATTCATGTCGAAATTCCCACTTCTGGGCCTTCTCTTATGGAGCAGCAGCCTGATGGCCATCGAACAGCCCCGCTATACCGTTCTGCAGGACTTCGGCAGCGGCATTGAGATCCGTCAGTACGATGCGTGCATCATCGCCGAAACCGAAATCAAGGCAACCGATGCCGATCAGGCAGGCAATCTGGCCTTCAAGCGGCTCGGTGGCTATATCTTCGGCGCTAACCGCACGAAACAGTCCATCGCCATGACCGCCCCCGTGAGCCAGGCCAAAAGCGAGAAGATCGAAATGACCGCGCCGGTGAGCCAGACCCTCAAAACCGAGGGTGTCTGGCTGGTGTCATTCGTGATGCCCAAGAGCTACACTCTGGCCACGTTGCCGGTTCCGAACGATCCTGCGGTTTACTTCAAGACCGTTCCAGCCCGCAAAGTTCTTGCCATCCGCTTCTCAGGGCGATGGACCGAACAGAGCTTCTCACAACATCAGGCGGAACTGCTGGCTGCCGTCAAGAAAAATGCCTTGAAAACCACCGGCAGTACGTGGACGGCACGTTACGATCCGCCGTTCATGCCCGGATTCATGCGCCGCAATGAAGTGATGATCGAATTGCGTTGATTATTCCAGTACCACCGGAATCTTGCCGATACGGGCCTGCCACAGTTTCGGACCGGTGTTATGGACGGACTCGCCGGTACTGTCCACGGCAACGGTGACCGGCATGTCCTTCACCGTGAATTCGTAAATCGCTTCCATGCCCAGATCCTCGAAGCCCACTACTTTTGCGGCCTTAATGGCTTTCGACACCAGGTAGGCGGCGCCGCCGACCGCCATCAGATACACCGATTTGTGCTTCTTGATGGCTTCTATCGCGGTTGGACCGCGTTCGGATTTGCCGATCATGCCGATCATGCCGGTCTGTGCGAGCACCTGTTCGGTGAATTTATCCATACGAGTGGCGGTAGTCGGGCCGGCCGGACCGACCACTTCATCGCGTACCGGATCGACCGGACCGACGTAATAGATCATCTTGCCGGTGAAATCGACTGGCAATTTTTCGCCCCGGTTGAGCATCTCGACCATGCGTTTGTGCGCGGCATCGCGACCGGTATACATTTTTCCGGAAAGCAGCAGGGTTTCACCGGGCTTCCAGGTCGCAGTTTCGGCCGGAGTCAAGGTATCGAGATTGACCGGGCGCGACTGTTTGAAATCCAAGGCCAGCTTCGGCCAATCAGCCAAAGACGGCGGATCCAGACTGACCGGGCCACTGCCATCAAGAGTGAAGTGCGCGTGGCGGGTTGCGGCGCAATTCGGTATCAAGGCTACTGGAAGATTGGCGGCATGCGTCGGGAAATCCTTGACTTTGACATCCAGCACGGTAGTCAGGCCGCCAAGCCCCTGGGCACCGATGCCGAGCGCATTCACTTTTTCGAACAGTTCCAGGCGCAGCTCTTCGGCCCGGTTGGCCGGCCCACGTGCTTTCAGGTCATTGATGTCGATCGGCTCCATCAGGGCCTCTTTGGCTAACAGCATGGCTTTCTCTGCCGTTCCGCCGATGCCGATGCCGAGCATGCCCGGCGGACACCAGCCGGCTCCCATGGTCGGGACCGTTTTGATAACCCAATCCACAATGGAGTCGGACGGATTGAGCATGGCGAATTTCGATTTGGCTTCCGAACCGCCGCCCTTGGCCGCAACGATGACATCGACCGTGTCACCGGCAACCACCCTCATGTTGACCACGGCCGGCGTGTTGTCTTTGGTGTTGATGCGCTTGCCGGCCGGATCGGCCAGCACCGAGGCGCGCAGCTTGTTGTCCGGGTGGTTGTAGGCGCGGCGTACGCCTTCATTGACCATATCCTCGACTGACATCGTTGCATCCCAGCGCACATTCATGCCGATGTACAGGAACACGGTAACGATACCCGTGTCCTGACACAGCGGGCGGTGACCCTCGGCACTCATGCGGGAGTTGATCAGAATCTGCGCCATTGCATCTTTAGCCGCCGGTGATTCTTCACGGTCATATGCTGCAGCCAGATTGGTGATGTAATCGACCGGATGGTAGTAGGAAATGTACTGCAGGGCATCGGCGATGCTTTCGATGAAATCGGATTGCTTGATGACGGCCATTACGGTTCTCCTCATGCCCATATTATTAACCGCTGTGGCATGCGCGATGCCGGATTATTTCGCCGCAAGCGCTGCCTGCATATAGGCTCTGGCATCGTCGGCGAGATCATCATGATCGAGTGCATATTGGATGGTGGCTTCGATCAGACCGATGCGTGTGCCGCAGTCGAAGCGGCGCCCTTCGAATTGGTAGGCCAATACCTTGTCCTGCTTGATAAGCTCGGCAATCGCGTCGGTCAGCTGGATTTCGCCGCCTGTACCGGAACGGGTCTTCTCCAAAATAGGGAAGATGGCCCCACTGAGCACATAGCGCCCGACAACGGCCAGATTGCTGGGGGCATTTTCCGGCTTGGGCTTTTCGACAATCTGCTCGATAGCGCCGAAACGTCCGGTAAAATGCGGTGCCGAAACAATGCCGTAACTTGAAGTTTGTTCTTGCGGTACCTGCTGCACGGCAATAACGCTGGCACTTTCCTTGCCGGCCAGATCGACCATCTGGCCGAGCGCTCCCCTGCCCTTGCTCCAGATCAGATCGTCGGGAAGGATGACGGCAAAGGGCTCAGTGCCAATGACCGGCTTGGCACAAAGCACGGCATGACCCAGTCCAAGCGCTTCGGCCTGGGTGACGAAGACACATCGGACATGTTTGGGCAGGACATCCCTTATCATCGCCAGCAACTCGGACTTTCCGGCCTTCTCGAGCTTCTGCTCAAGCTCATAGGCTTTGTCGAAATAATCGGCAACGGCATGCTTGTAGCGGTTGGTGACGAACACCAGCGTGTCGATACCGGCCTCAATGGCTTCATCAACCGCATACTGGATCAATGGCTTGTCGACCACGGGCAGCATTTCCTTGGGCACCGTCTTGGTAGCGGGCAGGAAGCGGGTGCCAAGACCAGCTACGGGAAACACCGCTTTTTTAATTTGGAATGCCATCAATCGTCCTTGTTCATGATCCCAGCAGGTTGAGCAGCGGTTTCACGCTACCCCAATGCTTGCAGCTCGGGCACTGCCAATGATGCGCCCGCGCCCCGAAACCGCAATTCACGCAGCGGTAGTTTGCGGACCGTACCAATAGCTGATCGGTAATCAGCTTGAGTGTCTTCAGGGTTTCGACCGGCTCATCGCCCGGATTGGCAACGGCTTTCTCAAGCAAAACCGCCTCACCACGAACGGATGGCCGCTGCAGAAGCTGCTTGGCCAGGAATTCCTGTGCCGCCATGGCGCCTTCATCACGCTCGATGAGATCGGTCAAGGCCAGCAGGGGTGTAACGCCTGAGTATTGCTCGATGACTTCCTGCAGGAAGCCGCGCGCCCGCATCAGCTCATTGCGGCGCTCGTAACATTCCATCAACTGTGGCAATACTTCGGGGAGATAGTCGACATCATGACGTGCCACCCGCTCGAAAGCACGAATGGCACCCGCATCATTGTTTTCCAGGAGATCCAGACGGCCCTCGATCATGCCGGCACGTACACATTGGGAATCCGACGAATAGGCAGCGGCGATTCGGTCACGCGCGGCGGTAAGATTTCCCTCATGCACATGTTTTTCGGCCAACTCGCAATAATAATGGGCGATGCTCCCGCCCATGGCCTCACCTGTAATCTGCTCGTATTTCAAAGCATAGGTAATCGCCTGCTTCCAATCACGTTCGGATTGATAGATTGAAATCAGTTGCTGCAGGGCTTTCGGCGCATGCACACCCATCTGTACCAGATCGTTGAACAGGGTTTCAGCACGATCCAGCAGGCCAGCGCGCATGTAGTCCTCGCCTAACTCCAAAACGGCACGGGTTTTCTGTTCCTCACTCAACCCGGTGCGAGCCACCAGATTCTGGTGCAGGCGGATGGCGCGGTCGACCTCGCCGCGACGCCGGAAAAGATGCCCGAGCGCAAACTGGGTCTCCACGGTTTCCTTGTCGACTTCGGCGATTTGCAGAAAGATTTCGAGAGCCTTGTCCTGCTGTTCGTTGAGCAGATAATTGAGGCCACGGAAATAGGTGTTGGATAGACGTGAAATCTTGGCCCCGCCTTTGATTTCACCGCCACGCCGGCCCAGCAGCCAGCCGATGGCAATGGCTGCCGGAATCAGTAACAGCCAGGCGACATTAGTCATCATGCGGATTTACCGCTCTCGATAATTGGCTTCGAAGGCTTCATCGCCTTAGTTTTGTCCGTCAACAGGCTGATGCTTGTCAGTGCGCCGCCGATGACCGTGCCGGCAAGCACGCAGAGAAGAAGTGCCAGACCGAGATGCGCCTGATAACGCACGAAGAAGAGATCGATGGATATGGTCTGCTGGTTGAGTGCGCCGAGCGCGATGCCCGCCAGCACGAATAACAGGGCAATGATGGCTTTGAGCGCGCGCATTTCCGTCTCCGTTCCGATTCCTACAGCTTAACCGAAAAGACCGGCGGAATTAAGTATGCGGCTGGATTTCAGTCACGTTGTTGACGCGGTCGCGAAGCTCTTTGCCGGGCTTGAAATGCGGAACGTGTTTGCCACTGAGTTCGACCGCTTCACCGGTCTTCGGGTTTCGGCCGGTACGGGCCGGACGGTAGTGCAGCGAGAAACTGCCAAAACCGCGAATTTCGATGCGTTTACCCTCGGACAGCGAGGAACTCATCATTTCCAGAATGGTCTTGACCGCAAGGTCGACATCGTCCGCTTTAAGATGCGGTTGTTGCTTGGACAGGAATTCAATGAGTTCGGACTTGGTCATATTGGGATACCCGGTAAATTCCGGTCCGGCGATATGCCGGACCGGATGTTGCTTGATTACTCGCCTTTACCCATCTGTTCACGCAGCAGCGCGCCCAGCTTGGTGGTGCCGCTGGAGGCATCGGCCTTGTTCACTTCGGCCATGCTTTCCTGCAGTTCGGCTTCATCTTTGGCGCGGATCGACAGCTGCATGACGCGGCCTTTGCGGTCGTTACCGATGTACTTGGCTTCGATCGCATCGCCCACCTTGAGATGCTGGCTGGCGTCTTCGATACGCTCTTTGGCGATGTCATTGGCTTTCACGTAACCTTCGAGACCGCCTTCGAGATCGATAACGGCACCCTTGGCATCAACTTCCCGCACAGTACCCTTGACGATGGCACCTTTCTGGGTGTTAGCGGTGAACTGGCCCATAGGGTCCTGCTCAAGCTGCTTGACGCCCAGCGAAATGCGCTCACGTTCCGGATCGACAGCCAATACGACGGCTTCCAGGTTGTCGCCTTTCTTGAGTTCGCGTACGGCTTCTTCGCCGGTCGAGCTCCAGGAAATGTCGGACAGATGGATCAGGCCGTCGATGCCGCCGTCCAGGCCGATGAACACACCGAAATCGGTAATCGACTTGATCTGGCCGGAAACCTTGTCGCCTTTCTTGAAGATGGCGGCAAAAGCTTCCCACGGATTCGAAACGCACTGCTTGATACCGAGCGAAATGCGGCGGCGTTCGGCATCGACATCGAGCACCATGACTTCGACATCATCGCCCAGCTGGACGACTTTGCTCGGATTAACGTTCTTGTTGGTCCAATCCATTTCGGAAACGTGCACCAGTCCTTCGACGCCCGGTTCGATTTCCACGAATGCACCGTAATCGGTGACATTGGAGACTTTGCCGAAAGCGCGGGTGTTGGCCGGGTAGCGGCGCGCGATGTTTTCCCACGGATCTTCGCCCAGCTGCTTGAGGCCCAGCGAAACGCGGTTGCGTTCGCGGTCGTACTTGAGAACGCGGACCTGGAGTTCGTCGCCGACGTTGACCACTTCGGACGGATGACGGACGCGTTTCCAGGCCATGTCGGTGATGTGCAGCAGACCGTCGACGCCGCCGAGATCGACGAATGCGCCGTAATCGGTGAGGTTCTTGACCACGCCGGTAACGATGGTGCCTTCGGTCAGGCGCTCCAGCATCTGCTCGCGTTCGGCGCTGTTTTCGGTTTCAACCACGGCACGGCGCGAAACAACGACGTTGTTGCGTTTGCGATCGAGCTTGATGATTTTGAATTCCAGTTCCTTGCCTTCCAGGTAGCCTGGGTCGCGCACGGGACGCACATCCACCAGGGAGCCGGGCAGGAAGGCGCGCACTTCGCGGATATCGACCGTGAAGCCGCCTTTGACTTTGCCGCTGATACGACCGGTGACGATTTCGCCGGCGTCCATAACGGTTTCCAATTCGTCCCAGACCAGCGCTTTTTTCGCCTTGTCACGGGAAAGGATGGTTTCGCCAAAACCGTTCTCGACGGCTTCCAGCGCGACCTTGACGATGTCGCCCACGGCAACTTCGATTTCGCCCTGTTCGTTGCGGAACTGATTGATGTCGATGACACCTTCCGACTTCAGGCCAACGTTGACGACGACGACGTCGGCACGGATTTCTTCCACGGTGCCGGTAACAATGGCGCCGGATTTCAGGTTGTTAAGGGATGTTTGGCTTTGCTCAAACAGTTCTGCAAATGATTCGGTCATGATTAACTCTCGAGTTGATGAACAGGCTGCCGGAAAAAGCAGCCCACCTGTTGTGTGCGGATGCACGTTGAAAAATCCCTGCCGGAGCAGAGGCCTGGGTCCATTGCAGAACTCGGAAAACCCGCTCAGGAGCGGTAATGTGACGGCAGAACGGAAAGAATCTGATCGATGACCGCAGCGATGGGCAGGGATGTCGAGTCGATGATGATGGCATCATCGGCCGGCTTCAACGGCGCCACCGCACGGTTCGCATCACGTTCATCACGGGCCACGATTTCGTGCAATAGGTCGTCAAGTTTAACAGAAACTCCTTTTTCCATCAACTGCTTATACCGTCTCTGGGCACGTTCGAGCGGGCTGGCGGTTAAAAAGAACTTGTAGGGGGCATCGGGGAAGATGACTGTCCCCATATCGCGGCCATCAGCGACCAGACCCGGGGCCGTCCGAAAGCTACGCTGAAGCAGGACCAAAGCCGCACGGACGTCCGGTTGGGCAGCCAATGCCGAAGCCATGGATCCGGCCAATTCCGAACGAATATCGTCGGTGGCCTCTTTTCCATTAACTATAATTTTAGGTTCTTCAGTATCTTGCGTAATAAACTTAATGTCTGTTCGAGATGCGGATGCAGCCAGTTGCGCCGGTTCATCCAAACCGATACCTTCCCAGGCGGCAGCGATGCCGACCGCCCGATACAGGGCGCCGGAGTCCAAATAGGCCCACCCGAGGGCCTGTGCAACCAAGCGGCTGACCGTACCCTTGCCGGCACCGGCAGGGCCGTCAATAGTGACTACAGGGATTGAATTCAGCTGCATGGACTCTCCGGAAGCTGGGCGATTTAGCCGTCATTCAAGAATCATACCCGCGGATTGCGCCAAATCGACGAATCCCGGGAACGAAGTGGCGACGTTGTCGCAGTCATGGAGCAGGGTTTCGCCGCTAGCGCACTGCGCGGCAACGGCAAAACTCATGGCTATCCGGTGGTCGTGGTGGCTCTGAATCACGGCGCCATGGAGATGCCCGCCAGTAATGGTCACACTATCCGGTGTTTCTTCGACCAAAGCCCCCATGGCACGCAGACCGGTCACCATGCTGGCGATCCGATCGGACTCCTTGACCCGCAGCTCGGCCAGACCGGAGGCGTCGGTCGTACCTTCGGCCAAGGCGGCGGCCACAAAGAATATCGGGCACTCGTCGATCATGTCCGGGACCAGGCTTTCAGGCAATTCGATCGCCTTCAGTGCCGAGTGCCGAATCTTAAGGTCCGCTACCGGCTCACCGCCCTGCTCGCGCTCATTGAACACCTCGATCTGCCCGCCCATCAGGCGCAAAGCCTGCAAAATGCCGGTCCGTCGCGGATTGACACCGATGTTTTCAAGGGTGATGTCCGAGCCTGGAATCAGAAGTGCCGCCGTAATCAGGAATGCCGCGGAGGAAATATCGCCCGGTATACCGATGTCGCCGCCCTGCAGACGTCCGCCGCCACGGATCCGGATGCGACCCGGACTGTAGCTGATCGGCCAGCCCATCGACTTCATCATCGCTTCGGTGTAATCACGGGTCGGACGTGGTTCGGTAATGACCGACTCCCCCTCGGCATACATGGCGGCAAGCAGGAGCGCGGATTTGACCTGCGCACTGGCGACTCCGGTATCGATTTCAACCGGCCGCAAATACTGGCCGCCATGGACATGCAAGGGCGCGAAATTTCCCTCACGTGCGGAAATTCGACCGCCCATGGCTTCAAGTTTGTTGATGACACGCGCCATCGGGCGCTGTGAAAGCGAAGCATCGCCGATTAGCACACTGTCGAATGCCTGCGCACAAAGCAAGCCCGTCAAAAGGCGCATGCCGGTGCCGGCGTTACCGCAATCCAAGGGGGCGGCACTGGCTTGCAGACCGTGCAAACCGACCCCGTGGATGATTCGGGATTGGGCATCCGGGGTTTCGATGCGAACGCCCAACTGGCTGAATATCCTTTCTGTGGCACGGGTATCCTCGCCCTCCAGAAAACCACTAACGTGCGTCCGACCTTCGGCCAAGGCCCCGAAAATGATGGCGCGGTGCGAGATGGACTTGTCTCCCGGCACACGCAACAGGCCGTGCAGGCCGGATGAACGCGCCGCTGTCCAGGTCAAGCTCATGACAGAACGGCCTTCAGGTTGGCGAGCAGGCGTTGGTTTTCGGGATGCGTTGCAACCGTTATCCGCAGGTAGTCTGCCAGACCATAACCGACCATTGGCCGTACGATGACACCACGTTCAAACAAGGCCTGTTCGATGGCGGACGTCTTCGCCCCGAAATGCACTAACAGAAAGTTGGTCTGAGACGGCAACACCTGCAATCCCATGGACCGAAGCGCCCCAGCCAGCGATTCGCGTTCCGCGGCGTTCTGGACCACGACGCTTCGCAGGTGCGCATCATCGGCGAGGGCCGCTTGGGCAGCCGTCAGGGCCAGAGCATTCACATTGAATGATTCCCGAACGGGCTCCAACAGCGCCAATAAGGCCGGCTCAGCGATAATGTACCCGACACGTAGTCCGGCCAAGCCATACGCTTTGGAAAAGGTCCGCGCCACAATCAGGTTCGGAAAGCGTGTACGCAGTTCCACGGCGCTGCGCAGCGCCGGATCGGAAACATACTCGATATAAGCTTCATCGACCAGCACCAGAACATGCGACGGCACCCTCGCGAGGAATGCTGAAAGTTGCGAACTGTCACACCAGGTACCCGTTGGATTGTTCGGATTGGCAAGGCAGATCAATTTGGTTCGCGGCGTAATCGCAGCGGCCATGGCTTCGAGATCGTGGCCAAGCGGCATGGCATGATCAGCCGGAAACGCATCGACGAATACCAACTTCGCACCGGCGGCTTTGGCGGCAATGGGATACACCGCAAAACAATAACGGCTGAGCAGCACCTCGTCGTCCGGGCCGACGAATACCTGTCCCAACTGCATCAGCAATTCGTGGGAGCCGTTGCCAAGGGCGATTTGCGCCATGGCAGTGCCATGCGCCTGTGCAATGGCCTGTTTCAGTGCCTTTCCGGACGGATCCGGATAACGGTGCAGCCTATCCAATTCGGCATTTATTGCCGTCAATACCGAGGGCGACGGACCAAATGGGTTTTCATTGGAGCCGAGTTCGAGCAAGCCGCCGGCATCGGCAAAGCGGCGCCGCAATGATGGGATATCGTGGCCGGGGTCATAGGCGGCAAGTGTCCGTATCGCCGGATTGGCCAATGCCTTGAAATCGGGAACGGCGGACATATTTACAGCAACGCGACCGGATAGGACCCCAGCACCACCACGTCGGAGGCGTACTCACCGAGCTCGGACATGGCCATGGCGACTTTGTCATCTTCGACATGACCGCTGACATCGATGAAAAAGACATATTGCCAACGACCGCTATGCGCAGGTCGCGATTCAATCCGGTTCATGCTGACCCCATGTTTGGCGAACGGACTAAGAACACTATAAAGCGCGCCGGGCTGGTCACGGACAAACACCAACAGCGATGAACGGTCATGGCCGGAGGGTGAAAAGAATTCACGGCCGATGACCAGAAAGCGAGTGGTGTTGTCCTGACGGTCTTCGATGGGCCCGGCCAGCACCTTCAGTCCATAGACATGGCCTGCGGTTTCGCCGGCGATCGCGGCCGCGTCATCGGCGATGCGGGCACGACGTGCAGCTTCAGCATTGCTGGATACCGCGATTTTTTCAGCGTGGGGTAGATTGGCACGCAACCAGGCCTTGCATTGCGCCAGCGATTGCGGATGCGAATACACGCGCTCGATATCCTCGAGCCTCCCTGTCCGTGACAGCAAATGCTGATGCACGCGCAGTTCGACTTCGCCGCAAATCTTGAGTTTGGATGTGAGGAACATGTCGAGCGTGGACTGGATGGTACCCTGCCCCGAATTCTCGACCGGCACCACACCGAAATCGGCATTCCCGCTTTCGATTTCCTGAAAGACTTCCTCGATACTGGCCAATGGCAAGGACCGCGCGGAATGACCGAAATGTTTGTGCAAGGCCTGCTGCGAAAACGTACCTTCCGGACCGAGAAAACCGACCTTCAGCGGCTCCTGCTGGGCCAGACAGGCCGACATGATTTCACGGAACAGTCGCAGCAACACTTCGTTGCTGAGCGGACCCTGATTGCGGTCAAGCACGCGCCGGAGGATCTGCGATTCGCGTTCGGGCCGATAATATTCCACAGCGGCTTTCATCTCGCCTTTAGCTGCGCGAACCTTCGACGCCCAGGTCGCTCGCTGGGTAATCAACTCCTGAATCTGGCGGTCGATGCCATCGATCTGTGCACGGACTTCCTGCAGTTTCTGGGGGTTGGCAGCGGGCGCTTTGACCGGTTTCGCGGCAGGCTTTGCCGCCGTCTTTTTCTTCGCCGGCGGCTTTCCGGTGGGTTTAGCCATGGCGCACCGCAAAGTCACCCATGAAATCGGTCAATGCCTGAACCCCTGACAAAGGCATGGCATTGTAGATGGAGGCACGCATGCCGCCGAGTGCACGGTGACCCTTCAGACCCATCAGGCCGGCTGCTTCCGATTCCGCAAGGAAAGCCTTGTCGAGGGCTTCGTCCTTGAGCATGAAAGGCACATTCATGGTCGAACGCGCGGCGACGGCGACTTCATTGCGGTAGAAGCCGCCGGATCCGTCGATGGTGCGGTACAGCAATGCGGCTTTGTCGGCATTACGGCGGGCGAAGGCCTCGGTACCGCCTTCGGCAATCATCCATTTGAGCACCAAACCGACCACATACCAGGGGAATGTCGGCGGCGTATTGAACATGGAATCATTCTTGACTTGGTTCTGCCATTCGAAGATCGGCGGAAGATTGCGCCCATGACGGCCGAGCAAATCTTTCCGGATGACGGCGATGGTGATGCCGGCCGGGCCGATATTCTTTTGGGCACCGGCATAAATCATGCCGAAACGATTGACATCGACCGAGCGTGCCAGAAAGTTAGAGGAAAAATCCGCGACCAGCGGCACATCGCCGGCATCCGGGATATCCGCGAATTCCACGCCATGGATGGTCTCGTTCGAGGTGTAATGGAAATACGCGGCATTGCCGGCACGCTGCCAGGAAGCAACTTCAGGGATGTTGCGGTAGGCATTGGCTTTGTCGCTGGCAACAACATGCGTATTCAAAGATGCCTTGGCGTTTTCGAGTGCTTTCTCACCCCAGTGACCGGTCAGCAGATATTCACCGGCCTGGTCGGCACGCGCCAGATTCATCGGAAGAAGCGCTGAAACCGTGGTTGCGCCACCCTGCAGGAACAAAACAGCATAATCGTCGCTGACACCGAGCAGATGGCGCAGATCGGCCTCGGCTTGGGCGGCGCAATCAATGAAGGCCTTGCCGCGATGACTCACTTCCATCACCGAGGCGCGCTCCCCCTGCCATTCCATGAGTTCCTCCTGGACCTGGACGAGAACGGATTCGGGCAAAGCAGCCGGACCGGCACTGAAATTGAACGCGCGCGACATAAAAACTCCTTGGAATATGCCTTCTAGCCTAGCATGCAGGGCTTAATCAGCGAAACCCGGTGTGATTATTTTCGCGTGATTACGGCGAAAAACTAAGCAGAATGATGAAAAAACCCGAGATGGCGATGGCCACGGCCAAAAGAATCCATTGCGCCGGGCTGAATATGCGTCTTGCCGGATCGGCTGGCGGTAAGGCACTCATGTTGACGGGTTGCATGGGCACTGCCATTTCCGGATCCGTCAGCGAGGAAGACTCACCGCAAGGCGCCTCGAACCGGAAACGGTGCTGCTCGATGCTGATATGCGACCCAGGCTGCAGAACCGCCTCCTCGCAAATCCATCCATCAACACGCATCTCCAACACCGGGCTGAGGTTTTTGACCAAAATGTCATTTCCCTGTCGTTGCAACAGGATTTGGCGTTCGGCGAGCGCCGTATCGTCAATACGGACTTCGGACAGATCCGAACGCCCGATGCACAGACTGTTGACCAGAACATGGGCACGCCCGGTTTCGGCACCGCTCAGCGCCCGCAGGAGTACCCGACCGGAAAAATTGGTCGGCTGGGCTGCGGGCCGCTTGGCAGAATCCGGTTTGATAGCAGAGCTGAGCCGCAATGCGCAGCTTCCCAAATGCAGCTCGTCACCCGGAGCCAACATGGCGCCACGGACGATGCGACGACCGTTGACATGAACATCTGCGGCCTCATCGGCGGCGGGTTCGATCCACAACAGGCCGGCGGCATCGGGAATGAGTCGTGCATGCAGGTGGGCCACGCCAGGATGAGCCACGTAGATCTCCGAACCCGGGTCGGATCCGATACGGAGCGGCGACTCACCTACTGCCGCGGCGGGTTGTCCGAGAATATGAAGTAGCCAGTGCATAGAAACGCCTTTTTTGAAAATTTACCATATCCGGCCTGACAAACCGAGCATTTCATTGTATTTTCTAGGCTTCGCCAGTTAACGGATGCGCCATGGCCGCCATCGACATCAAACGTACACACAGCCTTGAAATCGCAAAGGCCAAGAAAAAGGTCCAGAAAGTCGCCGATCACATCGTTGAAAAATTCGATGTCGAATGCGAGTGGGATGGCAACATGCTCAATTTCAGCCGATCAGGCGTTGACGGCCATATCAAAGTGAACCCGAAATCCATCCACGTCTTTGCCGACCTCGGCTTCTTCCTGTCGGCGCTCAAAGGCCCCATCGAAAGCGAAATCGAACGCTATCTGGACGAAGAATTCAGCTGAATGGCGGCGTGAACGGGTCGGCATTGCCGGCTGCAAGACGATCCGCGATGCAGGTTTCCTGGCGATGGATTTCATCCAGGAACTCATCGGCCCCGCCGAGATGGTTGAATGCGTCAAAACCCCGTTCGAGGAAACTCTGCAGATGCTGCAGACCAAGCATACGCGCAGGCAATCGCGAAGCCGATAACAATTTGGCAATGCCATGCTTCTGAACAACCGCATCCAGGCGTGAACCGACATCCATGACCAGATCGATCTGACGACGGCGCAAGCGGCGCAGGCCGACGCTCCGGTAGGCTTTCTGGTAGAGTGCGGCATCCAGCGAGGCCGGCTTCCTCCCCGATTTGTGCAATTCTCTGGCCATACGCATGTCAATGGCATGACTGAGTACGGACAATTCGATGGCATCGACAGCAGCCGTCAGCAGGTTATCGGGGAGCAATCGTGACATTTTCGGGAGAATTTTTGCCGCCTCCTCGTCACGCTTCATGAAATCGGCATCACCGTAAAGATCGGACAGGAAGAAGGTGGCCGCCGGCTGTTTGCGCGCATCATCCATGAAGTGGGCAAAGCTTGCCGCCAGTCGCTCTGCCTGCCAAGTACGCAGCGCCGGCAACCACTTTGCGAGCACAACATCCTGTTTTTCCGACACATGCGCCTGTTTCTGCCATCGCAGGCGTCGGGCTAGACGGCTTTGCAAATCATTGACCGCCATAGTGGAACACACCCGGTGATTGGACTCAGGCTATTTTAGCCTTACAATGAAATCCACCGTCAAATCACGGCCATTTCATGCTCGTATTGCAAGCCGCCAGCCAGACCGCAAAACACCAAGGCAAAATCGGCCTCGCCATTGCCGGCGGCGGACCCATCGGCGGAATGTACGAACTTGGCGCCCTCCGCGCCCTGGAAGTCGCCATTGATGGGCTGGATCTCAACCGTCTCGATGTGTACGTCGGCGTCAGCTCCGGCGCATTTCTCGCGGCCGGCCTGGTCAATCGCCTCAGTACAGCGGAAATCTGCCAGATCTTCATCACCAACAATCACCCTGAAATCCATTTTTCTCCGCGCATGTTCCTGAAGCCGGCCTTCATGGAATTCGGAAAACGCGTATCCTCACTGCCCGGCCTGGCTTTCGACTGGTGGAAGAGCCTGATTACCGATCCGAGCGGAGCCCAGCTGAGTGAGCTGACCTCCCGCTTCACCGGTGCGGTACCGACCGGCTTATTCGATAATGCCCCGATTGAAAAATTCCTGAAAAGCATCTTTAACGGCCCTGGTCGCAGCAACGATTTCCGGAAACTGGAACGGCCGCTGTATGTGGTTGCGGTCGACCTCGACCAAGGCAAGGCCGTTCGTTTCGGCAGCAAGGACTGGGATTCCGTGCCGATTTCGCAGGCCGTTCAGGCCAGCGCCGCCCTGCCCGGCTTGTACCCGCCGGTGGACATCAACGGGCATCATTTTGTTGACGGTGCACTTCGACGCACCATGCATGCATCGGTCGTGCTCGATCACGGTATCGATCTGATGATCGGCATCAACCCCTTTGTGCCCTTCAATGCCAAGAACCGACACAAGGGAACCGAACCCACGGTCAAGCTCGCCGATGGCGGCCTGCCGATGGTGCTTTCACAGACGTTCCGTACCTTATTGCAATCCCGCATGCAGGTCGGTCTCGAGAAATACGCCCGTCAGTATCCGGAAACCGACCAACTGGTCCTGGAACCGAATGAAGACGATGCCGAGATGTTCTTCACCAATGTGTTCAGTTATTCTTCGCGCCATCGCGTGTGCGAGCATGCATTCCAAAGCACCCTGCGCGATCTGAAATCGCGTGCCGCGCAGCTTGCACCGCTTTTGGCCAAACATGGCCTGACCCTGAATATGTCCGTTCTGGATAACCCTGACATCACCTTGCTCGATGGCATCGCCCCGGTCTACCGCCGTACGGCAGCGACCGCGCAGCTGTGGCACAACCTCGACGATATCGAATATGGCCTGCGTCAGCGCAAAACCCGCTGAACGCGTAGCCGGAAGCCCTTGATTTTTGGTGTGTTTGCTCTAGACAAGTGCCCCACAATGGGCACCGAGTCGGAACAGCGGCTTGTCACCCCCATTCCCATATATTGAGGTTACCCCATGGCCAAGCTCAAAAAAGCCGCCCGTACCAAAACCGCAAGTCGCAAACCGGCCGCCAAAAGCGCCGTAGCCGCTTCGCACAACCTGATTGGCACCGCACAGCAGATCTGGGCCGCCGGCATCGGCGCTCTGGCCCGCGCCCAAGGTGAAGGTACCGACATGTTCGATGCGCTGGTCAAGAAAGGCATGAGCCTGGAAGCCCAGACCCGTAAGCTTGCCAACGGCAAGGTTGATGTCGTGCGTGCCAGCGTTGAAGACCGCGTCGAAAACGTCCGCGAAAAAGCCACCGACACCTGGGACCGCATGGAAAAAGTCTTCGAAGACCGCGTCCAACGTGCCCTGACCCGTCTTGGCGTCCCGACCCGCGAAGATCTGGCAGGTCTGATCAAGCGCGTTGAAGCCCTGACCGCTGAACTGCGCAAGCAGAACGGCAAAGCACCGGTTGCCAAAAAAGCCGCCGCTCCTGTCAAGAAAGCCGCCAAGAAGCCGGTGAAGAAAGCCGCAGCCGCCAAGAAAGTCGGTAAATCCGTGCTGCCGAAAGCTCCGACGCCGCGCGCTCCGAAAGCTTAAGTTTCAGATTCCGGCAGACCGGTCTGCTGCTCACCCTCCCGGCGCAGACCCGAGCAGGTACGAAACCGAAAAAAGCACCGCATTGCGGTGCTTTTTTCGTATCCGCGCAACGCTGACGATTACCAGTGCACGCCACGCATCAGCGACGCAAACGCAATCTGCTCGTTGGTCGGGTTAGCGGCATCGCCACGACCGGCCATGCCTTTGGCGGCTGCCGAGTCCGGGAACAGCTCGAAAGCAGTGCTCATCACCACCTCGTAGGCTTTCGGGAATACCGCATGCACCACGCCGGCGAATACACCAAGCCGCGTAGCGACGCGGCTTGGCTTGTCGATGATGGCCTTCACGATGAGATCGGCGGCCTCCTCGGGACTGAGGGTGGGAACCGAATCATACATCTTGGTCGGTGCAATCATCGGCGTTTTCACCAGCGGCATATTGATTGTGGTGAAGCTGATGCCCTTTCCGGACAGCTCACCCTGCGCGCAGTGACTGAATGCATCCAGTGCGGCTTTGGAAGCCACATAGGCTGAGAACCTCGGCGAACTGGCCAGGACACCGATGGATGAGATGTTGATGATGTGGCCCCGGCGTTTGGCGATCATGCCCGGCAACGACTGCATGATCAGACGCAGCGAACCGAAATAATTCAACTGCATGGTGCGCTCAAAATCGTGGAAGCGGTCGAAACTGAGCTCGATCGAGCGGCGGATGGACCTGCCGGCGTTGTTGATCAGGATATCGACGCCGCCGTGCTGTTTGGAAACCTGTTCGATCAGGCTGTCGCAGGAATCCAGGTCGGCGAGATCGGCTTTGAAGGCATAACACAGATGTCCGGCATCGCAGATTTCCTTGCGTGTCGCTTCAAGCTCTTCCTCACCACGGGCGGCAATGACGACCTTGGCACCGGCTTCGGCGATCTTAAGGGCGGCAGCCTTGCCGATACCGGACGATCCGCCGGTAATCAGCACCACTTTGCCCTCGACCTTGCCGCGCAGCGAACGGTCGATGAACAGATCGGGATCGAGATTGCGTTCCCAGTAATCCCAGAGGCGCCAGGCGTAGCTGTCGAGCGGCGGCACGCTGATTTTCGAGCCTTTCAGGGCACGCTCGGCTTCACGTGTGTCGAAACGGGTCGGATAGGTGATGAATTCCAGCGTGGATTTCGGAATCTTCAGATCACGCAGAATCATATTGGTCAGACGCTTCACCGGCGGCAGATTGGTGACAGCCATCCGCATCGGAGCCGGTATGAAAGCGAACATGCGGGCATCCAGCCGCATGGTCATTTCCGGCGCATGCGCGGCACGCGCAAAGGTATTCATCAGCTCGCCGAAGCGCATCGGCTCCGGATCGACCAGATGGAAACAGTGGCCGTCCAGCCCTTTTTTGTGGGCGATATGATCCATGGCGTCTGCCACGAAATCGACCGGAACGACATTGATGCGGCCGCCTTCGATACCCAGTGTCGGCATCCACTGCGGCAGGGTCTGCCGGATTTTCTTGATCAGAGTGAACAAATAATAGGGGCCGTCGATCTTATCGATTTCACCCGTTTTGGAATGGCCGACCACCATTGATGGCCGGTAAATCCGGTAAGGTACGGCGCTTTGTTTGCGCACCAGACCTTCCGACTCGTGCTTGGTCTTCAGGTAAGGGTCCTTCAGACCTTCAGCCTCTTCAAACATGTCTTCGCGGAATACACCGGGGTACAAGCCGGCAGCGGCGATGGAGCTGGTGTGATGGAAACACCCGGCCTTGATGACGGCAGCCAGTTCGAGGGCGTTTTTGGTACCGCCGATATTGGCCAGTTTTTGGCTGTCGGCATTCGCTGTCAGGTCGTAGATTGCGGCCAGATGGAAGAAATGTTGGACCTTGCCTTTAAGCGCGGTGATTTGGGCGGCGCTTAAGCCCAGCTTGGGTTTGGAAAGATCGCCGGTGACCGGAACGATGCGTTTCATGTCCCATCCCATCGCCTCGCCGATCTGGCCGAGTTTCTTGGCTGAGCCCTTACGCACCAGCACGTGCACCTGTCCTTTGCGTTTAAGCAGGTTGCTGACCAAAAAACGGCCGATGAAGCCGGTGGCGCCGGTGACGAAATAAGCCATAGAAATACCCGATCCCTTTCCCGTTGAATGTTGAATAGGTGCTTGATTTTTTACCGCAAATCGCAGTTTAATGCATAATACTGGAATCCGACTTCAGGTCAAAGGACTTCTTCATGGCGACACTGCAGGAACAATTTGAACTGGCTGCCCTCGAGGCCAAAAATCTCAAAAAGCGGCCGGACAACGATACCTTGTTGCGGATGTACGGTCTTTACAAGCAGGGATCTGAAGGCGATGTCAACGGGCCTTCCCCGGGGATGTTCGATTTCGTCGCATCGGCGAAATATCAGGCCTGGCAGAAGCTTGAGGGTACGAGCCGGGAATCTGCCATGAAGAAATATGTCGACCTTGTCGCATCCCTGAAGGACTGACGTGTCCGGTAAAACCCGAAACCGCATACTTGATGTTGCCCTGCGCCTTTTCAACGAACAGGGCGAAACCAACATCTCCACCAATCACATCGCCGACGAGCTCGAAATCAGCCCCGGCAACCTTTACTACCACTACCGGAACAAGGACGACATCATCGAGCAGCTGTTCCAGCGCTTCGAAGATCGCATGGATCAGGCCTTGGTCGCACCGGAAGGCCGAGAAGTCACCCTCGAGGATGTCTGGCTACAACTCCACCTGGTCTTCGAATGCATCTGGAATTACCGCTTCATCTACCGAGATATCATTAATATTCTTAGTAGAAACAGAAGCTTACGTCTTAGGTTCGCGCGAATTCTCAAACGCGGCTCGTCCAATGCCCAGGGCATCATGCGCGGCCTAAACGAAACCGGGGCCATGCGGGCCAGCGCCGCCGAAATCGAGGGCCTCGCCACCAATATCCTGGTTTTGGCCACTTTCTGGCTGAATTACGCCAATGTACGGGGCGAAAAAGACGAGCAGCGTGCCATCCAGCAGGGGATTGTGCAGGTCATGATGCTGGTTTCGCCCTTCCTGCGCGATACCGAGCGCCTGCACCTGCACACCCTGTCCAAAGCCTACGAAGATTAAGGTTTTATTTAACAAGTTATTGCTTTCACAGGATTTTGGCGGTATAATTCCCGCTTCCCGTTTTCGTTGTTTAGGAATATAGCCATGAAAGTCCTTAATTCGCTTAAGTCGGCCAAGACCCGCCATCGTGACTGCAAGGTCGTCCGTCGTCGCGGCAAGGTCTTTGTGATTTGCAAATCGAATCCCCGTTTCAAAGCCCGTCAGCGTTAATCGCTTTCCAGGCGTTGTACCGATCAAGCCGGCTGACGCCGGCTTTTTCATGCTCATAATCCTTTGCTTTCGAGGTTTCGGATGAATGATACCCCCCGCTTCCCGGCCGAATGGGAGCCGCAATCCGCCGTGCTGATGGCGTGGCCCCACAGCGGCACCGATTGGGCCGCCCGTCTGCATACGACACGCGCCTGCTTCGCCGGTATCGCAGCCGCCATCAGTGAGCGCCAGACCCTCCTTTTACTGGCTCCGGATCCGGCCATCGAAGCCGATGCCCGGAGCGATTTGGCTCAGGCCGGCGCCGATCTGACCCGTGTTCGCTTCATCACCCTGCCCTATAACGATACCTGGCTGCGCGACAGTGGTCCGATTACTCTTCGTAAGACTGATGGCTTTGCGCTTCTGGATTTCCACTTCACCGCCTGGGGTGGAAAATTCGAAGCCGGGCTGGACGACCGCATCGTTGCGGAAATGGCCGCACAAGGCCTGTTCAGAAATGCCGAACACCGCCGGGTCAACTTTGCACTGGAAGGTGGCGGCATCGAAACCGACGGCGCCGGAACTCTGCTGTCGACCTGGCATTGCCTAAATGAGCGGCATCCGGACAAATCCCGAACCGAGATCGAACACGTTCTGAAAGCGCAACTCCGGCAGAATCGGCTTCTTTGGCTGGAGCATGGCTATCTCGAAGGCGATGATACCGATGCCCACATTGATACCCTGGCCCGTTTCGCTTCGGAAGACGCCATTGTGTATCAGGCTTGCGAAGATCCTGAAGACAGCCATTACGACGAGCTGCAAGCGATGGCGAATGAACTTCGGCAATTACGCACCGTGTCCGGCCACCCCTATGCACTGCATGCATTACCCTGGCCGAAACCGATTCTGGATGAAGGCCGGCGTTTGGCCGCATCCTATGCCAATTTTCTGATCATCAACGGTGCCGTATTGATGCCGCTGTACGATGATGCGGCCGACGCCAAAGCCCTTGCCGTCATGCAGAAGGCCTTTCCCGCGCACGACATCATCGGCATCCCCTGCCGTGATTTAATCTGGCAAAATGGCAGTCTGCACTGCTGCACCATGCAACTACCTGAAGGGTTACTGAAATGAGCCGCTCAACGCTGAAAGCCGCACTGATCCAGGACATCAACCATGGCGATGCCACAGACAACCTGGCTGTCATCGAGCAGCGCGTGGCTGAAGCGGCAGCGGCCGGCGCTGAATTGGTACTGCTGCAGGAATTGCACAACGGCGCTTATTTCTGTCAACACGAATCGGCTGCAGAGTTCGATCGGGCCGAGGCCATCCCCGGACCGAGCAGCGAGCGTCTTTCAGCATTGGCCGCCAAGCACCGGGTGGTGTTGGTGGCCTCGCTGTTCGAACGCCGTGCCGCCGGCTTGTATCACAATACCGCCATCGTGTTCGAAAAAGACGGCACACTGCTGGGCAAGTATCGGAAGATGCACATCCCGGATGATCCGGGATTCTACGAAAAATTCTATTTCACCCCGGGCGATCTCGGCTTCCATCCGATTGACACCAGCCTGGGTAAAATCGGCGTGCTGGTGTGCTGGGACCAGTGGTACCCGGAAGCGGCACGCCTGATGGCACTGGCCGGCGCCGAATTGCTGGTCTATCCGACCGCCATCGGATGGGATCCGGACGATTCCGCAGAGGAAAAAGACCGACAACGCCAAGCCTGGATACTGAGTCACCGCGGTCATGCGGTCGCCAATGGCATTCCGGTTTTGAGTTGCAATCGCACCGGCTTTGAACCATCACCCCTTGGCGCCAGCGGCATCCGATTCTGGGGCAGTTCGCATGTTCTCGG
>NZ_JBILBO010000030.1:0-4457 GCF_044353605.1 Arenimonas sp. | reverse complement strand
TTACCTCATCGCCATCATGTTCATCGTTTTCGATCTCGAAATCGCCTTTGTGTTTCCGTGGGCGGTGGTATTCCGTGATCTCGGTTTCTTGGGGCTGGTCGAGATGGGCATATTCCTCGGTCTTCTGTTGCTGGGCTTCATTTACGCTTGGAAGAAAGGAGCTCTCGAATGGGAGTGATCGACAACGTTTCCGATTCCGTTGCCCGGGTGATGCATAACCCGATCCCGGTAGCCTCGGTCGACGACATCCTGCGTCCCGGCGGCGACAATCCGCTGGTCGAACGCGGTTTCGTCACCACCAATCTCGACACCCTGATCAACTGGGCGCGCACCGGTTCGATGTGGCCGATGACCTTCGGCTTGGCCTGTTGTGCCGTGGAAATGATGCATGCCGGCGCATCGCGTCTCGATTTGGACCGTTACGGCGTAATCTTCCGTCCGTCGCCCCGTCAGGCCGACGTCATGATCGTTGCCGGAACCTTGGTCAACAAGATGGCACCGGCCCTGCGCAAGGTGTATGACCAGATGCCGGAGCCGAAGTGGGTGATTTCCATGGGTAGCTGCGCCAATGGCGGCGGCTATTACCATTATTCCTACTCGGTGGTGCGCGGTTGCGACCGCATCGTACCGGTCGACGTCTATGTGCCGGGCTGTCCGCCGACCGCGGAAGCGCTGGTTTACGGCGTACTTCAGCTGATGAAGAAAATCCGCCGCACCAACACCATCGCGCGCTGAGGACGGATCATGAACGAACTGCCCCATCCCTTCGTGGAAAAACTGAGCGCCCATTTCGGCGCACGTGCCCAGCGCATCATCCGTCAGCGCGATGAAATCACACTGGAAACCGCGCCGGCTGACTACAAATCGGTCATGACCGAACTGCGCGATCATCCGGAGTTCGCCTTCGAGCAGCTGATTGATCTGTGCGGTATCGATTACCTGAGTTACGGCGAAGCCGAGTGGGACACCACCGATGTCTCTTCCGAAGGCTTCTCGCGCGGCGTCGAAGGCGAGGGTCCCGGTCGTTTTACCTGGGCATCGCGTCCGCAGGGCCTTGGCCCGGCCAACCGCTTCGCTGCCGTGGTTCACTTGATGTCGGTCAAGCACAACCGCCGCATCCGCGTGCGCTGTTTTGCCGAAGACAATGCCATGCCCCAGATCGATTCCGTGGTCTCGGTGTATCCGGTCGCGACCTGGTTCGAGCGCGAGGCATTCGACCTGTTCGGCATTATCTTTACCGGCCATCCCGATCTGCGTCGCATCCTCACCGATTACGGTTTTGTCGGCCATCCGTTCCGCAAGGATTTCCCGCTGATCGGCAATGTGGAAGTCCGCTATGACGAAGAGCGTGGCCGTGTGGTTTACCAGCCGGTCTCGATTGAACCGCGCGTGGGCGTTCCGAAAGCCATCCGCGAGGATTCGCGCTGGCAGCAGGCGCAATCCGAGCAAGTGCAGGTGAAATCATGAGTGCCCAGGAAATCCGCAATTACACGCTGAACTTCGGTCCGCAGCATCCGGCCGCACACGGCGTGCTCCGCCTCATTCTCGAAATGGACGGTGAAGTGGTCCAGCGTGCCGATCCGCACATCGGCCTCTTGCACCGTGGTACCGAAAAACTCGCCGAATCCAAGCCTTTCAACCAGTCCATCGGCTACATGGACCGTCTCGACTATGTGTCGATGATGTGCAACGAGCATGCCTATGTGCGTGGCATCGAGCAGCTTCTCGGTGTCGAAGCGCCGATCCGCGCGCAGTACATCCGTACCATGTTCGACGAAATCACCCGCATCCTGAACCATCTGATGTGGATCGGTTCAAACGGCCTTGATCTCGGTGCCATGGCGGTATTCCTGTACGCCTTCCGCGAACGCGAAGAGCTGATGGACTGTTACGAAGCCGTCTCCGGCGCACGCATGCACGCCACCTATTACCGTCCGGGCGGCGTTTACCGCGACTTGCCGGACACCATGCCGAAATACCGTGAATCGCCGTGGCGCAAGGGCGATGCCCTGAAGCGTTCCAACGCCTGGCGCGAAGGCTCCATGCTCGACTTCCTGCAGGCCTTCACCGACGATTTCCCGAGCAAGATCGACGAATACGAAACCCTGCTGACCGACAACCGCATCTGGAAACAGCGCACGGTCGGCATCGGTGTGGTGCCGCCGGAGAAGGCCCTGGCCTGGGGCATGACCGGTCCGATGCTACGCGGTTCCGGCGTTGCCTGGGATCTGCGCAAGAAGCAACCTTATGCCGCCTACGCCCATGTCGATTTCGACATTCCGGTTGGTGTCACCGGCGATTGCTACGACCGCTATCTGGTTCGGGTCGAGGAAATGCGTCAGTCCAATCGCATCATCCAACAATGCATCGGCTGGCTGCGCGCCAATCCGGGTCCGGTGATGGTGTCCAATTTCAAAGTGGCGCCGCCGTCCCGCATGGAAATGAAGGAAGACATGGAAGCGCTGATCCATCACTTCAAGCTGTTCACCGAAGGTTATTCGGTACCTGCTGGCGAAGTGTATTCAGCGGTGGAAGCCCCGAAAGGCGAATTCGGCGTCTACCTGGTGTCTGATGGCGCCAACAAGCCGTTCCGTCTGAAAGCCCGCGCGCCTGGCTTCGCGCATCTGTCGTCGATGGATGCCATCGTACGCGGTCACATGCTGGCTGACGTGGTGGCGATGATTGGCACCTACGATATCGTTTTTGGTGAGGTGGATCGATGAAAGCAACTGGTAATTTCGCTGCCTGCCAGCATGTCGATGCGCTGGTTGCGCTGAATGCGGAAACGCGTGCGCACATTGACCACTGGGTCGCCAAATTTCCGGCAGACCGCAAGCGCTCGGCTGTCATACAGGGTCTGATGGCTGCACAGGAACAGAACGGCGGCTGGTTGACCGATGAACTGATGGCGGCGGTCGCCAAGTATCTCGACATTCCGGCGATATGGGCTTATGAAGTGGCCAGCTTTTATTCGATGTTCGATCTTGCTCCGGTCGGTCGCCACAAAGTCTCGATCTGTACCAACATTAGCTGCTGGCTCAATGGTGCCGAAGATCTGGTGCGGCATGCCGAAAAAAAACTCGGTTGCAAGCACGGCGAAACCAGTGCCGACGGCCGCATCACCCTCAAGGTGGAAGAGGAATGCGTGGCGGCCTGTGCCGGCGCGGTGGCGGTGGTCATCGATGGCCATTACCACGAGCGCGTGACCCCCAATACCCTTGACCAACTGTTCGACGGCCTGAAGTAAGGAACTCCCATGGCGATCGGTCCCGCACCCCAAGCACATCAGGTTGTCTACACCACGCTGCACCATGAGAAACCATGGGCGCTGGACAGCTACCTGAAACAGGATGGCTATGCCGCCTGGAAGAAGATCCTCGCGGAAAAAATGCCGCAGGAGCAGGTCATCGAAATGGTCAAGCAGTCCGGCCTTCGCGGTCGCGGCGGTGCGGGCTTCCCGACCGGCCTGAAGTGGAGCTTCATGCCACGCACGGCGCCTGGCCAGAAATACATCCTGTGCAATTCCGATGAATCCGAACCCGGCACCTGTAAGGACCGCGATATCCTGCGTTATAACCCGCATGCGGTCATCGAGGGCATGGCCATTGCCTGCTATGCCACCGGATCGACCGTGGCTTACAACTATCTGCGTGGCGAATTCCACCACGAGCCGTTCGAACACTTCGAGGAAGCGCTGAAAGAAGCCTACGCGGCCGGATTGCTCGGCAAGAACATTCTGGGCTCCGGCATCGATGTCGATATGTTCGCTGCTCTCGGCGCCGGCGCCTATATCTGCGGCGAAGAAACCGCGATGATGGAATCGCTGGAAGGCAAGAAAGGCCAGCCGCGTTTCAAGCCGCCGTTCCCAGCTAATTTCGGCCTGTTCGGAAAGCCGACCACCATCAACAATACCGAAACCTATGCCTCGGTGCCGGCCATCATCCGCAACGGCGCGGAGTGGTTCCTGAATCTGGGCAAACCCAACAACGGCGGGCCGAAGATTTTCTCGGTATCCGGCCATGTCGCCAACCCGGGCAACTTCGAAATCCGTCTGGGCACGCCGTTCAGCGAGCTGCTGGCCATGGCCGGTGGCATCCGTGCCGGTCGTAAATTGAAAGCAGTCATTCCCGGTGGTTCTTCGATGCCGGTACTGCCGGCCGAAACCATGATGGCTTGCACCATGGATTACGATTCGATCCAGAAAGCCGGCTCGGGTCTGGGTTCCGGTGCGGTCGTGGTGATGGACGACACCACCTGCATGGTCCGCGCCTGCCATCGCATCGCACGATTCTATTACGCTGAAAGCTGCGGCCAATGCACGCCGTGCCGCGAAGGCACCGGCTGGATGTACCGGGTACTGTCGCGCATCGTTGCCCATGAAGCGACCATGGAGGATTTGACCATGCTGAAAGCCGCTGCCGGTCAGATCGAAGGCCACACCATCTGTGCTTTCGGCG
>NZ_JBILBO010000022.1:0-15291 GCF_044353605.1 Arenimonas sp. | reverse complement strand
TCGGCCTTTCCCGGCTGCACGCGCTCCCTAACCCTGCTTGAAGGCGCCGGCATGGCCTTGCAGTTCACCGACCGTACGTGCGATCTGCGTCCGCCCTACGCCTCTTGCCGCTTTGCCGGGGAAGAAACCCCGGAATGTACATTGCATGACGGTGCAACCGTCGACTTCAATGCCATCTGGCGCCGGGATGCCGTCACCATCCAGGTTGAACGCCGCGCCATGCACGGCAGTCTGTGGTGTCTGCCCGAGCCGGGCGTGAGCTGGTTCGTGCTGCTGTTGTCGGGCACTCTTGCCCTCAAAGACCAGAAACATGCGCCGCAGATTTCTGTAGGCGATGGATTGTGGTTGCAGCCCGAAGCCAATGCGCCGCGGCTGATGCTCGAGGGCTTTGGCGAGGCCTTGTGGCTGAAGATTGAACGGCTTTAACGGTCGTCGCGGGTGTAGATCATGCCGTTATCGATGCGCACCGGAAATTTCGGTACGCCGACATAGGCCGGCGCGCACAGGGCCTCGCCGGTGCGCACATCGAATTTGGCACCGTGCAGCACGCATTCGATTTCGGCGCCATCGAGTTTTCCCGGGCTGAGTTCGAAATCCTGGTGCGTGCATTTGTCTTCCAGCGCATAGATGTCGCCGTCGACATTGCAGACCAGAATCGCGGTGTCGCCGTCGAAGCACACGGTATGTTCGCCCGGCAGCAGTTCGGCCATCGGGCACACGGCCTGCCAGCCGTTCAGATCGGTGCTCATGCAGTGTCTCCGCTCAGGGGTTTACGCAGGACTTCAAAACGCAGGTCGTCGCGCAGCGGAATGCCGAAGCGGGCATCGCCGTAGGGAAACGGTTGTTTGATGCCGGTGCGCACATAGCCGCGGCGCTCATAAAACGCGATCAGCTCGTCGCGGATGTCAATCACCGTCATTTCCATCGCGCTGCATTGCCAGGCCAGTGCCACGCGCTCGGCTTCCTGCATCAGCTGTTTGCCGATGCCGCCGCCCTGCAAGTGCGGCGCCACCGAGAACATACCGAAATAACAGGCCTGCCCGGTGTTCTCCAGATGGCAGCAGGCCAGCAGGTGGCCGTCTTGCTCGGCCAACAGCACGACACTGCCGGGCTTTGCGATATCCTCGGCCACACCCATCGCATCGATGCGCTGTCCGTCCAGGAAATCGGCCTCGGTAGTCCAGCCGGCGCGGCTGACCTGGCCGCGGTAGGCGGACTCCACCAGGACCACGATGGCGGGAATATCGGCAGCAGCGGCGTTACGGAAATGCAGGCCCATGTTCAGCCCAGCATGCGACGGACATGGGCGATGCCGTCAATCAGGGCATCGACTTCCGCTTCGGTGCTGTAAAACGCCAGCGACGCGCGGCAGGTGGCGGGCACACCATAAAACGCCATCAGCGGATGCGCGCAATGGTGTCCGGAGCGCACCGCAATGCCCTGCAGATCGAGCAGGGTGGCCAGATCGTGCGAGTGCGCGCCCTCGATCAAAAACGAGAGCACGGCGGCTTTGTGTGCGGCGGTGCCGATCAGGCGCAGACCCGGAACGCTTTGCAGACGTTCGCTGGCGTAGGCCAAGAGCTGCTGTTCGCGTTCGGCAATGGCCGCCATGCCGATGCCATCCAGATAGCTTACGGCCGCACCCAGACCGACAAAGCCGGCGATGTTGGGCGTACCGGCTTCGAATTTGTGCGGCGGATCGTTGAAGGTGGTTTTTTCGAAACGCACTTCCCGGATCATTTCACCACCGCCGAAAAACGGCGGCATGCTTTGCCAGTGTTCCCGCTTGGCCCACAGTGCGCCGGTACCGGTTGGTCCGCACAGCTTGTGGCCGGTGAAGGCGTAGAAATCACATCCCAGTGACGGAATGTCGATGGGCATGTGCGGTACCGCCTGCGAGCCGTCGATGACGGTGGTGATGCCCGCCTTGCGCGCCAGCGCGCAGATCTCGGCGACCGGATTGACCGTGCCCAGCACATTGGAGACGTGCGTGAGTGCCAGCAGTTTCACCGGCGCTTTCAGCTGCGCCTTCAGTGCCGGCAGATCGATCTCGCCGGCCGGTGTGATTTCCACCGGCGCGATGCGGACACCGCAGCGCTCGGCGATCAGCTGCCAGGGCACGAAATTGGCATGATGTTCCATGCGCGTGACCAGAATGACATCGCCCGCTTGCAGGCGCGGCAATGCGAACGCATACGCCACCAGATTGATGGCCTGGGTGGTGCCCGAGGTCAACACCAGATCATTGGGGTGAACGTTTACGAACGCAGCCAGCGCCTTGCGGGCGCCTTCATAGGCTTCGGTGGCTTCGCTGCCGAGCTGGTGCACGGCCCGCGAAACATTGGCATTGTGGTTGCGGTAGAAATCATCGACGGCGTCGATGACCACCTTCGGTTTCTGCGCGGTATTGGCCGAGTCCAGATACACCAGCGGTTTGCCGTGCACTTCGCGGCCTAGAATCGGAAAATCCGCGCGCACGGCTTGCCAGTCGATGGCGCTCATGCCACACCGTCCTGCACCAGTCGGGCCGGCAGGAAGGTCTTCAGGGTCTCGCGCAGGGCGGCATCGTCGATGATCGCCAGCGCCTCGGCGTAAAAGGCGCGGGTCAGCAGGGCCAGCGCGTCGGCCTCGGGCACGCCACGCGTGCGCAGATAGAACAGGGCCGTGGCATCGAGCTGGCCGACGGTGGCGCCATGTGCGGCTTTGACTTCATCGGCATGGATTTCCAATGCCGGTTGCGTGGTGACCTGGGCGTTGGCGCCCAGCAGCAGATTTTTATTCGACAGTGCGGCATTGCTGCCATCGGCGCCGACATCAATGGTGATGCCACCATAGAAATGCACTTTGCCTTTGTCTTCGGCCAGACCGCGCCAAAGCAGTTCACAGGCGGTATCCGGAGACTGATGACGGGCGCTCAGGCGGGCATCCAGGGTGCCGCTACCGACAGCCCAGAGCACGCCGCCGGAGCGGGCCAGGGCATGACGGCCCTGCAAGGCCAGATTGAGTTCCAGGCGCTGGTAATGGCAACCGGTATCGATGTCCAAACGGGTGTATTCGGCGCCGCCGGCGATGGCGGCATCGCAACGGCTGAACGCGGTGTGCGCGCTGCCGGCGTTTTGCACGCGCAGATGCTGCACGTGCGCACCGGGTTTGACATGCACATGCCACAGATCATTGCTGACCCCGTTGCCGCCACCGAGATGGTGCTCGATGAGCGTCACGCGGCTGTGCTCGCGGCATTCGATTTTGTGGCGCAGGTAGCTGCTGCCGGCGTTGTTGTCGCTGTGCACGAACACCAGATGCAGCGGTGCTGCCAAGACCACGCTTTCAGGGATCTCGATCAGCAGACCGTCTTCGGCCAGTGCGGTATTGAGTGCGGCAAACGGGGCTTCGACGTCGCTGAATTCGCGACCGAGCACGGCCACGGCGCGCTCATCATCGCCAGCCAAGGCTTCGGCCAGCGTGCTGATGATCAAGGCTTCAGCACCACGGGTATCGCTGCGCGCCGCATCATAGCGGCCCTCCACGAACACCAGACGCGGCGCCGGTGGCAGATCCAGACGGACATCCGTTTGGCTTTGGCTTTCGGCAAAACGTTTACCGGCCAAGGCCCGTAGCGGCGCGTATTTCCAACGCTCGAGTTTGTTGTGCGGAAAGCCGGCGCGCAATGCCTGGCTCAGCGCGGCTTCGCGCCAGGCCTGCACCCGCGGGTGATGCGTGTGGCTTCGGCTGGCGAAGACGGCCGCCTGGCTGTCGAGGAACGCCGACATCAGGCCGCGCCCGCCTGCACGCTGGCGTAGCCGTCGCGTTCGAGCTGCAGCGCCAGTTCCGGACCGCCGCTGGCGACGATGCGGCCTTCGCTCATCACATGCACCACGTCGGGTTTGATGTAATCGAGCAGGCGTTGGTAGTGGGTGATGACCAGAAACGAACGCTCCGGACTGCGCATGTGGTTGACGCCGTCGGCGACCGCTTTCAAGGCGTCGATGTCCAGGCCCGAATCGGTTTCATCCAGAATCGCCAGCTTGGGTTCCAGCAGGGCCAGTTGGAAGATTTCGTTGCGCTTCTTCTCGCCGCCGGAGAAACCGGTGTTGACCGCGCGGTGCAACAGCTCGTCTTTCAGGTGCAGCACCGACAGCTTCTGGCGCACCAGTTTCAGGAATGCCATCGAATCCAGTTCGGCTTCGCCGCGGGCCTTGCGCTGGGCATTGAGTGCGGTGCGCAGGAAATAGGTGTTGTTGACGCCGGGAATTTCGACCGGATACTGGAAGGCCAGGAAGATGCCGAGGGCGGCGCGTTCTTCCGGGGTCAGCTCGCTCAGATCGGTGCCGTTGAAGCGCACCGTGCCGGAGGTGATCTCATAGCCTTCGCGGCCGGACAGCACATAGCCGAGCGTGGATTTACCGGCGCCGTTCGGACCCATGATGGCGTGCACCTGGCCCGGAGCGAGCGTCAGCGTGAAGCCTTTCAGGATTTCCTTGCCGCCGACGGTGGCGTGCAGATCGATGATTTCTAACATGGGGTTCTCGTTTCAGAAAAAGGGTTAACCGACCGAGCCTTCCAGGCTCACTTCCAGCAGTTTTTTGGCTTCCACCGCGAATTCCATCGGCAGTTCCTTGAACACCTGCTTGCAGAAGCCGTCCACGATCATCGAGACCGCGTCTTCGGCACCGATGCCGCGGGCCCGGCAGTAGAACAGCTGGTCGTCGGAAATCTTGGAGGTGGTCGCTTCGTGTTCGAGCACGGCGCTTGGATTTTTCACTTCGATGTAGGGGAAGGTGTGCGCGCCGCAGCGTTTGCCGATCAGCAGCGAATCGCATTGGGTGTAGTTGCGGGCGCCTTCGGCCGAGGCCTCGACCTTGACCAGACCGCGATAGGTGTTCTGGCCACGGCCGGCACTGATGCCCTTGCTGATGATCTTGGACTTACTGCCGCGGCCGATGTGGATCATCTTGGTGCCGGTATCGGCCTGCTGGCGGTGATGGGTCAGCGCGACTGAATAGAATTCGCCGACCGAGTTTTCGCCCAGCAGCACGCAGCTCGGGTATTTCCAGGTGATGGCCGAACCGGTTTCCACCTGTGTCCAGCTGATTTTGCTGTTGGCGCCGCGGCATTCGCCGCGTTTGGTGACGAAGTTGTAGATGCCGCCGACGCCGTTTTCATCGCCCGGATACCAGTTCTGTACGGTCGAGTATTTGATTTCGGCACGTTCCAGACAGACCAGCTCGACCACCGCGGCATGCAGCTGGTTCTCGTCGCGCATCGGCGCGGTGCAGCCTTCCAGATAGGACACATAGGCATCGTCCTCGCACACAATCAACGTGCGTTCGAACTGGCCGGTGTCGCGGGCGTTGATGCGGAAATAGGTCGACAGCTCCATCGGGCTGCGCACGCCTTTGGGAATGAACACGAAGCTGCCGTCGGAAAACACCGCCGAGTTCAGCGCCGCGAAATAGTTGTCACCCGGCGGAACCACCGAGCCCAGGTATTTTTTCACCAGCTCGGGGTGTTCTTTCACCGCTTCCGAGAACGAGCAGAAGATGATGCCTTTTTCAGCCAGCTCTTTTTTGTAGGTGGTGCCGACCGAGACCGAGTCGAACACGGCGTCGACCGCCACCCCGGCCAGACGTGCGCGTTCGTGCAGCGGTACCCCGAGTTTTTCGTAAGTGTCGAGCAGTTCCTGCGGTACCTCGTCGAGCGAGGCGTATTTTTTCTTGGGCGCGGCGAAATAACTGACCGCCTGGAAATCGATCGGCGCGATGTCGAGCTGGGCCCACTGCGGCGGGGTCATGGTCAGCCAGTGCCGGTAGGCTTTCAGGCGCCATTCGGTCAGCCATTCGGGCTCTTCCTTCTTTTTCGAAATAAAGCGCACCACCTCTTCATCCAGACCCGGCGGCAGGGTGTCGGATTCGATGTCGGTAACGAAACCGGCATCGTAGCGGCGTTCGAGCTGGCGTTCGATTTCGGTACGTTCGGTCGCCATGGTCATGCCTTTGCCAGTTTCAGGGGGATGGATTTGCGGCGGTCACGGCCGAGTTCGGCGATGCTGACGCCGCGCAGGGCGTCGGCGATGACATCGTTGACTTGCTGCCATTGGCCTTGGATGCCGCAATGCGGTTCGTGTTCGCATTGGCTGTGTTCGCCGCTGCATTCGGTCATACCGGGTCGGCCTTCCATCGCCTCCACCACCGCAAACAGGGAAATCTGCGCTGCCGGTTGCGCCAAGCGGTAACCGCCCTGGCTGCCGCGGAAAGCTTCCACCAGACCGGCACGCGAGAGCGGCTTGAGAACCTTACTCACCGTCGGCAGCTCCAGCTTGGCCAATTCGGCCAGCTCGCTCGCGCTATGCACGCGCTCGGGCGCTTTGGCCAGACAGGCCAGCAGTACGGTCGCATAGTCGGTGAGTTTGGTGACCCGTAGCATGTCAGTACGTCACGGCCGGGTTCAGGGTGTAGCGGCCCATCAGGCTGGCGCTGGCCAACACGTGTCCGGCCATGGCTGCACGCAGATCGGCAACGTTGTAGCGTTCCGGCAGTGTCAGCACCGGCACCGACAGGGCATACACGGTAAAGCTGTAGTGGTGCATGCGTTCATCATTCCAGGGCGGGCAGGGGCCGTCGTAGCCGTGATAATCGCCGGCCATGTCGGCATCGCCGGCAAACCAGCCGGTGTAATCATTCAGGCCTTGCACGCTGCCATGCGCGCCATCGGCGGTTTTGCCACGGGCAGTGACGCCGTCGCTGAATTCGCCGGCGGCGATCATGCGGCGATCCGCCGGCAGATTGGCCAGCAGCCAGTGCGTGAAATCCACCCGCGGTAAATCGTGCGGCACGCTGCGGCCGGCCTGATTGACATCGGTGCCGACGCTGGGCACGTCCGGATCGGAAACAATCAGGGCAAAGCTTTGGGTGCCTTCAGGCACGTCGGACCAGGCCAGTGGCGGATTGCGATTGCCCGAGAGGGTGATCGGACCGGGCGTGGCGATGACAGCGAAAGCGAATTCACCGGGAATCGGCTGGTTTTCGGAAAAGGCATCGGAGCTCAGGCGCATGGGGTTCTCCATAGAGGACCAAAATTGTACTGTATTCGGCGCCTGCAGGCAATGCGCGCTTGGCAAGGCCGGCAATCTTCGCCACAATAGCGGCTCACTCGGGAAATTCTATGTCCAGCAAATTTGAAGTCCGTCGTTCCAAAATCCATGGTAGCGGCGTATTTGCCGCGAAAAACATCAAAAAAGGCGAGTTCATCATCGAATACAAAGGCCTACTGCGCAGCCATGAAGAGGTCGATGCCGCCTACGACGGCGAAGATGAAACCGGTCACACCTTCCTGTTTACCCTGAATGAAGACTTTGTGCTGGATGCCAACATCAAGGGCAATGAGGCCCGTTGGATCAACCACAGCTGCGATCCGAACTGCGACTCGGAACACATCGATGCCGAAGACGGCGACAAAAGCAAAGACCGTATTGAAATCAAAGCCATTCGTGACATCAAGGCCGGCGACGAGTTGTCCTATAACTACGGCATCCGTCTGGTGGAGCGTCACACGTCGAAGCTGAAAAAGCTCTGGGCCTGTCTGTGCGGCAGCCCGAAATGCACCGGAACCATGCTGCAGCCTAAACGCGGGTAAGCCGTTAAGCCACGGTTGGGGAAGTCTGTGCCAGATTCAAAGGGCGCAATTCCGCGCGGGGAGACCGTGATGAAAGTCCTTGCCTTGAGTTCCTTGGCCGCTGCTCTACTGTTGAGCGCACCGGCATTTGCCGCTGCCGGCGACCGTTACAACGACAACCGCCAAGACACCCGTTACGGCGATCGTTACGATGATCGCTACGACGATCGCTATGACGACCGTTACGATGACCGTTATCAGGATCGGTACGGCACTGCCGGTTATGGCCGCTTTGATACCGCTCGCGTCGTGCAGGTGCAACGTCTGGGCAACAACGGCCGCGATTACCGCCGTAATTGCAGCCGCTATGACCGCGACAGCGGCTTGAATGAAGGTGCCGTGGTCGGTGCTGTTATCGGCGGCGTCATCGGCAATCAGGCCGGACGTGGTGATGGCCGGGTTGCGGCTACCGTCGCCGGTGCTGCCATTGGGGGTTTGATCGGACAAAGCATCGATCGGGACTCACGCGGGGGTTATGACCGCCATGTGGTGGAATGCCGCAACGATGGCTGGAATAATCGCAGCAGCGATTACCGTGTGACGTACCGTTACCATGGCCGCAATTACACCACCATCATGCCGTATCACCCGGGCGATCGCGTCCGCATCCGTGTCGATACCGTGGCCTACAACAACCGCCGCGTCGGTTACCGTTACTGAGTCGGATGCGCTTGGAACAGCGCGCCCAGGCGCTGTTCCATGGCGGCCGGCCGGCGCGACAGGGCGTTACTGGGACTGAAGGTGACTTCGCCCAGATACAGCGCGCCATCGGCACCGATGAAGAAATCGACCCTTGCAAAATCATAAGGCGCGGCAATGGCCAGCGCCGCGGTTTTTAGGAACGCCGGATCGGAAGGCATCACCGGATCTTTGATCCGCACCAGGGTGTCCATTTGCAGGGCATCCGGATTGAAGTCGGCATCCAGCCAGGTGACCTGCATCGGCTCGGCGTTTTTATCAAACAGCTCGATGCAGCCGATCTGGCCACGAATCACGTAGACATTCCAGGAAACCGACGGCTTGCCGTTGCAGACATCGGCCTCGAGCATGATCCGTCGGGGAATCGATGCATACCACCACTCGCCGTCATGAATGCCATAGATCTGTTTCAACCAGCCTCGGGCCAGGCCTTCCAGCTCGGCACGATCGGCCGCCGCCAGCGGGTAGTCGATTGCTCTGAACAGGCCGCTGCCATGATTGGCTTTCAGGTAATAGCGTCCCGGTGCGATGGCCTCATTGCGCGGCAAATGCGCGGTATCCGAGTGCCAGAGCAGCGGCGGGCAACGCAGGCGGGTGCGTAGCGCTTCGGGGATGAACTGGCCGGTCCGCAGTTTGTTGCCAGTCTCCGGCACTTTGATACTACCGAAAAATTTATGGCGGAAGATGAACTCATTGAAAGTTTTCGGATCGACCATATCCGGATAGACGCCGAAGCGGTCGTGATAGCCGAACATGGCATTGGTCAATGCCCGAAGAAAATTGGCACTCTTGTAGGCATCAATGCCACGCCGGAATCCGGGCTTTGGATTATGTCCGTAGGGTCCTTCGGGATCGGCCATGATCTGCGTCAGCTGGCGAACCGCTTCGGCGTAGGCCGCATGCATGGGCTCGGGAATCACGGCCATTGCAGTTCGCCGCGCAGCACGCTGCGGCAATCGCCGCCGACCCAGACCGCATCATCGGCATCCAGTTCCAGGGTGAGTACGGCATCACGGCCGATTTCGCGGCCTTGGCTGACCCGATAGCGCCGGCCCAGAGCGGCAAGCTGTCCGGTTTCCTGCAAAAAGGCGGCGATGGCGGCATTGGCCGCGCCCGAGGCCGGATCTTCGGCGATGCCCACGCCCAGTGGAAACGCTCTTACCACCAAGCCCGTTGCGGTGCGGGCAAAAATGCACAGGCCCAGACTGCCGGTTTCGCGTGCCAAGGCTTCAATGGCATAACGGTCGGCCGGGCGGTTCATGCGCCGGCTCCACGACGACCGCTTTTCAGCGCCAGCTGATAGCCGCCGGTACCCAGTTCCAGGCAGCGTGCCACGCGCCCGATAGTGGTCACGCTGACGCCGGTGTCATCATGGATCTGCCGATAGGGCGTGCCTTTGGTCAAGGGTTCGACCACTTGCCAACGGTCGGCAAGGGCTTCCAGTTCCGCTGGCGTGCACAGATCAATCAGGAAGGCATGGACCTGTTCAGCATTCTTGAGGCCATTGAGGGCCTGGGCCAGAGACTCGACGCCGGCTTTCAGTGGCTTTTTGGGGAGGGCATGTTTTTTCATTGGTATAGTGTAATAGCGCATTAATACATTGGCAAGCCCTTTTTGTGAAGGGTGCGTCAGGGCAGGGCGGACAGATTCCGGCACCCAAGCCATGGGCCATGCCTTATCATGTGTACATCTTCATTTGCTGCCGATTGCCTGTCACCATGCCCGAATCCGCCCCTGCTTCCGATTGGATCGTGCTGAAATTCGGCGGCACCTCGGTGTCGCAGCGCCATCGCTGGGACACCATCGGTCGCTTGATGCGCGAGCGCGCCGAAGGCGAAAACGCCAAAGTTCTGGTCGTTGTGTCCGCCTTGTCGGGCGTCACCAATCAATTGCAAAGCGCCATCGACCGCGCTGACAATGATGCCTATCTGGCCGAGTTGGAACAGCAATTGCGCGAACGCCATCTGGGTTTCGCCCGCGAGTTGGGCCTGGATGCCGAGGCCGTGCTGGCCGAACGCCTGGCCGTCGTGCACACCCTGTTTACCGATCCACGCCGCCTTGCGCGTGCTTTTGACTGGCAGGCGGAAGTGCTGGCGCAGGGCGAGTTGCTGTCCTCCACCCTCGGTGTCGCCTATCTAAAAACGCAAACCCTGCCGGTCGCTTGGCTAGATGCGCGCGACTGGTTGCGTGCGGTCGCTCTGCCCAATCAAAGTGCCTGGGCGGCCCGCTTGTCGGTGTCCTGCGATTACCAAGGCGATGCCGATTGGCGTACGCGCTTTTCCGGCAACCCCTCGTTATTGATTACCCAAGGCTTCATCGCCCGCGCTGCCGACGGCGGCACGGCGATTCTCGGTCGCGGCGGTTCGGATACCTCGGCCGCGTACTTCGGCGCGCTGCTGCGTGCGCGTCGCGTCGAGATCTGGACCGATGTGCCCGGCATGTTCAGTGCCAATCCCCGCGCTGTGCCCGATGCCCGACTGCTGAGCCGTTTGGAATACCAGGAAGCGCAGGAAATCGCCACTACCGGCGCCAAGGTCCTGCATCCGCGCTGCATCCATCCGTGCCGTGATCTGGGCGTGCCGCTATGGATCCGTGATACCGAACGCCCGCACATGGCCGGGACCTGCATCAGCCGCAGTGCCGAGTCGCATCCGGGCGTCAAAGCCATCAGCACCCGCAGCGGCATCGTGCTGGTGTCGATGGAATCCATCGGCATGTGGCAACAAGTCGGCTTCCTGGCCGATCTGTTCGCCTGCTTCAAAGCGCACGGGCTGTCGGTCGACATGATCTCGACTTCGGAAACCAACGTCACCGTGTCCTTGGATCCTTCCGACAATCTGGTCAACTCCAATGTGCTTGACGCGCTGTGCGCTGATCTGGCCAAGGTTTGCCGGGTCAAAGTCATCACGCCCTGCAGTGCGGTCACCTTGGTGGGCCGCGGCATGCGTTCGATGCTCGATCAGCTGACTGACATCTGGGCCGAGTTCGGCCGTGAGCGCGTGCATCTGATTTCGCAAAGCTCCAACGACCTCAATCTCACCTTTGTGGTCGACGAGGACATCGCGCAGGATCTGCTGCCGACGCTGCATGCGCTGCTGATTGATTCCGGCGCCATGCCGATTGCCGAGGCCGATATCTTCGGTCCGAGCTGGCGTGATATCGTTCATGGCCTCAGCAAAGCACCGGTGCATTGGTGGCAGTCGCAACGCGAGGCGTTGTGTAAAATCGCCGCCGCGGGCTCTCCGGCCTATGTTTATCATCTGCCCAGTGTCCGCAAACAGGCCGATGCGCTGTGCGGCATCACATCGCTCGAACGCCGTTTCTACGCCATCAAAGCCAATGCCCATCCGGCCATCCTGCGGGAGTTGGAAACGCGTGGCTTCGGTTTCGAATGCGTCTCGGCGGCCGAACTGCGCCATGTCAAAGCCGTATTCCCCGAACTTCCGGCCGAGCGTGTGTTGTTCACGCCCAGCTTTGCCAGCCGCGCCGAGTATGCCGAAGCACGCACGCTGGCCGAATGGATCACCGTTGACAGCCTGTATCCGCTGCAGCATTGGCCCGAGTTGTTTGCCGGTCGCAAGCTAGTGCTGCGCATTGATCCGGGTTACGGACTGGGCCATCATGCGCATGTGCGGACTGGCGGCGAAGATGCCAAGTTCGGTTTGGCCTTGGCCGATCTGCCGGCTTTCCGTGCCGCGGCCGCGCAGATCAAGACCGAAATTGCCGTGCTGCATGCCCATGTCGGCAGCGGCGTGACCGATTGCCGGCACTGGGCGCAACTGTTCGCGCAGCTGGCGCAGCTGGCGGAGGACATCGGTTCGGTCAAAGCCATCAATGTCGGCGGCGGTTTGGCTGTGCCGTATTCGGACACCGAGACCGAATTCGATCTGCCGGCACTGGCCGCCACGCTCGCCGAGCACGCCGCGCAATGGCCGCAATACGCGATTTGGCTGGAACCCGGCCGCTATCTGGTGGCGCAGGCCGGCGTGTTGCTGGCGACCGTCACTCAGGTCGTCGACAAACTTGGCATTCGCCGCGTCGGTCTGGATGCCGGCATGAACGCATTGATGCGGCCGGCCTTGTACCAAGCCAAACATCGCATGCGCAATCTCAGCCGTGCACCGGACGCGCCGACGCAGCGCGTGGATGTGGTCGGACCGATCTGCGAGTCGACCGATGTACTTGCGCACGCCATCCCCTTGCCTGTGGCAACCGCCGAAGGCGATGTGGTGCTGATCGACACCGCCGGCGCCTACGGGTATGTGATGGCCAACCAATACAATCAGCGCGCTCTGCCGCGTGAGGTGATTCTTGATGTCTGAGTATGTGTTCAACCGCGAGGCAATCCGCCGCTTCCACTTCAGCGATTGCGCCTTTGACGCCGCCACCGGCATCGCCCGGCTCGATTACGCCTTCGATACCGGCGGCGTATTCTCCGAGACCATCACCTTCCCGGGCGCACCGTTCACTCTGGATGCCACGCGTGCCGCCGCCGTGCACTCGGCGCTGCGCACCTTGCACCTGATTGCCGGTGTCAGCTATTACAAAGCCGCCGTGCCGGAACGCATCGTGCTCGATGCCTACGCCATCGATGCCGGCACCGCTGCCTTTCTGACCGAGATCTATAAAAACGGCTTGGGCGAATTCGCCTACCGCAACGGCCTGAACCTGCGCGGCAAAATCGTCTTCCCTGCAGACGCTTCAACGCCGGCGATGGCAGCGGCTGCCGGCCTTGCCACGCATGCGCTGGTTGCCATCGGTGGCGGCAAGGATTCCCTGGTGTCGATCGAAGCCCTGCGCCGCGCCGGCATCGCGCAGACCGTGACCTGGATCGGTTCGGCGCCGCTGATCCGATCCTGCGCCGAGCGCACCGGATTGCCGCTGCTGAACATCAGCCGGCAGTTGCCGGCGGAGCTGTTCGCCATGAACAAGCAGGGCGCGCTCAACGGCCACATCCCGGTGACCGCGGTCAATTCCGCCATCCTGACTTTGGCCGCACTGCTGCACGGCGCCGATCAGGTGGTGTTCTCGAATGAACGTTCGGCCAGTTACGGCAGCCTGATCGAAGGCACCGGCGAGGTCAATCACCAGTGGTCAAAAGGCTGGGATTTCGAGCGGGCCTTCGCCGCGCACGTGCGCAGCCATATCGCCGCCGATCTGAATTACTACTCGCTGCTGCGGCCGTTTTCGGAATTGGCCGTGGCCCGCCAGTTCGCCAAGACCGATTTCTACGACGCGCACTTCTCCAGCTGCAACCGCAATTTCCATATTCTCGGCGAGCGTCCGGCCCAGCGTTGGTGCGGCGTCTGTCCGAAATGCCATTTCGTGTTCCTGGCCTTGGCGCCGTTCATGCCCAAGCCCCGCCTGATGACCATCTTCGGCCGCAATCTGTTGGATGAACCGGCGCAGATTCCCGGTTTCGATGCATTGTTGGAATATCAGGACCACAAGCCTTTCGAGTGCGTGGGCGAGGGCAGGGAATCCCGCGCGGCCATGGCCGCGCTCGCGCAGTCGCCGAGCTGGCGCGAAGATGCCATCGTCCGGCGTTTCGCCGACGAGATCCTGCCGCAATTGGACGCCGCCGAGCTGCCGATCGCGCCAGTGCTGGTGGCGGTGGAAGAACACGCTATTCCCGAATCGCTATGGGCCTCCCTGCGTGAATCCTTCCGCGCTTAAGGGCAAAACCCTCGCCATCTGGGGCTTTGGCCGCGAAGGCCGTGCGGCCCTGAAATATTTGCGTGCCCAACTGCCCGGGCATTCGCTGACCGTATTTTGCAATCCAGCTGAAGCCGCGGAAATCAACGCGCTTTCGGACCAGGCCATAAGCTGCCGCGCCGAGCCTTCTGCCGAAGATCTCGCGGCTTTCGAAGTGGTGGTCAAATCGCCGGGCATCAGTAAATACCGGCCCGAAGCTTTAGCCGCACAGGCCAAGGGCACCCGCTTCATTGGCGGGACCGCGCTCTGGTTCGCCGCCCATCCCGATGCGCGCACCGTGTGCGTCACCGCCACCAAAGGCAAAAGCACAGTCAGCGCCCTGATCGCGCATCTGCTGCGCAGTGCCGGCAAGCGGACGGCCTTGGTCGGCAATATCGGTACGCCATTACTGGAGACCATGGACTGGAATGAACAGCCGGAATTCTGGGTCATCGAGATGTCGAGTTACCAGACGTTCGAGGCCGATCGGCCGGAAGTCGCGGTGATGCTCAATTTTTTCCCGGAACATCTCGACTGGCACGGCAGTATGCAGGCCTATTTCGATGACAAGTCGACGCTGATCACACAGTCGCAGGCGCGCCATGTGGTGCTCAACGAGGAGGCCCCGCGGGTGGCGGCACTGGCCGACAGCCTGGATGCCGAGGTGCACTGGTTCAACACCAACAACGGCTGGCATGCCAAAGGCCACACCCTGTATCGTGGCGAGCTTGCCGTGCTCGATCTGCGTGAGTTGCCGATGCCGGGCCAGCATAATGCCGGGAATGTCTGCGCGGCTTTGACCGCCATCGAGGCTTTGGGCCTGGATGCAATCGCCTTGGCACCGGCGGCCCGGAGTTTCCGGCCATTGCCGCACCGCTTGCAGACCCTCGGTGAAAAAAACGGCATTCGCTACATCAACGATTCCATCAGCACCACGCCCTTTGCCAGCATCGCGGCACTGGAGTGCTTCAGCGCATCGCCGGTCGCGATTCTGGTCGGCGGTTATGATCGCGGCCTGGACTGGGAAGCCTTCGCGGATTTCGTCAGCAATCACCCGCCCAAAGCCATCATTGCCATGGGGCAGAACGGCGCCCGCATCGCCGAACGCCTGTGCGCCATTCCGGCACCGGGCTTTGTCTTATCCGAAGCCGCGGACTTGACCGATGCCGTGCATCAGGCGCAACAGGCACTGCCGGAGGGCGGGGTGGTGTTGTTATCGCCCGGCGC
>NZ_JBILBO010000029.1:0-4839 GCF_044353605.1 Arenimonas sp. | reverse complement strand
ATGGCGGCATTTGTGGGAGGTCAATGTGCTGAGCGTGGTGCGCGGCACCAAACTGTTTTTGCCGGCGATGCTCGAGCGCGGTTCCGGCCATGTGGTCAGCACCGCCAGTTTCGCCGGCTTGGCTGGCCCCCCGGGTCTGATGACCTACGGCGTATCGAAAGCCGCAGTGGTCGCGTTTTCCGAGCAGCTGCGCGCCGAGTGCCATGGCACCGGGGTTGACGTCAGCGTAATCTGCCCGGCCTTCTTCAAAACCAATTTGATGCAGAGCACGGTCGGTACCGAAAAAATCAAACACCTCGGCCAGAAAATGATGGACCGCTCGCCGGACAGCCTCGATCAGGTCGCCGACCGGATTTTCGCCGACATCAACAAACGCCGCTTTCTGATTCTGCCGACCAAACGCGAACCGATGTTGTGGCGTCTCAAACGCTTCCTGCCGGAGCGCTACTTCAAGGAGCTGATGAAACTGTCCCGTAACATGACGCTAGGAGCGCACTGATGGAGTGGATGATTTACGGCGCCAACGGCTATACCGGTCGCCTGATGGTGGAAGAAGCCCTGCGCCGCGGCTTGCGCCCGGTGCTCGCCGGTCGTTCGCGCGAAGCCATCGAGCCGATGGCCGCGCAGTACGGCTTGCCGGCACGCGTGTTCGGCTTGGATAAACCGGCAGCGGTCGAAATGGGCCTGCGCGGTATCGATCTGGTGCTGCATTGCGCCGGACCGTTTTCCAAAACGTCCCTGCCGATGGTGCGCGGCTGCCTTGCGGTGGGCGCGCATTACCTCGACATCACCGGTGAGATCGATGTGTTCGCGGCCTGCCACGGTCTGGATGCCGAAGCGCAACAACGCGGCATCGTGGTGCTGCCCGGCGCCGGTTTCGATGTGGTGCCGACCGATTGCCTGGCCGCGATCCTGAAACTGGAATTGCCGACCGCCGAATCCTTGGTGTTGGCCTTCGACGCACCCGGCGGCCCGAGTCCGGGCACCGCCAAAACCGCGGTCGAGGGTTTGGGCAAAGGCGGTCGCGCCCGCATCAACGGTGTGATGACCAAGGTACCGCTGGCCTGGAAGACCCGCAGCTTCGACAAGAACGGCGAAGCGCGTTTGGCCATGACCATCCCTTGGGGCGATGTCTACACCGCCAACATCTCGACCGGCATTCCGAACATTGAAGTCTACATGTGCGTGCCGCCCTCAACCGTCGCCCAGCTGCGCCGCATCCGCGGGCTCGGGCCCGTGCTGGGCTTTGCACCGGTTCAGGCCTTTCTCAAGTCGCAGGTCGGCCGTAAAGTGCGCGGCCCGTCGGAAGAAAAACGCAAGGATGCCGAAACCTGGGTCTGGGGCGAGGCCACCGATGCCGCCGGACGTCAGGTCACTGCCATTCTGAAAACACCGAACGGTTACACGCTGACGGTGTTGGCTGCGCTCGGCATCGTCGCCAAACTGATGGCCGCGCAGCGTCCGATCGGCGGCTTCTACACGCCGTCGCGATTGATGGGTGCCGATTACGTGTTGCGACTGCCCGGCGTCAAACGCGTCAGCGGCAAGTAATGGATGTTTCCGGTCTTATCGATGCCTTGAATCCGGCGCAGCGCGAGGCCGTCTGCGCCGAGCCGGGCCCTTACTTGGTGCTGGCCGGTGCCGGATCCGGCAAGACCCGTGTGCTGACTCACCGCATCGGTTGGCTCAATCAGGTCTTCGATATTCCGCTGTACCGCATTCTCGCGGTGACCTTCACCAACAAAGCCGCCGCCGAAATGCGCACGCGTATCGCCGCATTGCTGCCCGACGGTGCACGCGGCATGTGGGTCGGGACCTTCCACGGCATCGCGCACCGGCTGCTGCGCCTGCACTGGCAGGACGCCGCTCTGCCGGAAAGCTTTCAGGTGCTCGATGCCGACGATCAGCTGCGCATGGTCAAGCGCGTGGTCGCCGATCTGCAGCTGGACGACACCCGCTTTCCGCCGAAGCAGCTGGTGTGGTGGATCAATGCCCAGAAGGATGCCGGCCGGCGACCGGCCGCCATCCAGATTGCCATGGGCGATGCCTACACGCGGGTGCAGCTGCAGGTGTATGAAGAATATGAAATCCGCTGCCAGCGTTCCGGCTTGGTGGATTTCGCCGAGATCCTGTTGCGCGCACACGAAACCCTGCTGAAAACACCCGCCTTGCTGGAGCACTACCGCCAGCGCTTCAGCCAGATTCTGGTCGACGAGTTCCAGGATACCAACAACGTGCAGTACGCCTTCATTCGCCTGCTTGCCGGCGAACGCGGCCAAGTGTTCGTGGTCGGCGATGACGACCAGTCGATTTACGGCTGGCGCGGCGCGCAGGTCGGCAACATGCAGAAGTTCCTCGACGACTATCCCGGAGCGCGCACCATCCGGCTGGAGCAGAATTACCGTTCGACCGGCAATATCCTGGCGGCCGCCAATGCGGTGATTGCACACAATCCGGAGCGCCTGGGCAAGAAGCTGTGGACCGATGACAGTGATGGCGCACTGATTGAACTGTATACCGCCTTCAACGAAGTGGATGAAGCGCGTTATGTGGTGGCGCAGATCCAGCAGCTGATCCAGAATGGACACAGCGCTTCCGAGTGCGCCGTGCTGTACCGCAACAATGCCCAGTCGCGCGCCATCGAAGAACAGTTGCTGTCGAATGCGCTGCCGTACCGGGTTTACGGCGGCCAGCGCTTCTTCGAGCGCATGGAAATCAAGGATGCCATGGCCTATCTGCGGCTGGTATCCAATCCCGATGATGATGCCGCGTTCGAACGCGCGGTCAATACGCCGCCGCGCGGCATCGGCGATCGCACCCTGGATGAACTGCGCCGGATGGCGCGGGATTCGGCACTGTCGTTGTGGCGCGCTTCGGCTTTGATCCGCGAATCGTCCGCTCTGAATGGACGCGCCAAGAACGCCTTGGCCGCGTTTCAGGCGCTGGTCGACAGCATCCGCGACAGCCGCGACGGCATCGAACTGTATGAGCTGTTCGACATCATCCTCGAACAATCCGGGCTGCGCCTGCATTACGGCAAGGAATCCAAGGGCGAGCTCGATTCACGCGTTGACAACCTCGACGAATGGGTCTCGGTGGCCAGCCGCTTCTCGCGGCGTATTGTGCCCGATGAAGAAGAGTCGACCAGCGAGCTCAGCGCATTTCTGGCTTATGCCGCGCTCGAGGCCGGTGAAGGCCAGGTGGAAGAAGGCGTGGACGGCGTGCAGCTGATGACCCTGCACAGCGCCAAGGGCCTGGAGTTTCCTTTCGTGTTCCTGGTCGGCGTGGAAGAAGGATTGTTTCCCTCGGCGCGCTCGCTCGATGAAGCCAATCGGCTCGAGGAAGAGCGCCGTCTGGCCTATGTCGGTATCACTCGCGCCCGCGAGAAACTGACGCTGACCTATGCCGAAACACGCCGTCTGCACGGCATGGAGATGTACGGATCGCCCTCGCGCTTCATCCGCGAGATTCCCGAAAAACTGATTCACGCCATCCGTCCGAAAACCGCACGTTATGGCAACAGTTCCGGATATGCGTCATCCCATTCCTTGTCCGAAGACGCCGGGGTGTTCCGCCTTGGCCAGAGCGTGCGCCACGCCAGTTTCGGCGAGGGCGTGATCATGCAGTTCGAAGGCTCGGGCGCGCATGCACGCGTGCAGGTGAATTTCAGCGAAGCAGGCAGCAAGTGGCTGGTGCTGGCTTATGCAAAACTGCAAGCCGGCTGATTCAACCGCCCAACAGGATGATGATGCCGACCAGCGCGCTGCCGATGGTCGCCATGGCCAGACCGAAGTGCCAGCCTTTGCCTCCGGCACGTCGGCCGAGCACAGTGCCGGAGATGAACAAGGTCAGCACGCCGAGCGCGTTCGACAAACGCAAGGCATGAACGGCGTCGTCGACCAGCAGGAACGGCAGCACAATTGGGAAGGTGGACAAGGCAACCAGCAGGAAGACCAGCAGACCATCGAGATATTGGCGGCGCCCGAGGGTGGCCCGGGGTTCCGGCAGTTCCACCAGGCTTTTCCGGAAGGCCTCGAAGACGGTCGGGTTGGCATGCGAACGCAAGCGCTCCGGCATTTCATCGGCAATCAGTCTATCGGCCGCTTCGGCGGATTCAGCATGATGCAGTTTATGCAGGAATGAAATTTTTCGCTCACGTTCGGTGATTTCTGCAATCAGATACATCACTGCATCGGTCAAGCCCCAAGCCAGATTGCAGCCGATTGCCGCCAGCATCATGGTGTGGATGTCCTGTTCGCCGGCGGTGGCCACCGACAGCGTGCCGGTGAAGCTCATCGCCATCAGGGTTCCGAACACCACTTCCGAGGCGCGCTCGACCGGATCAAGGCCGGATTGGTCGGAGCTGCGTTTCGGATTCGGCATCGGGATACATACTCAGGGAAATGGACCTTGAAGTGGCATAATAACCTTAATCACGAAGGATTCCGGTTATGTCCAAACTCGTCCTCATCGACGGCTCGTCCTATCTGTACCGCGCTTTCCACGCGCTGCCGCCGCTGACCGCCGCCGATGGCACCCCGACCGGCGCACTGTTCGGTATCGTCAATATGCTGAAAAGCAGTCTGAAGGAAAATGCCGAATACATCGCGTTCGTGTTGGATGCGCCTGGCCCGACTTTCCGCGATGCCCTGTATCCCGAGTACAAGGCCAACCGCGCCACCATGCCTGACGACCTGCGGGCGCAGGTCGAGCCGATGATCGCCATTGTGCAGGCGCTCGGTCTGCCGGTGATCCGCGTGTCCGGCGTGGAAGCCGACGATGTCATCGGCACCTATGCCCTGCAGGCGGCAAAGGACGGCATCGATGTGGTGATCTCCA
>NZ_JBILBO010000005.1:0-161224 GCF_044353605.1 Arenimonas sp. | reverse complement strand
AGCGAACGCTCCAGACCGGGATGGCCGGCGTGCAGCGCCGCCCGATCCTTGGCCGGCATGCGCTGCTCGAGCGGGCAGAACGTGTAGTCGGCACCCAGCCGATCGGCGGCCAGCCAGCCGTGGAAATTGGCGGATTTGGCGGCCGCGGCATAAAGCGGCAAGGCCTCGCTGCGACGCCCTTGCCGTTCAAGCACGCGTCCCTTGAAATACTGCCACCGGACTTCCTGCTGCTGGGCCGGAAGCAATTGCGAGAATGCATTCAACGTTCGGGCGTCATCATTCACGCTGAACTGGTAGCGCATGTACCATTCCCGCAGATTGGCGCTGCGGGCCGGCTCGGGCAGGGCCTGATAGCGCGATTCGGCCTCCGGAAGATAATTCACCAGCGACCACAGGGCGATCTCATGCCGGACGGTCTGCACCTGCTCCGGCGTCAATGCATAGGTACCGGCATTGGCATCGAGCAATGCCGAAGCCTGTGCGGGATTTTTGCGGGCCTGGGCGCTGTAACTTTTCGTCAGAACGCGTGCACTGCGGCCATCGCGTGGCAGGCCGGCAGTGTCCGCTGTTGGATCGTTCAGAATGTCCCGGTAGCGGGAGGCCAAACCGGCGTCGCTGGCCGGCATGACCGCAATGACTTCCGCAAGCCGCGCTTCGGCATCATCAGCCAACAGCTGGTCGAATCGCTGCCAGGCCGCAGCACTATCCAGTGCGCCACTGACGCGCAGATGATCGAAGACCAGCGCGCAGTGCGCAGGCGATTTGCTTTCCGTGCGCCATACGGCAAGTGCGCTTTGCTGCCATGGGGCATCCCGCTTCGCGGGCTCAACCGCCAGCAGGCTGGCACAACGGTTGCCGGTACTGCTATCCGGATACTGAGTCTGCCATTGTGCAGACGCCGGCCAGTCCTGGCGGCGGACCAACTCACTGCGCCATTGGCCGATCAGCCAGACATTGGCCGGATCTTCCGGATTGCTGCCGATCAGCGCCAGCGGCGCGCTATTGGCGTTCATGTCCTGCTTGAACTGGATTGCTTCCAACCAGGGCAGCAAGGGGTTGCGGCGCAGATTCTGCCGCTGGGTTTCGGTCAGCGCTCCCGACTTGGCGGACAGGAAAGCGCTCCGGAGTTCGGCTTCCTGCGGCGGTGCGGTGGCCGCTGCGGCGGGTAGGGCGGCGGCGATTATAATGGCCAAGAGAGCGAGCTGCTTCCGGTGCATCGCGGAATTCCGATTTACGACGGCGTCAAAGGATAAGCATATGGCGGCTTGGTGGATATATCCAGTGTTGGGCATCGCCGCCGGCCTGCTATCGGGCTTGCTCGGCATCGGCGGCGGTCTGCTGCTGGTGGGTGCGCTCATTCTGCTGCTGCCCGCACAAGGCGTTCCGGAGGCCATTGTGGTGCCGGTTGCCCTGGCCAGTTCGCTGGCCAGTATCGTGCTGACCGGCCTGTCCTCGGCCTATGCGCATCACCGCCGGGATGCCGTGCTGTGGCCGACCGTGCTGTGGTTGGTGCCCGGCATGTTGCTGGGGGCGGTTGTTGCCGGCTTCGGCGTGGTGCAGTGGGCCGGCCCGGGCCTGCGCTGGGTCGTGGCGGGCTATTGCGTGTTGGTCGCGCTGCAGTTGCTTGCCAACTGGCCCCGAGCCGGTGCTGCCGGCTCGAAGGCTCCGGTCGGCTTGCGATGGGGCTTTGCCGGCGTTGTGATCGGGGCAGTTTCCGCCGTCGTCGGCATCGGCGGCGGCAGCATGACGGTGCCTGCGCTGATTTGGCGGGGTGTCGAGGCGGTGAAGGCCGTGGCCACGTCGGCGGTGTGCGGCGTGTTCATTGCCCTGGCGGCAGCCCTGACCTACAGCCAGTTGCACAATCCGCATCCGATGCCGGAATACAGCGTCGGTTATGTTTATCTGCCGGCAGCCCTGGGCGTTGCATTGACCTCGGTGCTGTGCGCCCCGCTCGGTGCGCGCTGGGCCCATCAATTACCGGCGCCGGTTCTCAAGCGTCTGTTTGCAACATTCCTTCTGCTCATGGCGCTGTCGCTGATGTGGAAGTCCTGATCCACTACAGTTGTTAGAATGACGGCTGGCTCGATGATGGAATGGCGATGACGACGGTGGAACAGTATCTCAAGGCGGCGCGACACGCCCATGCCATCGGCAATCCGTTTTTGGCCGGACAGGTCCTTGCTGCGGCATTGATGGTTCACCCGGAACAGCCTGCGCTGTTGACGGAGATGGCCTTGATCTGCCACCGCAATGGTTCAGTCGATGAGGCGGTCGAATGGTTCGAGCGCGCAGCTACGGCTGAGGGCAGTCCGGCATCCTGGTCCAATCTGGCCAGCGCCCTTTGCGATGCGTCGCGCTTTCAGGAGGCATTGGCTGCATTGCAGCAGGCGCGGCAAAATTCTTCCGGCGATGCCTTCATGGGCTTTTGTGCGGCGCGTGCCTTGAGCGGTTTGGGGCGTAAGGATGAGGCTTTGCAAGAAGCCGCCGCCGCCGTCCATGCCGATCCCGAAGATACCGATTACCGTCTGTTGCGAGCGGACATCGCGGCTGCGCTGGATTACCGTGAACAGGCCGCCGAGGATCTCGAAAAACTAATCGAAACGATTACTGACCCTACGCGCGCGCTTCAGGTCGCCTCCTTGCTAATGCGTATCGGACGGTTCGAAGCCGCGCTGTCGCAATACCGGCTTCTGACCTCACGCCTTCCGGAATCCTTCGATGCCTGGATTGGACTGGCGCTTGCCAGCGAACGCGCCAACGATCTCGCCGGTCTGGCAGCCGCCTTGACCCATGCAGCGCGTCTGGTTCGCGTGCCATTTCAGCAGGTGGCGGTGAATCATCTGCGTGGCAAGCAGGCTTATCGCGATGGTGAGTTTGATCAGGCCTGCACGCTCATGGATTCTGCCTGGACGCTGCCGGATGCGGAGACCCGTTGGAAGGCCCAGGTTGGATTTGATTATGCCCTGAGTCTGGACCGGAATCATCGCTTCGGAGAGGCTTGGAACGTGCTGGTGGAAGCGCATGCCTTGCAAGCGCCCACATATGAGGGGCCGGCCATCTTGGAAGCCCGAACCGGTTTTTTCAGGATTCTGCAGACAGCGGTACCGGTCTTTGAAGGTCCGCCATGCATTCCGGATGGCCGCACCGACCCGGTGTTTGTGGTCGGATTCCCGCGTTCGGGTACGACCCTGTTGGAACAGATTCTGGATTCCCGGCCGGGCCTGAAATCCTTCGATGAAAAGCCTTATCTGGTCAAAACATTGCTGGAGTTCAATGCGCTCGGGTTGCGCTATCCGGAGGATCTGGACCGTCTGGATACGCAGCAGATCGCCGTATTGCGCACTTTTTATTTCGAGCAGGTTGAAGCAGACCTGGAGTTGGAAGGACAGCGCGTGGTCGATAAGAACCCTTTGAATTGGGTATACCTGCCGTTCATCCAGACGATTTTCCCGCAGTCAAACATCATTCTGGCGCTACGCCATCCTTTGGATGTCGTCCTGAGCTGTTACATGCAGAACCTGCGCTCTACCGGAAACCTTTATAGCAGCATCGACCGCATCGCCGAACTCTATGTCGCGATGGCGGATTTCTGGCAACGTCTGCAGCCTGATTTCAAGGTCGCCATTTTGACCACCTGTTACGAAGATTTGATTGCCGATCCGATGGCTGAAACCCAGCGCTTAGCCATGTTTCTCGACATGCCATGGAATGAGAGCTGGCTGGACAGCGCCGAGCATGCGCGCCGCAAAGGCATCATCAGCACGCCGAGTTATGCCCAGGTTCTGGAGCCGCTGAACAGCCGCGCCATCGGGCGCTGGCGGCATTACCGACCGTATTTCGATCCAGAGGTTATGGCGCGTCTGACGCCTGCGATTGCAGCCATGGGTTATTCTCTGGACTGATCGCGGGTAATTCAAGATCCAGTGCGATGGCCAGATGATCTGAGCCTGCGGCGATGTGGGTCTGATATTGGCTGCTGTTCATGCCGCCGACCAGAATATGATCGATTGGCCGCTTCGCGGCCCAGCTCGGAAACGTAGGAAGGCTGATCTGCGGTGGCGCCAGACTGGTGAACTGGAACAGCCGGCTCATTTCCGGTGCCAGCAGGTCGCAGTTGAAATCGCCCATCAGCACCAGCCGCGGCCGGTCCGAAAGCAGCTCCGCAAGATAGGCAATCTGCACGCGCCGTGCGCTGGCACTGAGCGACAGGTGGGTGACGGCGATGTGCCAAGGCAGGCCTTCATTGGCGAATTCCGCCAACAGCACGCCCCGGCCGGGAATGCGGCTGGGCAATACAAAATGGTCAATCTTGGACGGCTTCAGCCGCGACAGCAGTGCGTTGCCGGAGCCGGCAAAACGACTGATGCGGCGGGTGGCCTGGTGCGAGCTGAAGGGAAAACCGGCTTTTTCCGCCAGATAATCGGATTGGTTGGAAAAGCCGGAGCGCATACTGCCCGGATCACATTCCTGCAGGCCGACCACATCGAACGGCGCATAGGTCTGGGCCAGTTCATCGAGATTGCCGCGTTTGCCGTTTGGCAAAACATGCGACCACGAACGCGTTACATACTCGCTATATGCCCGGGTGGTGGATCCGGCCTGGATGTTGCTGCTGAGGAGTTTGAGCCGACGGTCCGTCATGCGATGCCCCGCCGGAGCGGGGCCAGGATTTATTTTTTCGCAGCGGCAGGAAGCGCGGCACGCTCCTTGGCAACCAGATATTCGGCCACTTTCAAGGACTCTTCATGCGATTTCGCTGTGATGCGGTATTTGCCGTTGACGATGATGGTCGGCGTGCTGTTGACGCCGGCGCGCTGGGCGAACTGGCGGGCACGGTTGACCTTTCCGGACACGGTGGTGCCTTTCATCACGCTCAGGATTTTCGCGCGGTCGACGCCCAGACCGGCATAGACATCGGCGAATTCTTCAACACTGGCGGTCGTTACTTTCTTTTCGATGAACACCGCCTTGAACACGGCGTCGTGGGTGCGTTCTTGGACTTTCAGGGCTTCCGCGGCGAAAAATGCGCGGGCACCGTTATCCCAGATACCGCCGAAGGCGGCCGGAACGTAACGCAGTTTGACATCAGCCGGCAATGTTTTTTTCCAGTTATTGATCAGGGGTTGGAACTGGGCGCAGTGGATGCAGGTGTAGCCGAACACTTCGGCCACCTCAATGCCACCGGTGCCCCAGGTGGGCTGTGCCGGGCTCAGCACAACATAATCCTTGCCGGCAACCGGGACGCCGGCTTTCAATTGGGCACCAACGGCAAGCGGGGCGAGCAACAGCAGACTGAACACAAGACGACGGATCATAAATACTCCTTAGGGAAAACAAAGCCGATAACATCAGGATGCTATCGGCTTGCTGAACGGATGCTGTCGGGAATTACTTCGCAGCGGATTTGCCGGCCTTGTGCAGACCCTGCAGATACGTGGCCAAGCCTTGGATTTCCTCATCGCTCAGGCCTTTTGCGGCCTGCGACATGATGACGTTGGCATTCTTGTCTTTGCCCCACACCGTGCCGGCACGGAATTCGTTCAGACGCAGGCTGGTGTAATCGGCATGCTGGCCGCCGAGTGCAGGGTAGGTCGGGCCAGGCATGCCGGCGCCGGCCGGGCCGTGGCAGGCCATGCAGGACGGGACGCCATTGGCGGCATTGCCGGAACGGTAGATCTTCTCACCGACCTGATAGAACTTCTTGCCGGCATTGGGGCCTTGGGCGATCACGGTCTCGTCGGCCAGGCCGGCGATGACTTTCTGTTGGCCGAAGTAGGCACCGACATCGCGCATGTCCTGTTCCGTCAAAACTGCGGCCATGCCGAGCATGATGGCGTTGTTACGTTCGCCGGATTTGTACATTTTGAGCTGGCGCCAGATGTACTGCTCATGCTGGCCTGCAAGTTTCGGGTACAGCGCGGCGGCGGCATTGCCGTCCACACCGTGGCAGGCGGCACAGGCGCCGGCCTTGGTCTGGCCTGCCTTCGGATCGCCGGGTTTGACCGGACCGGTGTCCACGGCTAGGACGGGTGCCGGCATGGCAGCTGCCGTGGCATCGGCCGGAGCGACCTCGGGATTTGCCGGAGCAACAGCCTGCTGGGCAATGGCGCCAGTGAATACCAAAGCGGTGCTCAGGACGAGGATGTGGGAGAGCTTCATTGAGACTCCGAAAAGCGAATAAGGTGGATTAAGCGTCGGGCAAACCCGTCAAGCGCCAATTATCCCAGTGTTTACGGGGTTCGGTCAATCCGTAACGGCGCTTTGCCGGAGAAACAAAGGGTAGAATAGGCCAATTCCCCCCGAAGCGGTCCCCATGGCCAATCCTCTTGCCCAAGCCGAATTCGTGCTCTCGGCCAATGCCCTCGCCCAGCTGCCGAAAGACAGTCTGGCCGAAGTCGCATTTGCGGGCCGCTCCAATGCCGGAAAATCGACCGCGCTGAACGCCTTGTGCAATCAGAACTGCCTGGCCCGGACCTCCAAGACGCCGGGCCGTACCCAGCATCTGGTGTATTTCCGCATCACCGAGAACCGCTATCTGGTCGACCTGCCCGGATATGGCTATGCCAAAGTGCCGATTGCCGTGCGCGACCACTGGCAGGCGTTCATCACCCGCTATTTCCAGATCCGCGAGCCCTTGGTCGGCCTGGTGCTGGTGATGGACGTGCGGCACCCCATGCGGGATTACGACCTGCAGATGCTCGACTACGCCTTCAAGCGCAATATTTCCGTGCATTGCCTGTTGACCAAGGCCGACAAACTGGGCCGCAGCGAGCAGGCACGCACCTTGGCCCTGGTCAAGAAGGAGCTGGCCGGACGCGCCAGCGTCCAGCTGTTTTCCGGTTCCGCCAAATTGGGTCTGGACGAAGCGCGCGAGGTGGTCACGGGCTGGCTGATGGCGGCACCCATTGCCGAAGGGCAGGCGCATGGCTGATTCGGACTCCCCCCTGATTACCGGTAAAGACCAGCTGGTTGCTTTCCACGCTTCCGGTGCCCGTGCTCCGCAGGACTGGCGGATCGGCACCGAGCATGAAAAATTCGGCTTCCGCCTCGATGACTTGCGTCCGCCGGCCTACGAGGGCGAGCAGGGCATCGGCGCCCTGCTGAAAGGATTGACCCGCTTCGGTTGGCAGCCGGTTGAAGAAGGCGGCAACATCATCGCTCTATTGCGCGACGATGCATCGATCACTTTGGAACCGGCCGGACAATTCGAGCTGTCCGGAGCGCAGCTGGAAAACATCCACCAGACCTGCAAGGAAACCAATCAGCATCTGGCCGAAGTCAAAGCGGTCGGCGACGAGCTCGGTATCGGCTTTCTGGGCATGGGCTTCCAGCCCAAGTGGGCGCGCAGCGACATGCCCTGGATGCCGAAAGGCCGCTACAAGATCATGCGCGAGTACATGCCGAAAGTGGGCACGCTCGGTCTGGACATGATGACCCGCACCTGCACGGTGCAGACCAATCTCGATTTCGAAAACGAAGCCGACATGGTCAAGAAATTCCGTGTGTCTTTGGCGTTGCAGCCGGTTGCCACCGCGCTGTTCGCCGATTCGCCGTTCACCGAAGGCAAGCCCAACGGCTATCTGAGCTACCGCTCGCACATCTGGACCGACACCGATCCGGACCGCACCGGCATGCTCGATTTCGTGTTCGAGGACGGTTTCGGTTTCGAGCGCTATGTCGATTACCTGCTCGACGTGCCGATGTATTTCGCCTACCGCGACAAAAAATACATTGATTGCGCCGGCCACAGCTTCCGTGATTTCCTCAACGGAAAACTGGCGCCGTTGCCGGGCGAATTGCCGACCTTGGCCGACTGGTCCGATCACATGACCACCGCCTTTCCTGAAGTGCGTTTGAAGAAGTATCTGGAAATGCGCGGTGCCGATGGCGGTCCGTGGCGGCGCCTGTGCGCCCTGCCGGCATTCTGGGTCGGTCTACTTTACGACACCGAAGCCTTGGATGCGGCTTGGGATCTGGTCAAGGATTTCAGCATGACCGAACGCAACCAGCTGCGCGATGGCGTGCCGAAACAGGGCTTGAAGCTGCCGTTCCGAAACAGCAGTCTGCGCGAATTGGCCATCGAAGCGCTCAAGATTTCCGCGCTGGGTCTGAAGAACCGGCGCCGTCTCAACCGGCACGGCGATGATGAGGCGCTGTTCCTGCATCCGCTGATGGAAATCGCGCTGGCGAACGAAACGCCGGCCGAACGCAAGCTGGCGCTGTATCACGGCGTCTGGGGCGGCGATATCGACCAGATCTTCAAACAGTTCGCCTACTGATCCGCTGGTGTTTGCGCCGGCAAAGGCGTAGGGTGGGGGTTCGCATGGATTTGTCCAGCTCCGTTCCCGCCCGTGACCCATCTGGGTCGCACGCCGGTTCTGACTTGCCCGGGATTCATATCACTCACGATTTGAATCCGAGCACGCCATGGCCCCGCCACTGCAGACCTGCGTCGATACCCACCACTTCGATGGCGTTGCCTACCGCATCCGGCGTCTGATTGACGGCAATCAATTCGACGATCCGGACGGCGTCACCGAGGCGCTCGGCATTTCATCGGCGAGCTGGCCGTTTTTCGGCATGCTTTGGCCCTCGGGTCTTCTGCTGGCCGATCTGATCAGCCGGGAAGTACTCGGGCCCGGCAGAATCCTTGAACTCGGTTGCGGTCTGGGCATGGCCAGTCTGGTGGCCAATGCCCGCGGTGGCGATATTCTGGCGACCGATTATCATCCGCGTGCGGAAGTTTTTCTACACGATAACAGCCGTCGAAACGCCTTGACGGATACACCCTTTCAGCGCCTGGATTGGCGCGTGCCGGATCCCGATCTGGGTGTGTTCAACCTGATTATCGGCAGCGATCTGCTCTATGAGCCCGATCATCCGGATTTGCTGACCGCTTTTTTGATGCGGCATAGTGACGCCGCGACCCGCATCATCATCGTCGATCCCAAACGGCGACTTCATGTCCGCTTCCGCAAACAGATGGCCACGGCTGGATTCGCGTGTCAGAGTGTGGCAGGCACGCCGGCGCACTTGGCAACGTTTGGATTCAAGGGGGTCGTGCAGCGTTTTTCCGGATTCAATCCACCGCAGTGATGGATCTGGCCGCCTGTTCGGCCCACAGTCCGTAAGTGACGGAACTGGGGTGGAAACCATCCGCGGCCATGAAGTCCGGCTGCATCGGTGCATCGAAATGCAGCACACGGCAATCGCTACGCGTTGCGACGAAGGCGCACAGCGTCTGATTGAATTTTTTGGCGCGTGCTCCCAGCACCCAGCGCAGCGGCTGCGGCAGCGCCGGAAAGTGATGCATCGGCGGCAGTGCGGTGAATAAGATGCGTTGTGCTCTGAATTTTTCGCGCAAGGTCTCGGCCAATTGCAGCTGCTGATTGCGCCAGGTGTCCAGCGATATGCCGCCGGTCACATCATTGACCCCGAGTGAAATCAGTACCGCATCGAATGATTCGGCCGGAGCCTGTTCCAGAATCTGCAGACTCTGCGCACTGTTGCGCCCATTGGCGGCCCAGAGCTGCCAGGAGATCCGGTAGCTGCCGGACAGCTTCTGGATCAATTGGCCGGACAAGGCCTGCGTTTGGGTTTCGGCACCGACCCCGGCCGCAGCCGAGTCACCCAGAATCAGCAGCCGAAGATTCCGTCCTTGGCCGATTTCGCCGCTTCGCGCCCCCGGGGGTTCCGGCAGGCGTGGCGTGACTTTACGGACATAAAGACCTTGAAGCAGCAGTAACGGTGCCAGCGGCAGAGTCAGTAGTGGATGCATGCACAATCAGGGCGTTGCGGTTTGATCGACCAGCAGAATGTCTTCGCGGCGGAAGCCTTTGGCTACGGCCTTGTCAATCAACTGCTCGCGCAGTGTTGCATCCATCGTCGGCGTGCGTGAAAGCAGCCAGAAATAGGAGGTGTCCGGGCCGCTCACCAGTGCGTACTGATAACCCGGCTGGTCCAGTTCGAACACGATGTAGGCCCCGTAGAACGGGCCGAAGAAGGAGACTTTCAGATGGCCTTTGTCTTCGCCATCAACGAAAAACGCCTTGCCGGCCGATTCCTTCCATTTCCCGGATTCCGCCTCAAAGCCGCGATTGACGACGGTGATGCCGCCGCCCTCGCGTTTGCCATATTCGGCGGTGACACGCGTCAGGCCTATTTCGAAGCGATGATCGATACGGGCGATTTCATACCAGGTGCCGAGGTATTTTTCAGCCTGGAAGTTTTCAACCGGCTTGATGTTATCGGGCTTGCCGGTGCATCCGGCCAGGGTCATAAGCGCTATTAACAGGATATTTTTCATGGGCAACTCCTTGAATGGTGCTTCCAGCCTAGCCCGATTGCACGCGCTTCACTGTGCGGTACGCCCTATACGGGGCAGGAACCGCCCGAAAACCGATGCCGTACCGAGCCCACTGGCGGGTTGGTCGTTTTCGAATGCGATGTTTCCGTTGATGATGACGTTTTTGACCACCCCGTCGTTGCGGTTGACCACGCGCAATAGGCCGCCGAGCTCATCGAAGCGTGCCTCGGCATATTCTCCGACCTTGGCGGCCCGCAGCGCGTCGGGATCAATCAGCACCATGTCGGCGCGCCCGCCCGGAAAAAGCTTTCCGGCATCGATGCCGTACCAGTCGGCGATTTCGCCGGTCAGCCGCCAGACCGCCTTCTCGGGCGTCATGATCGCCTGCTGCTGCGACGCCAGCTGCAGCATGCAGATGCCGAAGTTGTAGAAAGCCATGTTGCGCAGATGCGCGCCGGCATCGGAAAAGCCGATGATGGCGCAGTCATTGTTAAGATTGGCCGCGACGCGTGCCGGATTATGATTGGCAATCAGTGTCGACCAGCGCAGGCTGCGGCCGTAATCGATGACCAGGTCGAGGAAGGTGTTCACCTCATGCTCGCCGCGCTCGTCGGCGATCTGCTTGACGGTCTTGCCGACCAAGGACGCATCCGGGCAAGCGATGACATGCGCGTCGCCGAAATCCCGGTGCCAGACCCGTCCGCCCCATTTGCGCTGGTATTCGGCCTTGAACCGGGCACGGTAGTCCGGGTCGGCGAACAGCTTGTTACGGTCGAAATCGCGCTTCAGGTGCAGCGCGGCTTCGCCGGCCGGGAACTCCTCGAAGATGATGAAATCGATGCCATCGGCGTACACCTGGAACGGCTGCGGCAGGGCCTGCCAACGGAAATTGGCGCCCAGCCAGCGGTTGAAGAACCGGGTGCCTGCGCTGACGATTCTGTCCAGACCCGGTCTGGCTTTCACATCCATCAGGGTAATCAGGGTGGTTTTCAGGCTGCGCCGCATCGCCAGGCTGGCCGAGGTGAACAGGTAGAACACGGCATTGACTGGATTGTTGAGGTTCGGTGCCGACTGCAAGATGGCACCGCGCCGGCGCAGCAGCCTATGCAGGCGCCGGTATTCGCGCCAATGCGCATATACCGACGGCAATGCCGCCGAGCGGTAACGGTCGCCGTCGACTTTGTCCCAGGGATTGGTCATCCCGGACAGGCCGAGCAGCCCCTGGTCGATGCCCTCGTTGAGGTGCTGCTCCATGGCCTGCATTTCCGCTTCGGTCGGCTTTTCTTTCGGATCGACCGCGCGCGCCAGTCCCATCACCGCCGTGCGCAGATCGGAATGGCCCATGTAGCTGGCGATGTTCGGGCCCAAGGGCAGGCTCTTCAGGTGCGCGATATAGCCGGACGCGTCATTCCAAGTCTTGATCCTGCGCAGTGCCGGCAGAACGAATTCGCGCGGAATCGATTCGACCCGCGTGAAGATGTCCGAAGCGTCCTCGGCATCGCAGTAAATCATGCTAATCGAGCAACTACCGACCATGCAGGTGGTTACGCCATGCCGGACCGATTCCTGAAGACCGGGCGCGAGAAGGAGCTCCGCATCGTAATGGGTGTGGATGTCGATGAAGCCAGGGGTCAGCCACAGGCCGTCGGCCTCGATGACCCGCTTGGCGGAATCGACCGGTAGCGGGTCGGCGCTGATGGTGGCGATACGCCCGTCGTGGACCGCGACATCGGCAACATACCGCACCGATCCGGTGCCATCAAACAGTATGGCGCGACGTATCAGCAGATCGTATGGTTCGTGCATTGCAATGTGCCGAGGTCAAGGGGTTGCATCCGATGATAGCGCATTGTCAGAAGGCACTGTCAGGCCTTTTTGACGAACTCCGACTTCAACTGCATGGCGCCGAAACCATCGATCTTGCAGTCGATGTCGTGGTCGCCCTCGACCAGCCGGATGTTCCTGACCTTGGTGCCGACTTTCACCGATGACGAGGACCCTTTGACCTTGAGATCTTTGATGACAGTCACGGTGTCGCCATCCTGCAGGATGTTGCCCACGGCGTCCTTGACGGCTTTGATGTCTTCGGCGGCTTCTCCCGCGGCAATCTGCGGCCATTCATAGGCGCATTCCGGGCAGATGAAATTGTCGCCGTCCCCGTAGGTGTAAATGGATTGGCATTTGGGGCAGTGCGGCAGTGCGGGCATGCAATTTTCTTCAGCCGAAGCGGAGAACTTCATTGTACGTCCTGGGCCTGTGGCTGCCGAAATTGCTGCGCAGATTGCCGGCGCCGACAGCCGTGCCATGGCTTTCTATGGAGAATTCACAAAGTTTTTACAATTATTTTAAGACGCTCCCGGCTCAATTCACGGGATGGCAGAACGCGCGGGCGGTCCTGGCAGGGCTTGGGTGGGTATGTCTCTATTTATTAGGGAGATAGGAGCTTTGCATCAGCTATCTGCTTGATTTAATTATAAAAAAACATAGTCATTATTAATAATATTAATACATATCGACTACTTATTAAAATAATATGGATTTACCTAGGCTTTGGAGCGCCCTCTCTCTACTCCCTCGCTCTCGGGTGTGTTCATTCCATAACACTTTAAGCCACGCACTGCTTGGCTTCTTTTTCCGCCATTGGCAGCCGTCTGCCGACTCTGTATGCTTGACCTATATTAATATAATAACGCATTGAAACCATGAAAGAAAACCAAACGGTGCAGCTGCGCACTTGGATGTGGCGCGCCTTTGTGAAAAGCGCGCTGATTCCCTTGTTGCTGGTCGAAACGGTATTGATTGCCGTTTATCTGCTGAGCAACAGTGCCATCCGCGTTGCCCAAATCGACTACCTGCGCGAAACTGCCCGCAATGACCTACGCTTGGTTGTACGCCAGGAATCCCGCGTCATCGATCAGCAGCTGTCCTCCATCAGTGCATTGACGCGGATGTATGCCAATGAGGTCGGAAGCGCGCTGCGTGACCCCAAGGCCGCGCCCTTGAGCAAAAATCTGGCATTGACCCCTACCGGCGTCCACTACAGTCCGAAAGACGACGGCAGACCAGCCGTGTTCTATTCCGCGGCCCACTGGAAAAACAACAGCCACGATCTGGCCAAACTCGCCAAGCTCGAGCATGTCGACGGACTGATGCGGCAGATCAAGGCAGAGAATCCACTGGTGGCGGCGATTTACCTGAACACCTGGGACAGCCTGAATTACATCTACCCCTGGTTCCTGACCCCGGAACAGTACGATCACAGCCTGGCGATTCCGGAATACAACTTCTATTACCTGGCCGATGCCAAGCACAATCCGAAGCGCGAAGTGGTCTGGACCGATGTCTATGTCGATCCGGCCGGCCAGGGTTGGATGATGTCTGCAATCGCGCCTGTATACCGGTCCGACTTCCTCGAGGGCGTGGTCGGCATCGATCTTACGGTCGGTACCATTCTCAACGAGATCAGCAGCCTTGAAGTTCCGTGGAAGGGGTATGCGGTGCTGGTCAGCGCGGAACTCAATATCATGGCCTTGCCCAAGGCGGGCGAATCGGATTTCGGACTGACGGAACTGACTGACTTCACTTACAACGAGGCTGTCAGCCAGGAGCTGTACAAGCCATCCGATTTCAATCTCGGCAAGCGCGCGGACACCCGCAAGCTGGCGAATGCCATGACAGGCAGTCCTTCCGGCATCCAAGCATTGAGTCTCGGCGGTAAACCGCATCTGGTGGCCTGGACCACCATTGAACAGACCGGCTGGCGCCTGATGACGGTGGTTGCAGAAGAGGACATCTTCGAGCAGACCAATGCCTTGGCGAAGCGGTTCACCCAGATCGGCTATCTGCTGATTGCCGGCTTGGCATTCTTCTATTTGGCGTTCTTCACTTACATGTGGTTGCGCTCACGCTCGCTTAGTGCGCGCTTGGAAAAGCCCATCATCGGTGTTTCCGGGATGATGGATCGGATCGGTAATGGTCAATGGCAACCAACGAAAGTCAATTCCGAAGTCAGTGAGCTCGATGCGATGGCTGGCCATGCGTCGGCTATGGGCCAGCGTCTCGGCAAGAGTGAAGCCGAGCGGCAACAGGCTCATCAACGGCTTGAATTGGTGCTGGAAGGGACCACGGAGAGCATCTGGGAGCAGGATCTGCGCGCCAACACCGTGACTCTACGTGGCCGTCTGGTCAAGCGCTTCGGGCTCAGCGGTGAAACGGTCAGCGAGGAGGAGTTCCGCGCGCATGGGCACCCCGAGGATCTGCCGGCGGTGCTGGAAGCCAAGCAACTCGCGATCGACGGCGTGCAGGATTTCTATTACAGCGAATACCGCTTTGCCGATGCCGCCGGCAATTACCACTGGCTGCTCAGCCGCGGGCGCGTGCTCGAGCGCGACCCGGTAACGGGCAAAGCCCTTCTGGTCGGCGGCACCCACCACGACATCGATGCACTCAAGAATACCGAAATGGAACTGCGCGCGGCCAGCATCGAGGCGCAGGCCGCCAGCGTGGCCAAGTCGCGTTTCATCTCGAGCATGACACACGAGCTGCGCACGCCGCTCAATGCCATCCAGGGATTTGCGCAGCTGATGCGCATGCAGCACCCGCCGGGCTCCGGCGACAACGAACCGGAATACATCGATGAGATCCTCAGTGCCAGCAACCACCTGAACCAGGTGATCGGTGACATCCTCGAATGGTCAAGTGCCCAGGCCGAGCAGCCCGTTCTGGATCTGCAGCCGGTCGGGTTGCGCGAGGTGATGTTGGCCAGCACCGAGTTGGTGCGGCTCGAGATCGAGCATGCCGGATTGTCCCTGAACCTCGATCTGCCTGACGATGCGCTTTATGTTGTGGCGGACGAGCGTCGCCTGCGTCAGATCATCCTGAATCTGATTTCGAATGCAATCAAATACAACTCCCCCGACGGACAGATCACCCTGACTTACCAGATTGCCGGAAAGGACGTCCGCATCATCGTCGAGGACACCGGCATGGGTATCGGCGCCGAATTGCAGGGCCAGCTGTTCCAGCCGTTCCAGCGCCTCGGGCGCGAGAATACCGCGATTCTGGGTACCGGCATCGGCCTGTCCATCTGCCGTGAGTTCGCTGGCCTGATGGGCGGCCGTATGGGCGTGAGCAGCCATCCGGGAATCGGCAGCAGCTTCTGGATCGAGCTTCCCGTCCACGGGTCCGCTACGCCATCCGGGTTGGAAGTGTCGGCAGATTCCGGCATTCCCGGCCCTGTCGTCACGGGGAGGGGCCGGGTGATATTCGTGGAAGACAATCCGGCCACCCAGTTCCTGGTCAAGAAGGCGCTGGAAGACCTGGTTCAGATCGAAATCATCGCCAACGGCCGGGACGCGCTTGCGCGTATAATGGAAGCGCCGCCGGAGCTGTTGCTGCTTGATTTCAATCTTCCTGAAATGAACGGTGAAGAAATCCTGCGGGAGCTGCGTGCCGATCCTCGGACACGGACGCTGAAAGTCATCATCGTCAGCGGCGTGATCGCTGCCGGACAGCAGCTTGATCTGGATTGCCAGGGTTTTATCGGCAAGCCGATTGACAGCGACGAGCTGCGTGAATTGGTCAGTGCGATGTTGAATAACTGAGGTTGAATCGATGCTTCCCGAACACCTGAAGAATGCCACCGTTGTCCTAGTCGACGATACGCCAGCAAATCTGCGCCTTCTCGAATCCAGCATGAAGGCCTTCGGGCTGCGCAATCTGACCGCCTTCACCGATTCAGCGGATGCATTGGATTGGCTCCAGCGCATGCCATGGGATCTTCTGGTGCTCGACCTGGATATGCCGTCACCGAACGGATTCGACATTTTGCATAGTCTCGGCCAACGCGACCGCAGCACATCGCCGATCATCATCGCCAGCGCACTCAGTCGGCCGGAAGACCGTCGCAAGGGGCTATCGCTCGGCGCCAATGATTACATCTGCAAGCCCTTGGATCTTCCCGAACTACTTTTGCGTGTGCGCAACAATCTTGAGCTGGCAGTTGCCAACCATGCATTGCGAACCGAACGCGACCAGCTCGAGCAGGCCGTACACGAGCGAACCGCCCGGCTGCGCGATAGTTACCAGGGCATCATCGGCATGCTCTCTCGTGCCGCAGGATTTAAAGAAAATGAAACCGGACGTCATATGCTGCGCACCGGTGAATATGCCGTGCTGATGGCGCGGGCGATAGGCCTGACAGAAGAGCAATGCCAGCATCTGCATCTGGCAATGCCGATGCATGATATCGGTAAGATCGGTATTTCAGATGCCATTTTGCAGAAACAGGGGCCGTTCACCGCTGAAGAGCGTGAAATCATGGAGCATCACGCCCGCATCGGGTTCCACATCCTGAATGACTCTGCGGCGACACCGCTGACCCGGCTGGCGGTGGAAATCGCGCTTTACCATCATGAGCATTGGGACGGCAGCGGTTATCCGCAGGGCTTGAAAGGTGAAGAAATACCGCTCTCGGGCCGCATTGCCGCCATCTGCGATGTCTACGACGCCCTGCGCTCGGCGCGGCCATACAAGACCGATTGGTCGGCCGAAGACACCCTGACTTTCTTTAGGGAGCGCTCTGGGACACATTTCGATCCCGCGCTGGTGCACGTCTTCGAGCGCGTATTCGATCAGCTGGAAAGCATCCAGAACAATTTAGTTAATGAAATGCCTAAGTCCCTGAATGAGCTTGCCAAGCTGGCCGGTTCACCGATTTCGGACGTCCTCAAGGAAAGCAATATCTAGGTATCTGTCGCGCGCCCGATTTCAGTTATGATGGGAATCGGTTGACGTTTTTTGTGACGGAGAAGTTTACATGGACAGACGTGATTTCCTGGCGGCCTCGGGCGCATCGCTCGGCGGTCTGATGATTCCCGGTTTCGGCCGTGCAGTGGCCGCCGAAGCGCTTCTGGAAACCATGGACCCGGCCCGCAAGAAAGTGCTGGCCGATATCGCCCTCGGCGCCGCCACCGCCGCCGGTGCCAGCTACTGCGACGTCCGCATCGGCCGCTATCTCCGGCAGTCCATCACCACCCGTGAAAAACGGGTGCAGAACGTGCTCAACAGCGAATCCACCGGTGCCGGCATCCGTGTCATCGTCAATGGCACCTGGGGCTTTGCCGCCAGCAGCGATCTCAGCAATGACGGCATCGCGCGTGCAGCCCGCCAGGCGGTCGCTATCGCCAAGGCCAACAGCGTGGCGCAGACCGAGCCGGTGCGTCTGGCGCCGGTCAAAGGTGTCGGTCAGGTTTCCTGGGCCACGCCAATCGGCCGCAATGCCATGGCCGTACCGGTCAAGGACAAGGTCGAGTTGTTGCTCGGCGTGAATGCCGCGGCCATGGCCGCCGGTGCCAATTTCATCAACTCGCAACTATTCATCGTCAATGAACAGAAGTATTTCGCCTCCACTGATGGGTCCTACATCGACCAGGACGTGCACCGGATCTGGCCGAATTTCAATGTCACCGCCATCGACAAGGCCAGCGGCAAGTTCCGCAGCCGCAACGCACTATCATCGCCGATGGGCATGGGCTACGAGTACCTGGAGGGCGGCCGGAGCATCGCACTGCCCAATGGGCTGACGGCTTACAAAGATCGCTATGACATGCTCGAGGACGCCGTACAGGCGGCCAAGCACGCGGTGATGAAGCTAAAGGCGCCTTCAGTCAAGCCCGGCAAATACGATCTGGTGCTCGATCCGAGCAATCTGTTCCTGACCATCCATGAGAACGTGGGCCACCCGCTGGAGCTCGACCGTGTGCTGGGTTATGAAGCCAACTTCGCCGGCACCAGTTTCGCCACGCTCGATAAGCGCGAGCAGGGCTTCCGCTACGGTAGCGATATCGTCACCCTGTTCGCCGACAAGACCGTGCCGGGAACGCTCGGTGCCGTCGGCTTTGATGACGAAGGTGTCCGTACCAAGCGCTGGGATCTGGTTAAGGACGGCATTCTGGTCAATTACCAGGCCATCCGCGATCAGGCCCATATCATCGGCGAAGCCGAATCGCAGGGTTGCTGTTATGCACAGAGCTGGGCAGACGTGCAATTCCAGCGCATGGCGAATGTTTCGCTGTCGCCGGGCAAAAACCCCCTGAAGCCCGCCGACATGATCAAGAACGTCGAAAAAGGCATTTACATCCTCGGCCGCGGTTCGTTCTCGATCGACCAGCAGCGTTACAACGCCCAGTTCGGCGGCCAGCTGTTCTATGAAATCGAAAATGGCAAAATCACCGGCATGATCGAAGACGTGGCTTATCAGATCCGGACCCCGGAGTTCTGGAACGCCTGCACCGCCATCTGCGATGAAAGCGATTTCCGTCATGGCGGTTCCTTCTTCGACGGCAAAGGCCAACCGTCCCAGGTGTCGGCAGTCTCCCATGGCGCGGCCACCACCCGTTTCGACGGCATCAACATCATCAATACCGCCCGCTCGCTCGGATGAACCCCGTCGCCATGACTAATGGGCTATGCCAATGCCGAGCGGCCTTCACTATGATGGGGATTCGCCTGCTGCCCGCTGGTGGCGCGACCCCCTCTATAACCCAGGAGCACTGCGATGGATAGACGACATTTCTTGGCGGCATCGGGCATCGGCCTGAGCGGCTTCATGATTCCAGGCTTCGGCAACGCCGTGGCGGCCGAAGCCTTACTGACCAAAATGGATCCCGCACGCAAGAAAGTGCTGGCGGACATCGCCCTGAATGCCGCGACCGCTGCAGGTGCCAGCTACTGTGACGTCCGCATCGGCCGCTATATGCGCCAATTCGTGATTACCCGCGAAGACAAGGTGCAGAACGTGGTCAATACCGAATCCATCGGCGCCGGCATCCGCGTCATCGCCAATGGCACCTGGGGCTTCGCGGCGACCAGCGACCTCAGCAATGCGGCTATCGCTAAAGCCGCCCAGCAGGCGGTCGCCATCGCCAAAGCCAATGCCAAGTCACAGACCAAGCCGGTGCAGTTGGCGCCGGTCAAGGGCGTCGGCGAAGTGTCCTGGGCCACGCCGATCAAGAAAAACGCGATGGAAGTGCCGGTCAAAGAAAAAGTTGACCTTCTGCTTTCCGCCAACAGTGCGGCCATGGCCGCCGGCGCCAACTTCGTCAACTCGATGCTGTTTCTGGTCAACGAGCAGAAGTATTTCGCTTCCACTGACGGCTCTTACATCGACCAGGACGTGCACCGGATCTGGCCGACCTTCACGGTCACCGCCATCGACAAGACCACCGGCAAATTCCGCAGCCGTGACAGCCTGTCCTCGCCGATGGGCATGGGTTACGAATATCTCGACGGCGACCGCCACATCGAACTGCCGAACGGCTTGATGGCCTACAACGACCGCTTTGACATGAAAGAAGATGCCATTGCTGCGGCCAAGCAGGCGCAGTTGAAACTGAAAGCGCCCTCGGTCAAGCCCGGCAAGTACGATCTGGTGCTCGATCCTTCGCACCTGTGGTTGACCATCCATGAAAACGTCGGCCATCCGCTCGAACTCGACCGTGTCCTCGGTTACGAAGCCAACTATGCCGGTACCAGCTTCGCCACCATCGACAAATTGAAAGACAAGTTCAAGTACGGCAGCGACCGGGTCACCCTGTTCGCCGACAAGATCCAGCCGAACACCCTCGGCGCCGTTGGCTTCGACGACGAAGGCGTCCGTACCAAGCGCTGGGATCTGGTCAAAGACGGCACGCTGGTCAACTACCAGGCCATCCGTGACCAAGCCTATATCATCGGCGAATCCGAATCGCACGGCTGTTGTTATGCCGACTCCTGGTCGAGCGTGCAGTTCCAGCGCATGGCCAACGTCTCGCTGGCACCGGGCAAAACACCGCTGTCGGTGGCCGACATGATCAAGAATGTCGAAAAGGGCATCTACATCATCGGCGACGGTTCGTTCTCGATCGACCAGCAGCGCTACAACGCCCAGTTCGGCGGCCAGCTGTTCTATGAAATCGAAAATGGCAAAATCAAGGGCATGGTCGAAGATGTCGCCTACCAGATCCGCACCCCGGAATTCTGGAGCGCCTGTTCGGCCATCTGCGACGAGCGCGACTACCGTTTCGGCGGATCGTTCTTCGACGGCAAGGGCCAGCCCGGCCAGGTTTCCGCGGTCTCGCACGGTTCCAGCACCGCGCGCTTCGACGGCATCAACGTCATCAGTACGGCCCGGTCCCTGGGCTAACCGACCTCACTACAGGAGCAAGTATCCATGAGCATGTATACGGAACAACAGGCCAAAGCGATCCTCGACAAGGTCATTGCGCTGAGCAAGGCCGATGAGTGCACCGCCACCCTCGGCGGCGGCATCAACGGCAACATCCGCTTCGCGCTGAACAACGTGTCCACCAGTGGCATCGTCACCAATGCCGAACTGGCCGTGCAGGTCGCGTTCGGCAAGCGTGTCGGCGTCGCGACCATCAACGAGTTCGATGACGAATCACTGGCACGCGTGGTCCGCCGCGCCGAGGAGCTGGCGCGGCTGGCGCCCGAGAACGAGGAATTCGTTCCGGCCATCGGCAAGCAGACCTATAAACCCACACCGACTTACAATGCAGGCATCGCCGCGATTACCCCGGAGTACCGCGCGCAGGTCGCCGCCGATTCCATCAACCCCTGCAAAAATGATGGTCTGATTGCCGCTGGATTCCTGTCCGACAGCGTTGGTTTCTTTGCGTCGGCCAACAGCAATGGCAATTTTGCCTACCAGCAGTCGACCGGTCTGGATTACACCTGCACCGTGCGTACCGAAGACGGCACCGGCTCCGGCTGGGTCGCCCGCAATGCCGGCAGTGTTGAAGACTTCAAAGCCTCGCGTGAAATCCAGACGGCCATCCAGAAAGCGAAAGGCTCACGCGGTGCGAAGGCACTTGAGCCGGGCAAGTACACGGTCATCCTGGAGCCAGCGGCTTCGGCCGGCTTGATTTCATTCATGATGAATGGTTTCGATGCCCGTCAGGCCGACGAGGGCCGCAGCTTCCTGACCAAGAAAGGCGGTGGCAACAAAATCGGCGAACAGGTTTTCGATCCGCGTGTCAGTCTGCATACGGATCCATGGAACCCGGACGTGCCGGTGATGCCCTGGGACGGCGAGGGTCTGCCGCGCGAGAAGATGAACATCATCGACAAAGGCAAAGTGTCCTATCTCGAGTATTCCCGCTACTGGGCCAAGCTGAAGGGCAAGGAAGCCAAGGGTTCCCCCGGCAACCTGATCATGGCCGGCGGCACCAAGTCCACCATGGATCTGGTCAAGGGCACCGCGAAAGGCATTCTGGTCACCCGCACCTGGTATATCCGCATGGTGGATCCACAGACCGTGTTGCTGACTGGTCTGACCCGCGACGGAACCTTCTACATCGAGAACGGCGAAATCAAATATCCGATCAAGAACTTCCGTTTCAACGAGTCGCCGGTGATCATGCTCAACAACATCGAAGAACTCGGCAAGCCGATCCGCCTCGGCGATGACGAGTCGCCGTTCGTGATGATGATTCCGCCGATGAAGATCCGCGACTTCACCTTCACGTCGCTGTCGGACGCCGTGTGATGCCCCGGGAGCCGGCATGGACCGTGCCGACTTCCTGCGTTTGATGTTCGGCGGTGCGGCCATGGCCGTACTGCCGCGCATGGCCGCCGCAGGCCCTGAATACGACTTCCGTTTCACCCGGCTGATGTACGAGTCCGGGGACTGGGATGTGGATGCGCGCATGCCGTCCAACATCATCACCTCGCTGATCGATTACACCAGCCTTCGGGTCGACCCGAAAGAACACGTCATCGCTCTGTCGGATCCGAAAATGCGTCTGGCGCCGTTCTGCTATCTGGCCGGTCACAAGCTGGTGCAGTTCAGTCCGGCCGAGCGCCGCAACTTCGAAGCCTACCTGCGCAGCGGCGGCTTCATTTTCGTCGACGACTGCAACCACGATATCGATGGCTTGTTCGCCAAGTCCTTCGAGGCCCAGATGGCCTCCATTTTCGGACCGAAGGCCCTGCGCAAGATTCCCAATACGCACCCGCTGTATTCCAGCTTTTTCCGCTTCAGCGAGCCGCCGACCACCAGTTTCGAATTGAATGGCTGGGGCGACGATATCGTGCATGATTACCTCAAGGGCATCGAATTCGATGGCCGCCTCGGCCTGCTGTACAGCAACAAGGATTACGGCTGTGAGTGGGATTACGATTGGCGCAACAAGCGCTTTCTGGCCGAAGACAATACCAAGTTCGCCGTCAACATCGTGATGTATGCCCTCAATGCCTGATTTACCCAGAACCCACACCCGGAACGCCACGTCATGACCAGTACTGAAGCCGACATCCAAGCCACCCTCAAGCAGCTCGGCGAGCTGCGTGCCGCCATCGCCAAGGCCATCGTCGGCCAGGACGCAGTGGTCGAGCAATTGCTGATCGGGCTGCTCGCCGGCGGCCACTGCCTGCTCGAAGGCGTACCTGGACTGGGCAAGACCCTGCTGGTGCGCTCACTCGGACAGGCGCTGGCCCTGTCGTTCCGGCGCATCCAGTTCACCCCAGATCTGATGCCAAGTGATATCCTCGGCACCGAAATTCTGGAAGAAGATCACGGCACCGGCAAGCGCCACTTCAAATTCCAGCCCGGTCCGGTATTCACCAATCTGCTGCTGGCCGACGAACTCAACCGCACGCCGCCGAAAACCCAGGCCGCCCTGCTGGAGGCCATGCAGGAACATACCGTCAGCTATGCCGGCGTCACGCATGCCTTGCCGGAACCGTTTTTTGTGCTGGCAACGCAGAATCCGCTGGAACAGGCCGGAACCTATCCGCTGCCCGAAGCCCAGCTCGACCGATTCCTGTTGCATATCCGTGTCGATTATCCGAGCGAGGCCGAGGAGCGCGACATCCTGATGCAGACCACCGGCAGCGGCTCTTCGCAGGTGCCGAAGGTGATGGCTGGCGAGGCTGTGCTCGAATTGCAGAAACTGGTGCGCGAGGTTCACATCAGCGCTGACATGCTGGCTTGGATCAATCGTCTGGTGCGTGCCAGCAGGCCGCAGTCCGAAACACCGGGCATCGGGCAATGGGTGAAGTGGGGCGCCGGCCCGCGTGCCGGACAAGCGCTGGTGCTTAGCGCCAAAGCACGCGCCCTCATCTATGGCCGCTTCGCCGTCACCGAAGACGATGTATGCGCCCTGGCAGCGCCGGTGATGCGCCATCGCTTATTGCTCACCTTCATGGCCGAAGCCGAACAGAAAAGCGCTGATGATGTGGTGGCTCTGTTGCTGGCCGCGGTTCCGTATCCGCGCTGAGACATAACGCGATGTCCGGGCCCGATCTGATTCCCGCCGATGTACGGGCGCGCTTGAAAGCGCTGCGCCTGGTGTCACGGCGGGTGTCCGGTGCGCTCGGCATCGGCCAGCATCACAGTCGCTCGCGCGGTGCCGGCATGGAGTTTGCCCAATACCGTGCTTACGAGCCGGGCGACGAGCCGCGCCAGATCGACTGGAAGCTGTATGCGCGCTCGGATAAATTCTTCGTGCGTGAATCCGAACGCGATAGTCCCTTGGCAGCCTGGGTGCTGCTCGATGCGAGTGCTTCGATGGCGCAGTCCGATGCTGCGCGCCCCGGTTGGAGTCGTTTGCAGGCCGCGAAAGCGCAGGCGGCCTGCGTGTTCGAACTGGCCTGCCGGCAAGGCGATCGTTTCGGCCTGATTGCCGTCAGCGGCGAGCGTCTGCAGGTCATCAATGCCGGTAGCGGCACCCGCCATCGGGATCGTTGCCTGCAGGTGCTGGGCGGACTTTCCGCGGCGGGAGGCTGGCCGGATGAAGCCGGCTGCCGACCGATCTGGGAGCGCATTCATGCCAATGATCTGGTGCTGTTGCTCAGCGATGATTTCGATGAAGCCGCGCTTGCTCTAATCGAGCGTCTCGCCGCGGCCCGGCGTGAAGTGCTGAATATCCAGATCCTGACCGTTGAGGAGCGCGACTTCCCGTTCCGTGACGGCCGGCGTTTCATCGATGTCGAATCCGGCGCGGCGGTGCTGACCGATGCCGCTGCCGCCCGCGAGGATTACTTGCATGCCTTTGCCGCCGCCTGCCGCGAACTGACGCTTCGTCTGAGCTCGGCCGGCATCCGCCATGTGCCGTATGTTCTGGATGAAGGCCTTGATGCGCCATTGCAACGTCTGTTCGCGCAGGGCAAGGCGCGCTTTCAGGAAGGCGCATGAATTTCCTGCTGCCCTCCGCGTTGTTCGCCCTGATTGCTCTGGCGCTGCCGGTGTTGATCCATCTGAGTCGGCGCTCGCAGGAACAGCGCACCGATTTCGCCGCCTTGCGCTGGCTGCAGGCCCGCTTCCGTCCCCGCCGTCAGCCGATCGTGCAGGAATGGCTGTTGTTGCTGATCCGCTTGCTTCTGCTGAGCGTGCTTGTGCTTTTTCTGGCGATTCCGGTCCGTCAGCAAACGCCGGCTCCGGAACATTGGCTGGTTGCGGTGCCGAGTGCGGTCTGGCCGTCCGATGCCGAGCTGCCTTCGGAAAAGTCGGTCAGCCGGCATTGGCTGGCTCCGGGATTTCCGCCGGCTGAGCGTCCTGTGCCAAACACGACGGTGCCGGTAGCGAGCCTGTTGCGCGAATTGGATGCAAAGCTTCCTGCAGGAACCCAGCTGACCATTCTGGTGCCGGAAAGACTGCGTGGATGGGATGCCGAACAGCCGCGATTGCAGCGCCCGGTGCGTTGGCAAATCGTGAAAGGCCAGATGGCGGCACCCGCGTCGCGGCTTGAAATACCGTCAATGGTGCTGACGCCCGATCGGGCCAAGGCCGAGCGCGCGCGTTATTTCCGTGCCGCCTACCGGGTCTGGCAAGCGCATTTGCCGGATGCGCAGCAACGTGATGTGCCTTTGGTTGCCGCAGATGCCACGCCACCGGCATCGGCACGGATATGGGTGTATCTATCTTCCGGCAAAATTCCGGAAACGGCGCGCCGGTGGGTTCAAGGTGGCGGCACACTCATGCTGGTACCCGATGCGGTATTCGATGCCGGAGAATCAGACGTGCTTTGGCGCGCGGAGGACGGCAGCATACTGCTCGTGCAGCAGGCCGTCGGCAATGGGCGCATTCTTCAATGGCGACAGCCCTTGAATGGAACGCAAACCCCGCAACTGCTTGATGCCGCCTTTCCTGAGCGTTTACAGGCCGTGCTGACGACATCACCCCAACCGGATGCCACCTTGGCCTCAATTCAGCAGCCACGTTCCGGTGCCTCGCCTGTCGCGCCCGATCCGCAACCGCTGCAACCGTGGCTGATGCTTGCCGTCGCGCTGTTGTTCGTTGCCGAACGCGTTCTGGCCACACGACCAGGCCGGAGCTTGCCGGCATGACGATCATGGCGCGTCCAATGCGCTGGCTCAGGCAGGCCCGGCAACGTGAGGTCGGCATCGCGCTTGCTGCAAGCCTTCCGCTGTCGGCAGCAACAGGCTTCATCCTCTGGCGGAGCTTCGGGGCCTTTGCCGCCGGTGTGTGTGTAGTAGCGACCTTATTGCTGTTGGCCATCATTTTGCAGCGCCGACTGAAGAACAGGGACGAAGCTTGGCTGATAAAGCGCCTTGATGCGTTGGCGGTCATGGAAAACAGTACCGATCTGCTGTTCAGCAATCTGGGAGACGAACCGCGTCTGGTGGCCTTGCAGCGTCAACGGATGCAACAACGGCTGGCGGCCTTGCCGGAGCAGGATCTGCGCCGCCACTATCCGGTGGCACGGATTTCCGGAATGCTGTTACTGTCCTTGGCTCTGCTTGCTGCTGCGCATTTCTGGCCCAAGTCGCAGGATGCAGAAACGCTGATCACAAAGAATAAGTCGAGTTCGGCTGCGCGTACTCCGGTAAAGCTGCTTGAGGGCCGCCTTCGGATCAGCCCGCCGGCGTACACGGGGCTTCCGCTTCGTAACGAAACCGGTCTGCCGGCGAAGTTTCCGGAGGGCAGCCGGATTGCCTGGCAATTGCGTTTCGCACCACAACCCGAGCAGGTGCAGTTGCAGTTTTTCAGCGGCCGTACATTGCCACTGCGACGTGATGGCGATGTCTGGACAGTGGATGCCGTCATGCCCGCCTCGGATGTGTACCGGGTCGTCATTGACGGGCAGGCCCAGACCAAACCCTGGCAGCGGCTGGATGCCATTCCCGATCAGGCGCCGCAATGGCGCGTCAGTCTGCCCGATCGCAGCCTGAGTCTGCTTGCTCCGGGACAACGCACGTGGCCGCTGCAGCTGGAGGCGGAAGACGATTACGGGCTGGCCGACGCGGCCATGGAAATACAGCTCGCGCAGGGCAACGGCGAGAACATCCAATTCAAAAGCATCAGCCGGCCGTTGAACGGCCAGGGCACGGCAAAACGGCGGCGTTATGCCGCTGCATTGGATCTGGCAGCGCTCGGTATGCAGGCCGGCGATGATCTGATTGTGCAGTTCCGCGTTGCTGATAGGCGTCGGCCACAGGCCAATAGTACGGTCAGCGCCGCGTATATCCTGCGCTGGCCGGTCGAGGATGCCTATGAGGCCAGCGGCGTCGAAGGCATGCTAAAAAAAGTGATGCCGGCCTATTTCCGGAGTCAGCGCCAGATCATCATCGACAGTGAAAAACTGTTGGCGGATAAAAAGAAAATCAGCCGTAATCAATTCGAAATTCGTTCCGACACCATCGGCGTTGATCAACGCATCCTTCGGTTACGCTATGGTCAGTTCCTCGGCGAAGAAACCGAAACTCCGGAGCCGCCACCGGAGGACGGCGAGCACAGCGCGGATGATGGACACGACCATGGCGACGGCAAAGCGCCTGAAAAATCCGCGACTGTTTCCAATCAGAGTATCCTCGAAGAATTCGGCCACACGCATGACATTCCGGAGGCAGCCACCCTGCTGGATGCCGAAACAAAATCCTTGCTGCGTTCGGCATTGAATGAAATGTGGCAGGCTGAACTGCACCTGCGGCAGGCCGAGCCGGCCAAAGCGCTGCCCTTCGAATACCGGGCATTGGCCTTCATCAAGAAAGTGCAGCAAGCCGAGCGCATCTATCTGGCCCGTGTCGGTCCTGATCTGCCGCCGATTGATGAAAGCCGTCGACTCAGCGGCGACCGCAGTGGCTTCAAGGCGCCCGAAGACATGCTACGTGCCGCCGATCGCGAGGACGCTCCCCTGCTGGTGTTCTGGCAAAGTCTGGATGCGTCGGATCGGCCGGAGACGGCTGGGTTGAAACGTTGGATGGCCGATCATGGCGATCGTCTGCCCGACTCACTGGGCCTGAAAGTGGCGCTGGCGGAAATGGAGAGTCGACCGGATTGCCGCAGTTGCCGCGAGGCTGTCAAAGCGCTGCTTTGGCCGGTACTGTCTAAACCGCCGGCCGTGCCGAAGGCGCGGCGTCCGCAGTCGGTTGAGAGTCCCTATCAGCGTGCATTACAAAGGGAGCGGCAGCCATGATCTCAGCAAGTCTTCTTGCCGGTCTGTTCGCGATTGCCGTGCTGATCAGCGCGGTTCTGATCCAGCTTTCGGCACGTCGCCATCCGTCACGCCTCTGGCGTGGCATCGCCTTGACGGTGTTGAGCGCGCTTTCGGCGCTGTTGCTGTATTTCACGCTGTTGCCACCCTCGCGGCAGGCGCCGGCTGGCGAGCGCGTGGTGATGACGGCGCATTCCGATACTGTCGGTAATCTTCCTGTGGGCAAGCGTGTAGCCTTGCCGGAGGCACCGACAAGACAGGATGTGCCGCGCGTTCCGGATCTGGCGACGCTGTTGCGGCAATCACCTGGCATTGAAAGCTTGCTGATTGTCGGGGATGGTCTGACCGCCCGCGACCAGGATGCAGTTGCAGGTCGTGGCATCCGGTTTCTACCCGGCACAGCGCCTGTCGGTCTGGTGGATTTCTGGATGCCGGAATCGATTGTGATCGGTGGCCGTTGGCAGTTGCGTCTGCGTGTCTCCGGCATTACCGGCGCGCGCGTAGAACTACGCGATCCTTCCGGTGCATTGGTTGATACCACGGCAATCAGCGCTTCCGGAGACGCCGCATTGTCCGACATCGCACGCGCGGCCGGTCGGGTGAATTATCAACTGCGGGTCTTGGATTCCGCCGGAAAAATCAGGGAGAGTTTCACGGTGCCGGTGGCCGTCAGCCAACCGCCGGCATTGAAACTGCTCAGCCGCTCCGGTGGCCCCGGGCCCGATTTGAAGGCGCTCCGGCGCTGGGCATTGGATGCGGGCCTGCAGCTGCAAAGCCACATTGATCTCGGGCCAGGGATGGCCGTGCGCACCGAGGATGCCACAATCCGCGCCGACACCTTGGCCGCTCAGGACATGCTGATTGTCGACGAACGGGCCTGGCAGGGATTCGATGGCGACCAACGACGGGTTATCCGTGAAGCCGTTGGCAACGGTCTCGGCTTATTGTTGCGCGTGACCGGACCGGTGTCGGCACAAACGGTCGCGGATTTCCGGCAGATGGGCTTGCGCATTGATCCGGCAACGCTAACGCAGAATGTGCAATTAACGCCGGATACCGAAAATGCCGAATGGCCGACACTGAGCCGGCAAGCGCTACGCGTCAGCGCTGCCGATGCCCGGATTGCACTGGCAGGCACGCAGGGTGAAGCTTTGGCCGTCTGGCGCGCTCAGGGCAATGGTCGCGTCGGCATTATCCTATTGTCGGACAGCTACCGCCTGGCCTTGGCCGGTTTCGGCGATGCCCACAGCCGGATCTGGAGCGGTTTGGTTTCGGTGTTGGCGCGTCCGCAATCGGAAGCGTCACCGGTGCGACGAAGTGATTTGGCCTGGCCGCACGAACGCATGGTGTTCTGTCAGTTGCAGGCGGATGCGAGCATTCAGTCCGAGGGCGAATGGCAGCCGCTGATTGTCGAAACCACCGGAATAAACCGGGGTTGCGCGGGATTCTGGCCGGAAACCACCGGTTGGTACACGCTGAACAGCGGCGCAAACCAATTGCCGTTTTATGTCCACGCACCGAAAGAAGGTGAAGCATTGCGGCGCAGCCAGATCCGTGCCGCCACGCTGAAACTGGCCGCACGCGCTCCGGACACGGCCATGGCATCACGCGTGCCGGTACCGGGTTCGCCCTGGCCCTGGTTCATCGGCTGGTTGGTGGTCAGCGGCATGTTGTGGTGGCTGGAGCGCAGCCGGCTCGGGCGTGAACGCGTTCTGTAATTAGGAAAGCCAATGGTTAGCGATGGATTTGCGTGAAAGGACTACCAATCCGATGGCGATAACCAAGACCAAGCCCTGCATCACCATCACGAAAGTGCCGGGATTGACACCGCTGAGGATGAACAGGCCGATGTCCTGCACGATGACGCCGGCCAGTGACAGTTCGAGCAGCACGGCTGACCAGCGCTTGCGCAGTATCAGGCCGATACACCCGGCCGCGCCGCCCCAGACCGCAATGGCCGTAGCCGCCACCGCCCAGGCCGGACGGCTGTTGTACAGCGCCTGTTGGGTCGCATCCATGGCGGCGATGTCTTCTGCGGTCAGTATGACGTCGCTGAGATAGGCGGCACAGCCCATCAGGTTCCAGAGCAGGGCGAGGATTGAAACGGGCAGGTACCACTTCGGACGTGCGGACATGACGGACTCCGTACTCAGGTTTCCGCCATTACAACGGCCTGATATGCATCCGTCAAGTTGCCGGGCTTAGGGGTTCCGCTGAGAGCGCAGGAAGGGGAGCAGTGTCGCGCTCCATGCTCGGTATCCAGCATCGTTCGGATGCACACCATCGGTCACGAACAGTGCCCCGTTCTGTCCGCCTTTTAGATCGGTGAACAGCGGATGCAGATCAAGGAACACGGTATAAGCGGCATGCGGCTGACGTGCAGCCAAGTCCTTTATTCGTGCGTTGACCGGAACCACCACATCGCGGTTGCGCACTTCGTCGTTGGTCGGCAGTAGCGACTGCAGGATGATGCGCGCCTTCGGTTTTCGGGCATGCACGGCATCCAGGACCGACACAATTCCTGCGAAAACGCTCTCGACCACAGGATCTTCCTGTGCCCAGGTATTGTTGATGCCAATCATCAGCACGATGAACTCCGGATCCAGTTCCGGTGCATCCAGTTGACCCAGGCCGCCTGCAGTCTTTCGCTGGATGCGGTAAAGCACATGTTCGGTTCGGTCACCGGAAATGCCCATGTTCAGCGCCCGGTTTTCCGGAAGTCCTTCAACGAAGGCCGGCTTCCAGCTGTCTATGCCGAACTTCTGCCCGCGCACCCAAGGGTTCTCGCCGAGTTGCCAGAAATCGGTGATGGAGTCGCCGAGAAAGACCAGTTTCACCGCCGGCAAGGCGGCAAGGTTTTCCAGTTCGGCATTGATGGTTTCCGAGCGCAGCTGCCAGTACTCTACGCGCCGTAACGGGGATTCCGAAACAAAACCGTTTTCGCCTGCGGCGGAAACCGAACAGGAAACGGCAATCGCGGCAAAAGCCAGCATCCGAAACATGGGCAACATGAAGCGTAAATTCGATAATGGCTGCGTCTTCATGAAATCGATGTCCTTGGTGAATGGCCGAGTTATTTCTGCAGTTCCCGCAATCCCAGCTCCGCCAGCATCTGCACCATCTGTCCGGCCTGCTGGGCCTGTTCGCTCGAGGCATTGCCCTGCTGTGCGCGTTTGGCCACACCTTGGGCGATGGCGGCCAGGCGGAAGAAGCTGAAGGCCAGAACGAACGGCCAGTCGGCAGGGATGCTGCGCCCGGTCAACTCGGCATAACGGACCAGCAGCGCCGGCTCGTCGGGAATGCCGAGTGCTTCGCGGTCCATGCCGGCCAGACCCGGCAGGGCCGGATTGCGCGGCAGACGCAGCGCCATGCACAGATAACCCAGATCGGCGAGCGGGTGGCCGAGCGTGGACAGCTCCCAGTCAACCACGGCGAGCACCTTGCCGCCGTCCGGCGTGAACATGAGATTGTCGATGCGGAAATCCCCATGCACCAGGGCAATGCTGCCGTCATCTTCCGGGCAGCGCGGGGGGAGCTGCGTAATCAGCGCTTCCATGGCTGGAATGGCCTGCGTTTCCGAATTGCGGTATTGCCGGCTCCAGCGATCCAGCTGGCGTGCGAAATAGTTTCCCGGCTTGCCGTAATCAATCAGACCGGCTTTGTCGACATCCACCGCGTGGATGGCCGCCAGTGTTTGCAACAGAACCTCGTAAAGCGCGGTGCGCTGTTCCGTCTGCAGTTCCGGCAGGGACGGATCCCAGAACACCCGGCCGTCGATATAGGACATCACATAGAACATTGACCCGATGATTGCGTCATCGGTGCACAGGTGCAGGGGATGTGCAACCGGAACGCCGGAGCCGTGAAGTGCTTTCAGTACGCGGAATTCCCGGTCGACCGCATGCGCCGAGCCCAGCAAGGTGCCTGGCGGTTTGCGACGAAGCACATACCGGCCGCTGGCGGCTTCCAGCAGATAGGTCGGATTGCTCTGCCCGCCTTTGAACTTGCTCGATTGCAACGGGCCTTGAAAGCCGGGAATGTGTGCGCCCAGATATTCAGCCAGTGCTGCATCTGGGAGTTGCAGGGAAGCGCGGGAGTCGCCCATGGAATTACTTCAGTAGCCCGCGGGCCAAGGACGTGATGTGCACTTCATCCGGGCCATCAACCAGACGCAGACAGCGGGCGCCGACCCAGGCATGCGGCAGGAACGGATGTTGTAGACCTTCGGCGCCGAACAGCTGGATGGCGCGGTCGATGACCTGCAACGCCATGCGCGGCGCGACGATTTTAATCATTCCTATTTCGTTTTTGGCGGCCTTGTTGCCGCCGGCGTCTAGCATGGCGGCGGCATTGAGCGTCAGCAGCCGCGCCTGCGCGATTTCGCAATGCGACAGTGCGATCATTTCCTGCGCCATGCCTTGCGCACCGAGCGGCTTGCCGAAGGCGATACGCGATTTCGCGCGCTCGATCATCAGTTCCTGCGCGCGTTGCGCCAGGCCGATCAGGCGCATGCAGTGGTGGATGCGGCCCGGACCGAGCCGCGCCTGGGCCAGGGCGAAACCGCTGCCTTCGGCACCGATCAGATTCGATTTCGGAACACGGACATTCTCGAAAACCAGTTCCATGTGACCGCTGGGCGCGTCATCGAAGCCGAAGGCTTCCAGCGCACGCGCAATGCGAACTCCCGGCGTATTCATCGGCACCAGTACCATCGAGTGCCGTGCGTGTTTATCGGCCTCCGGATTGGTCACGCCCATCACGATCAGGATGGCACAGCGCGGATCGCCTGCGCCGGTGATCCACCATTTGCGTCCGTTAAGGACATAGTCGTTTCCGTCCGTACGGATACTAAGCGCGATATTAGTGGCATCGGAAGAGGCCACCTCCGGTTCGGTCATGGCAAAGGCGGAACGGATCTCGCCACGCAGCAGGGGCGACAGCCATTTGGTTTTTTGATCGGTATTGCCGAAGTGCGCCAGGACTTCCATGTTGCCGGTGTCCGGCGCATTGCAGTTGAACACTTCCGAAGCCCACAGCACGCGCCCCATCTGTTCGGCCATCGGCGCATAGTCCCGGTTGCTCAGGCCGGCACCGTGTTCGGCATCGGGCAGGAACAGATTCCACAGGCCGGCATCACGGGCCTGTGCTTTCAGGGCTTCGATTCGTGGGCAGGGCAACCAGCGCGTTTGCGGATCGTTTTGCCATGCGGCGACCTCGGCTTCCGCCGGGTAAACATGCTCCTGCATGAATTCCGATAACTTCCGGAGCAGGATATCGGCGCTTGCGCTTGCGGGACTGGTCGGACTCAAAGCGAACTCCTGGAAAAGTGACGGAAAAACCGCTGGTACCTCGGCTGCGGACGAAAAATCCGTCCGACCATCATAAGCACTGTGCCAATAGCGGGCAACGCCTAAGGACGGTAACCCAAATCGCAGTTGCTGCTTTTGAAAACGATTGGGTCGAGCGGACCTACCCATCCCGGCGGTTTCGGTTTCACATCGCGGATGAAGGAAGCGATGCACTCGCGTTCATAACGGACTGTATAGGCATCGAGGTCGATGGCGTTCAGTCCGGCCTCGATTCTCGGATGCTGCTGGATGAATGCCAGCATGACCTCCAGATCCCTTCGGTTCTGGTATTGCGGCGGCAGCGCAGCCTGGGCCGGCAGGGCGAGAATCAACAGCAGGGCGGCAGTTTTTTTCATGCAGGTGCTCCGGCAGTAAGTGCTGGGCTCAGCGGGGCGATAAATCCGTGGAGTGCAGTCCAGCCATCAGTTTAAGCCAGTAATCCGCACCGAGTGCACGGGCCTTGGCGATGTTGTTTTCAGGAATCGCATCGGGATCGGGATAGCTGGCGATGGCGGCTTCCAGTCCATCTTCCCGAAGCAGGTGCAGCATCGGATAGGGGCTTCGATTGGTATAGTTGGCCGGGTCATCGGCGTCGGCGTCGGCAAAGCGGTAATCCGGGTGGAAGCTGGCGACCTGATACACGCCTTCATAGCCACGATCGGCCAGCAGATCTTCAGCTAAACCGGCAAGATCGAGATAGTCGTCAAAATCGGCGAAGCCTTCAGGCAGGATCAGCAGCGTGGTTTGCGTGCCGTCATCGACATCCAGATGCGTACATTCGTCAATCAGCTGCAAGAGCACGGACTCTATGTCCGGGTCCGGACTGACGATGAAGCGTACCGTATCGCGCCGCATCTCGCGCTTGGCGAACGGGCAGAAATTCATACCGATCACCACGGTTTCAATCCACTGCCGGCTTCGGGCAATGATGGATTCCGGCGTTTCGGTGACCGACATCGGCTTACTTGACGTCGACCAGTTGCCAGTGGGTTCCGGCCAGCTGGCGCATGCGGTGCTTGAATGCAGCACCGTTGAGTACGGTGTCGGCAATCAGCATGAAACCAAGACCGTGCTGTTTCGCGGAGACCTTGGCTTTGGCATCGATGGCCAGGAGTGCCGGATCAACCTGGTCGGCCTTGTCCTCATCCATGCCGGCCAGCCAGTTCTCGACGAAGCGGCGGTCGGACAGTGCATGCTGCAATTGCTCGGCGAACGTATCGTGGCCGTTGGCGGTGAAGCTGAGCGCGGGATTGTCCCCGCGTGCACTTTCCGGGTCAGGCAGGGTAATGTAGAACTTCATGGCAGACTCCAAAAAAGGAAAGCGCCGTTGCCGGCGCCTTCCAGTGTAGCAAAGCACAGAGCATCAATCGCCCTGGGCTTCCATGGTCGGCCCGTATTCCTGACCAACGCTCAAACCGCTTTGCTGGCGGTTGAAGTAGAACTCCGGCGCCGGGCGCTGTTTGCCGCCGATTTCCGCCATGGTGGCGGCATCGAACAGACGGCCGTTGACCATCACGTAAGCGGTATCGATGGTGTTTTCGATCTTGTCCAGCGGGTTCGTGTTGGTGATGACCAGATCGGCGCGTTTGCCTGCTTCCAGTGAGCCGATTTCGGCACCGAAACCGAGATAATCGGCACCGTCGATGGTGGCGGCGCGCAGCGCTTCCCAAGGTGAGAAGCCGCCTTGAACCAGCGACCAGATTTCCCAGTTCGGCGACAGTCCCTGCATCTGCCCGTGACCGCCGATCTGGATGCGGATGCCGGCATCGCGCAGACGTTTGGCTTGTTGCGCTACCTTGATATGGTAGTAGTCCCAGTCCGGCGCAGTTTCCCGGCGGATGGAGCGGGCATCCAACGCTTCGCGCGGATAGAAGTTCAGGAAGCGCTGGTTTTCCCAGATGTTCATCTTGTCGTACCACCAGTACTCGGCATTCAGGCCGCCATAGTTGACCACCAGCGTCGGTGTATTGCGGACATCGGTAGCCTTCCAGGTGTCGACCACATCCTTGTAAAGCGGTGCGACCGGAATGTTGTGTTCGATGCCGGTGACGCCGTCAAGCATCATGGTCATGTTGTGGTTGAAGGTGGAGCCGCCTTCTTCGACCACGAGGACCCCCTGTTCACGCGCGGCCTGATTGATCTGCTGGCGTTGGTCGCGGCGCGGCTGGTTGTAGCTCTTGATGCTGAACGCCCCGACCGCTTTCATGCGCGCGATGGTGTTGCGGGCATCTTCGAGCGAGTTGATGACGGCTTTGAAATCGCCATCGGCGCCGTACAAAATGGTGCCGGTCGACATCACGCGCGGACCGACCAGAGTGCCTGCTTTCTGCAATTCGGCCTGCGAGAACACCGTTTCCGAGGTTGCCGACGGATCATGCATGGTGGTGATGCCGAACGCGAGATTGGCATAGTAAGCCCAGTTCTGCTGCGTAACCACACCGCCGCCGAAATGGGCGGCATGGGCGTGTGCATCGACGATGCCGGGGAAGATGGTCTTGCCGCGGGCATCGATGACGCGCGCACCGGCAGGCACCGCAACGCTCGCGCCGACCGCGGTGATTTTGTCACCCTGCACCAGTACCGTGCCGTTCTCGATGACTTCCTGCTGGCGCTCGGCATTTTTCATGGTGATGATGCGGGCACCTGTGAAGGCCACGGTTTCGGAAGGACGGTCGCTCGGCATGCTGAACGCCATCGATGTCGCTGCATTCGTAGCGCCGGGTTTGATATCCCGGCTGAAATACTGGTTGCCCAGCATCCAATGCACGCTATCGGCGTCCGACCAGTGCAGATACGGGCCGGCGTTGCTGGTCAGTTTAGTAACCGGCACTGCGGTAGTGTCCTTGCTCAATTCAATGCTGCCGCCATAGGCGGGAAGCGGTGCGACATAGGCATTGAACAGTTCGGTGAAGGCGACATGCTTTCCGTCCGGGCTCAGCTGCACCGAGTCGGCGTATTTCAAACTCAGCAGTTCGCGCTTATTCTGGCCATGCAGGCCGATCCGATTCACCTTTTTGGAAAGGCCGCCGCCGCTCATGTACAGCAGCGCTTTCGAATCCGGCGTGAACTGCGGCTCGCCGCCGTCGGCGATCTTCTGCGGTGACCAGCTGGCAGTCGGGGTGATGTAGATGCCGGGGATGCCGGTATTCAGACTGCCGGTAAGGCCACCACCACCGTCCTTGATGAACACCAGATACTTGCCGTCCGGCGACCACTTCGGTTGGTAATAAAAACCGGGTTCGTCACTGAGCGTGCGGATGTTGCCGCTGGCCAGATCGATTTCGCGGATGCTGCCCTGGGCTTTGTCGCTCCAGGTCGTGTAAAGCAGCTTGCGGCCATCTCGGCTGAAATGCGGCTGGTATTCAAACGCCACGTTTTCGCTGGTCAGGCGGGTGATGGCGCCGCCTGGCAGATTGCGTTTCCAGAGCTGTCCGACCGCATGGAAGACTACGGTTTTGCCATCCGGCGAGGTCGCTACATCCCGGAGCATTTTCGGGGTGAAGCTGTCACCTTCCAAGCGCTGGCTAAACCGGATGGGAGCCGTCAGTTTCTGTTGCACTTCGGCAGTGAACGCAATCGCACTCGGTTTGCCGCTGGCCATGTCCACACGCCACAGTTTGCCCTGGGCCCAGATCACCACCGATTGCGAGTCCGGGGTCCAGTTGAAATTGGCATAAGGACCGAAAATCGCCCACACTTCCTGCATGTCGTGCGAGAGACCGTCCCAGACCGGCGATACTTTACCGGATTTGAGATCGACCACATGCAGCACGGTTTTATCGCGCACGCGCTTCACGAACGCCAGACGTTTTCCATCCGGAGAAGGCTGCGGCCGAATCGCGCCGCCAGGCGTATTGACCACCGTTTCGGTCTCGCCGGTTTCACGGTCGAGCCGTTTGATGGCGTAAATCACGCCGTGTACGTTCTTGTTGTATTCAAAGGAACTGCCGGGACTGACGTCTTCCGAGTAATACACATAGCGGCCATCGGGACTCACCGCCGGCTCGCCCAGATCCATCTGGTCGTTGCGGCGCTTGGTCAGCTGCAGACCTTCGCCACCGTTGCGGTGGGTCATCCACAGTTCACCGGCGCCCAGCGAGCGGCCCGAGGTGAAGTGCTTGCGGCCAATCAGGTACTGACCGTCGGGCGTCCACACCGGATTGTTGAACAGCCGGAATTTCTCTTTGGTCACGGCGACGGCATTGCTGCCATCGGCGGCCATGCGCCAGAGGTTGTTGCCACCGCTGCGGTCGGAGGTGAATGCGATTTCGCGGCCGTCCGGCGAGAAACGCGGCTGCACATCCCAAGCCGGACCGGTGCTGATGCGTTGGGCGGTGCCGCCGGAGATCGGCAACAGATAGATGTCACCCATCATCGAGAATGCGATGCGCTTGCCGTCCGGACTGACATCCAGATCCAGCCAAGTGCCCTCATCGGTACTGAAGCGCACGCTTTTGGTTTTGCCGTGATCGGCCGATACATCCCAGGCCGGTTTGTCGGCGGCAACCAAGGGGGGCAGCAACAGGGCGCTGCAGATCAGCGCCAAAGGTTTGATGGTCATGCGGATTCCTCAGGGTTGATAGGCGCGGGGCAGGCTGCTTTCCGGTGCCAGATAGCGGTCACGCAGCAGGGTCTGGCGAGAGACCAGCGGGGTGTTCTTGCCTGCCAACCACATTGCGGACGCCGTTGAAGCCACATCCAGCGGGTCGCCGGTCCACAGCACCAGATCAGCGGTTTTGCCGACTTCGATGCTGCCGATTTTGCTATCTACGCCGAGTGCCTTCGCCGGTGCCGAAGTGATGCCGGCCAAGCCTGCTTCCCAGGGCAGGCCGTTGGATACCGCAACGCCGGCGATCTGACGGACCTTGCGTGCGTTATGCGAGGCATCATTGCCATTGATGAAACTGACGCTGACACCGGCACGGTGCAGGCGTGCGGCATTTTCCTCGCTGGCGCCGATCTGCTCGAAGCTGCCCGGCAGATTGTCCAGCGCATCCAGGAACACCGGTACCTTTGCCGCCGCCAGTTCGTCACTGAGGCGCCAGGCTTCGGCACCGCCGACAATGGCAATGCGGATGCCGGTTTTCGACGACAGCTTCAAAGCCTGCCGGATATCGGCTTCACGGTTCACTGTCACCAGGAAACGGTTACCGAGTACGGCTACGTTCAATGCATTGCGTCCGGCGGCAGTCAGCAGGCGCGGATCTCCGGCAACCGGCATCTTGGCTTCGGCAAAGGCCTGCTCCAGCAACATGAACTGGGCGGCGCGGCTGGATCCGCTTTCATTCAGCTGGCTGCTGCCGATGCGGATGAAGGGCGTGCGGTGCAGCGGTTCATAACCACCGTCCAGGCGCATCACGCCGCCTTGGCCGGGCAGCAGGCTGCCGCCGGTATTGAGCGCGGTGAAACTCATGCCACCCACGCGCGCGACCGCCAACAGCGTCGAGCGCGGATTATAAGCACGGGTCGCGTCGAATTCCGGGCGCAGGGTTTCAATCAGGCCGGAATCTCCGGTCTTCAGATTCAGATTGGCGTCGACGGTGCTGTCTTCAGCGCTGATTTCTTCCAGGCCGATGTCAGTTATGCCGCCGAACAGTCCCGGCGTCAGTGGTTTGCCTCCTGCATCCACGACCGGTGCATTGCCGGTATTGGCCAGATTCCGGCCGACCGCGCGGATGATGCCGCCTTGCACCAAAACGTCGGCATTCTGCAGCGTGCCCTGGGCGCCGGCGGTGTGCACCGTGGCATTGCGGATCAGCACATTCTGCGCTTGGGCGCCGAAAGCGAAGGCCATCAGGCCGAGAAATACGATGCGGCGGCTCATGGCTGGCCCTCCTGTCCGAGAATGAAATCGACCCGTGGCTGCAAGGCGCGATTGCCGCGGTCATACAGCAGTGCGCCGTCGATGTAGACTTTTTCCGCCTTGGCGTAGGTCGAGAACGGCATGCCGTTCCAGACCACGACATCGGCCATTTTTCCGGCTTGCAGGCTGCCGGTTTTGTCGTCGATACGGAGCGCCTTGGCGGCATTCGAGGTCAGCCAGCGGATGGCATGTTCGGGGCTGATGTCGATATTGACGCGTTTGGATGACGCCATGACTTTCGCAGCCTCCTGATTCAGGCGTTGGATGCCTTCCGAAGAGTCCGAATGCACGATGGCGCAGCCGCCTGGCGCGCGGTCGACCAGCGCGATATTTTCTTCGATGCCGTCATAGGCCTCCAGCTTGAAGCCCCACCAATCGGCCCAGAGCGCACCACAGATGTTTTCGCGGGCGAGCAGGTCGGCCACCTTGTAAGCTTCCACGGCATGGTGGAACGAGGCGATCTTGAAGCCGAACTCCCTCGAAAGATCGATCATCTGTGCCATTTCATCGGCACGGTAGCAGTGGATGTTGACGGTGATGTCGCCGCGCATGACGCCAGCCAGCGTTTCATTGCGCAGATTGGGTTCAGGGGTTTCGCCGCGGTCGAGCTGACGGCGGTAGCCTTCGGCGTTCTGGAAGGCTTCACGGAAACCCGCCATATTACCCATGCGCGTGGCAGGACCGCCCTTATTGCCGTAAACCCGCTTCGGATTCTCGCCACAGGCCATTTTGATACCATGCGGCGCATCGGGGAATTTCATGTCCTGTACGGTGGTGGCGGCCACATTTTTCAGGATGACGCTGCGGCCGCCGATCAGATTGGCGGAGCCCGGAAGGATCTGCAGGCTGGTGACGCCACCGGCCAATGCTTTGGCGAAGCCGGCATCCTGGGGCCATACCGAGTGCTCTGCCCAGACTTCGGCCGTGACCGGGCTGGTCATTTCGTTGCCGTCGCCGGTGGAATCGATGCCCGGGCTCGGGTAAACACCCAGATGCGAGTGCGTATCGATGATGCCTGGGGTGATCCATTTGCCGGTGGCATCCACGCTCAGCGCACCCTCCGGTGCCGTTAGGCCCTTGCCGACGCCTTGGATTTTTCCGTTCTGCATCAGCACATCGGCGTTATCAAGACGTTCTCCGGTACCGGTCAGCACGGTGGCATTGCGCAGCAGCACGGGCGGCGAGGCGATGGGCCGGTAGGTGCTGGCGTAGGGCGCGGGCTTGGCAGCTTCGGCCGGGACTTTGGATTTTTTCGCCTGTACAGGGGCTGCGCACAGGGCAAATGCCATGGCCAGGCAGAGCGGGGTTTTCGACATGGTAATCTCCGATTGAACGAATACCGTATAGCAGATAGCGCCATCTGCCAAGAATTTTTACCGGAAAGCCGGTGCATGGCACAATAGTGCAAAGGAGAACCGATGAAAGACAAACAGGAAATCGTCAGTAATTGGCTGCCGCGCTATACCGGACTGGCCCTGGAGGACTTCGGCGAGCATATCCTGCTCACCAACTTCGGCGGCTATCTGGATACCTTCGCCCGACTGACCGGCGCCGAAGTGGTCGGCCGTGACAAACCAATGCCCAGTGCCACCTTTGATGGCATCACCATGATTAATTTCGGGATGGGTTCGGCCAATGCCGCCACCATGATGGACCTGTTGAGCGCGTTGCCACCGAAAGCCGTGCTGTTTCTGGGCAAATGCGGTGGCCTGAAAAGGAAAAACGAGCTCGGCGATCTGATTCTGCCAATCGCCGCCATTCGCGGCGAGGGCACCTCGAACGATTATCTGCCGCCCGAGGTGCCGGCTCTGCCGGCATTCGCCATGCAGCGGGTGATTTCCACCATGATCCGCGATTTGGATCACGATTACTGGACGGGTACCGTCTACACCACCAACCGCCGGGTCTGGGAGCACGATGAGGAATTCAAAAGCTATCTGCGCAAGCTGCGTTGCATGGCGATTGACATGGAAACCGCCACTATCTTCGCTGCCGGGTTCGCCAACTCGATTCCCTGCGGCGCCCTGCTACTGGTCTCCGACCAGCCGATGGTGCCGGAGGGAGTCAAGACCGAAGCGTCGGACCGCAAAGTCACCGAGAATTTCGTCGAACGCCACATCACCATCGGCATCGAGGCCCTCAAGCTGATCCGCCGTCACGGCAAATCGGTCAAGCACCTGCGCTTTGATTGAGGCATTCGGCACGGATATGAAAACCCCCGCTTTGGCGGGGGTTTTCGTTGCAGGCGACAAGGTTTAGAAAATGAAGTTGATGTACGTCACCTCATCAGGCTTGCCTTCCTGCACGCGTACTTTGCACTCCAGCGTCTGCTTGGCTTCATCGCGAAGCCCCGGGTCGATCACAATCGGAACCTGCATCGCCCAGACATCGTCCTCAAGTTTGGCGCTCTGCGCCAAGGCTGCGGCATCAAGCTGGTAGGTTTTTTCGCCGATGCGGATTTTTGCCTCGGCCTCGCAAGCTGCTGCGGCACGTTCTTTCGGCGAATTCGATGCGCCGCCACCGCCGCTGCAGGCGCTGAGGCAAATCGCAGTCATCATTACTATGGGAAATTTCATGCGGCGGAACCCTCCTTTCACGCATGACTACAATCTACCGAACTTTCCAGTGCAAAGCAAAGCCCGTGCCCAGAGCCGGTGCATGTCCGCCGAGGGGTGCAGGCCATCCTCGGCATGCTTACGCGGATCGGCGCGGTGCCGGCGGGTCAGACCCGTGACGTCGAGCAAGGCGATATCGTGGAGGGCGCACACTTCAGTGATGACATGGTTATAGGCATCGATTTCGGCACTGACCTGATTCAGGTCCCGGCCGCAGGCTGCGCCGAACGGTGTTTGTCCCCAATCGGGAATCGATAGCACGTGCACGCGCTTAGGGCGATTGGCCACGGCAATCATGGCGGTATCGAGCAGGCCATTGAATTCTAAACGGAAATTTACCAGATCCCGGCCACGGTATTGATTATTGACGCCGATCATCAGCGTCGCCAGATCCCAGGATCCAATCGGCTCCGCCGCGGCAATGGCCTGGGCCAGCTCATCGGTAGTCCAACCGGTTTGGGCAATCACGCGGACCGGACGGGCGATGGCATGGCCCTCGGTCTGCATCAGCCCGGCCCATTGTTCAACCCACCGTTGTTCGGGCGGAACGGCTTCACCGATGGTGTAGGAGTCGCCGAGGGCGAGGAGGCGGAGCATGCGGGATTCCCAGACGGGCAGGGCTGTTCTGCCGATGATAACGGGTATCGTCTCAGAATGAACACCGGGCCAGAATGCCGTTACCATAGGAAGATGTCCGATTCGAATCCCCTGCCGCCCGACCTGCTCGCCGTCGCCAAGCGCCTATTGCACCGCCCGGCCGATTGCCATAAGTACGATTTCGGTCGGGTTCTGGTCATCGGTGGCAGCCGGTCGATGGCCGGTGCGCCGGCCTTGGCCGGAATGGCGGCGCTGCGTGGCGGTAGCGGTTTGGTGGAAGTCTGTGTGCCGCAGTCGGTGGCCAATATCGTTGCCGGATTCGACCCGGCGCTGATCGTGCATGGTCTGCCCGAGGCGGCCGACGGCAGTTTTGATGCCACGGCGGTCAATGCCCTGTTGGCATTGGTGCAACATGCCGATGTGGTGGTCTGTGGTCCGGGCATGGGGCGTTCGCCTGCCTTGCTGGATTTGGTGTTGGCACTGTGGCGGGATTTTCCGCGTACCTTGCTGTTGGATGCCGATGGCTTGAATGCCCTGTCCGAACTGCCGGAGGATCGCCTGAAGATTCCGGCCGGCCCCCGCATCCTGACCCCGCACGCCGGCGAAATGCGCCGACTGCATGCCGGTACACCCAACGGGCGTCCCGAATTCGATGCCGCGGTCGATGCCTTTGCCAGCAGCCGACATGCCGTCCTGGTGCTGAAAGGCCATCGGAGCCGGATTACGGACGGCAAGCGCCATGACCTCAATACCAGCGGCGGGCCGGGCTTGGCTACCGCCGGCACTGGTGATGTGCTTTCCGGCGTGATCGGCGCGATTGCCGCGCAAGGTATTGCGCCCTATGACGCTGCCCGTTTCGGGGTCTGGCTGCACGGCGTGGCCGGTGAATTGGCCTGTGATGCGCTGACGGCACCGGGCATGACCGCCGGCGATGTATTGGACGCCTTGCCTGTCGCCTGGAAGGCGTTGGACGCGTGACCGAACCCCGTTTCGACTTCGGTGCCATCGGCTGGCTACCGGCACAATCGATTGCCGAGGCGCTGGCGCCCTGGCCCGAGGCACAATTGGCGCGTGTGGTCGCGCAGCATCGCAGCGGCTATGAATTGGCCCAACACCCCGAACACAGTTTCCGCGCCCAGGCGCCGGCCGGCTGGTTGCGTCCGCGCACCGATCCCGAGTTACGGGCTGTGGTCGGCGATTGGGTCGCGTTGGACGCTGCCGGAAAACAGATTCTCGGGTTGCTGCCCCGGCATGCCTTGCTCAAACGCGCCGCCGCCGGCGAGCATTTTCAACAGCAACTGATCGCCGCCAACATCGATCATGTGCTCTTGGTTAGCGGTATGGATGCCGATTTCAATGCCAAGCGCATCGAACGCTATCTGCTTTTGATTGCTGCATCGGGCGCCAAGCCGGTGCTGGTACTGACCAAGCTCGACAAGTGCGGTGACCCCGATTTTTATATCACCCAGTTGCAGGCACTGGCCGAGGGCGGTATTCCGGTGCACGCACTCAATGCCAAAAGCCCTGAAGAAGCGGCCGTCCTGCATACGTATTTATCCCCGGGCAAATCGGCGGTACTGGTAGGCTCGTCAGGTGCCGGCAAATCCACGCTGACCAACACCTTGCTCGGAACCGAAAAGATGAAGACCCGTAGCGTGCGCGAAGCCGATGCCAAAGGCCGCCACACCACCACGCATCGGGCACTGATTGCGTTGCCGCAGGGGGGCTGTCTGATCGATACCCCGGGCATGCGTGAACTGAAACTCAGCGGTGACGAGCGCTTCGATGAGGGCATGTTCGCCGAGTTCGCCACCTTGGCCTGCCAGTGTCGGTTCAGTGATTGCAGCCATGGCAATGAGCCCGGTTGTGCGGTGCAGGCCGCCATTGCCGAGGGGCGTTTGACCTTGGAGCGTTACCAGCATTACTGCAAGCTCAAGGATGAGCGGGATGCGGCAGCCATGACCCTGGCTGACCGGCGTGCTTCGGACAAGGCGCAGAGTGCTCGGGTTAAACGCCACGTCAAGGATAAATACGGGCGGAAATAAGCAGTTAGGGCCGGATTAAGCCGGTTTTGACCGGCATTGGGTACAATAGAGCGTTAGCACTAACCGTGCTCGATTCTGGAAGCGGAAATGTCTGAAGAAGATTTCAAGCAAGCGGCACTGGATTACCACCGGATGGCGCCATACGGCAAGATCAAGGTCAGTGCCACAAAGCCGATGGTGACCCAGCGCGACTTGGCCTTGGCCTATTCGCCCGGGGTGGCGCATGCCTGTGAGGCCATCCTGGCCGATCCAAGCCAGGCGTCTTCGCTCACCGCGCGCGCCAACCTGGTGGCCGTGGTCACCAACGGCACCGCGGTGCTCGGCCTGGGCAACATCGGACCCTTGGCCGGCAAGCCGGTGATGGAAGGCAAGGGTGTGTTGTTCCAGAAGTTCGCCGGCATCGATGTGTTCGATATCGAGATCGATGAAAACGATCCGGACAAACTGGTCGACATTATCGCCAGCATGGAACCGACCTTCGGCGGCATCAATCTGGAAGACATCAAGGCGCCGGAATGCTTCGAGGTTGAGCGCAAGCTGCGCGAACGCATGAAAATTCCGGTATTCCATGATGACCAGCATGGCACCGCCATCATCGTCGGCGCTGCGGTCATCAATGCCTTGCATGTCGCCGGAAAGGCCATCGAAGACGTGAAACTGGCCACCAGCGGCGCCGGTGCTGCCGGCATTGCCTGCCTCGACATGCTGGTCGCGCTTGGACTGAAACCGGAAAACATTCTGGCCATCGACCGCGACGGCGTGCTGTTCGAAGGTCGCGAAGGTCTGGATGCCGACAAAGCGCGTTATGCCCGCAAGACCGACAAACGCACACTGGCTGAAATCATCGAAGGTGCCGATATTTTTCTCGGACTGTCGGCCGGCGGCGTACTGAAGCCGGAAATGGTCGCCACCATGGCCGAGCGCCCGATTATTTTTGCGCTGGCCAATCCCTATCCGGAAATCCTGCCGGATGCGGCCATAGCGGTGCGCCCGGACGCCATCATCGGCACCGGCCGTTCCGATTATCCGAATCAGATCAATAACGCGCTGTGCTTTCCTTATATTTTCCGGGGCGCGCTCGACGTCGGTGCGACCTGCATCAACGAGGACATGAAGCGCGCCTGCGTCTATGCCATCGCCGAACTGGCACGCAAGGAAGCCTCCGATCTGGGTTCGGCCTACAGCGGTGAAACACCGCGCTTCGGCGCTGACTATCTGATTCCGCGCCCGTTCGACCCGCGCCTGCTGATCTCGCTGGCGCCGGCCGTGGCCCAGGCGGCGATGCTGTCCGGTGTGGCCACCCGTCCGATTGCCGACATCCACGCCTACCGCGAGCAGCTGTCGCAGTTCGTGTACCGTACCGGTCTGCTGATGCGGCCGATGTTCGAGCGTGCGCGCGCCGATCTCAAACGCGTGGTGTACGCCGAAGGCGAAGAGGAAACCGTACTGCGCGCGGTGCAGACCGTGGTCGATGACGGCCTGGCCCGTCCGATCCTGATCGGCCGCCCGGCGGTGATCGAACGCCGCATCGAAAAGCTCGGCCTGCGTCTGAAGCAGGGCGTCGATTTCGACCTGACCAATCTCGACGACGATCCGCGCTTCAATGACTACTGGCAGCACTATCTGCAGATCATGTCGCGAAAAGGCGTCAGCCCGCCGGCCGCGAAGGCCATCGTTCGTTCGCGTGGCACCGTGGTGGCTGCCCTGATGGTCAAGCGCGGCGAAGCCGATGCCATGCTCTGCGGCATCGTCGGCAAGTATTCCGGCAAGCTCAAGCATGTCATCGATGTCATCGGCGTCGATCCGGCGGTCAGCGCGGTCTCGGCCATGTCGGTGGTGATCAGCGACAAGGGGCCATTGTTCTTCACCGATACCCATGTCCAGCATAGTCCGAGCGCCGAGCAGATCGCCGAAGCGGCGCTGCAGGCGGCATTCCGTCTTCGCCTGTTCGGCATCAATCCGAAAGTCGCCCTGGTCTGCCATTCCAACTTCGGTTCGTCGGAAGCGGCCAGCGCCAAAAAAATGCGTGAAGCCCTGCAACTGATTCTGGCGCGTTCACCACGATTGGAAGTCGAGGGCGAGATGCATGTGGATGCCGCGTTGCGGCCGGAAATCCGTGATCGCTTGTTTCCGGATTCGCGCCTGACCGGTGCCGCCAACTTGTTGGTGATGCCGGATATGGATACCGCCAATACCGCCTACAACCTGACCCGGGTGATGACCGACGGCATCGGCATCGGTCCGATTCTGATGGGCATGGCCAAGCCGGTACATGTGCTGACGCCCTCTGCGACCGTGCGGCGCGTGGTCAACATGACGGCCATCGCCGCCGTGGAAGCACAGATCCGCGAGCAACGCGGGGCCTGATCGACAACCTGAAGACAATACAACATAAAGAGAACCTGGAAAACGCTATGAGCTGGATTAATGATGTGCTGAACAACGACCACGATCCGAAGGAAACCCGGGAGTGGCTGGAGTCGCTGAAGGCCGTGCTCGACCACGACGGGGCCGAGCGCGCGCATCATCTGCTTGAACGCATGGTGGAGCTGACCCGCCGCGCCGGCGGCAATCTGCCCTTCCATCCGACCACCGAATACATCAACACCATTCCGGCCGAAAGCGAGCCGGCGATGGACGGTGATCTGGCCATGGAGTGGCGCATCCGCTCGATCATCCGCTGGAACGCGATGGCGATGGTGGTGCGCGCCAACCGCAAGCCGGGCGAGCTCGGTGGGCACATCGCCAGTTTCGCTTCCAGTGCAACCTTGTACGATGTTGGTTTCAATTATTTCTGGCGTGCGCCGAGCGATACGCATCCGGGTGATCTGCTTTACATTCAGGGTCACTCCTCGCCCGGTATCTATGCCCGCGCATTCCTTGAGGGCCGCATCAGCGCAGACCAGCTCGACAACTTCCGCATGGAGGTTGACGGCCGTGGCGTGTCTTCGTATCCGCATCCCTGGCTGATGCCGGATTTCTGGCAGACACCGACGGTATCGATGGGTCTGGGCCCGATCAGCGCCATTTATCAGGCGCGCTTCTGGAAATACCTGGAAGGCCGTGGCCTGATGCCGAAGACCGACCGCAAGATCTGGTGCTTCATGGGCGACGGCGAATGCGATGAGCCGGAAAGCCTGGGCGCCATCGCGCTGGCCGGCCGCGAGGGTCTCGACAATCTGTGTTTCGTCATCAACTGCAATCTGCAACGGCTGGACGGGCCGGTTCGTGGTAACGGCAAGATCATCCAGGAACTGGAAGGCAGTTTCCGTGGTGCCGGCTGGAATGTGTTGAAAGTCGTTTGGGGCAGCTACTGGGATCCGCTTCTGGCGCGCGACAATAGCGGGCAATTGAAAAAAATCATGATGGATACCGTCGATGGCGAGTATCAGAACTGCAAGGCCTTCGGCGGCGCCTACACGCGCGAACATTTCTTCGGAAAAACCCCCGAAACCGCAGAGCTCGTTTCCAAGCTGAGCGATCAGGACATCGCACGCCTGAATCGCGGCGGTCACGATCCGCATAAAGTACACGCCGCCTATGCCGTCGCTACCGCGCATAAAGGCCAACCGACCGTGATCTTGGCCAAGACCGTGAAAGGCTACGGCATGGGTTCGGCCGGCGAATCGCTGAACCCGACCCACCAGACCAAGAAGCTGGATACCGAGTCGGTCAAATCCTTCCGCGATCGTTTCAATATTCCGGTCAGTGACGAACAGATCGAGAATCTCGGCTTCTACCATCCGGGCGAGGACTCGCCGGAAGTGAAGTACATGAAAGCACGTCGCCAGGCCATGGGCGGCTACCTCCCGCAGCGTCGTCAGAAGTCCGACTTGACCCTGCCGGTGCCGGCACTCGAGACCTTCGAGCGTCTGCTGAAATCTTCCGGTGACCGCGAAATCTCCACCACCATGGCCTTCGTGCAGACCCTCAACATCATCCTGCGCGACAAGGAAGTGGGTCCGCGCGTGGTGCCGATTGTGGCTGACGAAGCCCGCACCTTCGGCATGGAAGGTCTGTTCCGCCAAATCGGCATCTATGCGCCGTTCGGCCAGAAATACAAACCGGTCGATGCCGACCAGCTGATGTACTACCGCGAAGACACCGCCGGTCAGGTGCTGGAAGAGGGCATTACCGAAGCCGGTGCGTTCTCCAGCTGGCTGGCCGCCGCCACCAGCTACTCCAGCAACAACCAGCCGATGCTGCCGTTCTACATTTTCTATTCGATGTTCGGCTTCCAGCGCATCGGCGATTCGGCCTGGCAGGCCGCCGACATGCGCGCCCGCGGCTTCCTGCTCGGTGCCACCGCCGGCCGCACCACGCTCAATGGTGAAGGCCTGCAGCATGAAGACGGTCATTCGCATCTGCTGGCCGGCGCCGTGCCGAACTGCAAATCCTACGATCCGAGCTTCGGCTATGAAGTGACCGTCATCGTGCAGGAGGGCATGCAGCGCATGCTGGCCGAACAACGCGACGAGTACTACTACATCACCCTGATGAACGAGAACTACCCGATGCCGGAAATGCCGGAAGGCAGCCGCGAGGGCATTCTCAAGGGCATGTACCTGTTCAAGGATGCCGGCAAAGCCAAGAAGGGCGAGCTGCGCGTGCAGCTGCTCGGCTCGGGCACCATCCTGCGCGAAGCCCTCGCCGCCGCCGAACTGCTCGATAAGGATTTCGGCGTGTCCGCCGACATCTGGTCCTGCCCGAGCTTCAATGAGCTGCGCCGTGACGGCTTCGATGCCGAACGCTGGAACCGCCTGCATCCGGAAAGCGAAAAGCGTACATCGCATGTCGAGCGCTGCCTGGCCGGCCGCAGTGGTCCGGCCATCGCCGCCACCGACTATGTGCGCGCCTTCGCCGACCAGATCCGCGCCTTCGTGCCGATGCATTACACCGTGCTCGGTACCGATGGCTTCGGCCGCTCGGATACCCGTAGCAATCTGCGCCGATTCTTCGAAGTCGACCGCTATTACATTGCCCATGCCGCCATTGCCGCATTGGCGGCCGAGGGCAAAATGAACGCGAAGGATGTGGCACGCGCCATCAAAACCTATAACATCGATCCCGAGAAAGCCAACCCGATCGGCGTCTGACGCCGATTCTACTGTGAGGTTTCCATGAAACAGCCCGTAATCCTGATCGCACTTCTCGCTGCCGGTACCGCAAGCGCGGCTGATGGCCCAACGTTTGACGCACAGCGTCTTTCGCAGCATGTGAAGACGCTGTCTTCGGATGCCTTCGAGGGCCGGGGGCCGAATACCGCCGGCGAAGAGAAAACCGTTGCCTATCTCATCGAGCAGTTCAAGGCCGCCGGCCTGAAGCCGGGTGGCGATAACAAGAATGGCAAGCGTTTGTGGACGCAGGCCGTTCCGCTCGGACGCTTCGAAATCAAAGGCCCGGTGCAGGCATCAGTGTCACTCGGTGGCAAAGCCATGCCCTTGCAGCAAGGCAACGAGATCGCCATCCGCGCTGCCATGAACGGGCAAACCTCGGTCGCCATCAAGGATGCACCGCTGGTGTTCGTCGGTTATGGCGTGAGGGCACCTGAGCGTAACTGGGACGATTTCAAAGGTGTCGACCTGAAAGGCAAAATTGCGGTGGTGCTGATCAATGATCCGGATTTCGAAACCGGGCAGGGTGCCTTCGGCGGCAAGGCCATGACTTATTACGGCCGGTGGACCTACAAGTTCGAGGAAATGGCCCGACAGGGCGCGATCGGTACCATGATTGTGCATGAAACCGCGCCGGCCTCCTATGGCTGGCCGACGGTAAAGAATTCCAACACCAATGTCATGTTCGACATCGTCCGCCAGGAGCCGCAGAAGTCGCATGCCCCGCTCGAGTCCTGGATCCAACGCGATACCGCGGTGGCCTGGTTCAAGCAGGCCGGCCTGAACTTCGATACCCTCAAGAAGCAGGCGCAGACCCCGGCCTTCAAGCCGGTCACGCTGAAGGGCGTTACTTTCTCGGCCGATTACGCCGTCAATGCACAGACCATCGTCTCGCAGAACGTGGTGGCCCGCATCGAAGGCAGTAAAAATCCGAAACAAACCGTCATTTACAGCGGACACTGGGACCATCTCGGCGTCGGTGCTCCCGATGCCAAAGGCGACACCATTTACAATGGCGCGGTCGACAACGGCACCGGCATTGCCGGCATGATCGAGTTGGCGCGCGCTTACGGCAAAGCCCCGAAAACCCGCCGCTCCGTGGTGTTCCTGGCGGTGACCGCTGAAGAAAAGGGTCTGCTCGGCTCCGAGTATTACGCCTCTAACCCGGTGTTCCCGCTTGGTAAAACCGTCGCCATGATCAACATGGATGCGCTCAGCCCGGGCGGCAAGGCGCGTAATTTCAGCATCTCCGGCAGCGCCAAGCTGGATCTGCTCGATCGGCTGATAGCCACCGCCGAAAAATGGAATGTGTCGTATACGCCCGATTCGAAACCGGAAGCCGGTTACTTCTTCCGGTCCGATCACTTCCCGATGGCCAAGCGCGGCGTGCCGGCGATTTCCTATGGCAGTGGTGCTGACTTACTGGAAGGTGGCAAAGCCGCTGGTGACAAGGAAAAGGCAGACTACACTGCAGCCCGTTACCACCAGCCGGCCGATGAATGGCAGGCCGGTTGGAGCTTCGAAGGCATGACCCGCGATCTCCAGATCCTGTACACCCTGGGCCGCGATCTGGCCAACTCGAACGATTGGCCGAACTGGTCGGTGGATTCCGAGTTCCGCGGCGCACGCGACCAGAGCGCTTCCGAGCGCAAGGGTGACTGATCTGCGCGGCCGCCGCGCATGAAGTTGGTCAAACTGTTGGCCAACCTCGGTTACGGGTCACGCAAAGACGTGGCCCGGCTGATCCGCAACGGCTGGCTGACCCGGCGTGACGGCAGCACCGTCGGTCTGGATGACGACTTCTTGCATGAAGACCTGCTGGTCGATGATGAACCGATCGATCCGCCGCAAGGGGTTCTGATTCTGTTCAACAAGCCGATTGGTTACACCTGTTCGACCAAGGATCCCGGGCGCGTGGTCTACGATTTATTGCCGGAGCGCTTCCGCTACCGCAATCCGGTATTGAGCACGGTCGGCCGGCTCGATCGCGATACCTCCGGCCTGTTGATGCTGACCGATGATGGCCACCTGCTGCATCGCATCATTTCACCGAAAGCCGAGTTGCCGAAAATCTACGAGGTGGAGTTGGCGGAAGACCTGCGCGGCGACGAGGCCGCGCTGTTCGCCGCCGGCACGCTGCTGCTGGAAAGCGAAACCACGCCCTTGGCGCCTGCGGTGATGGAAACCATCGATACGCGTCAAGCCCGCTTGATCCTCATTGAAGGGCGTTATCACCAGGTGCGGCGCATGTTCGCGGCTACCGGCAATCGTGTGCTCAGTCTGCATCGCAGTCGCACCGGCCGGCTCGATCTGGAAGGGCTCGAACCGGGCCAGTGGCGAATTGTGCCGCGTGACGAGGCCGAGTCGAAATTGTTCACCTGACTGGCATGACTTCCGGCCATTGTCGCCGGCAGCCGGCGGGCCTATGCTTGGCTGATAACCCCACCAAGGAGACCGGCATGCGCCGTCTATTCACCCTCTTCCTGGCCCTGAGCCTATTCAGTGGCATGCTGGTGGCACAGGAAGCCGCACCGGTCGCCGGCGAACGCGAACTGCCGGCCGGTCTGATTGTGCCCGAGGCCGCAAAGCCCGGCCCGAACTTCGACGTCGATAAGGCCACCCAGTCCTACATTGACCTGTTGACCCCGGATCAGCGCGCACAATCCGATGCCTATTTCGAGGGCGGCTACTGGCTGCAGCTGTGGGGCTTTCTCTACGGAGTGCTGGTCTGCACCGTGCTCATCGTGAGTGGATTGTCGGTCAAAATGCGGGACACCGCCAAACGCATCAGCCACCGGCCTTGGTTGTATACCGCCATCTATGGTGCGTTTTGGCTGGTCAGTGCCGAATTGCTGAGCCTTCCGTGGGCGCTGTATGCCGGATACTTCCGCGAGCATGCCTACGGCCTGTCCAATCTGTCGATGGGTGCTTGGTTCGGCGAAGCCGGAAAAGGACTGCTGGTCAGTCTGATCATTATGCCGTGGCTGATTGCCGGCATCTTCGCAGCGGTACGCAAAGCCGGAGAAAGCTGGTGGCTGCGCGCCGGCGTCGCCAGCTTCGCGTTCCTGTTGCTGCTGATCATGGTTTCGCCGGTGTTCATCAACCCGCTGTTCAACGACTACAAACCATTACCCGAAGGCCCGGTCAAATCGGCGATTTTCTCCTTGGCGCGTGCCAATCAGATTCCGACCGACAATGTGATGTATTTCGATGCGTCCAAGCAGACCACCCGGGTCAGCGCCAATGTTTCCGGCTTCGCCGGCACTACCCAGGTCAGCCTCAACGACAATCTGTTGAACAAGACCTCGTTGCCGGAAATCAAGGCGGTCATGGGCCACGAGATGGGCCACTACGTGCTCAACCATGGCGTCCGTAATCTGGCCTATATCAGCATCGTGTTGATGTTCGGCTTCTGGTTCGTGCACAAGTTGATCGATCGCATCATCGCCAGGGTCGGTGTGCGCTACGGCATCACCGAACGCACCGATCCCGCGGTATTGCCGATCGCGGTGGCGGTATTCAGTTTCTATATGCTGTTGGCCACGCCGGTACTCAATACCATCACTCGAACCGCCGAAAGAGAAGCGGATCTTTACGGATTGAATTCGGCGCGTGAACCGCATGGTTTCGCCACCGCCGCCATGCGTCTCAGCACTTACCGGAAAATACAGCCTGGGTTCTGGGAAGAAGTTATTTTCTACACGCATCCCAGTGGCTACAACCGCGTCCGTTCATCGATGCTGTGGTTGCAGGAGAACCAGGACCTGGCCACCGGCCAGCCCTGAGTCCGATTTAATCTGGAATGGAAGGGGAGGGCTTGCCCTCCTTTTCATGCGCGGCATTCACGCCCTGCGCACATTTCCAACACAACACGCTCACGCGAATCTGACGCGCTCTGCACAGCCGAATCGGCATAGTGGCGCTGTGCCAAAGCACACCTCCCATGAACCGCAGAAGGAAATTCCATGAACGTATTCAAGCATGCCCTGTTCGCCCTCGCACTGGCCGGCGTCAGCTCCGCCGCACTGGCGCACAATCATGAAAAGAAAGAAGCCGGCACCATCGTTGCCGTCGCCGCAGGAAACCCGGACTTCTCGACGCTTGTCGCCGCAGTGAAAGCCGCCGGTCTGGTCGACACTTTGAATTCCGCCGGACCATTCACCGTGTTCGCGCCGACCAACGCGGCTTTCGCCAAGCTGCCGGCAGGCACCGTGGAAAGTCTGTTGAAGCCGGAAAACAAAGCCAAGCTGACCGCCATCCTGACCTATCACGTGGTCGCCGGTAAAGTCACCGCCGCCGATGTGGTCAAGCTGAGCAGCGCCGACACCGTGAACGGCAAAGCCGTCAAGATCACGACCGGCCATCACGGCGTCAAGGTCAATGACGCCAGCGTTACCGCCACCGACATCAAAGCCAGCAATGGCGTGATTCACGTGATTGACAGCGTACTGATTCCGTAATGTCTTGCAGAGCAGAAAAGCGGCCTTCGGGCCGCTTTTTTTGGATTCAAATCGAGGGTGGCTCGCTGCGGCTGCGGTAGCGAGCGGTCAGATAAACGGTAATCAGCACAAACAGCAGCCCGGCGGCGGAAGCGAATACCAGTGGCACGCCCTTGCCAGTGTACCGGTAAAGCGCTACCGCATAAAACAGAGAAATCGAGGAAGACACGATCCAGATCGACCAGGAGCGCAAGGACAGGTCCCGGCTGGATTTGGTGTCGATCAGTTTTTTCCATTGCGGCAGATAGGCAATCAGCGAAATGACCGGAACCGCCGATTGCAGGGTGCCGGCAATGATCAATAAATCGTGATTGTCCGCCACGTCCGGTCGGATCAGTCGCGGAAGTTCTCGAACTGCAGTGGCAGTTCGAAATCCTTGGATTTCAGCAGGGCAATGGCTTCCTGCAGGTCATCCCGTTTTTTGCCCATCACCTTCAGCTTGTCGCCGTTGATCTGGGAGTCGACCTTCAGCTTGGCTTCCTTGAGCGCGGCCGCGATTTTCTTCGCGGTCTTCTGCTCGATGCCGGATTTCAGCGTGACTTTCTGCTTGGCCGTGGCCAGGTTCACCTCCGGTTCGCCGATGTCCATGCAGCGGGCATCGATGCCGCGTGCAATCAGGCGCGCCTTCAGGATGTCGAGCATCTGCTGGACCTGGAAATCGCTCGGGGCCTGCAGGGTCACCACGAATTTCTCGAGCATGAACGAAGCGTCCACATTCTTGAAGTCGAAACGGTTCTTCAGCTCGCGGTTGGCGATGTCGATGGCATTGGTCAGTTCGTGGTTGTCCACTTCGGAAACGATGTCGAACGAGGGCATAGATCCTCCGGAAATAATGTGGCTAGTGTGACTCGGCGGCGGAGGATGTGCAATCATGGAGCATGTCCCATGATTCCAAAAACGATAATAAACGCCGGGGCATCCTGATGATGCTGCTGGCTTGCCTGTTCTTCAGTCTGATGGATGCAGTGATGAAGGGGCTGGCCTCCGATTTTTCGCCGATGCAGGTGACGGCCCTGCGGGCCATGAGCTCGCTGCCGTTGATTCTGCTGTATGTGCACTGGCGTGGCGCCTGGGCCTCGCTTTGGCGGGTGCGTTGGCCGTTGCATTTGTTGCGTGTCGGCCTCGGGGTACTGATGCTGACCCTGTTCATCTATGCCATCAAGCGTCTGCCGCTGACCGAAGCCTATGCGATTTTCTACATCTCGCCGTTCGCCATTGCGGCCCTGTCCATTCCGCTTCTGGGTGAAAAAGTCGCGCGGGCCAGCTGGATCGCCATCGGTGTCGGTCTGCTCGGCGTATTGCTGGTGCTGAAACCGACCGGTGAAGGTCTGGTCAGTCTGGCCGGACTGGCCATACTTGCGGCGGCACTGTGCTATGCGGTTTCGGCCATCAGCGTCCGCCTGCTCAGCCGAACCGACAGCGCCGAGAGCATGGTCTGGTGGTCGATGGCGGGGATTGCAGTTGTGGCCGGATTACTGGCCCTGCCGGAGTGGGTGCCATTGCAGCGCCATCATCTCCTGCCACTGGCGGCACTGGCGGTTACCGGCTTTTTCGGCCAGCTCACCATCACCGAGGCGTTCCGCATTGCGCCGGCGGCCACGGTTACCCCATTTGAGTATTCGGCCTTGGCCTGGGCGCTTGGACTGGATGTGTTGGTCTGGCAGGTGGTGCCCGAAGCGCGGGTCTTCATCGGGGCCGCCATCATCGTTGCAAGCGGGGTTTATCTGGCCCGCCATGAAGCCGGTCTTCCGGAATCGGAACGGCCCTGAGCGGGACGGCTGATGGCAATTTCAAGCGCTATCCGATAAAGTAAGGACGCCGGATGAGCCCCGTCCGACCGCACCCGTGCGGAAACTTCCCAGAATTGACCGAGGTGTTTATGAAGTCCCTATTGCTCAAAGCCGTCCTGTTCGGATCCGCCCTGAGTCTGGCCGGTTGCGCCAGCCAGCCCAGCATCAGCAGTCAGTCGCGTCCGAACGTGGATTTCACATCCTACAAAACCTACGGCTGGGTCACCCCGCTTGCGACCGACAAGGCCGGTTACTCGACCATGATCACCGGGCATTTCAAGAATGCGGTAAAGAATGAAATGGCCGCCCGCGGGTATGTTTACGATGCCAACAATCCGGATCTGCAGGTCAATTTCTACTCCAACATCGAAAACCGCAGTGAAACCTACAGCAGCCCGACCATGTCTGTGGGCTATTACGGTTATCGCGGCGGTTTCGGCTACGGCTTGGGCATTCCGGTCTATGGTTCCGATGTCGAGACCCGTAACTATAAAGTCGGTACCGTCAGCGTCGACATCGTCGACACCAAACGCAAGGAGCTGATCTGGGAAGGCGTGCTTGAAGGCACCCTGAGCAAGAAAGCCATGGAAAATCCGGGAGCCGCCATCCAGTATGCGGTAACACAGATCTACACCCGTTATCCGGTAGCTGCGCGCACAGCCGCACCGGCCCAGTAAGGCGTTCCTCTATGCCCATGAAAATCGGCCCGTTCGGGCCGATTTTTATTGTGCTTGCGGAAAGTCCCCGGGCAATACATAGAGCATGCGGTCGCGCGAGCCGGGCTTCTTGCCCTCAATCCATTCACCGCGCTTTTCCGGGGCGATTCCGGCCTGGGCCACTTCGCCCAGAAAGCGCTCTTCGATTTCGCGCTTGAGGATGAACACGCGGCGGTCCGGGGGAAGCGCCAACTCCTCAGCAAGACTGGAGTCGTAGGAGGAATCGGAAATCGGTTTCACGCGCGCGGTAAACGACACCTTTTTGATGTCGGCATCGAAATAAAGATTCAGGCCGTTGCGCGACATGTCTTCAACGAAGATGATCTGTTCCGGTTTGCCCGGAAGCATCGGCCGGATGTCTTGGGCAAAGGCACGGGAGTCCTTGTCATGATCGTCCAAAGCAACCGGTAACAAACCCTTGATGGCCAGAATCGCAGCAAGCCAAGCCGCCATGGCGATGGCGGCACCACGACCGAAGGGCGCGTTTTCCAACCTGCGGCTCAGCAGCAACAAGGCCGGCACGGTCAGGCCCAGCACATACAGCGGCAGTCGCGACTGCGCCAGGCTGAATACCAGTAGCGGTAAGGCGAACCACAGCCAGAGAAAGCGTGTTTGTTCCTGAGGCCGTGTCGGTGCCGGAGATTTTTTGCGGAAAACCGCAAGGGCAATCAGCGCGGGCAAGGTGCCGAGCCATAGCGTCGGCAGGAACTGGGTGAACGGACCGTACCACTCACTGTTCCGGTTATGGGTATCGGTGGCGATGCGGGCGACCACTTCATGGCCGAGAAAATAATCCAGAAGTCCCGGATGGCGGTGGATGACCGTCGCGTACCAGGTGAATCCGATCAAAATGAAGCCGAGCAAGCCAAGCGGACGCAATAGGGCGCGGCCGTCCCGGTGCCAGAGTGCGAACACCACCACGGCGAGCAAAGGCAACAGACCAGGAGGTCCTTTGGTCATGAATGCCAGCGCGAAAGCGCACCACATCGCATCTAGCCATCGGCGATTGCCACCGCCGAAACGGTACTGGGCATAGCAGGTCATTGCCAGAGTGGTCATCGCGGCCAGCACCGTGTCGGTATTCACCCAGCTGGCGGCCAGCAGTATCAGTGGCGATGCCGGAATGAACAATGCCGGCAGCCAGGGCCGTGAAGGCACGAACAGGCGACCCAGACGGTAGCCCAGGAAAACCAGCAGCAGAAACGCCAGGGCCATGGGCAGCCGGACGGCCCACTCGTTGTGACCGAACAGACTGACCGATGCGGCCACCATCCAGTAGGTGAGTGGCGGCTTGGTGAAGTGCAGACTGTCCTGATTGCGGTAAAGGGAGATCCAGTCATCGTGTTGCAGTATCTGCAGCGCGACGTTGGTATAGCGCCCTTCATCGGGCTCCATCAAGCCGCGACTGCCTTGGAAGGACAGCGCCCAGATGCCGGCCAGCAGCATCAAACAGAGCAGGGTATGGTTCCGGATGAATTCGCGCATGGGGTCCACCTTCAGGGTCACTCCATTCTAATGCAAAGCCTGGCCTGATTCATGACGAAAGTCATGCCAACCATCGGCACATGGCAGGCAGCGGTCGCTGCCCTAAACTGGAACCATCTACCTGAGAGAGAGAACTGATGCGCACCTCGCCTCTACTCGTCACCGCAACACTGGCCGCCAGCTTGCTGGTCTGTGCACCGATTTCCGCCGAAAACACCGGCACCGATATCAAGGTCAGTTGCGATGCCTATTCCGACTATCAGGTCAGCATGAGCGGCCAGGCCTTCGTATTCGAAAACAATGACGGACGCAACACCCGAATGGTGCTTGGCGGTGGTCAGTTATACATCAACGGCAAACAGACGGCAGTATCGGCCGCGGACCAAAATCGTCTTGATGGTTTCGAAGCGGAGCTGCGCCTTCTGGTGCCGGAGTCGCGCAAAGTGGTTACCGAAGCCGTCAATATTGCTTTCGACGCCCTCGGCGCGGTTTCGGTTGCGCTTTCCGGTGATGCCGGAAAATCTACGGATTACGACAAGGCCCGTGCCAAAGCCGTGTCTTCGGCCAATGATCCGACCCGCTTGCCGATTTTCAACGACCAATCCATGCGCGGCATCGTCGAGCCGATCGTTTCCGAGTTCGTGCCCGATATCGTCGGCAGCGCGCTGGGTTTCGCGATGAAGGCGATGTTCGCCGGCGAGGAGAAAGCCGCGGCGATGGAATCCCGCATGAATGCCATGGAAAAAGATCTGGACGCCAGCATCGATGCGCGTGCCAAGGCGCTCGAGCCCTTGGCCGATGGCATGTGCAAACGTATTCAGCGCATGGACGCTCTCGACAATGCCTTGGATGTCCGACTGCCCAACGGCAAGCCAATCGACTTTCTCAGCATCAAATAGACCTTTGCAATCGCCGTAATCCCCCTATTTCCTCTCCCTCCCGCTCCGGCGGGATTTTTTTGACCGCCACAGCCATTGGCAAGGGCTCCGGTTCGGGCGACAATAGCTTGGATATTCCATTTGGGTGAGTTATGTCTGAATTGATCGAAGCGCGTGTCCCAGACCTTGGCAGCGATTCCGGGGTGCCGGTCATCGAGTTGCTGGTGAAAGTCGGCGAGACCGTGAAAAAGGACCAAGGCCTGCTGACCCTTGAATCCGATAAAGCCACCATGGAAGTGCCGTCGCCGGTTACCGGCGAAATCATCGAAATCATCGCCAAGCTCGGTGATGAACTCTCGGCCGGCGATCTGGTTGCCCGCATTAAAGTTTCGGCGGCTGCCGCAACACCGGCACCTGCTGCCGTGGCCACTCCGGTAGTTGCGCCCGCGCCCGTATCCGCACCTTCAGCTACGCCGCAAGCCCCGATGCCGGCACCGACGCCCGCAACGACCCCGGCACCAGCCCCATCGGTAGCCATGCATGCGCCTGATAACAGCGAGTTGGTTCCGGGCATAGTGCCTTATGCCAGTCCGGCCGTGCGCGTATTCGCCCGCGAGCTTGGCGTCGATCTGGCGCAGGTCAAGGGCAGTGAACGCGGCGGCCGCATTAGCAAAGAGGATGTGCAGCAATTCGTGAAAGCGACCTTAGCCGGCGGAGTGCCCTCAGCGGGTGGCGGCAGTGGTCTGAATCTGATTCCGTGGCCGCAGGTTGATTTCAGCAAGTTCGGTCCGGTCAGCAGCGAACCGCTGTCGCGCATCAAGAAGCTGTCGGGCGCCAACCTTGCGCGCAACTGGGCGATGATTCCCCACGTCACCCAATTCGATGAAGCCGACATCACCGAGATGGAAGTTTTCCGCAAGAAGCTCGGTGAAGAACACAAAGACGTGAAAGTGACTCCGCTGGTGTTCCTGATCAAGGCCGCCGTGGCAGGGCTGAAGAAATTTCCGAACTTCAATGCCTCGCTCGATGGTGACAATCTGGTGCTCAAGCAGTATTTCCATATCGGCATCGCGGTCGATACACCGGACGGTCTGGTGGTTCCGGTCATCCGTGATTGCGATAAAAAGGGATTGATCGAGCTCTCGCACGAACTGGCCACCATCAGCGTCAAGGCCCGCGAGAAGAAACTCACCGGCGCCGACATGCAGGGTGGCTGCTTCACCATTTCCTCGCTGGGCGGCATTGGCGGCACGGCTTTCACGCCGATCATCAATGCCCCGGAAGTGGCCATCCTCGGTGTTTCCAAGGCGCAGACCAAGCCGGTCTGGAACGGCGCGGAGTTCGCGCCGAAATTGATGCTGCCGCTCTCGCTGTCCTATGACCACCGCGTCATTGATGGTGCAGCCGCTGCCCGTTTCACCGTCTACATGGCTCAGGTCCTCGCCGATCTGCGTCGCCTGCTGGTCTGACGCCATGGCTACCATTGAACTGAAAGTCCCCGATATCGGCGGCAGTGCTGCCGTCATCGAATTCCTGGTGAAGGAGGGCGACACCGTTGCCAGCAATCAGGGCCTGCTCACACTGGAATCCGACAAAGCCACCATGGAAGTCCCGGCCAGTGCCAGCGGTGTGCTGAAACAATGGAAAGTCAAGCTCGGCGATACCCTCAGCGAGGGCGATGTCATTGCCCTGCTCGAAGCGGCGGGTGAGCCCGCCGCAGTGCCTGCGCCAACGGCAACGCCCGCTGCGCCCGCGCCAAAATCCGGGCCAGTACCTGCCACGCCTGCAGCCAAGGCCGCACCGGCGCCGAAAGGCGATGCCGATCACGCCTGTCAGCTGGTGGTCATTGGTTCCGGCCCGGGCGGGTACACGGCCGCCTTCCGCGCCGCGGATCTGGGCATGGACGTGATTCTGGTCGAGCGCTATGCGCAGCTCGGCGGGGTCTGCCTGAATGTCGGGTGCATCCCTTCGAAAGCGCTGCTGCATGCCGCCAATGTCATCGAAGAAGTCAAACACGTGGCCGACATCGGCCTGGACTTCGGCGCTGCAAAAATCGATCTGGATAAGCTGCGCGCGCACAAAGAAAAAACCGTCGGTACGCTCAGCAAGGGCATTGCCGGCATGGCGAAACAGCGCAAGGTGCGAACTGTCATCGGCGTTGCCGAGTTTGCCTCCGCTAACCGACTGTCGATAGCGACCAAAAAAGGCGTTGAAACCATCGATTTCGCGCAATGCATCATTGCCGCCGGTTCGCAGCCGGTGAAACTGCCGGCCTTTCCCTGGGAAGATCCGCGGGTCATGGACTCGACCGATGCGCTGATGCTGGCCGATGTGCCCAAGCGTCTGCTGGTGGTTGGCGGCGGTATCATCGGTCTGGAAATGGCCTGCGTGTATTCCGCGTTGGGCAGCGCCGTCACCGTAGTCGAATTTATGGATCAATTGATGCCGGGTGCCGATCCGGACCTGGTCAAGCCGTTACAGGTTTTGCTGAAAAAGCGCGGCGTAGCAATTCATACGTCCTGCAAAGTCACCCAGGTCACGGCCGGCAAGAAGGCGCTCAGCGCTGAATTCGAGGGCGCATCGGTTCCGGAAAGCAAGGATTACGAGCGCGTGCTGGTGTCGGTCGGGCGCAGCCCGAACGGCGGCAAGCTGAAAGTGGAAAATGCCGGCGTGCAGGTCAGTGAGCGCGGGTTCATTTCGGTCGACAAGCAGATGCGCACCAATGTGCCGCACATCTTTGCCATCGGCGATCTGGTCGGTCAGCCGATGCTGGCGCACAAAGCCACACATGAAGCCAAAGTGGCGGCGGAAGTCGTGGCCGGACACAAACGTGAATGGGTGGCGCGGGTCATCCCATCGGTGGCCTATACCGATCCGGAAATCGCCTGGGTGGGATTGACCGAAATCGAGGCCAAAGCCAAGAGCATCGCCTATGAAGTCGGCAAGTTTCCGTGGGCGGCCTCGGGCCGCGCCATTGGCATTGGCCGTACCGAAGGCTTCACCAAGCTGTTGTTCGATCCGTCCACACACCGCGTCATCGGTGCCGGTATCGTCGGTTCGCATGCCGGCGATCTGATTGCCGAAATCGCGCTGGCCATCGAAATGGGCTGCGAAGCAGCCGACATCGGCCACACCATCCATCCGCATCCGACCTTGAGCGAAACCGTGGCCATGGCGGCGGAAGTGTTCGATGGCAGCATCACCGATCTGTATATTCCGAAGAAGAAATAAGCAGCTACCAATAAAAATGAAAAGGCGCTTCGGCGCCTTTTCTCATATCAGTACCGCCCAACATACCGCACAAACCACCAGCACGCTGACGATATCCAGCCAGAAACCTTCGCGCAGCATGTCTTTGCTGCGGATGAAGCCCGAACCATAGGCCACGGCGTTGGGCGCCGTTGCTACCGGTAGCATGAAACCGATGCTGGCGGCCATGGCGGCGGGCAGCATCAGCAAGGCCGGTTCGATGTTCAGGCCTTTGGCAGCGGCGGCCAGAATCGGCATCAGCAATACTGCAGTGGCGGTGTTGCTGGCGATTTCCGAAAGCAAGACCACGCTGGCGATGATGATCACCATCATTGCGAACAGCGGTAAATGGTGTGCCGAAACCAGCGAGTTGCTGATGGCATCGCTGATGCCGCTTTCCTGAAAGGCGGTTGCCAGGGCAATGCCGCCGGCGAACAGCAGGAGCACGCCCCAGGGTATGCGGCTTGCAGCCTGCCAGGTCAACAGCGGCTGCTTTTCTGGGTTGCCGGACGGAACCAGAGCCATCACCGCAACGGCCAGCAAAGCGACGCTGGCGTCATTGGCGCCCGGCAGGTTGAGCCACTCACTCCAGCCGCCAAAAGGCGCGGCGCGTGTAATCCATGCCAGAGCAGTTAGACCGAATACCCACAGTACGCGTTTTTCCGCACGCGTCCACGCGCCTAATGTCGGAAGCGTTGCGGCCGGGCTGTTACGCAAATGCCGCGAGAGACCGAAGGCCAGAATCGGCAGCAGCAGAAGCATGACCGGAATGCCGACCTGCATCCAATCCAGGAAACTGTAGGCGGTTCCGGTGGCCTGTTGGTATTGCTGCATGAACACCAGATTCGGCGGGCTGCCGATGGGCGTTCCAAGGCCGCCGATACTGGCGGCATAGGCAATGCATAAAACCAAGGGCATGGCCAGTCGGGGGTCTTTGTAGTGTTCGATGATGGCATAGGCCACTGGCAGCATGATCAGGGTAGTGGCGGTATTGGATATCCACATGCTGATGAAGGCGGTTGCAAAGGTAAATCCGATGATGAGGCTGCGCCCGGATCCGCCGCCCACCGCATTTACCATGGCATAGGCCAGTCGCCGGTGCGCGCCACTGGCTTCCAATGCGCGCGACAGCATGAATCCGCCCATGAGCAGCAGAATGAGTTCATTGCCAACGCTTTGCGCCACTTGCTTGGCATCCAAAATTCCGGCCATGGGCAATACAGCTAAGGCCAGTAGGGCGGTAAATGCCGGATCAACCGCCTCACTCATCCACCACACCGCGCACAGCACGGTCAATGCCAGTGTGGCGGCGAAGGCGAACGGCATTTCGGACGCGGTAGCCAGACCATAGGCAAACAGAGCCGCCAAAGGACCAAACCAGCGGAAAAAACGGGTAATCGGGGTCATCGCGGCGTCCGTGATTTTTAGCGATTATAATCGGCTTGTCCCATAAGGAAGTCCCCATGCACGATTCGTCCCGCAGTCCCCGACAGGAAAACCCGGAATCTCTGGCCATGCACCGACGTGCGCTGGCAGGCCTGAATGCCTTCATGAAAATGGAGGCCGCCGGTGGCATCGTGCTGGTATTGGCTACCGTCGTGGCGATGGTCGTGGCCAATTCGGCGCTGGCGGGTGACTATCAGGCCTGGCTGAATACCCATTTAAGCATCGGCTTCGGCCATCTGGCGCTGGATAAGTCGGTCTCGCACTGGATCAATGACGGCCTGATGGTGGTATTTTTCCTGGTGGTCGGCATGGAGCTCAAGCGCGAGCTGGTCGAAGGCCAATTCGCCGACCGGGCCAATATCACCCTGCCGGTCATCGGCGCGCTGGGCGGCATGGCCGTGCCGATGCTGATCTATGCCGGCCTGAATGCCGGTGATCCGGCGGCGCTGCATGGCGTGGCCATTCCGGCCGCGACCGATATCGCGTTCGCACTCGGCATCCTGTCCTTGTTGGGCTCGCGGGTGCCGATGGTGCTGAAAATGCTGCTGTTGGCCATCGCCGTGGCCGATGATCTGGGCGCCATCATTATCATTGCGCTGTTCTATACCGACCATCTGTCGGTGGTCGGGCTGGTGACGGCGCTGGCCTTGACCGGCGTTCTGGCCACGATGAACCGCTTCAAGGTCGGCAACTTAGGTCTTTATCTGTTTATCGGCTTCCTGCTCTGGCTGGCCGTGCTCAATTCCGGGGTGCATGCCACCATTGCCGGGGTCATCCTCGGGCTCATGATTCCTCTGGGCAAGGGCAGCAAGGATGGTTCCTCGGAAGCCCTGATGCATGCTCTGCACCCCTGGGTGGCCTTTGCCATCCTGCCCATTTTTGCCTTTGCCAATGCCGGCGTGCCTCTGGCCGGCCTGGGTGTGAACGACCTGTTGGCCCCGGTCCCCCTGGGGATTGCCGCGGGTCTGTTCTTTGGCAAGCAAATCGGGGTTTTCGGCTTCATTTGGGTCTGTGTCCGGCTGAAGTTCGCCAAACTGGACCCCGACATCGGCTGGCCGGCCTTGTTCGGCATGGCCACGCTGTGCGGCATCGGTTTCACCATGAGCCTGTTTGTCGGCTCCTTGTCCTTCGGTCCGGAGCATGTGGATTATCAGCTCAGCCATCGTTTGGGCATCCTGGGCGGCTCCTTGCTGTCGGCCCTGGTCGGCTATGCCATCCTGCGCCGGGTTCTGCGGGGGCATCCGCCGGCCTGAATCCGGCTCGGCCGGACCTCCATACGAGGGGGTATTGCGCTTTTCTAACGAATATTTAATACTGCATTAGACAAAACACTCTAATTGCCCGAAATAGCCTGCCGAGTGCTTGCCGTCGTGATGGTTTTTGCAGCGCCCGTTTCGTTTCCAAAAGCTCATGAAACGCGGTGGTTGCGGAAGATACGGACTCCACATTCAACAATAACTGGAAATACACCCATGAAGAAAATGCAACGTTTCGTGCAACGCTCGCCGCTCGCCGCGGCCGTCGCCCTCGGCCTGTTCGCGGCGCCGATGGCACAGGCTTTTGAATTCGAAAATGGCGAGCTAAAGGGCAGTCTGGACACCACCGTTTCTTACGGTATTTCCATCCGCACCGAAGATCCGGCCGAAGGCCTGATTGGTAAAGCCACCATCAATCCGCTGATTGCGCTTCAGGGTCAGACCCTGCCGGGCCCGTTGGCCGGTCTGGGTGCTTTTCCGGGATCCGCCGCGCAAATCGCCGCTCCGGGTCGCTTCTCCGGCAACCGTGACGACGGCAACATCAAGTACGAAAAAGGCGACGCCTTCTCGAATGCCTTCAAGATCACTTCCGAACTGGAGTTGACCTACCGCGATTGGGGCTTCTTCACCCGCGCCAGCTACTTCTACGATTTCGAAAACAGCGACCGGGACGATTTCACCAAAGCTGCCAAGGAAAAGGTCGCCAGCGACTTCCGTCTCTACGACGCCTTCATCTGGAAGAACTACGCCATCGGCGCCAATGACGAAGTGTCCGGTACCATCCGCTTCGGTAAGCAGGTCGTGAGCTGGGGCGAAAGCACCTTCATCCAGAACGGCATCAACGTGGTCAATCCGGTCGATGTCTCGCGTCTGCGCGTGGCCGGTGCCGAGCTGAAGGAAGCCTTCCTGCCGACCAACATGCTGTTCGCCTCGACCAAGTTCAGCGAATCGGTGTCGATGGAAGCCTATTACCAGTTTGATTGGAAACCGACCGAAGTCGACCCGTCCGGTACTTATTTCAGCACCAACGACTTCGCCTCGCCGGGCGGTACTTACATCATGCTCGGTTTCGGCACCGTGACCCAGCCGGTGAACAACCCGGAAAACTTCGCCAGCACCTGTATCCTCGGCCAGCCGGCCGCAGGCCAGACCAATGTCGCCAACTCTGACCGCTTCGCTGAACTGTCCGCCATTTACGGCGCACCGACTGCTGGTGCCCTGTTGGCTGCTGCCTGCGGTGCCGCCGGTGCCCGTCTGGAAGACAACGAGGCCCGTGACTCCGGTCAGTTCGGTTTGGCCCTGCGCTGGTATGCCGAAGGTCTGAATCAGACCGAATTCGGTTTCTACGCGATGAACTACCACAGCCGTCTGCCCTTGCTGTCGGGCCGTGCCGCCAATGTGATTCTGCCGGCACCGGCCGCCAACTCGGCCGCGCTGATCGTCGAGTATCCGGAAGACATCCATCTGTTCGGCGTCAGCTTCAACACCACCCTTCCGGGTGGCGTAGCCTGGCAGGGCGAGGTCAGCTACCGTCCGAACATGCCCTTGCAGGTGGATGACGTAGAAGTGCTGTTTGCCGGTCTGAGCCCGATCAATCAGGCTCTGACTGCCGGTGGTGCGCCGCCGGCCGCCTTCTTCTGCAGCCAGTTGCTGCCGGGCTGCACATCGGTCGCCCCGGGTGCCTATGTCAAAGGCTGGCGCGAACATGAAGTGACGCAATTGCAGATGACCTTCACCAAGGCCTTCAGCTCGGTGCTCGGCGCCGAACAGATTGCCCTGGTCGGTGAGCTTGGCGGTACGCAAGCCAACCTGCCTGACCAATCGGTCTTGCGTTATGAAGGTGAAGGTACCGATACCGGCGGCGGTTGCAATGTCGGCGACGTGGTCGCCGGACTGCCGGGCAGCGTTCTGCAGCCCGGTTGCCTGCGCAATCCGTTGACCCAAGTCGGCGGTTTCCCGACCAACTTCTCGTGGGGCTATCGCCTGGCTGCGCGCGCGGACTACAACAGCGTGTTTGGTTCGCCCGTTACCCTGTCGCCGCGTGTCGCGTTCAACCACGACGTCAAGGGAATCACCCCAGGTCCGGGCGGCAACTTCATGGAAGGCCGCAAATCCATCACGGTCGGTGTGGAAGCCAACTACCTGCAACGGTGGGTGTTCGATCTGAGCTATACCGGCTTCAACGGTGCCGGCCAGCTGAACCAGATCTACGACCGCGACTTCTACTCGTTCTCCGTGAAATATTCGTTCTAACACTCCTGGGAGGGATTCTGAATGACTGCAACACATAAAAACAAATTGGCGCTGGCCGTAATGATCGGCGCCGGTCTCGCCCTGGCTTCGGCGGCAACCGCCAAAGTCGGTGCCGATAAAGCATCTCAGCTGGATGGTACGCTGACCCCGTTGGGCGGCGAGAAAGCCGGTAACGGCGGCGCTATTCCGGCCTACACCGGCGGCATCACCAAACCGCCGTCAGGCTATAAGGCCGGCATGTTCCATCCGGATCCGTTCGCCGCTGACAAGGTCGAGTTCAGCATCACCCCGGCCAATTACAAGCAGTATGCCGGCAAGCTGTCGCCGGGCCAGGAAGCGATGTTCGGGAAGTACAAGACCTTCAAAATGAATGTCTATCCGACCCGTCGCTCTGCTTCGGCGCCGCAGCGCATTTACGACTTCACCAAGCGCAATGCCACCCAGTGCGAGCTCGTCGCCGGCGGTGAAGGTGTCAAGAACTGCGCCGAGGGCATTCCGTTTCCGATTCCGCAGAACGGCTACGAAGTCATCTGGAACCACAAGCTGAAATACAAAGGTGTCTCGTTCTCTCGCTTCGCCAACCAGGCCGCGCCTTCGGCTTCGGGTGCATTCACCCTGACCCGCCTGCGTGAAGACGGTCTGGGCCTCTACTACAAGCCGGGCAACACCACCGAAAACATCAACAGCATCCTGCTGTACTTCAAACAGGAAGTGCTGGGTCCGGCGCGTCTGGCCGGCCAGGTATTGCTGGTGCACGAAAGTCTGAACTCGGTGGCTTCACCGCGCAAAGCCTGGGTCTACAATCCCGGTCAACGCCGCGTCCGCCTCGCTCCGAACGTGGCCTACGACAACCCGGGTACCGCCACTGACGGCCTGCGCACCAATGACATGACCGATATGTTCAACGGCGCGATGGACCGCTTCAACTGGAAACTGGTCGGCAAGCAGGAAATGTACGTGCCGTACAACTCCTACAAGGCGCACAGCGGCAGCACCAAGGTCAAGGATCTGATCCGTCCGAACCATCTGAACCCGGATTTCCTGCGTTATGAACTCCACCGCGTCTGGGTGGTCGATGCCACGCTGAAAGCCGGTCAACGCCACATCAATTCGCGCCGTACGTTCTATGTGGATGAAGACAGCTGGCAGATCCTGCTGGTCGACCACTACGATGGTCAAGGCAAGCTGTGGCGCTTCTCGCAGGCCGATAGCATCAACTACTTCGAAGTGCCGGTATTCTGGGCCACGGTCGAGACCCATCACGACCTGAAGTCCGGTCGTTACATCGCCGGTCTGCTCGACAACGAAGACAAGCCGTTCAACTTCGGCTTCCAGAGTGCTCCGAGCGATTACACGCCGCAGAACCTCCGCAACGAAGGCGTGCGTTGATCCAACCAAGCCGCGCCTTCGGGCGCGGCTTTCTTTGTGCCAAATCCATCCGGGGGATCTCCATGGCTAATCGGCCGAAAACATCCTGGCGCCTTGTGGGCGCCACCGCATTATTGACGGTGCCGTTCATCGCGCTGTCGCTGGACATCGCCGAAGACGATCCGTCGGTCAGCGAATCCGAAATTCTTCCCAAAGCCGCCAGCAGCCTGCTGCTCGACATCGCGCGCACGGACAGCGGCTTCGTTGCCGTCGGCGAGCGCGGCCATGTGCTGATTTCCACGGACGGCAAAACCTGGGAGCAGGTCGCCACGCCGACCCGCTCAACGCTCTCCACCGTATCCGCGCAGGGCGCGTCGGTTTGGGCTGCCGGTCATGATGGCATCATCCTTTTTTCTGCCGACTCCGGCCGGACCTGGCAGCGCCAGCGCGCACAGCCGTGGTCAGCCGACAGCCAGGAGCTGACCAACGGCTCACCGGTTCTCGACACCCTGTTCACCAGTCCGACCGAGGGCTATGCCGTCGGTGCTTACAGCCTGTTGCTGAAAACCGAGGATGCAGGCACCACCTGGACTGCATTATCGGTCGGTGGCAGTTCGCCCGCCGCTGTGGTCGATATGACTGCCAGCGATACGGGTACCTTCGATGACAGCGCACTGGAACTCGGCGCCGAGTCCGACCCGCATCTGAATGCCATCACCCGCACCGAATCCGGCGTGCTGTTGGTGATGGGTGAGCGTGGTGCCGGCTTCCGTTCCGCCGATGGCGGTGCCAGCTGGAGCAAACTGCGCCTGCCTTATGCCGGCTCCATGTTCGGCCTGATTACCCTCGGTGGCGAACGTGTGCTGGCCTTCGGTCTGCGTGGCAATGTCTACCAGTCCGATAATGCCGGCGGCAGCTGGCGCAAAATCGAAAGCGGTACCGAAATCAGTCTGATCGGCGGGACGGTCGGTGCCGATGGCACGGTCGTTCTGGTCGGCAGCAACGGCACCCTGCTGGCGCGCCGTGTCGGCGAGGAGAACTTCAGTGCCAAAAACATCCAGCTCGGCTCCGGCCAGACGCCGGCGCTGTCTGCGGCCGTCGCCACCGATGGCGGTTATCTGCTGACGTCCGATCTGGGCGCCGTCAACACCAACGTTCAGTGAGGCTGCAGTCATGAGTAAATTCGATCAACTCGCCGAACGCATCATTTTCGGTAACCGTGCGCTGGTACTGGCTGCATTCGTGCTGATTACCGTGGTCATGGCTTTCTTCGCCAGCCAGCTGAAGGTGGATGCCGGCTTCAACAAGCAGGTGCCGCTACAGCATGAATATATGCGAACCTTCACCGATTATCAGGCCGATTTCGGTGGTGCCAACCGCGTTCTGATTGCGGTCATGGCCAAGGACGGCAACATGTTCTCGAAAGAGTACATGGCCACCTTGGAAAACGTCACCAACGATGTCATCAATCTCGACGCCACCGATGATGCCAAGGCGCGTTCGTTGTTCACGCCGAACGTGCGCTTCATCGAAGTGGTCGAAGACGGGCTGTCCGGTGGCAACGTCATTCCGCAGGACTTCACCCCGAACCTGGAAGGCTTCGAAGCCACTCCGGAACAATTCGATACGATCAAGGGCAACATCGTCAAGGCCGGCATCACCGGCCGTCTGGTCGCCAAGGATTATTCCGGTGCGATGGTCTGGGCCGATCTGATTCCGGAAAGCGATGTCAACAAACTCGATTACCAGAAAGTCGCCAAGCAGCTGGAAGCAATCCGAACCAAGTACGAAAACGACAACACCAGTGTGCACATCATTGGTTTTGCCAAAATGGTCGGCGACATCTCCGACGGCGCGATGAGTGTCATCAAATTCTTCCTGATCACCATCGCGTTCACCTGGATTCTGCTGTTCCTGTATTCCAGTTCCGCCAAGCTGGCCTCGCTGACTGTTCTGGCTGCGCTGGTGTCGGTGGTCTGGATGCTGGGTGCGCTCAAGTTGATGGGTTTCGGCATTGACCCGATGAACATGCTGACGCCGTTCTTGATTTTCGCCATTGCGGTCAGCCACGGCGAGCAGATGATCAACCGTTTCCGCGGCGAGATTTTCTTCGGGGGTCTTGAAGAAGGTACCGTCGAAGAGCTGCGTGCGCGCGCGGCGCATGCCGTTGATCCGCTGACCGCGGCGCACCGCAGCTTCAAGGCACTGTTGGTTCCCGGCACCGTGGCATTGTTGGCGGGTTGTATCGGCTTCGGCGCGATCATGGTGATTCCGATTCAGATGATCCGCGAGCTGGCCATCACCGCCACCGTCGGCGTGGCGCTGACCATCCTGACCGATCTGGTGCTGCTGCCGATTTTGCTCAGCTACACCAAATTGCGCAATCTCGACAAGAAACGTGAGTTCCGCCTGCGCCAGCTGACTCAATTCGACAAGATCTGGGCGGCACTGTCCAAGCTGTCGCGCCCGAAAGCCGCAGCGACCGTGTTGACCCTCGGCGCGGTGGTCTGGGCTGCCGCATGGTGGCATGGCAACAAGGTCATGATCGGCGACGCCCAACAGGGCGTGGCCGAACTGCGCCCAGAAGCCCGTTACAACCAGGATGCGCGCCTGATCAGTTCGCGCTTCGCGCTTGGTGTGGATACCATGAACATTATCGTGGAAGCCGGTCCGTCGGCCTGTACCACCAGCTACAAGGCGATGGAAACCATCGACCGTTTCGCTTGGCATATGGCCAATGTCGAAGGCGTCGAACAGGTCATCACCCTGCCGATGGCCGCCAAGCAGGTCAATGCCGGCTGGAATGACGGTTCGCCGCGCTGGAAAGTGCTGCCGCGTGATCCGGATACGCTGCGCCAGTCGACGCAGAGCTTCGAAACCGATTCCGGTCTGCTCAATGCCGACTGCTCGGCGATTCCGGTGACCGTGTTCACCAAAGACCACAAGTCGACCACCATCGATCGCTTGGTCTCCGAAACCAAGAAGTTCCGCACCGAGAACAAGGCCTACGAAGAAGGCTTCGCCAAGAAGCGTGATGCCGCCATGGCCAAGGCCCAGGAAAACGGCGAGGAATACACCACCGATCAGGTCAATTTCCGCCTGGCCACCGGTCCGCTGGGAGTGCAGGCCGCGACCAACGACACCGTGCGCGAAAAAGAACATCTTATTCTCTGGCTGCTATACGGTGCGGTATTCGTGATGTGCTGGATCAGCTTCAAGAACTGGCGTTCTGCCCTGTGCGTGACGCTGCCGCTGATGCTGGTGACCGAACTCGGCCACAGCCTGATGGTCGAGCTTGGTATCGGCATGAAAGTGAATACATTGACCGTGGTCGCGCTCGGCGTCGGCATCGGCGTCGATTACGGCATCTATATTTTCGCGCGCATGCGCGAGGCCCTGAATCAGGGCAAGACCCTGTCGGAAAGCTACTTCATCGCTCTGAAGACCACCGGCATCGCCATTTTCTACACCGCGCTGACGCTGGCGGTGGGTGTGGCCATGTGGATCTTCTCCGATCTGAAGTTCCAGGCCGACATGGGCGTGATGCTGACTTTCATGTTCGTGGTCAATATGATCGCCGCCATCGTATTCCTGCCGGCGCTGTGCCGCTGGCTGCTGCGTCCCAAAGAACAGGACAACTGGGTCGCGCATCTGTAACCGAAAGGGCCCGCAAGGGCCCTTTCCTTTATGCGGTTAAACCAGATCCGCTGCCACCGGCGGTTCCGGTTTGGCTTTCTGCAGGTTGCGCATCGCCACGCCGAGCACGCCAGACAACACCATCGCGCCGCCGATCCAGACGCGGATACCGACCTGATCACCCAGCAAGACGACGCCGAGGATGGCGGCCAGCAGCGGCGCGGTGAGCAGATAGGGTGTAATCATCGCCACCGGGTGGCGTTTGATCAACACGAAGAACAGACCGTGCCCGACCAGCGAAGCAATCAACGCCGCGTACAGTACACCGATCCAGGCCTGCGTGCCGGCATTTTGGATGTGTGCCAGCGGATTGCCTTCCACCAACACGCTCATCAGCCAGATCGGAATCAGGCCAATGGCGGCGGTCCAGCCCTGCTGCTGGATCAGGTCCATCTGCAGGCCACGCATGGCGATGGTGCCAAGTGCGATGAACAGGGCTGAAATCAGCATCAGCCCCAGCGGCAGCGGATCGGCCAGGATGGCCGGATCGAAGCCGAGCACCAGCACGCCCAGAAAGCTGACCGCAATGGCGGTGCCGGTGCGCCAATGAAATTTCTCGCCAAGCAGCCACCAGGCGAGCAGGGCCACCATCGGCACATAGCTTTGCATCACGATCGCCGGTGAGGCGATGTTGTGCGAGAGCTTGAGCGACCAGAAACTGAGCGCGAAGTGCAGAACCCCGTTGAACAGGGCTACCGCCAGCAGCCGTGGCCAGACCGTGCGCGGCGGCAGTTTCAGGAAGGCGCCGAGCAACAGGGTCAGCAGCAGCAGGCGAAGCGCGGTGAACAGAAACGGCGGAAAATCCTCTAAGGCCAGTTTCGAGGTGATGAAGTTGCCGGCCCAGGCCAGACAGATCAGCGCGACCAGACCGAGTTCACGGCCGCTCAGGCGGCCGCTTTCAGATGGCAATGCCGGTCTTCTTGTAAAGCTTGCTCAGGGTCCACAGCGGACCGACCAGCAGGTAGACCAGGTCGGTGAAGAAGCTCGGGCGCTTGCCTTCCCATTTGTGCCCGATGAACTGGCCGATCCAGGCCACGATGAATACGCCGCTGGCGATTTTGAGCAGGCCATCGATGCCGAAGCGGGCGGCCAGCGCATAATTGATGAAACCAAAGGCGACGAATCCGAGCAGACTGCCCAGCGCCAACGACTTGGATAGTTTCCAGTAATACATCCAGGTGAAGAACAGCGCAAACGCGAACCAGAAGCCCGGCTTGAGCAGGCTCTCCGGCACCGGAATGCACCAGAGCATGGCGGTCACCGACCAGACGATCAAGGGCACGCATACCAGATGCATGCGCTGGTTGGCGGGGTTCTGGTGATCGTTCGAATAATTCGTCAGCAGTTCGTCGATACGGCGCATGGGTTTACTCCACGGTGATGTCGGCAAGGCGAAGCAGGGCTTCGGCGTATTTGCCGCGGGTGGCGGCGATGATGTCGGTCGGTACATGCGGACCGGGCGCGGTTTTGTTCCAGTCCAGGGTCTCCAGATAATCGCGCACGTACTGCTTGTCGTAACTCGGCGGACTGATGCCGGTCTGATAGGTGTCGGCCGGCCAGAAGCGCGAGGAATCCGGTGTCAGCATTTCGTCCATCACATGCAGCACGCCGTTTTCATCCAGGCCGAATTCCAGCTTGGTGTCGGCGATGATGATGCCGCGTTCGCGCGCATACTGGGCGGCGAAGGCGTAAATTTCGAGGGTTTTGGCGCGGACCTGTTCGGCCAGCTCGGCGCCGACTTTATCCACCACCACATCGAAGCCGACGTTCTCGTCGTGATCGCCGACAGCCGCTTTGGTGCTGGGCGTGAAAATCGGCTCCGGCAGTTGTTCGGCCTGACGCAACCCAGCCGGAAGCCGGATGCCGCAGATGGCGCCGTTGGCCTGGTAGTCCTTCCAGCCCGAACCGATGATATAGCCGCGGGCGATGGCTTCAACCGGCAGGGCTTTCAACTTCTTGGCGACCACCGAGCGTTTGGTGTAAAGCGCGGCTTCCACGCCCGCCGGCAGCACTGAGGCCACCGGTTCATGGGTCAAGTGGTTGGGGCACAGGTGCGCGGTCTTGCCGAACCAGAAGTTGGAAATCTGGCAGAGCATTTCGCCTTTGCCGGGAATCGGGTCGGGCAGAACCACATCAAAGGCCGACAGCCGGTCGGAGGCGACCATCAGCAGGCGGTTGCCGGGCAAGCCATAGACATCGCGGACTTTGCCGCGGTGCAACAGGGGCAGGTCGAGATCGGAAGTGTGCAGGGTGGTGGCCACGGGGGAACCTTGATAAGCGCGGACTTTCGTTATTGTACCGCTAAGCGGGCGGGCTGACTGCTAGAATAAGCGCATGTCCCGTGTCCTCTTTCTCCTGTTGCTGGCAGCGTGCCCATGGGTGTATGCCCAAAGCAAGGCGCCGCCGAAATCCGGCCAGTGCACCGCCTGTCATGGTGTCGACGGCCAGAGCCGGATTCCCGCCAATCCAATTCTGCGTTGCCAGCATGAAGCCTATCTGGTGACGGCCTTGCAGGCCTACCGTAACGGCAACCGCAAACACCCGGTGATGAACAACATTGCCAATACACTGCAGCCGAAAGATATCAACACACTCGCCGCCTGGTACGCCAACCAACCCGGATGCCGCAAATGAATTCACTCTCGCAATGGAAAGGTAAGATCATCGGTGGCTTGATCGGCCTGTTGCTGCGCCGACCGGTGTTCATCATCATCGGTATCGTCATCGGCCACCTGTATGACAAAGGCGCATTTTCCGGCAAACGCAAGCCTGAAGCGCCGTCAACCGGTGACGCCGCGGATCCTTACGCGGTGCTGGATGTCGATGAAGGCGCCGATATGGACGCCATCGATGCCGCTTACCGGCGCCGGATGTCCGAGTACCATCCCGATAAAGTCGCCAATGCTGCCCCTGAAATCAAGGAGCTGGCAGAACGCCGCGCGCGCGACATCAATGCGGCCTACGAAGAAATCCGCAAACGTCGGCAACAACCCTGAGGCCCGTCATGAAACCGATCATCGCTCCGTCCATCCTGTCCGCTAATTTCGCCAAGCTTGGTGAAGAAGTCGACGCCGTTCTCGCCGCCGGTGCCGACTGGGTGCACTTCGACGTGATGGATAACCATTACGTTCCGAATCTCACCATCGGACCGCTCGTGTGCGAAGCTCTGCGAAAACATGGCGTGACCGCTCCGATCGATGTGCACCTGATGGTCAAGCCGGTCGATCGGCTCGTACCCGATTTCGCCAAGGCCGGCGCCAGTCTGATCAGCTTCCATCCCGAAGCCTCTGAGCACGTCGACCGCACCATCGGTCTGATTCACGACAGCGGCTGCCAGGCCGGTCTGGTGCTGAATCCGGCGACGCCATTGAACGTGCTCGACCATGTGCTCGACAAGCTCGATCTGGTGCTGATCATGTCGGTCAATCCCGGTTTCGGCGGGCAGAGTTTCATCCCGCAGGCGCTGGACAAAATCCGTCTGGTGCGCGAACGCATCCGTGAAACCGGCCGTCTGATCCGTCTGGAAGTGGACGGTGGCATCAAGATTGATAACATCGGCGCGGTGGCCGAGGCCGGCGCCGATGCCTTCGTGGCCGGATCAGCTATTTTCGGGGCCGGCGATTACGCCGAGACCATCCGGCGCATGCGCGACGAAATCGCCAAAGCTTTATGACCAATCAGGCTGAATTCGACCAAGCCGTATCCGCCGGCTACAACCGCATTCCTGTCGTGCGCGAGGTGCTGTCCGATCTCGACACCCCGCTGTCGGTTTACCTCAAGCTGGCCGATGGTCCGAACACCTATCTGTTCGAGTCGGTCGAGGGTGGTGAAACCTGGGGTCGCTATTCCATCATCGGTCTTCCGGCGCGTCGCAGTTTCGTGTTCCGCGGCTACCAGTTCGAAGAGCAGGACTGCGGCGTAACCGTCGCTTCCGAAACCTTGGCCGATCCGCTGGCAAAGGTGGATGAATTGCGTGAACGGTACCATGTTCCGAAACTGCCGCAGCTGCCGGATTTTTCCGGCGGTCTAGTCGGTTACTTCGGTTTCGAAACCATTGCTTGGATTGAACCGAAACTGGCGGCCTCGCACAAGCCCGACGCGCTGCCGGTACCGGATGCGCTCTTGCTGCTCAGCGAGGAAGTGGCGGTGTTCGACAACCTGAAAGGCCGACTTTACCTGATTGTGCATGCCGATCCGTCCGAGCCGCAGGCTTTCGCCAAAGCCCAGCGCCGGCTGGATGAGCTGGTGTACCGTCTTCGCCATTCCGGGCGCAGCTATCCGGATGTGCTGCACCCTTCATTGCTGGATGAGTCCGATTTCGTGTCCGGATTTTCCGAGCCGGAATTCACTGCGGCGGTAGCCAAGGCCAAGGATTACATCCGCGCCGGGGATGCCTTCCAGGTGGTGCTGAGCCAGCGCATGAGTATTCCGTTTAAAGCGCGGCCGGTCGATGTTTACCGTGCGCTGCGTGCGCTGAATCCGTCGCCGTACATGTACTTCCTGGATTTCGGCGGCTATCAGGTGGTCGGCTCCTCGCCGGAGATTCTGGTGCGTGCCAAGAACGGCCGGGTTACCGTGCGCCCGATTGCCGGCACCCGCCCGCGCGGCGCCGATGCCGAGCACGATGCCGCGCTGGAAACCGAACTGCTGGGCGATGCCAAAGAATGCGCCGAGCACCTGATGCTGATCGATCTGGGTCGCAACGACGTTGGTCGCGTTGCCGAACCGAATTCGGTGACTGTGCCGCAGCGTTTCGTGATCGAGCGCTATTCGCATGTGATGCATATCGTTTCGGAAGTGCAGGGCCGTTTGAAGGACGGACTCGGCTTTGCCGACATATTCCGTGCCACCTTTCCGGCCGGCACCGTAAGCGGCGCGCCGAAAATCCGTGCGCTGGAAATCATCCAGGAGCTGGAACCGCACAAGCGCCATATCTATTCCGGTGCAGTGGGTTACATCAATTGGTGGGGCGATACCGACACCGCCATCGCCATCCGCACCGCCGTGATCATGGACGGCATGCTGCATGTACAGGCCGGTGCCGGCATCGTGTACGATTCGCAGCCGGCCATGGAGTGGCAGGAAACCATGAACAAGGGCCGCGCCCTATTCCGCGCCGTGCAGCAGGCGGCGCAGGGGCTGTAATCAACCAGGAGTATCTATGAAAATCCGATTGGTCTATGCGTTAATTGCTCTGATGTTTGCCGGCACCGTCGCCGCACAATCGCTTCCGGCATCGCCCTACGTGGTGGTGCGCGGCCATGCCGAGCGCAGCCTGGCGCCCGACCGCTTCGAGGTCGGCATCACCGTGCACAAGTCCAGTCTGTCCACCTCGGAAGCCAGTGCGGTGGTCGAGCAGAAAACCGGTGAAATCGTCGGCAATCTGAAGGCCGCCGGTCTGAAGCCGGCACAGATCACCGCCACCAATATCAGCATCAATCCCGAATACCGCTACGACAACACCACCCAGCGCAATGTGTTCACCGGCAATCAGGTGACCCGCAACATCTCAGCGAAATTCAACGACAAGAAAAGCCTGCAGAAATTTCTGGCGCAGGTGCCGGCCGGTGAAGAGATCCGCGTCAGTGGCATTTCGCCATCGCTGAGCACGCAGAAAGCGGTGGAAGCGGAGCTGCTCGATGCTGCCGTGGCCGATGTAAAGAACCAAGCGGAAATCCTGCTCGGAAAATTCGGCCAGAAAATCATCGGCATCCATTCCATCTCACAGGAAGCGCCGAGCGTCGGTTTTGAGGCCAAAGCCATGTACCGCAGAATGGATGCTGAAGCCGCACCGCCGGCACTGGGCGACACGTTGGAAGAAGGCCAGATCATGGTCAGCAAAGACGTGTACGTGGTGTATCTAATCGCGGCCAAGTAAGCCATGTCGCTCGAATCCCGCATCAAGTCCGCCATCCGCGATGTGCCGGATTTCCCCAAGGAAGGCATCCTGTTCAAGGATGTGACCACCCTGCTGCTGCATCCGGAGCTTTCCAACCAGGTGTTGGATGCCCTGGCCGAATGCTACCGCGATGTGCCTTTGGATGCGGTGGCCGGTATCGAGAGCCGCGGGTTTCTGTTCGGCAATGCCTTGGCTTTGCGTCTGGGCAAGCCGTTCGTGATGATCCGCAAGGCCGGCAAGCTGCCTGCCGACAAAATCAGCCACAGTTACGAACTCGAATACGGGCGTGCCACCATCGAAATGCACTGTGATGCTGTCAGCCCGGGCCAGCGCGTGCTGATTCATGACGATCTGTTGGCCACCGGCGGGTCGGCCGAAGCGGCCGCTCAATTGATTCGCGATGCCGGCGGTGATGTTGCCGGGTTTAGTTTTCTGGTCGAATTGGGCTTTCTGGGCGGACGAAGCCGTTTGCAGGCCATTCACTCGGAAATCCGAAGCTTAGCGGTGTACTAAAGGAATCATCGGTATGCGCGTCCTTGCAATCTTCAAGCATTACCCCACGCTCTCCCAGACCTACAAGGAGAACGAACTGCGGGCATTATTGGCGGGGCATGAGGTGCGTATTGCCAGCATTGGTGGCTCGAAGGCCATGTACCGACACCATTTGCCGTATGACATGATCGAGCAGCCTTCCGATCTGGACCGGATTGTGGCCGAATTCCAGCCCGAGGTCATTCACGGCCATTATCTGCACCAGATCGATATTCTGCATGAGGCCGCCGAGAAGGCGAATGTCCGTTTTACGCTCAGAACGCATTCATTTGATGTACTGGGACTGGATGACGATGGCCTCCGTCGCTGGTTGCCATTCGTGACATCATCGCATTGCGCCGGCATTCTGGCGTTCCCTTTCCTTGCCGAACGTCTTCTCAAGGCGGGGTATCCCGAAGATAAGGTGATTGAGGACTGGCCGGTGGTGCCGATTGACCGCTTCTACGATACATCGCCGAACCAAGAAGGCATCCTTAACATGGGAGCCTGCATCCCGAAGAAGAACATGCCTGCCTATCTTGCACTTGCGAAATCGATGCCGGAGCGGCGGTTTTCCCTCTGCCCCATTGGATTCAACACCGAGCGCCTTCAGGATCTGAACCGCCGCATGGGTTCGCCAGTCAATTTCCACGCGACCGTTGAGCCGGAGGCCATGCCGGCGGTTTACAAGCAACATGATTGGCTGGTCTATACCGCCGATCGTCAATTAGCCAGTGTCGGCTGGCCGATGGCGATAGCCGAGGCGCAGGCGGCCGGTCTTGGGGTTCTGATGCAGAACATCCGGCCCGATCTTCGCCAGTTCATCGGCCCGGCTGGCTTTCTGTTCGATGACATTCACGATGCGAAACGTATTCTCTCTCAGCCCTACCCGCAGGAAATGCGTGAGGCCGGCTTTGAACATTGCCGGAAATCGGATATCCAGCGAAACATCGGCAAGCTCACATCCTTATGGATGGATTGACATGAAAAACACCCCGGCATGCGATAATAACTGTCTGTAAACGGGGTTCCCACCATGCTTTTGATGATCGACAACTACGACAGCTTCACCTACAACCTGGTGCATTATTTCGCCGAGTTGGGTCAGGCCGTGGACGTCGTCCGCAACGATGCGCTCACGGTCGCGCAGGCCGCGGCGCTGGAGCCGGATTACATCGTACTCTCGCCGGGCCCCTGTACCCCGAACGAGGCCGGCATCTGTGTTCCGGTACTGGAACAGTTGTCCGGGCGTTTCCCGGTATTTGGCGTCTGTCTCGGCCATCAGAGCATCGGGCAGGCCTTCGGCGGCAATGTCGTGCGTGCCAAAACCATCATGCACGGCAAAACCTCGATGATCCACCACAAGGGGCTCGGCGTATTCGCCGGACTGCCGTCACCCTTCGAGGCGACGCGCTATCACTCACTGGTGGTGGAACACGCGACGCTGCCGGACTGTCTGGAAGTCACCGCCTGGACCGAGAACCCGGATGGCAGCCTTGACGAGATCATGGGGCTGCGCCACCGGACCCTGCCGGTCGAGGGTGTGCAGTTCCATCCCGAATCCATCCTGACCCAACACGGACACGCCATGCTGCGCAATTTCCTGCAGCAGCATGCCCCGGAGACGCGCGCATGAATCCGCAAGAAGCCCTGCAACGCATCATCGATCATCGCGAGATCTTCCATGACGAAATGGTCGCGCTGATGCGGCTGATCATGCGTGGCGAAGTGTCCGATGTGATGATTGCCGCCATCCTGACCGGCATGCGTGTGAAGAAGGAAACCATCGGCGAGATCACCGGTGCCGCCCAGGTCATGCGCGAGTTCGCGGTCAAGGTGCCGACGCCGCCGGGCGTCGGGCTGGTCGACATCGTCGGCACCGGCGGTGATGGTGCGCACACCTTCAATATTTCCACAGCCGCGATGTTCGTCGCGGCTGCGGCCGGTGCCCAGATTGCCAAACACGGCAACCGCAGCGTGTCTTCCAAATCCGGCAGCGCCGATGTGCTGGAAGCCCTCGGTGCCGATATCGAATTGACGCCCGAACAGGTCGGCCAATGCCTGAACCGCACCGGCATCGGATTCATGTTTGCACCCAATCACCATCCGGCCATGAAACATGTGGCTGCGGTTCGCCGCGAGATGGGCGTGCGAACCATCTTCAACATCCTCGGTCCGCTGACCAATCCGGCCAATGCGCCGAACGTGCTGATGGGCGTTTTCCACCCCGATCTGGTCGGTATCCAGATTCGCGTGTTGCAGCGTCTCGGCGCCGAACGCGCACTGGTGGTGTACGGCCGCGACGGGCTCGATGAAATATCCCTGGGCGCGGCGACGCTGGTCGGTGAGCTGCGTGGCGGACAGATCCGCGAGTATGAAATCCATCCAGAGGACTTTGGCTTGGCCATGGCCTCCACGCGCAATCTGCGGGTTGAAAATGCGGTTGAATCCAAAGCCATGCTGGAAGCCGCCTTCACGGCCGAGGCCGGCGTCGCGCATGACATCGTAGCGCTCAATGCCGGTGCTGCTTTGTATGTTTCCGGACAGGCCAAGAACATTCCCGATGGCATCGAGAAGGCCCGGGCGGCGATGCACTCCGGTGCGGCTTCCGCCAAAATGCGCCAGTTCATCGACGCCACCCGGGTCCTCGGCGGGCGCTGATGGCCGATATCCTGCAACGCATTCTGGCCCGCAAACACGAGGAAGTCGCACTGCGGCGCAGATATGCCACGCAGGCGCAGCTGATTGCGCGCTGCAATGACATGCCGGAGCCACGCGGGTTCAACGCCGCATTGCAGGCCAAGCGCGATGCCGGCCTGCCGGCGGTCATCGCCGAAGTCAAGAAGGCCAGCCCGAGCAAGGGTGTCATCCGCGCACAATTCGATCCGGAGTCGATTGCCCGCAGCTATGCCGGCGCCGGCGCCGCCTGTCTGTCGGTGTTGACCGATGTCGACTTTTTCCAGGGCAGCGACATCTATCTGCAGCAGGCGCGGGATGCCTGTGCGTTGCCGGTGCTGCGCAAGGATTTCATCGTCGATGAATACCAGATTTACGAAGCGCGCGTACTGGGCGCCGACTGCGTCCTGCTGATTGCGGCGGCGTTGACCGATGCGCAGCTGCAGAGCTATACCCAGCTGGCCCGTATGCTGCAGATGGATGTGCTATTGGAAGTGCACGACGCCGATGAAATGGCGCGTGCGTTAAAGGCCGATTCTCCGTTGATCGGCATCAATAACCGCAATCTGCGCAGTTTCGAAGTCAGTTTGCAGACGACACTGACATTGAAGGGTGCCGTGCCGGATGGCCGTCTGGTGGTTACTGAAAGTGGCATCAAAAACCGGGACGATGTGGCACTGATGCGCGCCAACGGGATTGATGTGTTCCTGGTGGGCGAGGCGATGATGCGCGCCCAGGATCCGGGCGCCGAATTGCGGGCCTTATTTAGTTAGCGGCTGCCGAACAGGACGATGGTTTTTCCGCGTGCGGTCAGCAGGTTTTTCTGCTGCAGCTGCTTGAGAACGCGGCCGGCCATTTCGCGCGAGCAACCGGTGATGCGCGCCAGTTCCTGGCGTGAAACCTTGAGCTGCATGCCATCGGGGTGCCGAATCGCATCTGGTTCGCGGCTGAGGTCGTGCAGGGTGCGCAGGATGCGGTTGGCGACATCCAAGTGTGCGAGCCGGCTGGCCTTACGGCTGGTTTCCAGCAGGCGCTTGGAAATCTGGGCGCCGATGGCAAACATGATTTTAGGGCCTTCCTGGGCAAGCTGGTGGGTGAACAGCTGGCGCAGGGACTCGTAGCCGATTTCAGCAAGTTCGCACGGACCCTTGGTGCGCAAAACGACTTCCCGGCGTTCGACTTTGAAGAACAGTCCCATTTCACCGATGAATTCGCCGGGGTTGACGTAGCCCAGCACCAGTTCGCGGCCTTCCGGCTCTTCGGTGTTGATGGTCAGGGATCCGCTGATGACGAAGAAGAGTGAGCTGGCTGGATCGCCCGGACGGAAAACATCTGTTTTCGCCGGATAGCGGCGCTTGTGCGTATGGCTGAGAAAGGCTTTCAGCGCGACATCATCCATCTCCAGTTCGGTTTTCACCAGCTCGAAAGGGGGGGCGGAGGCGGTCGTATTGAGCTCGGTCATGGATTGCCAGATCAGCGGATTGCTAGCATCAGAATACTCCCAGAGTGCCGTTCAGCTCAAGTGCCGTGGGGCTTTTGGGGAGAAAATGCTTGCATTTGGGGGTAGATATCCGATAATTGCGCCTCACCGCCACTCATATCCAAGGAATACTGCGTTGGTCAAGCCACTGCCCCGGTTGCGCCTGCAAGGATTCAACAATCTGACGAAATCCTTGAGTTTCAATATCTATGACATCTGCTACGCCGCGTCGGAAGACCAGCGTCAGCGTTATATCGAGTATATCGATGAGGTCTACAACGCCGAGCGTCTGACCCAGATCCTGACCGAAGTGGCCAATATCATCGGCGCCAACATCCTGAATGTGGCGCGTCAGGATTACGATCCGCAGGGCGCCTCGGTGACCATTCTCATTTCCGAGGAACCGGTCATCGACAAGAAGGCCGCCGGCAAGGAGCTGATTTCGGATGCCGTGGTCGCGCATCTGGACAAGTCACACATCACCGTGCACACCTATCCGGAAACGCATCCGCACAACGGCATCGCCACTTTTCGTGCCGACATCGATGTAGCCACCTGCGGCGTGATTTCACCGCTGAAGGCCCTGAATTACCTGATTGAGAGTTTCGATTCCGACATCGTGGTCACCGATTACCGCGTGCGTGGCTTCACCCGCGACATCAAAGGCAAGAAGCATTACATCGATCACAAGATCAACTCCATCCAGGATTTCCTCGCCAAGGACATCAAGGCGCATTACGAGATGATGGACGTCAATGTGTATCAGGAAAACCTGTTCCACACCAAGATGCATGTCAAGGAATTCGATCTCGATACTTATCTTTTCGAAGGCAAGGCCAAGAGCCTGAGCTTCAAGGAGCGCCAGCGCATCGAGTTGCAGGTCCGTCGCGAAATCGAAGAACTCTACCACGGCCGCAATCTGGCCGACTGAGATCGTGCATGGTTTCATGTAAAACCCCCGCGACTGCGTGGGTTTTTCGTTCAGAACCTGTAGGCGATGGCCTTCATGAAGCGCGAAGACAGCGCCATCAATGCCGGGATAGGCGGTGGCAGTTTGCGGGCGCCATGGGTTTCGGCGTGTTCGGCATGGCGGATCTCATCATCCTTCATCACCGACAGGATGGCACGGCTGCGCCGGTCCTCCGGCGGAAGCGTGTCGAGGTGTTCGGCCAGATGCGCTTCCACCTGGCGCTCGGTTTCGGAAACGAAACCCAGATTCCAACCATCCCCTTTCAGGCCGGCACCGAGGCCGATGGCGTAGCTGCCGAGATACCAGATCGGATTGAACAGGCTGGGCCGGCTGTCGAGTTCTTTCAGGCGGGCATCGCACCAGGCCAGATGATCGGCTTCTTCGTCGGCGGCATGCAGCAGTTGCGCGCGCGTCTCCGAACTTTCAGCCACCCGCGCCTGACCCAGATAGAGGGCTTGGGCGCAGACTTCACCGGTGTGATTGATACGCATCAATCCGGCACTGTGCCGGATCTGTGCCGGTGACATTTCCAGATCGCGCTCGTCTGCTGCCGGATTGGCGCGTGCCGCCGGACCATCGGCCGAACGGGTGACCACGCCTGCGGTGGTATTGAGGGCGTGCTGAAATTCACCCAGAATGCGGTCGAGTGGTGACGTATGGCGTTGGAAAGTCATAGCAGATAGTTTGCCATGAATTCGATCGGGTGCTGAACCGGGAGCTTGCCAGCCAGATGCAGACGGCAGCCGATATTGGCTGAGAGCAACACATCGGCGGTCTCCGGAATGGCAGCCAGAACCGGCGCACGCAAGCTGGCGGCACGATCCGGATCTGCCAGTTGATGAAGGCCGGCGCCGCCGCAGCACCCGGTATCGGGCAAGACGGTAATGCGCAGATCCGGAATCCTGGACAGGAGTGCGTGAACGGCGTTGCCGGGTCCGTGGAAAGACGCCGTGCATGGAGTATGTAGGGCGACATGCCGGCCGTGCGCCGAGCGGAATTGCAGTTTTTCCGCACGCTCGGCCAGATAGGTCATGGCATCTACGACCGGAACCCCGGCGCTGTCCTGCAAAGCGCTGCGACATCCGCTGGCCAGCACCAACACCCGATCGAAACTGGAGAATGCGGACTGATTGGTGGCGGCCAAGCTTGCCGCCCGTGCAGTCTGCCCGGCATGGCGCGCGGCCTGACCGCAGCAGCCCGGAGTGGAAGGGATGGCCGCATCATCGCCCAAGGTCTGCAACAGTTGCAGCAATGCCGTGCGGGCATGATGTTCGTAGCTGTTGGCCACGCAACCGGTAAAAATCGCATTCCGGCTGCGAGCAGGCGCCGGATCGGCGCTTGCTGCCGGTGGTCGCGGCAGGGGCCGCCAACGCGTTGGCAGAATCGGATAAGCCGTCCGATAGAATCCAAGGCCCCCGTTCAGCAGCGATTTATGCGCCATCAGCCACAGCGCGGCCTTTTCACGCCATGTCAGGGCCGGTGGGTGCACTACGCGGGTTTCGACCAGAAGCTGCTCATAGGACACATCGGCTGGGCAGACGGATTCGCAACGCCGGCACCCGAGACAGGCGTCCAAGTGCTTGAAAACGCCGGCTTGACCGGGGTTTTCGGCTAAATCGGCCATCTGCATGATGCGTCCGCGCGGGGACTCGGCCTCCATGCCGGCCAGGGCGTATGTCGGGCAGTGCGGCAGGCACAGGCCGCATTTCACGCACTGCCGGGCCAGATCGGCACGGGACGGGGATTTCAGGACGGGAAGCATGGCTCAAATCCTAACACGGGACGCACAAGGGCTTGCGCGAGTCCGGAATTCGGGTTATCATTCCGCTTCTTATTCACTTGATTTTGTTGGAGCCCGTCATGAAAGCCATGACCGTCAGCGCCAAACCCGAAACCGTTCAGCAAGACTGGTACATCGTAGATGCCAGCGGCAAGACACTCGGTCGTTTGTCCTCGGAACTCGCCCGTCGCCTGCGCGGCAAGCACAAGCCCGTATTCACCCCGCACGTGGATACCGGTGATTACATCGTCGTGATCAACGCCGAGAAGATCGCCGTCACCGGCAAGAAGCTTCAGGACAAGATGTACTACCGTTTCACCGGTTACATCGGCAACATGAAGTCGGAAAACCTGTCGCAGGCTTTGGCCGCCCACCCGGAACGCGTGATTGAAACCGCGGTCAAGGGCATGCTGCCGAAGAACCCGCTCGGCCGCGCCATGTTCAAGAAGCTGAAAGTCTACAAAGGCTCCGAGCATCCCCACACCGCCCAGCAGCCGCAAGCGCTGGACATCTGAAAGACCTACAGGTAAATCATCATGGCTGTTCAGCAAAACTACGGCACCGGTCGCCGCAAATCCTCCACCGCCCGCGTGTTCCTGCGCAAGGGCTCGGGCAACATCGTCATCAACGGTCGCGCCATTGACGAATTCTTCGGTCGCGAAACCTCGCGCATGATCGTCCGTCAACCGCTGGAACTGACCCAGACCACCGAACAGTTCGACGTCAACGTGACGGTCGAAGGCGGCGGCATCACCGGCCAGGCCGGCGCCATCCGTCTGGGCATCGCCCGCGCCCTGGTGGAATACAACGACACCCTGAAATCCGATCTGCGCAAAGCCGGCCTGATGACCCGCGATGCCCGTGAAGTGGAACGTAAGAAAGTCGGTCTGCGCAAAGCACGTCGCGCTACCCAGTTCTCGAAACGTTAATCGGTTTCACGCATCAAACGAAAAACCCGCCGGAAGGCGGGTTTTTTATTGAATGCCGGACGAATTCATTGGTGCGTCAATTCATGCGCGGATTTCGCCGCCGGTAATGACCAGATCGGCACCGCGCGCCGCGAACAGGCCGTTGCAGACCACGCCGACAATGGCGTTCAGATCGCTTTCCAGTTTCACCGGGTCGGTGATTGACCAACCATGCACATCGAGGATCCAGTTGCCGTTGTCGGTGACCACATCTTCGCGCCAGATCGGTTGGCCGCCCAGTTTGACGATTTCACGGGCGACATGCGAGCGCGCCATCGGAATCACTTCCACCGGTACCGGAAAGCGGCCGAGCACCGGTACCAGCTTCGAGGGATCCACGATGCAGATGAACTGCGTGCTGGCCGCCGCGATGATTTTCTCGCGGGTCAGTGCCGCGCCGCCGCCTTTGATCAGGCGGTTATGCGGATCGCACTCGTCGGCCCCGTCGACATACAGGCCGAGTGGACCGGAGGCGTTCAGATCAAGTACGGCAATGCCGAGATCCTTCAGCTGTTTCGTGCTCTGTTCCGAGCTCGAGACCGCGCCTTCGATGCGGTGTTTGATGCGGCCGAGGCCCTGGATGAAGTAAGCGACCGTGGATCCGGTGCCGACGCCGACGATGCTGCCGTCCTGCACGTAGTCGAGCGCGCGTTCGGCCGAAGCCTGTTTGCCTTGTTCGGGGGTCATTTGGTTTTTTCCAGTTTGAGGACGGTCTGCCATTGGGCTTTGCTGACCGGGACGATGGACAGGCGGTTGCCGCGATTGAGCAGGGCGAAATCGCCGAGCGCCAACGTATGTGTTTTCAGTTCTTCCAGGCTCAGCTCGCGCTTGAGCCGGCGTTCGAAGGCCACATCGACCAGAAACCAGCGCGGATTCTCGCGCGTGGCTTTCGGATCGAAGTAGTCTGAGTCCGGATCGAACTGGGTCGGATCGGGATAGGCGGCGCTGGCCACTTTCGCCAGCCCGACGATGCCGGGGATTTTGGCATTGGAGTGGTAGAAGAACACGCCGTCACCGATACGCATGTCCTTCCACATGAAATTACGCGCCTGGTAATTGCGTACGCCGCTCCAGGGTTCCTGCCCGACCTTGGCCAGATCATCGATGGAAAAGGCATCGGGTTCGGATTTCATCAACCAGTAACGCATCAGTCAGAGTCCTCAGGGGAACAGTCGATCCAGCCACGATCAGTCGCCACGGCATCCAAGCGGACATCCCAATCCTGCGCGTCCAGGGCGTCGAGCTCCTGGCTGGCATAGGCGGCGCCGATCAACAGGGGCGGTGCGGGAGTGTGCTTGCGGAAGGCAAAGCTGCGGTCATAGTAACCACCGCCCATGCCCAAACGCAGGCCGTCCGCAGTGAATCCCAGTAACGGCAGAATGACGGCGTGCAGGTCTTCCGGTTTCAGGCAGGCATCCGCCGATAGCATCGGCTCGGGGATGCCGTAACGGTTGCTGCCCAATGCATCGCCGCCACGCCAGGGTGCAAAACCGAGTTTTTTTTCGGGCAGCAAGACCGGCAGGCACCAGATCCAATTCGCCGGCAGGCGCATTTGAAGGATATGCAGGGGCAGTTCGCCGCCAGCCGCCCAGTAGCCGGCCAGATAGCCGCCGGAGGCGGGCAGGTGTTCGAGAATGGTGATGGCGACCGCTTCGGCCGCAACCATGCGCGCGGCCGGTGCAATCCGCAGGCGTTCGGCTTTGAGGTGCTGTCGCAGTGCTTGGCGCATGCCCGGTTCCCGGAATAAGGAGTCCTCCACCATGCCGATGCCTGCCAACGACCTTGATCCCTAGGATCAAGTGGGTGTCGCCTTGCCGTCTTCAGGCTTTCCGCAACTCAGGCGGACATGCACACCGACGGTTCGAGCGACTCCCGGGTCGTGTTTATGGGTCAAGGGCTAATGTTGAGCACGCTGTCGAACACGGCAGAGGACGCAATGCCATTATAGCGCGAAGGGGTGACGGCGAGGTCAGCGCGGAAGGCTGTCGAACAGATCGTCGAGCTTGCGGTTCATGTCGCCGAGGTTGCGGCCGATGACGGCATCGGATTTGACGCGGCCGTCTTTCAGTATCTGCAGGTCGTGCGCGATGTTCAGCGCCGCCAGCACGGCCACGCGTTCCAGACTGACGGTTTTGTTGCCGCCTTGAATCTCCCGCATCTGGGCATCCAGATACTTGGCTGCGGCCTGCAGGCTCTCGGCCTGGTCCGGTGGGCAGCCGACGCTATAATCGCGGTCGAGTACCTTGATGGTCACGATATTACCGGTCATCGCTGCGCTCCATGTCGTTGAGGCGGCCGAGCATGCTTTCAACGCGGTGACGGACCAGTTCGGTCTTGCCCTGCAGGGCATTACGTTCGCTGGTCAGTTGCTCGAGTTGCTGTTTCAGGCCGGTGTTTTCAGCGGTCAGGCGCGCGGTCGCTTCCAGCAGGCGATCGAGGCGCTGGGCCAAATCCTGGATCTGCTGGGCGTGGTCGGGGAATAAACTCATCCCCATACCCTAGTGGGCAATGACGGCGGCGTCAAGCCGCAGGGGTCGACAGGGTCCGTCGCCGCTGCTCGTGCTCCTGGATGAAGGCCAGACATTGTTCGGCCGGCAGCGGCCGCGACAACCAATAGCCCTGGATCTCGTCGCAGCCGAACTGCTTGAGCATCTGCAGGTGTTGTTCGCTTTCAACGCCTTCGGCAATCATCACCATGCCGAGCGAATGCCCGAGTGCGATGATGGTTTCCACCAGCATGTTGTCGTTGGCGTTCGGGCCGATTTCACGGATGAAACTCTTGTCGATTTTCAGGGTGTCGATCGGCAGCTGTTTCAGATAGGACAGCGAGGAGTAGCCGGTTCCGAAGTCATCCAGGGACAGGGTCACACCGAGGTCCTTCAACGCCCAGAGATTCGACAGCGGCTGGCTGTTCTGGCTGAGCACCATCGATTCGGTGATTTCCAGTTCGATGCAGTATTCGGGAATGGCGTATTTTTCGATCAGGATACTGATCTGGCCGGCCAGTTTCGAACGCAGCAGTTGCAGCGCCGAAACATTGATGGACATGCCCAGATGGTTCAAACCGAAACCATGCCAGCGGCTCAGCGTGCCGATGGCTTCCTTCAGTACCCATTCGCCGATTTCGATGATTTGCCCGGACTCTTCGGCCAGCGGAATGAACACATCCGGGCCGATACTACCCATCTCGGCGCTGTTCCAGCGCAGCAGCGCTTCGACGCTGGTGATGTTGCCGGTTTCCAGGCTCAGGCGCGGCTGGAAATGCAATTGGAACTCGTCGCGAATCAGCGCCATCTTGAGTGCGCCGAGCAGCTGCGCGCGGTGCCGCGACTTGGCGTCCATTTCCTCGCTGAAGTACTGGACGGTGTTCCGGCCTTCGGTTTTGGCCTGGTACATCGCGATATCGGCGAACTTCAGCAGATCGGAAGGGGTTTGGGCATGATCCGGGAACACGCTGACGCCGATCGAGCCGGTCAGGTTGGCGGCATGATTCTCGCTCAGAAGAATGGGGTTGCTGAACTGCGCCAGTACCCGCGAGGCCACTTCGCTGATCTGGCGGTCGCTTTCCGGCGCCTCCACCATGATGACGAATTCATCGCCCGACAGCCGTGCAACCATGCCGAAATCACGGGTGGCCGCCAGCAGGCGCTGGGCCACCACCACCAGCAGGCGGTCGCCGGCAGTGTGGCCGAGCGAGTCATTGATGTTCTTGAAGTTGTCGAGATCGAGGAACAGCACGGCGACCCGGCCCTGACTGCGCCGGGCTTTGATGATCGCTTTGCTCAGGCGTTCAATCAGCAGGCCGCGGCTGGGCAGGCCGGTCAGGGCATCGTACTTGGCGAGCTGGATCAGTTCCTGTTCGATGCGTTTGCGATCGGTGATGTCACTGACGACGGCCACAAAGTGGCTGCGCTGGCCGCGGCTATCAAGCACTTCCGAGACATCCACCTGCGAGAGGAATTCGCCTTCGTCCTTGCGCTTCTGCCAGAGTTCACCCGACCAGTGCCCGGTCTCCTGCAGTTGCCGCTGGACGTCTTCGTAGAATTGCGGATCATGCTGGTCGGAATTGAGCAGGTGCCCGCCCTTACCGATGATTTCGTCGCGGCTGTAGCCGGTGATCTTGGAGAATGTCGGATTGATCGAAACGAACTGGAAATGCAGATCGACCACGGCCACCGCCTCGGCCATGCTGCGCATGACCTCGAGCGCGATCCGGCTTTCGCTTTCCGAATCGCGGCTGTGACTGATGTCTTTGCTTGCACCGGCGATGCGCAGCGGTTGCCGGTGCGGGCCATGTTCGACCACACGCCCACGGCTGTTGATCCAGATCCAGCCCTTGCGGTAGTGGCGTAATCGGTAACTGACATCGAATGCCGCGGTGTCGCCACGCAGATGTTCATCGATGGCCTGCTGAAAATCGGGGGCGTCTTCCGGGTGGATGAACACCTGGATGAATTCAATGGCGTTGATGCGTTTGGGAAATTCGCCTTCCACCAAGGGCTCGAAACCGACCTGGGTGATTTCCTGGGTATCCAGATGCCAGATCCAGATGGCTTCGCCGGTACCGCGCAAGGCCAGACCCAGATCCCGGCGTTGGCCGTCAATCTGGTCCTGCATCAGGGTGGCACGGCGTTTCACCAGCCATGCGAAGACCAGCAGGACCAAGGTGAAGCCGATGCTGAGCAGCAACAATCCCATCAGCGCCGCCGCCCCGCGTTTGCGGAAAGCGCATGACTGCCGTTGCCGGCCGCTGGCGTGATCCCTTTATCCATGATTCCCCATTGGTTTTCTTGTATTGACTGCTGTTGTCAGTGTAGGAGTGTTTCGGGGATTCGACAAGCCCGCGCCGCTGCGCCGCCGTTTGCTACACTAGGCGGAAAAAGGAGCGTCCGGATGACCACCACCATGCCCGATTACGATGCCATCCAGTCTGCGCTTGGCGATCTGCGCATTCCGATCTCCGCCGCCGAACTGCATGGCGCACTGTCCGGCTGCCTGTGCGCCGGTGCCGAACTGACGCCGCGCAACTGGCTCGCCTATGCATTGACCGATGCCGAATTGGATGGCCAGGCCGAATCGGATGCGGTGCTTGCCGCGTTCTTCGATGCCGTCAGCGAACAGCTGGCCGGCGATGTCATGGATTTCGAGTTCGATTTGCTGCTGCCCGATGACGACAAGCCGGTCTCCGAGCGCGGTCCAGCGATGGTTGATTGGTGCCAGGGCTTCCTCGGCGGTTTCGGCGTGGTGCCCACGCCGACCCAGCCGTTGTCGGATGAGGCCGATGAGGCCTTGCAGGATCTGGCCAAAATCGCCGCCTCCGACCTCAATTACGAGGATTCGGATGCCGACGAAGAGGCGCTCATCGAAGTCTGCGAATACATCCGGGTGGCGGCCGTTCTTCTTTACAACGAGCGCGTGGTCAACCGCCGCGCCCGTCAGCGCCTGAACTGATGATTGCCGTTTCCGAGTTCGTCAAACGCCGCCGCCGGCTGATGGCTTTGGCCGATGACGGCGCCATTCTGATCATTCCGGCCGGCAAGGAACGTCTGCGCAGCAAAGACACCACCTATCCGTTCCGTCAGGATTCCGATTTCTGGTATCTGACCGGGTTCAACGAACCCGAGGCGGTGTTGGTGCTGGTCCCCGGCCGCCGTCAGGGCGAGTGCCTGCTGTTCTGCCGCGAACGCGATGCCGAAAAGGAAGCCTGGGATGGCCCGCGCCTAGGCCCGGAAGGCGCGGTCGATGGTCTGAAAGTGGATGATGCCTACCCGATCACCGATCTGGACGACATCCTGCCCGGCCTGATCGAGGGCCGCTCGCGCGTGTATTACCATTACGGCCGCGATGCCGATTTCGATCTGGCGCTGATGGGTTGGCTGAATCGGGTGTGCGCGCAGAAGCGTCTGGGCGCCGAACCGCCGCATGAATTCCTCGAGTTGGGCCATCTGCTTGATGAGCTGCGTCTGTTCAAGAGCGCCGGCGAAATTGCCTTGATGCGCAAAAGCGCCGATATCGCCGTTGAGGCGCAGATCGCCGCGATGCGGGCCAGCCGCAGCGCCCGCTTCGAATACGAAGTGGAGGCCGCGTTGCAGCATGTGTACCGCCGGCATGGCGCGGTAGCCTCGTACGAACCGATCGTGGGAAGCGGCCCGAATGCCTGTGTGCTGCATTACCGCGCCAACAACGCGCCGGTGAAGAAAGGTGATCTGTTGCTGTGCGATGCCGGCGCCGAGTACGCGTTGTATGCTTCCGACATCACCCGCACCTGGCCGGTTTCCGGTACCTTCAGCGCCGCCCAGCGCGCACTGTATGAGGTGGTGTTGGCGGCGCAGAACGAATGCATCAGCAAGGCTCGTGTCGGCGTTCCGTACGACACCATCCATGCCACCGCGGTCGAGGTGTTGACCGACGGCCTGCTGTCGCTCGGCCTGCTCAAAGGTACGCTGAAGAAAAATATCACCAGCGAAGCCTACAAAAAATTCTACATGCACAAGACCGGACACTGGATTGGACTGGACGTGCACGATGTGGGCGAATACAAACTCGGCGGCGCTTCGCGTCTGCTCGAGCCGGGCATGGTGTTCACCGTCGAACCGGGCCTGTACATCGCACCGGGCACGCCGGGCGTGCCGGCCAAATACCAGGGCATCGGCATCCGCATCGAAGACGACATCCTGATGACCAAATCCGGGCCGGAAAATCTGACCGATGGCGTGCCGAAAGCGGCGGATGAAATAGAAGAACTGTTGGCCTGAAAAAATCCCCGCTGCGGCGGGGATTTTATTTACATCTCGTTGCGCTTGAGTTCGTGTCCGAGCTTTTTGTACTCCAGCCAACGCTGGCGCGCCGGTTCGCGCGCCGCTTCCTCGGCCGGAACAATCTCCAATACGCGTTGGTAGCCGGCCGGCGGCAGCACATTACGCAGATTGATGACCAAGGCCCGCATGCCGGTCTCCACGCCCGGCGGCACGATCAACACCGGGGTGTCGTCCATGTCTTCGTCTTCCTCCATGCCCACAATCTGGTGCGGAATGAAGGCGTCCTCATCGAATTCCCAAAGCAGGTCATCGAGAAAATCGGCCTGCTCGGCGCTGTCGCAGAAGATCAGGCAGGGTTGCCCGGACTGCACGGCTTTTTCGGCCAGCTTGCACACCAGCAGCAGGGGCTGCGCCACGAACGCGGGCTTGCCCGCGATCATGTAGAAGTCAGCCCGGATGGCCATGCTCAGTGCTTGGCCTGATCAAGTAGCCACTGGCTCAGCAGACCCACCGGACGTCCGGAAGCCATGCCTTTGCGGCCTTCATCGTTGGATACGCCGGCGATGTCCAGATGTGCCCAGCGCTGGCCTTCGGTGAAGCGCGACAGGAAGCAGCCGGCGGTAATCGCGCCTGCGCCCTTGCCGCCGATGTTGTAGATGTCGGCGAACACGGAGTCGAGCTGGGTCTGGTATTCGTCCCACAGCGGCAGACGCCAGGCGCGGTCGAACACCGTTTCGCCGGCGGCAAGCAATTCTTCGGAAAGATCGTCGTGCTTGCTCATCAGGCCGGCGGCGTACTTGCCGAGCGCGATGATGCAGGCGCCGGTCAGGGTCGCCACGTCCACGGTCGCCTTCGGTTCGAAACGCTGCACGTAGGTGAGTGCATCGCACAGGATCAGGCGGCCTTCGGCATCGGTGTTGCCGACTTCGATGGTCTTGCCGTTCATCGCGGTCAGCACATCGCTCGGGCGATACGCATCGGCGTCCGGCATGTTTTCCACGGCCGGCACCACGGTCACCAGATTGATCGGCAACTGCAGTTTGGCGCAGGCCAGGAACGTGCCGAGCACCGAAGCCGCGCCGCACATGTCGTACTTCATTTCTTCGATACCGCCCTGGACTTTCAGGTTGATGCCGCCGGTATCGAAGGTGATGCCTTTGCCGACCAGGGCCAGCGGTTTGGCGTCGCCGGCACCGGTGTATTTCAGCACGATCAGTTTCGGCGGGTTGGCCGAGCCACGGGCCACGGCCAGCAGCGAGCCCATGCCGAGCGCCTGCATTTCATCGCGGCCCAGTACGTCGCAAGTTACGTTGTCGTGTTCGGCGGCGATCTGCAGACTCTGTTCGGCCAGATAGGACGGATTGCAGATGTTCGGCGGCAGGTTGCCCAGCTCGCGGGTGAACTGGATGCCGGCGGCAATGCCTTCGCCTTGGCGGAAGGCGTTCATCTGGGCATCGGCCACATGCACCGATACTTCACTCAGCGTTACGCTGGCTTTCTTACTGCGGGTGGCGGTGTATTCGTATGCGGCGTGATCGGCGGCGATCAGTGCCTGACGTACGGCCCAATCGGTGTCACGGCCTTTCACCGGCAGATCGCTCAGGGTCAGGTAGGCCGATTTGACCGGACCGCTGCGCAGGGCGCGCACGGCATCAGCCACGGCTTTCAGATACTGCGGCACGGCGAATTTTTCCGGATCGCCCAGACCGATGACCAGCACACGCGGCGCGGCAACGCCGGCGACATCGGGAAGCAACAACGTCTGTCCGGTCTTGCCGGAAATGTCACCGCGTTCGGCCAGGGCTTTCAAACGACCACCGGCGGCGACATCAAGCGCGGTGCCGGAAGGTGAAAAGGTTTTATTATTGAACGCGCCGATGACCACACAATCGCTGGTGTCGGTATGAACGGGGCTTTGGGACGGCAGAAAACGCAGGGCCATGGGGCTTCTCTCGGTCGGGCGCCAGCAGGGCGCATGATGGTAAACTGCTATTGTAAATCATCCCGAACCGAGTTTCCCCGCCCGTGCCGATGCCGCTGATCAACCGTTACCTGTTCAGACAGTTCAGCCAGCTGGTGTTTGCGGTGCTGACGGTGCTGTTCCTGATCAGCGTAGGCGGTTTTCTGACCGATCTGATCGCGGAAATCTCGCGGGGCAAGGTGCCGGCCGGGCTGATGCTGCAGCTCTTGGTGCTGCGCTTGCCGCGCTTCATCAGCTTCGTACTGCCTCTGGCCCTGTTCATCGGATTGATGATGGGCATCGCCCGCCTGTACGCCGACAGCGAAATGGCAGTGCTGGCCTCGGTCGGCGTCAGCAGCCAGCAATTGCTGAAGCCGGTGCTTTGGGTGGCCGCGCCGCTGGTGCTGCTGATCGCCTTCGCCTCGCTGTGGCTGGTGCCGTTCACCGCCAACAAAGCCAAAAGCATGGTGGAAGAAGCCAACCGCAGTTTCCTGATTTCCGGGCTGGAGCCGGGGCGCTTCGTCGAGCTGCCAGGTAGGTCCGGCATCCTGTTCGTGACCGAACTCAGCCGTGATGGCCGGCAGTTCAAGAATTTGTTCGTGCAACGCGAGAACAACGGCCGCCTTGACATCATCACCGCCAGCAAAGGCGATCTGCGTCTGGTCGGTGGTGCCCGCATTCTGCGCTTGGAAGACGGCACCCGCATGGAAGGTGAACTCGGCCGCCGTGATTTCCGCAAAGTGCAATTCAAGGTCAACGAAATTAAAGTGCCGGAACCGGGCGAGAGCAAGCCCTCCAACAAACTGGATTCGGTGAGCACGCTGGGCTTGATCAAACGTGGCGATGCCGCGGCGCTGGCCGAACTGCACTGGCGGATTGCCTTGCCCTTGTTCGCGGCCATTCTGAGCTTACTGGCGATTCCGTTGGCGCGCAGCGAGCCCCGGCAACCGCAGTATGGTCTGGTGCTGTTCGCGGTGATGGCCTATCTGCTCGGCATGCTGAGCCTGTTGGCGGGCACTTACTTGCTCAGCAACGGCAGTATCCCGGTGTTTCTGGGCTTGTGGTGGGCGGTGCTACCGATGGCGGCATTGAGTTACTGGCTGTACCGGCGTGACGGCCGGCTGAAGCCGCAGGCGGTGCCGGCATGAACCGCATCGGCCGGGAGATGACCGAATACCTTGCGCTGATCGTGCTGAAAACCATCGCACTGGTCTGGCTGGTACTGCTCGGTTTCGATCTGATCAATGCGTTCTACAACAGTTTTTCCGATGTCGGCAAGAACGGATTCACGCTGAACTATGCCTTGTTGAGTACGCTGTTCACCACACCGCGGCGCGCCTACGATCTGCTGCCGGTGGTGTCGGTGATCGGGCTGTTGCTGGGCCTCGGACAGCTCGCCGGAAAATCCGAACTGATCGCCATGGCCTCCGTCGGGGTCTCGCGCCTGCAGATCGCCATCGGCGCACTACTGCCTGCTGTGGTCTTGTCAGGTGCGATGATCATCACCAATGAAACCGTCGGCATCGCCAGTGAAAAGCAGGCGCTTAGTCTGAACAGCCACAAAGCCAGCAAGTTCACGCTGGCCCGTTACTCCGGCGTGTGGGCTAAAGACGGCGATCTGTATTTCAATGCCCGCTCCGGCTCGGCCAAGGGCAGTGGCGATGCCGCTTGGCTGGAACTGGCCGATGTCCGCTTGTATCGGGTCGGCAAGGACGGCGCGCTGGCTTCCATCACCCAGGCCAAGTCCGCCAGCAATCAGTCCGATCACTGGCAGTTGAACGAAGTGCAACGCACCACCTTCAAACCGGATTCGGTCCTTCTCGAGCGCATGGGCCAGATTCCCTGGAAAACCCAAATTACCAACGAATCGCTGGAAGCCACGCTGTCGCGTCCAGGCAATCTGAGCCTGCACGAACTGCGCACCAACATCGATTACCTCGAACGCAACAAGCTCGATGCCCGCGTGTTCACCACCGCTTACTGGGGGCGTTTGTTCTATCCGTTCAAAATCGCATTGCTGTGTCTGGCGGTGCTGCCGTTCGCGTTCGGATCACTGCGCTCCGGCGGCTTGGGCAAAAGTCTTTTCCTCGGCATCATAGTCGGCGTCAGCGCGATGCTGCTCGAACGTCTGTTCGTCAGCCTGTCCGATGTCTACCGCTTCGACGTGCGCGTGGCCTATGTGTTGGCGCCACTGAGCGTGTTCGCGCTGTGCTGGGGTTATCTGGCAAAACGGATTTAAGTCTGGCGTCGCACCAACAGCGTGCCGGCGGCCAGATCATGCAGTCCGCGGCGCTGGCCATCGAACAGACACCACAGCAGCGACATCCCGAGACTGAGGCTGGTCACCGCGTAACGGATCATCAGTGCGCGCCAGGACGGCCGATTGCCCTCGGCGGTAACGACCTGCAGACGCCAGGGTTTCATGCCGATGGTTTGCCCGCCGCGCCGCCAGGACAGCACGGCATAGGCACCAATGACCGCCCACAGGGCGATGAACACCAACAGTGCCGCCGCTGTGCCGGGTTCGACCGGGCGATGGTCCGGTTTCAGCGCCAAGGACAGGGCGCTGACGACAAACAGGAACGTAATGGAAATCACCACATCGTAGACCAAGGCCAGCAGGCGCCAGCCAAGATGGGCGGGAACGGCAGTTGTGCGGGAAGGAGACTCGGACATGCGCATTAGCATAGCGGTGAACCGGCATCCGCGCTAAGCTTTTCGGTATGAGTGCCAAAACCAATGCCATCCGCCAGCGCGCCCGTGCCCGCGACGCCGTCGCTGCCGATTCCTGCGCCCAGGTCGATGTCGCCCTTGAGCGCCTGTGGGCCGAGCATGGTCTGTCGGCCGCCACCCTGGCCGGCTATCGCCGGGATCTTTTGGGTTTGGCCGGTTTTCTGGAAGCACGCGGCAAAGGCCTTGATGCAGCCGCGCAGGCCGATCTGTTCGATTATCTCGGTTGGCGGGTGAACCAGGGCTATGCCGCCAAAAGCAATGCCCGATTGCTGTCGAGCCTGCGCGCGTTTTACGCACTGAAAAAACGCAACGGCGACATCAACGAAGATCCGACCCGCTTGCTGGAAATGCCACGCCTGCCGCGACCGGTGCCGAAAGCGCTGTCCGAGTCACAGGTGGAGGCGCTGCTGCGTGCCGACAGTAGCGAGGCGCCGGAACACATGACGCTGCGCGCCATGCTGGAATTGATGTACGCCTGCGGGCTGCGCGTCAGCGAACTGGTGGAGTTGCCGGCCGCCGCGGTCAATCTGCGCCAGGGCCTGTTGCGGGTCATGGGCAAAGGCAGCAAGGAGCGTCTGGTGCCGATGGGCGAAGAAGCCCAGCACTGGCTGGAACGCTATCTGCAAGCGGTGCGCCCGGCCCGGGTGGGCAAGCGCTCGGTCGCTGTCCTGTTCGTCGATGCCGGCGGGCACGGCTGGACCCGGCAGCAGTTCTGGTCGGCCTTGAAGCGCCGCGCCCAAATGGCCGGGATCGATCCGGCGCGGGTCAGTCCGCATGTGCTGCGGCACAGTTTCGCCACCCATCTGCTCAACCACGGCGCCGATCTGCGGGCTCTGCAGATGCTGTTGGGTCACAGCTCGCTGTCGAGCACCCAGATCTACACCTTGATCGCCAAAGAAGGCCTGAAGAAAATGCACCGCGCCCACCATCCGCGCGGCTGAGCCGTCCATCCCCTTCGTCCGGCCGTTCGTCCCGCGCTGTCGCGGTGTTCACGTTCGATGTGGCAGAATAAACCTCTGTTGAAATCGGACCTGTAACCCATGACCTTTTCCCGAACCCTGATGGCCTCCTTGTTGATGTTCAGCCTGCCGGCCTGTGCCCAAAGCACTGCCCCGGCGCCGGCCAAGAAAGCCGCCGCTCCGGCCGCTGCCGGTGATGCTGCCATCCGTCAGTCGCTCACCAACGTGGTGCCGAATGTGAAAATCACCGCTATCCGGCCTTCGCCCCTGGCCGGTTTGAAAGAAGTGGTGGTCGATGGTCAGATTCTGTACGTCAGCAACGACGGCAAACTGCTGTTCCAGGGCGCGATCATCGATCTGAATACGCGCACCAATCTGACCGAGGCCAGCGAGGCGGGCGAGCGCCGCATCATCCTCGCCGCCGTGCCGGCCGCACAAAAAATCAGCTTCGCCCCGGCCAAGCCGAAATACCGCATTACCGTGTTCACCGACATCGACTGCGGTTACTGCCGCAAGATGCACGAGCACATGGCCGAGTACAACAAGCTCGGCATCGCCGTCGATTACCTGTTCTACCCGCGCGCCGGCATCGGTTCCGAATCCTTCCAGAAAGCGGTGAACGTCTGGTGCGCGCCCGATCGCAAGGTGGCGATGACTTCGTCCAAAGCCGGCAAAACCCTGCCCAAAAAGAACTGCAGCAACTTCGTCAGCGCCGATTTCACGCTTGGCCAGAAAATCGGCGTGGATGGCACCCCGGCGGTGTATGCCGCCAATGGCGCCCAGATCGGCGGCTATCTGAATCCGGCCGATATGCTCAAAGCGCTGGAAAAGCAGAGTAAATAACGGAATGAGAAGGCAATGGTCGTGAAAATGCGACCGGCTTGGGGCTGATAAGGTAAAATATGGGGCTAAAACCCCCTCAGCGTGCAGCCATGATCGTTCTTGAAGGCCTTCCGGCCTTATCCGCTTTCCGACGCGACCGTCTCCAAGCCCGACTGCAACAGATCGTTCCCGATGCCAGCATCGTCGGCGCTTGGCACCTGTATTTCGTTGATACCCACGCGGAATTGCACGATACCGCCACCCTCGGCCGCATTCTGGAAGGCTGCATCGGCCGCATGGAAGCGCTGACCGGCGCGGTGTCGCGCATCGTCACGCCGCGCTTGGGTACCCGTTCGCCGTGGTCGAGTAAGGCCACTGAAATTCTGCAGGGCGCCGGCTTGCCGGTGCGTCGTGCCGAACGCGGTCTGCGTCTGGATCTGTTGGGCATGCCACCGGAAGGCGATGCGCTCTGGCGCGACATCGACAAACTGCTGTCCGATCCGATGACCCAAAGCGTGTGCGCCAGCCTCGAGCAGGCCGGTGCCTTGTTTGCCGCTCTGGCGCGCGGACCGCTGCAGCGCCTGGCCATCGCCCAATTGCCGCAGGCCAATGCCGAACTCGGCCTGGCGCTGAGCGAAGACGAAGTGGCTTATCTGCAGGAGCGCTATGGTGCGCTCGGCCGTGATCCGTCCGATGCCGAACTGATGATGTTCGCGCAGGCCAATTCCGAACACTGCCGGCACAAGATCTTCAACGCGTCCTACCGCATCGACGGCCGCGACATGCCGCACAGCCTATTCGGCATGATCCGCAACACGCACAAACTCGCGCCGCAGTACACGCTGAGTGCTTACAAAGACAATGCCGCGGTCATCGAAGGTCACGTGGCCCGCCATCTGCGCGCGGATGATGCCGGAACTTACCGCTTCGGCGAAGCCGCCGCCAGTGCGTTCTGCATCAAGGTCGAATCCCACAACCACCCGACCGCCATCTCGCCGTTTCCCGGCGCGTCCACCGGTGCCGGTGGTGAAATCCGCGACGAAGGCGCGACCGGCCGTGGCGGAAAACCGAAAGCCGGCCTGACCGGATTCTCGGTTTCGCATCTGCGTATTCCGACACTTCCGCAAGCCTGGGAAGCACCGCGCGTGCTGAACCCGCGCATGGCTTCGGCCTTCGAAATCATGACCGACGGCCCGCTCGGCGGCGCCGCGTTCAATAACGAATTCGGCCGGCCGAATCTGACCGGCTATTTCCGCAGCTTCGAACTGGCTGGCAGCGATGCCACGCACGTGCGTGCCTACGACAAACCGATCATGCTGGCCGGCGGCCTGGGCACGGTTGATCCGGGTCAGGTGCAGAAACTGCCGATGCGCGACGGCGACATCGTCATCGTGCTCGGCGGTCCGGCCATGCTCATTGGTCTGGGCGGTGGCGCGGCCTCTTCGGTGGCGTCCGGACAAAGCTCGGAAGCGCTCGATTTCGCCTCGGTGCAACGCGACAACCCGGAAATGGAACGGCGCTGCCAGGAAGTGATCAACCGCTGCTTCGCGCGCGGCGATGCCAACCCGATCCGCTTCATGCACGACGTCGGCGCCGGCGGTCTGTCGAACGCCATCCCGGAACTGCTGCACGATTCCGACAAGGGCGGCATCATCGATCTGGGCAAAGTGCCCTGCGATGATCCCTCGCTGTCGCCAATGCAATTGTGGTGCAATGAATCGCAGGAACGCTACGTGCTCGGCATCGCGCCCGAACATCTGGCCGAATTCCGCGCCCTGTGCGAACGCGAACGCTGCCCGTTCGCGGCAGTCGGCATTGCTACCGACGAAGAAAGTCTGATTGTGGCTTACGGTGCCGAACGCGGCACCATGGACGCCATCGCCCCGCAGGACCGCGCCATCGACATGCCAATGGACCTGCTGTTCGGCAAGCCGCCGAAGATGCAGCGCGATGCCGTGGCACCGATCATCGATGCGCACCCGGCCTTCGATGCCGGCGGCATCGGCGTGTACGAAGCCGGCCTGAAAGTGCTGGCGCACCCGAGCGTGGCCGCCAAACAATTCCTGATCACCATCGGTGACCGCAGCGTGGGCGGCCTGACCGCACGCGACCAGATGGTTGGCCCGTGGCAGATGCCAGTGGCCGATTGCGCCATCACCAGTGCCGATTTCACCGGGTTCGCCGGCGAAGCCATGGCCATGGGCGAACGCACCCCGATTGCCGTGTTGAACGCGGCCGCTTCGGCGCGCTTGGCGGTTGGCGAGGCGATTACCAATCTTTTGGCGGCACCGATTGCCGGTTTGGATGAAGTGAAACTGTCGGCCAACTGGATGGCCGCGGCCGGCCAGCCCGGCGAAGACGCCGCGCTGTATCAGGCGGTGCAGGCGGTGGGCATGGAATTATGCCCGGCGCTGGACATCAGTATTCCGGTCGGCAAGGATTCGCTGTCGATGCAATCGCGCTGGCAGAGCGGCGGCGAAACGCAGACCTCAAGCTCGCCGGTATCCCTGATCATTTCCGCCTTCGCGCGCGTGGACGATGTGCGTACGCAATCGACACCCGTGTTGGATACGTCGGTGGAATCCGACATCTGGCTGATCGGCCTGGGTGCCGGCAAGAAACGCATGGGCGGCAGCATTCTGGCTCAGGTGCAGAACCGCTTCGGCGGCGAGTGCCCGGATCTGGACGCGCCCGAACTGCTGGCCGCGCTGGCGCAGCTGATCATCCGTGCGCGCAAGCAGGAACTGATTCTCGCCTATCACGACCGTTCCGACGGTGGCGCCTTTGCTGCGCTGTGCGAAATGGCCTTTGCCGGCCATTGCGGTCTCGACATCAAACTCGATTACTGGGGCAACAACGATCTGGCCTGCCTGTTCAACGAAGAACTCGGCGTGCTGGTGCAGGTGGCGAAAGACGACCGCGCCGCCTTCGCCGATCTGATCAACCAATGCGATCTGACCCACTGCGCCCAGCGCGTGGCCAAACCAAACGGCTTGGACTGCATCCGCGTACTGCGCGACAACGACACCGTGGCCGCCTGGTCCTGGCAGACCCTGTTCGATGCCTGGTGGTCGGTGACGCACGCCATGCAGAAGCTGCGCGACAACCCCGAATGCGCCGATGCCGAGTTCGAAGCTGCGAGCCAGTTCGATGCGCCCGGCATGCAGCCGCAGCTGAGCTTCGTGCCCGAAGCACCGATGATCAACACCGGCGCCGCGCCGCGCGTGGCCATTCTGCGCGAGCAGGGCGTGAACGGCCAGATCGAAATGGCGGCCGCCTTCACCCGCGCCGGCTTCGAAGCGGTGGACGTGCACATGTCCGACCTGATTGCCGGCCGTACCGACCTGTCCAGCTTCAAAGGCCTGGCCGCCTGTGGCGGTTTCAGTTACGGCGATGTGCTGGGTGCCGGCCGCGGTTGGGCCACCTCCATTCTGGAACGCGAAGCCCTGCGTACTTTGTTCGCCGAATTCTTCGCGCGCCAAGACAGCTTTTCCCTGGGCGTGTGCAACGGCTGCCAGATGCTGAGCCAGCTGAAAGCGCTGATTCCCGGTGCCGAGGCCTGGCCGCGTTTCCTGCGCAACCACAGCGAACAATTCGAAGCGCGTTTCAGTATGGTGGAAGTGGTCGAATCGCCGTCCATTCTGCTGGCCGGCATGGCCGGTTCGCGCATTCCGGTGGTGGTTTCGCACGGCGAAGGCCGCGCGGCATTCAGTGCTGAAACCGATCTCGCTGCCGCGGCCGTATCCCTGCGCTATATCGACAACACCGGCGATCTGGCCAGCAGTTATCCGGCCAACCCGAATGGCTCGCCGATGGGCATTACCGGTCTGACCTCGGCCGATGGCCGCGCCACGCTGATGATGCCGCACCCCGAGCGCGTGGCGTTCAGCAAGCAGATGAGCTGGCATCCGAAGCAGTGGGACGAGCTCTCGCCGTGGATGCAGTTGTTCGTCAACGCCCGGAAGTGGGTGAATTAATCCCCCTGCGCTTCGCGCAACAAGAAGTGAATCCCCCTGCGCTTCGCACCAGAAGCAAATCCCCCTGCGCTTCGCGCATCCCCCTTTCAAGAAAGGGGGAAAGGGTTATCTCCTCCCTTCTTCAGAAGGGAGGCCGGGAGGGATGTAGGGGTAATTTGCGGAATCTAATTCAGATCTACCGCATGTTTCTTCAGCAGCTCGAATGGGACGATATCCAGCGCGCGGATATGGGTTCGTTTCAGATGGACTCTGGGCGCCATGTTGTTTTCTGCCGCTTCCAGCCATCGGCCTGCACACAGGCACCAGCTGTCGCCGGGCTGCAGGCCAGGGAAGTTGTATTCCGGCATCGGCGTGGATAAATCATTGCCGCGGAATCGGGAAAACTCCAGAAAAGCCCGCGTCACTTCTACGCAGACGGTATGCGAGCCCGTGTCTTCCTTGCAGGTGTTGCAATTGCCATCGCGCAAGAAGCCGGTCACCGGATCGGCGCCGCAAAGCTCCAGCGGTTCGCCAAACACATTCAGCGATTCATCGATTTTCATGCATTCATTCCTTGGTTCGGGCGTGAATCCCCCTGCGCTTCGTGCATCCCCCTTTCAGGAAAGGGGGATGGGGCGTTAGACGCTGCCGATGAAATCCTTCTTGCCGATCAGCACGCCGTTGTGGCGCAGGATGTTGTACGCGGTGGTGACGTGGAAATAGAAATTCGGCAGGCCGGCGTGGTGGGCGTAGTCCAGGCCGCTGTATTCGCGCTTGGTGTCTTTGCGCATGATCACGATCTGGCGGGTTTCGGCACCGGCAAAGGCATCGGCCGGCAGCGTCTGGATGAGGGCGATGGTGTTGGCGATGCGGGCCTTGTACTCGGCCAGCGTGGTTTCGGTGTCCTCGAAGTTCGGCATGTCGGCTTGGGCCAGACGGGCGCTCACGCCTTTGGCGAAATCGCAGGCGATTTGGATCTGCCGGCCGAGCGGGAACATATCGGGGGCAAGGCGTGCGCCGAACAGGCTGGTGATGTCGAAACCGACGGTTTCGGCATGGGCCTGGGCTTTGTCAAGGCAGGCGTCGAGGGCGCGCAGGCTGCGGGTGAAGGCGGGAACGGTGGCGTCAAACAGGGCGGGGTTCATGGTGGGCTCCAAATGGGAGTGCCATCATCGCATATTCTCAATCACAGGTAGCGGTTGATCTCATCCCGCTGCTTCAAGGCTGCAGCCCTTGCGGCTTCGGCAAAATCGGTGCCATTGCCGGCATACAGAATGGCCCGCGAGGAGCTGATGATCAGCGCATCGGACGATTTGCCGCGGCCGTTCTGGATGATCTGCTGCACATCGCCGCCCTGCGCGCCCACACCGGGCACCAGGAAGGGCATATCGCCCACAATGGCGCGGACTTCGGCCAGCTGCTGTGGCCAGGTGGCGCCGACCACCAACAGGCAGTTGTTGTTGCCGTTCCATTCGCGGGCGATGGTTTCGGCCACGCGCTGATACAGCGGCTTGCCGGAGCAGTCGAGGTCTTGCAGGTCTTTCGCGCCGGGGTTGGAGGTGCGGCACAGCAGAATCACGCCCTTGTTAGCGTGCTTCAGGAACGGCTCGATGGAATCGCGGCCCAGATACGGGTTGAGCGTGACCGCATCGGCGCCATAGCGGCCGAAGGCTTCCACGGCGTATTTCTCGGCGGTGGAGCCGATGTCGCCGCGTTTGGCATCGAGGATGACCGGAATGGCGGGGTAGGTGGCCTGCGTGTATTGAATCAGGCGCAGCAGGGCATCTTCCGCACCCAGCGCCGCGAAGTGGGCAATCTGCGGTTTGTAGCAGCACACCAGATCGGCGGTGGAATCAACGATGGCTTTGAAGAAATCGAACAGGGCATCGGGGGCGTTGTGCAGGTGGGCCGGAAATTTCTCCAGCTCCGGATCCCAACCCACGCACAGCAGGCTGTTGTTGGCCTGCTGCGCGGCGTTGATGCGCCCGATGAAGCCCATCTTATTTCAGGGCCTTGTAACGCAGGCGGTGCGGCTGTGCGCCGGCATCGCCCAGGCGGCGCTTCTTGTCTTCCTCGTATTCCTTGTAGTTGCCGGGGAAGAATTCCACGTGCGAATCGCCTTCGAAAGCGAGGATGTGGGTGGCGATGCGGTCCAGGAACCAGCGGTCGTGCGAGATGATCATCGCGCAGCCGGGGAATTCCAGGATGGCGTCTTCCAGTGCACGCAGGGTTTCGATATCCAGATCGTTGGACGGTTCGTCGAGCAGCAGCACGTTGCCGCCCTGCAGCAGGGTCTGCGCCATGTGCAGGCGGCCGCGTTCACCGCCCGAGAGCGTGCCGACCAGTTTCTGCTGGTCCGAGCCCTTGAAGTTGAAGCGGCCGATGTAAGCGCGCGACTGGATTTCGGTTTTGCCGATGGTGATGATGTCGGAACCGCCGGACACCGCCTGCCACACGTTCTGGTCGGCCTGCAGCGAGTCGCGGCTCTGGTCCACGTAGGCGATCTTCACCGTATGGCCGATGTTGACTTCGCCCTTGTCCGGTTTTTCCTGGCCGGTGATCATCTTGAAGAACGTCGATTTACCGGCGCCGTTCGGGCCGATGATGCCGACGATGGCGCCCGGCGGCACCTGGAAGCTGAGGTCGTCAATCAGCAGGCGGTCGCCGAAGGATTTCGACACGTTCTTGAATTCGATGACGCGGTCGCCCAGGCGTTCGCCCGGCGGAATGAAGATCTCATTGGTTTCGTTGCGCTTCTGGTATTCCTGTGAGTTCAGCTCTTCAAAGCGGGCCAGACGGGCCTTGCCCTTGCTGCGGCCGCCCTTGGCGTTGCTGCGCACCCAGATCAATTCCTTGGCCAGTGCTTTCTGGCGGGCCGACTCGGCCGATTCTTCGCGCTTCAGGCGGTCGCCTTTCTGCTCCAGCCATGCGGTGTAATTGCCTTTCCACGGAATGCCGCGGCCGCGGTCGAGTTCGAGGATCCATTCGGCCACGTTTTCCAGAAAGTAACGGTCGTGGGTCACCGCCACCACGGTGCCGGTGTAGCGCGCCAAGAACTGTTCCAGCCACTCCACCGATTCGGCGTCCAAGTGGTTGGTCGGTTCGTCGAGCAGCAGCATGTCGGGCTTGGAGAGCAGCAGACGGCACAGCGCCACGCGGCGTTTTTCACCGCCGGAGAGTTTGCCGCAGATGGCATCCCATGCCGGAATGCGCAGGGCGTCGGCGGCGATTTCCAGTTGCTGTTCCAGGGTGTCGGCATCGCCGCTGGCCAAAATCGCTTCCAGGCGCTGCTGTTTGGCGGCCAGCTTGTCGAAATCGGCGTCTTCTTCGGCATAGGCCGCGTACACGGCGTCGAGTTCGGCCTGGGCATGCAGCAATTCGCCCACGCCTTCTTCCACGGCCTGGCGCACGGTTTGCTCCGGGTTCAAGCGCGGTTCCTGCTCCAGGTAGCCGACCTTGATGCCGGGCTGCGGGCGGGCTTCGCCGGTGAAATCGGTGTCCACGCCGGCCATGATGCGCAGCACGGTCGATTTACCGGCACCGTTCAGGCCGAGCAGGCCGATCTTGGCGCCCGGGAAGAAACTGAGCGAGATGTCTTTGATGATTTCGCGCTTCGGCGGCACGGTCTTGGAGACGCCGATCATGGTGTAAATGTATTGCATGGGGATTCCTGGGCCAAGCCCGATATCTTGCGGTGAATTGGCGCCAATTATCCCTTATTCAGGGGTTTTCCGCCAGTTTCGGCTAGCCCTCGGGGCGCGTGCAAGCTACAATTTAAGCCTCCCCCAGATCCCGAGGCTTTCCCCATGTTCGCCCGCAGCCAGACCATTGCCCAGTACGACGCTGAACTCGCCAAAGCCATCGCCGATGAGCGCCAGCGCCAGGAAGACCATGTCGAGCTGATTGCGTCGGAGAACTACACCAGCCCGCGCGTGCTGGAAGCCCAGGGCTCGGTACTGACCAACAAATACGCCGAAGGCTATCCGGGCAAGCGTTACTACGGCGGTTGCGAATTCGTCGACGTGGCCGAGGCTTTGGCCATCGAGCGCGCCAAGCAGCTGTTCGGTGCCGATTACGCCAATGTACAGCCGCACTCGGGGTCCTCGGCCAACATCGCGGTGTACATGGCGCTGCTGAATCCGGGCGATACCGTGCTGGGAATGAGCTTGGCCCACGGCGGCCATTTGACCCACGGCGCGAAAGTGAACTTCTCCGGCAAGATCTACAACGCCGTGCAGTACGGTGTGGATGAAAACGGCCTGATCGATTATGACGAAGTGAACCGTCTGGCCCAGGAACACAAACCGAAAATGCTGATCGGTGGTTTCTCGGCCTATTCGCAGATCGTCGATTGGGCGCGTTTGGCGGAAATCGCCAAATCGGTCGGTGCCTATTTCTTCGTCGACATGGCGCACGTGGCCGGTCTGGTCGCCGCCGGTGTGTACCCGAATCCGGTGCCGCATGCCGATGTGGTGACCTCAACCACCCACAAAACTCTGCGCGGCCCGCGCGGCGGCATCATTCTGGCCCGCGCCAACGAAGAGATCGAAAAGAAACTGCAGTCGCTGGTATTCCCCGGCACCCAAGGCGGCCCGCTGATGCACGTGATCGCCGGCAAGGCGGTGGCGTTCAAGGAAGCGCTGGAACCGGAATTCAAAGACTACCAAGTGCAAGTGGTGAAGAATGCCCAAGCCATGGCCAAAGCCATCATGGCGCGCGGCTACAAGATTGTGTCCGGCGGCACCGAAAACCACCTGATGCTGATCGACATGATCGGCCGCGAAATCACCGGCAAAGACGCCGAAGCCGCTCTCGGCAAGGCGCACATCACCGTCAATAAAAACTCGGTGCCGAACGATCCGCGCTCGCCCTTTGTCACCTCGGGTCTGCGCATTGGCACCCCGGCGCTGACTACCCGCGGCTACAAAGAACCGGAATGCGTGGCCTTGGCTAACTGGATCTGCGACGTGCTCGACGACCACACCAATGAGGCGGTGCTGAGTGGTGTGCGCGACAACGTGACCAAGCAGTGCCGGATGTTCCCGGTTTACGAATAAGCCTGAATGCACTGCCCGTTCTGCCAGCATGACGATACCCGTGTCATCGACACCCGCGTGGTGGAAGAGGGCATGGCCATCCGCCGTCGGCGTGAATGTGCCGAATGCGGCGAGCGTTTCAATACCTACGAATCGGCCGATCTGAAAATGCCGACCTTGGTGAAGAGCAACGGCCGGCGCGAAGCCTTTGAGGAACGCAAACTGCGCACCAGCTTCGAGCGTGCGGTACAGAAGCGTCCGGTCACCGGCGAGCAGATTGATGCCGCCGTGCATGCCATCATGCACCGGTTGCTGAAACATACCGACCGCGAAATCTCCTCGCACCAGCTCGGCATTCTGGTGATGGACGAGCTGAAGAAAATCGACCATGTGGCCTATGTGCGCTTCGCTTCCGTGTACCGGAAATTCCAGGACATCGAGGAGTTCCGCGAGGAAATCGCGCGTCTGGAACGCGACATGCCCGGTCTGGCGGCGGAGCAGCTGCCGCTGCTCGACGATCCGAAAAAACCATGAATTTCCGCATCGAGCGTTGGAACGGCCAATCCGGAGTGGCCGAAACGCTGGCAGCCTGGCATGTACGCGAGTGGGCCGGTCTGTTTGCCGAATGGGATGAAACCGCTGCCCGATCGGAATTCCAAGCGCAATTGCGACACGCCGGCTTGCCGGCCACCTGGCTGGCGTATGCCGATGCGGTATTGATCGGTTCGATTAGTGCATTGTTGGAAGATTCCCCGGAAATGGCCGATGTGCCCGGGCCGTGGTTGGCTAGTTTCTACATCGTGCCCCAGGCGCGCGGTCAAGGCGTGGCCCAGGCCCTGATGAATGCCGCGGCACAAGCGGTTGCGGCGCTGGGCTATTCGGGCTGGTATCTGTTCACCGAGAACCATGAAGACTATTACGCCAACGCCGGCTGGCTGCTGCATGAACGCCGGCAACTGCACGGCCAGACCGTGGCGGTGATGTGGCAGGACCTGTCCAGCGACGCGGGTGCGTGATACCCCGCGCTGCGGTAAAATGACCCTCCACCCCGTACATTGGACTCCGATGAAACCTGCCCGTACCGACGGCATCGACCCCGCCGCCCGCTCGCGCTCCCGCCGCCGTGCCCTGCAGGCCGTGTACGCCTGGCAGCTGTCGCACACGCCGGTCGACACCGTGCTGGAGCAGTTCAGCCACGAGCAGGACATGGAAGTGGCCGATCTGCCGTATTTCGAGGCCTTGGTGCGCGGCGTCATCGGCGGTTACCGCGAACTCGATGCCGCATTGGCCGATTGCCTGGATCGCCCGATGGAACAGGTCGATCCGATCGAGCGCGCCGTGCTGCGCATCGCCACCCTCGAGCTGCGTGACCGCCTCGATGTGCCGTACCGGGTCATCCTCAACGAAGCCATCGAAATCGCCAAGCGTTTCGGTTCCGATCACGGCCATACCTATGTCAACGGCGTGCTTGATCAAGCCGCCGGCATCTGGCGCCAGCCCGAGCTCAACGCCCGTCGCGGATGAGCGAGTTCGACTGGATTGCCTGGCTGAAAAACAAGGCGCAGCAATCCGGCGCCCGCGACGATGTGGTACTCGGCATCGGCGATGATGCCGCCATCTGCAGCGTGCCGCCCGGCATGCAGTTGATAACCTGCACCGACACGCTGGTTTCCGGCGTGCATTTTCCCGAAGACACATCCGCCGCCGACATCGGCTACAAGGCGCTTGCGGTCAACCTCAGCGATATGGCGGCGATGGGCGCCGAACCGGCCTGGATGAGTCTGGCACTGACCCTGCCCGAGATGGATTGGGACTGGCTGCAGGGGTTCTCCGAAGGCCTGCTGGAACTGGCCGCCGAACACGGCGTGAGTTTGATTGGCGGTGATACTACCCGCGGCCCATTGACAGTGACCGTCACCGTGCAGGGCTTCGTGCCCGCAGGTGCCGCCTTGCGCCGGTCCGGTGCGCGCGTTGGTGATGATGTCTGGGTCACCGGTTCGCTTGGCGATGCCGCCGCGGCATTGCAGCAATACAAACACGGCCCGATGCAGTCGATGAAACTGCGGCATCGGCTCGACCGGCCCACGCCGCGCGTGGCGGCCGGTCTGGCGCTGCGCGGCCTGGCCAGCGCTGCCATCGACATCAGCGATGGCTTGGCGCAGGATTTGGGACATATCCTTTCTGGCAGTGGCGTCGGGGCCGAGTTGGAACTCGGCCGCTTGCCGGTGTCAGCCAGTCTGCTCGATTTCCACAAAGACGACACCGCCCGTTGGGCGCTGCAGCTGTCCGGCGGCGACGATTACGAATTGTGCTTCACCGCGTCACCGGCCGAGGCTTTCGCCATTGAACAAGCCATGGCGGCCGCGGGGGTCACTGCCTCGGTCATCGGTCACATCACCGCCGAATCCGGACTGCGCTGCCTGACGCCGGATGGCGAACATCTGGCGCTGGAACAGACCGGCTACCGGCATTTCGCGGAGGCTAAACATGTTCACTGATTATCGCTTGCTCAAACACCCCTATGCCTGGATCGCACTCGGTTTCGGCAGCGGCTTATCGAAAAAAGCACCGGGCACCATGGGTTCGCTGCTGGCGCTATTGCTGTGGTGGTTGTTGATGGCTGAGCAACCGGTTTGGTTGCAGCTGCTGGTGATTGCCGTCGGCTTCGAACTGGGCGTGCGCGCCAGCAACTGGATGATTGCCAAAACCGGCGTGAAAGATCCGGGTTACATCGTCTGGGATGAGTTCATCGGGCAGTGGATTGCATTGTTGCTGTTGCCGAAAACACTGATGGCCTATGTGCTCGCCTTCGTTCTGTTCCGTTTATTCGATATCGTCAAACGCGGTCCGGTCGGTTGGGCGGATAAACGCTTTTCCGGCGGTTTCGGGGTGATGATCGATGATGTGTTTGCCGGGCTGTTGGCCTTGGCGGTGGCACAACTCATTTTTCACATCATCTGAAAATTACGAACTGGTGTCCGGCAGCGTTTTGCCCGGATTCAGAATATTGTCCGGATCGAACAAGGTTTTGATGCCGCGCATCATCGCCAGCGTTTCCGGGCTGAAGGCCTGTGCCATGAACCCGCGTTTGGCCAAGCCGATGCCGTGCTCGCCCGAGAGCATGCCGCCCAAGCGCAGTACTTCGGTGAACAGTTTTTCCGCGCAGGACTTGGCCGTCGCGGTCTGCGTAGCTTCGGCTTTGTCGTACATCACATTCACATGCACATTGCCGTTGCCGATGTGACCGAAGCACACGATCAGCAGGCCGGAGTCGCGGCTGAGCTGTTCCACGAAGCGCACCAGCTCGGGCACCCGCGATACCGGCACCACCACGTCCTCGTTGATTTTTCCGCTGGCCAGACTGCGCAGCGCCGGCGATAAGGCACGCCGCGCCACCATCAACTGCGCCTGTTCATCGCTGCTGCCGGGAATGGCGATATCGAGGCAACCCTCACCGCCGGCATGTGTGGCCAGGGTTTGCATCAGTGCGTCAAGCCGTGCCGGATCGCCGTCGCCTTCGATCATCAGCAGCGCACCGGCATCGGGCAAGTCGGCACCGCCGACATCACGTGCCAAGCGGATGGCAGTGGCGTCCATGAATTCCAGCATTGAGGGCGTTTCGGGTTGCGCCATCAGGCGCGCCACCGCTTCGGCCGCCGATTCGACATCGCGGTACAGCGCGCGCAGCATGCGGCTTGCCGCCGGTTTCGGATGCAGTTTCAGCGTGGCTTCCACCACCAGTGCCAGTCCGCCTTCCGAGCCGATCAACAGACGCGACAGATCGAATCCGGAGGCATTTTTATTCGTACGCGCACCGAACTCCACCAGCTCGCCGGTGCCAGTCACCGCTTTCAGCGCCAGCACATTGTCGCGGGTGGCGCCGTATTTCACCGCACGCGGGCCGCCGGCATTGCAGGCGATGTTGCCGCCGATGCTGCAGTAAGGCGCCGAGGTCGGATCCGGTGACCAGAACAGCCCGTGCGGCATCAAGGCCAATTGCAGATCGCCGTTCAGCACGCCGGGTTCCACCACCGCGGTGCGGTCGCCGGGCGCAATGGCCAGAATGCGCTGCATGCGCTCGAAGCTGATCACAATGCCGCGTTCGATGGGCACACTGGCGCCGGTGGTGTTGGTGCCGCGGCCACGTGCGGTCAACGGCAGTTGGTATTGGCGCGCGAGGCGCACTGCAGTCTGTACCTGTTCGATGCGCACCGGCAGCAGCACCATGGCCGGATTGGCACGGTAACTGGAGTTGTCGTAGCCGTAGGCCAGACAGTCGGCGGCGGCAGTCAGCACGGCCTCATGCCCGAGTGCTTTTTCGAAAGCAGAGATGATGCCACGGTCCATCAGAACACGTCCTCGAACACGAACGCGGCCTGCAGCCAGTCAATCTTCCAGGCATTGTCACGGCCGGTCAGTAGCACGGCATCGAAACGGCAGGGCGCCTGGGCGTATTGCGGATGCTGCTTCAGCCAGCATTGTGCGGCCAGGGCGCACTTGCGCATCTTGCGGCGGTCGATGGATTGCGCGGCACCACCGAAGGCATCGGATTTCCGTTGACGCACTTCCGCGAATACCACGGTGTCGCCGTGTAACAGAATCAGATCCAGTTCGCCGACGCTGTAACGGGCATTGCGCGCCAGTGCCCGCAGCCCGTGTTGTTCCAGAAAGGCCAGCGCGGCATCTTCCGCCAACTGGCCTTGCTGCTGCAGCGGGCTGAGCTTAGGGGCCATTAAGGGCTTGCGGCACGCCGGCACGGAATACCGACCACGGCAGCGTGCGTTCGATGCGGCCATCCGGTTCCAGATGCAGGCTGCCGGTAGCGCCCGCGATTTCGCTGTTCGGACTAGCCAGCCACACCGGCAGGCGCGTGGCGATCAGCCAGGCATCGGCGCCGAAGGCATTGAGTTTCGCGCCGGGGCCGCGCGCGCTCGGCAGTTTCAGCAGCTGCGCGGCGCTGATGTTCAAACTGTTGCCGCGGTTGACCAGCCAGGGCATCTGCAGGAACTCGATGCCATCGAGCTGCGTATTGGTTTTCGCATCGCCGCTTTCGGTGATGTCGGTGCCGGCGAACACCGGAATGCCGGCGGCGCCGTTCAAGGCCAACGCGGCGCGTGTCGGTTTGGCGGCATCGCCGTTCATCAACAGCAACACGGCTTTGGCTTCGCGGACCGCATCCGGAAACACCGGATTGACAGCGACGCCCTCGGCATCCTTGCCGAACATCGGTGCCGGTGCTTTCAGCAAGACGCTGCCACCGCCGGCTTGGTAACGTTTTTCAAACGCAGCCAGCATGCGGCTGTTGCTGTCACTGCCTTGGCTGAACACGGCCGTCTGCAGCAGGCTTTTGCCGAGCAGGCGTTCGGCGATGATTTCGCCTTCGCGCTCGGGGCTCAGCGAGAAGTTCAGCACATGCCGATTGCTCGGTGTCTCGATTCGGTTCAGGGCCAACACCGGAATGGTGCCGGCAGCGTCGTGGATGGCCGCCACTTCATCTTTGCCGATCGGCCCGATGATCATCTGCGCGCCCTCATCCACCGCACGATCGAACGCTGCCTTGGCGCCGGCGGCGTTGCCTTGCGTATCATAAAAACGGATGCCCGGCTTGCTGCGGGTTTCGGCATAGTAGGCCGAGAGCAGGCCATCGCGGATGGCGTTGCCGGCAACCGCGAGGTTGCCGGACTGCGGCAGAAGTACGGCCAGTTCCGACGGCGGCCGGTAGTCGGCGGCGCCGGATTCCGGGAAGGCATTGATCAAGGCCGGATCCAGCCAATGCTGGTTTTTTGCACGCGCTTGCGCCAACGCATCGGCCGGGGTCTGTGCTTTTGGAGTATCACTTACCGGGGCCCGTGTCGGACCGGTGCTGCAGGCGGTCAACACACACAACACGGCGGCGGCGGTCAATGCACGCATAATCCAATTCCCTTCAGCGAAACGCTATGATGGAGGCAGTTCCAGACTGGATTTTAGCAATGTTCGAGCTGAAAAAGGGCGCTTTGTATGTGGTCGCCACGCCAATCGGCAATCTGGGCGATTTGAGTACGCGTGCCCGTGACGTGCTGGCCGGCGCTGATCTGATCTGTGCCGAGGACACCCGGCATACCCGCCAGATGCTGAACGCGCTCGGACTGGACCGGCCCTTGCTGGCCCTGCATGAGCACAACGAATCAGAACGCGTGGCCCAAGTGTTGGCGCAATTGCAATCCGGCAAGACGTTGGCGCTGGTCAGCGATGCCGGCACGCCTTTGATTTCCGATCCGGGTTACCGCCTTGTACGTGAGTTGCGGGCCGCCGGAATCACCGTGTCGCCCATTCCCGGGCCGTGTGCCGCTATCGCGGCGCTGTCGGTGGCCGGTTTGGCCTCCGACCGCTTTTGCTTCGAAGGCTTTCCGCCGCACAAAGCCTCGGCCCGACGCGAGCGCTTGAATGCCTTGGCCGGCGAAACCCGTACCCTGGTTTTTTATGAAAGTTCGCACCGCATCGAGGAGTGTCTGTCCGACATGCGCGCGGCTTTCGGCGATGAGCGCGAAGCGGTATTGGCGCGCGAAATCACCAAGCTGTTCGAAACGGTTCTGGACGGCACGCTGGCCAGCATTGCTGATCGCGTTGCCGCCGATGCCAACCAACGCAAGGGCGAATTCGTCATCATCGTTTCCGGCGCCCCGGAAGACGAAGACGCCGCCCTTCGGGAAGGACGGCGTCTTTATGCAAAGCTCAGCGAAGCGATGAAACCCTCGCAGGCGGCCAAGCTGGCGGCCGAAATCAGCGGCGCGCCGCGCAAGGCGCTGTACGGCGGCGAGTGATTATTCTTTCTTGATTTTGACTTTCAGGCCTTCGACATTGTTTTCAAGCAGCATCAAGCTGCTGCGGCCTTCGATGAAGTTGAGCTTGACCAGGACATCTTCACCATCGTCGCCTTCGACTTTGAAGTCTTTCGGAAACGCGCTGCGCAGTGCCTTCTTCACTGCATCAGCGGCGTTGTTCTCGCCGGTGCCTTTGCTGATCGGCACGCTCACCACCAGCGGTTCGGCGTCCTTGTCCTGCATGACCAATTGGAACACCAGAGTTCCATCGGCTTTAGCGCGATTGTCAAAAGCGATGCGCCATTTGTTGGAGTATTTCAGGGTACTGCGGTCGATCGGCGCGGGTGTTTCGGCGGCCGGCACGGCAGCTTCAGCCACCGGAGCAGGTGCCGGTGCAGCCACTTCCTGAACGGCGGCGGCTTCTTGAGCAGAAGCGGCTCCGGAAACCAGCAGCAGGGCCGAGCACAGCAGTGTGGCGATGGGACGCATGGTCATTCCTTGGTGAGGGGTAAGCCCATTATGTCGATGCCGATGGCAATTGCAAACGTTCAGCCGGACTGTGCGACAATACGCACGGCGGAGTTGGCCAGACAACCGCGTCGCGCAAGCGCCGAGGAAAGTCCGGGCTCCACAGAGCAGAGTGCCAGGTAACGCCTGGGCGGCGCAAGCCGACGGCCAGTGCAACAGAAAACAAACCGCCGAACGGCCGCAAGGTGCGTGGTAAGGGTGAAATGGCGGGGTAAGAGCCCACCGCCTGCGGGGCTAACGCCGCAGGGCACGGTAAACCCCACTCGGAGCAAGGCCAAATAGGGGTGCTATGGATCGGCTCGATCCGCACCCGGGTGTGCTGCTTGAGCCCTGCGGTGACGCAGGGTCTAGAGGAATGGTTGTCCACGACAGAACCCGGCTTATCGGCCAGCTCCGCCCCTTTACCGATGAAGCCCTTAGCGCGATCCGAACGCCAGACTCAGTTGCTGGGCATCGAAACCGTCCGGCGCTGCGCCTTCAGCGGCGTAGCGGTACAACACCGCGGTGTAGATCGCCTTGATGGCGCTTTTCACTACACCGATCAACAGTAGGCCCAGCAACAGCACCGCGCCGAGCGCGATGGCAAACACGGTGCCTGCTTTCGCCGCCAGGACCACCAACACCACCGATGCGGCGATGTAAAGAAACGTGACGATGCCGAAGCCAAGCCAGATGCCGGCGCTACCGATCAGGTTTTCACCCCAGGTTTTCTTCAGCAGGCGTGCGCTTTCGGTGATGGCATCGATCGGACCGATTTTTCGCGTGACCAGCACCGGAACCACAAGAAAGGTGCCGAGCGTCCAGGCCATGCCGGCCAAAGAACGCGCCAGCGCTTCCAGTCCGCGCCGGCGGTGGCGGCCGCGCAGGAGCATGCCGACGGTCGCGGCGATGGCGGCGTAGCCGAGAATGGCGCTGATGTTTTCGTTGGCGATGGCGATGCCGTCGGAGAGTGTCGGGTCGCCGCCTTCCAGCCGCTTCAGCGCCGCGCCGACCAGTGCGGCATTGAAGTAGAAAATCACCAGGTATTGGCTGAAATAAAACGCGAAGGCGACCAGCATGCCGAACAGACCGAAGCCGTGCGAAAACGCCTGCGTGAAGAACAGCGGCAGGGCGAAGGTGGCCAGAACCAGCAATGCCGAAAAGCCCGAGAGTACCGGGAAAAGCATCAGTTCTTTGTCATCGCGCAACACCGCGAAACAGGCTTTCAGTAACTCCCAGCTGCGTCCGAAACGCTCCATGCGCATCCTCCGTTGGTGTTCAGCCAGTGTCGCAGATTTCGCAAGATTCACATCTGCCGGAAGTCATCTCGCCAAAAACGCCGTTTTTTTGCGCAAGGCGGGTTCGCGGGGGACGGTATTCGGGCAGGGGAGGATCCTGTGGATAAGTCCGTGGAAAAGAACAGCGCCGGGAGCTGATTTGCTAAATTTCAACATAAACAATGCGCATTTATGGATTCTTAAAGCGAATTCTTAAGTTATCGCAAGCCTTTGATTCGACTTGTGAAATTTTCATGAAAAGTGCTTGACTTTGCCTTTTTGGAATACTAATGTGGGAGAACGAGGAAAATTCTGGAAATTAGTGGGAATTTGTGGATATGTTTCAAGGTGAAACCGCCATCAGCATCGACGACAAGGGGCGTTTGGCCATCCCGACGGCCTTCCGTGATCTGGTTGCGGGCGCCTGTGGCAACCGCCTGGTGCTGACCTACAACCCCTACGAAGCCGGTTGCCTGTGGTTGTATCCCGAATCAGTCTGGCAAAGCGTGCGTGACCAGGTCAACGCCCTGCCCAATGCCAAGAAAGTCCATCGCAATCTGCAACTCAAGCTGGTTGGCGCCGCCACGGTGCTCGAGCCCGACAACAGCGGCCGTGTGCTGCTGCCCGGCAGTCACCGCAATGCCGCCGGCATTGAAAAACGCGCCGTACTCCTCGGCATGGGTAGCAAACTCGAACTCTGGAGCGAACAGGCCCACCTGTCGCAGATCCGCCACACCATCGTCGAGGATGACATCAGCGACGCCATGCTGGATCTGAGGATTTAAGCCATGGCGAACGGGACCTCTGTGCCGATGCAGACTCCCCGCCACCTTCCCGTGATGTGGAAAGAGGTTATGGACGGCCTGCACGTAAAACCCGATGGACGCTACCTTGACGGCACCTTCGGTCGTGGCGGCCATGCCCGCGGCTTGCTTGAAGCGCTCGGTCCCGACGGTCACCTGCTGCTGATGGACAAGGATCCGGAAGCGATTGCGCATGCCCGCGAACATTTCGCCGGCGATACCCGCGTCGCCCTGTACCACGGTTCGTTCGCCGAGATGGCCGGCTGGCCGGAAGCGCAGCGCGGTCTGGATGGCGTGCTGTTCGATCTGGGCGTGTCCTCGCCGCAGCTGGATGTGGCCGAACGCGGTTTCAGTTTCCGTCAGGACGGTCCGCTCGATATGCGTATGGATACCACGCGCGGTCAAAGTGCTGCCGACTGGCTGGCACAGGCTTCCGAGAAGGATATTGCCGAAGTGCTTTGGCTGTATGGCGAAGAAAAGGCCAGCCGTAAAATCGCCCGCGTGCTGGTCGCCAAGCGCAGCGAAACCCCGTTCACCCGCACCGCGCAGCTGGCCGAGTGCATCGCCGGCGTGGTCGGCCGCTTCGATGCCAAAATCCATCCGGCCACGCGCAGCTTCCAGGCCATCCGCATCTTCATCAACCGCGAGCTGGACGATCTGCAGACCGGCCTGCAGGCCGCGCATGATCTGCTCAAGCACGGTGGCCGTCTTGCGGTGATCAGTTTCCATTCGCTCGAAGACCGCATCGTCAAGCAGTTCATCGCCCGCCATGCCAAAGCGCCGGCCGGCAATCGCCGCATGCCGGAAGCGCCGGCCTTTCACGCCAGCCTGAAGGATGTCGGCGGCGCCGCCAAAGCCGATGCCGCCGAAGTCGCTGCCAATCCGCGCGCGCGCAGCGCGGTGCTGCGCGTGGCCGAAAAGGCGGGTGCAGCGTGAGTCCGCGCCTGATGACACTGCTGGCTCTGCTCGTTGCGGTATTGTGTAGCGCGGTGTCGGTGGTGTATTCCCGGCATTCGCACCGGCAGACCTACATCGACCTGACCCGACTGCAGAAGCAGCGTGATGAATTCAACGTCGAGTTCCGTCGCTTGCAGACCGAACAGGCGACGGTTTCAGAGACCAATCGCATCGTCGGCATCGCTACCGATAAAATCGGCATGCATTTTCCGCTCGACAATGAAACCACGGTAGTGCAGCCATGAGGCCGGCATCCCGCGCCAGCCAACCACGCGCACGCCTGGTCTGGATTGTCGGCGTACTGCTGATGTGCGGCACGGTCGTGGTGGCGCGTGCCGCCTACATGCAACTGTGGGCGGAAGACAAATTGCAGGCCGCCGGCGATGAACGCTTCCTGCGCGAAGTGACCATCGCCACCACGCGCGGCATGATCACCGATCGTAACGGCGAACCCTTGGCGGTCTCCAGTCCGGTCGAATCGGTCTGGGTCAATCCCAAAGAAGTGATGGCGGACGGCAAGCGCGTCCCGGAACTGGCGAAAGCGCTGGACATTCCGCTGGAATCGCTGACCCGTAAGCTGGCGCAGAAGAAAGACAAGCAGTTCATGTATCTGCGCCGCCACATGAATCCGGATGATGCCAAAGCGGTCGTCGATCTCGGTATCCATGGCGTCTACAGCAGCCGCGAATTCCGCCGCTTCTATCCGCACCGCGAAGTCATGGCGCAGTTGATCGGCACCACCAATCTCGATGAGCATGGCGTGGAAGGCCTGGAAAAGGTGTTCGACGAATGGCTGACCGGAACCCCCGGCAAGCAGAAAATCATCCGCGATCGCCGCGGTCGTATCGTTGAGAACATCGATTTGATCCGTCTGGCTGAAAACGGCAAGGATCTGGTGTTGTCGATTGACCGCCGCATCCAATATCTGGCGTACAGCGAGCTCAAGCAGGGCGTCATCGATACCCGTGCCAAAGCCGGAACCGCGGTGGTGCTGGATGTGCGCACCGGTGAAGTGCTGGCCATGGTCAGCTATCCGTCATTCAATCCGAATGCGCGCAGCGGCGTGCGACCGGAAACCCGTCGCAACAAGGCGGTGACCGATGTGGTGGAGCCGGGCTCGACCATGAAGCCGTTGACGGTCGCGGCGGCCTTGGAGGCTGGCAAGATTACACCGGAAACGATATTCAACACCAATCCGGGCTGGATTCCCAACGGTAAATACCGCACTACCGATACCCATAATTACGGCGTACTCGATACCACCGGCGTAATCCGCAAAAGTTCCAATGTCGGTGCGGCGATGATCGTGCATCGCTTGACCAACCAAGATTTCTACGACTTCATGCGCCGATTCGGTTATGGCGCAAGCACCGGCAGCGGCTTTCCCGGTGAAAGTCCCGGCTTCTTGCCGCCGCCGCCGCTGTGGAGCGGCACCTCCAAGCAGACCATGTCTTACGGTTACGGCTTGAGCGTGACGCCCTTGCAATTGGCGCACGCCTATGCGGCGCTCGGCAATGATGGCCGTGCCATCACGCCGACCTTCGTCAAAGGTGGCAAAGGCGAAAGCAAGCAGGTGCTCGATCCGAAGGTCGCGCACGAAATCGTGAAAATGATGCAGACCGTGACAGAGCCCGGCGGTACCGCGACGCAGGCCGCGGTCCGCGGCTATCATGTCGCCGGCAAAACCGGCACTGCACGCCTGGCGGACGGTGGCGGTTATTCCCGCCGCTACAACGCGTTCTTCGCGGGCGTGGTGCCGGTTGATAATCCGCGATTCTCGATGGTGGTGGTCCTGCAGGATCCCGATCCCAGTCTGGGCTATACCGGCGGCGTGGTTTCGGCGCCGGTGTTCAAGAATGTGATGGAAGGGTCGCTGCGTCTGCTCGATGTGCCGCCCGATAACATCGAGCAATGGTATGCCGCCCGTGCGCCAGCTCCAGCGTCGTTGCCTGCACCGGCAATCGCACAGTCACCGCCGCCGGATACAGAGGTCTTTCAATGAGCCGGCAGATGACATTGATCGAATTGGCCGATGGCCTTTTTGACGTTTCCGGGCATGCCGATTGCAGCGTGACCGGCATGACCGCCGACTCGCGCGCCCTGCAGCCGGGCGATGCCTTCATCGCGGTGCAGGGCCTGACGGCACATGGCCTGTCCTATCTGCGTGCCGAGCAGGCCGCCAAGGCCTCGGTGGTGCTTTATGAAGCACCGGCGCCCGCCAGTACCTTCATTCCTGAAAATGCCATTGCCGTACCGGCACTGAAATCCCTGCAGGCCAGTATTGCCAGCCGGTTTTTCGGCGCGCCCGCACAGGCGATGACCATGGTCGGCGTGACCGGTACCAACGGCAAGACCTCGACCGTGCAATTGATTGCGCAGGCGTTCACCTTGCAGGGCCGTGCCGCCGGCACCATCGGCACGCTCGGCACCGGGCTTTACGGCCGATTGCAGTCCGGGGAGCGTACCACGCCCGACGTTATCGCCGTGCACCGGGCGCTGGCCGACATGCATGACGCCGGCGCGGAAGCGGTGGCGATGGAAGTGTCTTCGCATGCCTTGGATCAGGGGCGCGTGGAAGCGGTCGCCTTCGATATTGCCGTATTCAGCAACCTGACCTTGGATCATCTGGACTACCACGGCAGCATGCAGGCCTATTTCGAGGCCAAGGCAAAGCTATTCGCCTGGCCCGGCCTGTGTCACGCAGTGATCAATGTCGATGATGCCTACGGCCGTAAGCTTTCGGACGCATTGCCGGCAGGATTGCATTGCATTCGGACCTCTTCGCAGGATGGCCGGGCCGATCTGCGCGCCGAAGCACTGGCACTCGGTCTTGAGGGCATGAGTTTTACCTTGGCATACGGCGCCGAACGCGCTGCCGTGGCATCACCGCTGCTGGGCCGCTTCAATGCCGATAATCTGTTGGCGGTCGCCGGTGTGCTGCTCGCCGACGGCATGGGTCTTGCCGAAGTCGCCGCGCTGCTCGGGCGCCTGAGCCCGGTCGATGGCCGCATGAGCCGGCTGGGCGGCGCGCACGGAAAACCGCTGGTGGTGGTCGATTACGCGCACACGCCCGATGCCCTGGAACAGGCGCTGAAAACCCTGCGTGCACACAGTCAGGCCCGATTGATCTGCGTGTTCGGTTGCGGCGGCGACCGCGATCGCAGCAAGCGCCCGTTGATGGCCGCCAGTGCCGAACAATGGGCCGATGCGGTCTGGGTCACCGATGACAATCCGCGTAGCGAATCCGGCGACGCCATCGTCGCTGAAATCCGTGCCGGATTCCGCCATGCTGAAGTCGTTCACATCCAGCGCGACCGCCGCGCCGCCATTGCCGAGGCCATCGCCGCCGCCGGTCCGCACGATATCGTGCTGATTGCAGGCAAGGGCCATGAAACCTACCAGGAAGTCGATGGCATCAAAGCGCCGTTCGATGACCGCGCCATCGCCGCTAACTTCTTGCAGGAGGCGGCATGAGAACGGTCGAACTCTCGCAGTTGGCGCAATGGTGTGAAGGCCGTCTGCTCGGCGATGACCTGACGATTTCAGGAATCAGCACCGACAGCCGTGACAATCTGCACGGCGCACTGTTCGTCGCTTTGAGGGGTGAGCGCTTCGATGCGCATGAATTCGTCGCCCAGGCCAAAGCCAACGGTGCCGCGGCTTTGCTGACGCATCGTCCGGTGGATTCGGATCTGCCGACCATTCTGTGCGCCGACACCGAAGAAGCACTCGGTGAAATCGCCGCCGGCTTTGCACGCACCCGCTCGGCCGTGGTGCTGGCCTTGACCGGCAGCAATGGAAAGACCTCGGTCAAGACCCTGCTGCATGCCATTCTCTCGCGTGCGGGCAAGGCCTTTGTCAACCCGGGCAACCGTAATAATGAAATCGGTCTACCCTTGGCCGTGATCGAAGCACCGGAAGATGCGCAGTTCGCCATTTACGAAATGGGTGCCGGCAAGCCGGGCGACATCGCCTATCTGACCAGCATCGTCACGCCCAACATCGCATTGGTCAACAACATCGCGCCGGCACATATCGAGCGCATGGGTTCGTTACTGGGCATCGCCGAAACCAAAGGCGCGATTTACGAAGCCCTGCCCGATGACGGCCTGGCCGTGGTCAATGTCGACGATGCCTTCTGTCCCTATTTTCTCGAGCGCATTGCCGGGCGCGGCATCCTGCGCTTCGGGCTGGAAAACAATGCCGACGTCACCGCCGGAAAAATTCTTCCCGGTGCCGATGGCACGCGTTTCGAATTGATCACGCCGGCCGGAAGGGCCGAAGTCGAACTGCAGATGCCCGGCCGTCACAATGTGCTCAATGCCCTTGCCGCCAGTGCCATGGCCTTGGCCGCCGGCGCACCGTTCGAAGCCATCATTGCCGGTCTGCAATCGGCCAAGCCGGTGGCTGGACGCCAGGAGGGCAAGCTGCTTGCCAACGGCGCCGTGCTCATCGATGACAGTTACAACGCAAACCCCGGCTCGGTATTGGCCGGCATCGCATCACTGGCTGCGGCCTGTGCCTTGGACGGACGTCAGTCCTTGTTGGTGCTCGGCGATATGGCAGAGCTGGGTGACACAGCCTTGGATCTGCATGCCCAGATCGGTGCTGCGGCGAAAAGCCAAGGCATTGCCGCCATGATGACCTGCGGCGTTTTGAGTCGTGCAGCCTGTGACGCTTTCGGCGACGGCGCACGTCATTTCCCCGATCGTGCAGGCTTGATCCAAGCCTTGACCGGCAGTGTCGCTGGTTCGCAGCGCGTGCTGATCAAGGGCTCACGCTCGAGCCGAATGGATGAGATCGTGAGTGCCCTGTTACAAACCTACGGAACCCAGGAGAAACCGGATGCTGCTTGAATTGGCACGTTGGCTGCAGGAATTCGCCCGGCTATTCGCCCTGTTCGATTACATCACCATGCGCGCCATTCTCGGCGCGCTGACCGCGCTTGCCTTGTCGCTCTGGCTCGGCCCGGCGGTCATTGAACGGCTTTCGCGCCTCAAGGGCGGTCAACCGATCCGCACCGATGGACCGCAATCGCACTTTTCCAAAGCCGGTACGCCGACCATGGGCGGCGCGCTGATTCTGATGACCATCAGCCTGTCGACCCTGCTTTGGGCGGATCTGCGTAACCGATATGTCTGGATCGTGCTGGCCGTGCTGGTGTGTTTTGGCCTGATCGGCTGGCTGGATGACTGGATCAAGATTGTCCGGCGCGATCCGAATGGGCTGAAGTCGCGGTATAAATACGCATTGCAGTCAGTGTTCGGTGCGATTGCTGCAGTGGTTCTTTTCTACACCGCCGATGCGCCCTCGAATACCACGCTGTATCTGCCGCTGTTGAAAGACGTGGCGATTCCGCTCGGCGGCCTGTTCATGGTTGTGGCCTATTTCTGGATCGTCGGCTTCTCCAATGCCGTCAACCTGACCGATGGTCTCGACGGTCTGGCCATCATGCCGACAGTGTTGGTCGCCGGCGGTCTCGGCATCTTCGCCTATGCGTCCGGCAATGCCGTGTTCTCGGATTATCTGCAGATCCCCGCCGTTCCCGGTGCCGGTGAGCTCGCCATCGTGTGCGCGGCCATTGCCGGCGCGGGTCTGGGCTTTCTCTGGTTCAACACCTTTCCGGCCATGGTGTTCATGGGCGACATCGGTGCCTTGGCGCTCGGCGCCGCGCTGGGTGCGATTGCGGTGATCGTGCGCCAGGAACTGATTCTGGTGATCATGGGCGGTATCTTCGTGATCGAAACCTTGTCGGTGATGATTCAGGTCGCTTCCTTCAAGTTGACCGGCAAGCGCGTGTTCCGCATGGCGCCGATCCATCATCATTTCGAACTCAAGGGTTGGCCGGAGCCGCGCGTGATCGTGCGCTTCTGGATCATTTCAGTCATTCTCGTCCTGGTCGCATTGGCGACCCTGAAGGTGCGCTGATGGCGACACCTGCCCAGGCCACCAAATACAACGAACTCGGCGGCCGCGTCGATGTCTGGATGCTGTGCGCAATCGCTGCACTCATCGGTCTTGGCATCGTCATGGTCGCTTCGAGTTCGATGTCGTATGCGGTGATGACCGGGCAGGGCGCGTTCTATTACTTCAATCGCCATCTGATGTTCCTGGCCATCGGTTTGGCGATGGCGGCGGTGGCGCTGCGCACTGAAATCAAGCAGATCGAAAAATACGGCTACATTTTTCTGTTGTTGTGCTTCCTGGCACTGCTCAGCGTGTGGATTCCCGGTCTTGGCAAATCGGTCAACGGCGCGCGGCGCTGGGTACATCTTGGCCCGCTCGGCTTCCAGGCCGTGGAAGCGGTCAAGTTGATGTTCATCGTCTGGCTGTCGAGTTATCTGGTGCGCTATCGTGACCAGATTCCGGTCAGTCTGAAAGCCCTGCTCAAGCCGATTGGACTGGCCTGCATTCTGGTGGCACTGTTGCTGATCCAGCCGGACTTCGGCTCCTCGGCGTTGTTGCTGGCCATTACCCTGTGCATGGTCTGGCTGGGCGGCGCCAATCAAAAGCACATCATCGGACCGGCGATTCTGATCGGTATCGCCATGGGCTTCATTGCCTGGATGGAACCTTACCGGGTCAAGCGCCTGACCACCTTCCTGGATCCCTGGGCCGATCAATTCGATTCCGGTTTCCAGCTGGTGCAGGCCTTCATCGCCATCGGCCGTGGCGGACTGACCGGTGTCGGCCTCGGTGGCAGCGTGCTGAAGCTTGATTATCTGCCGGAAGCGCATACCGACTTCATCTTCTCGGTATTCGCCGAGGAGTTCGGTTTCATCGGCATCTGCGTGCTGGTGGGCTTGTTCGGCATCCTGACTTGGCGGGCGTTCCGGACCGGACTCGGTTGTCTGGAATTGAACCGTCCCTTCGCCGCGTATTGCGCGTTCGGACTGGGGCTTTGGATCAGCATCCAGGCCACGGTATCGGTCGGGGTGAATCTCGGTGTGTTGCCGACCAAAGGCCTGACCTTGCCCCTGATTTCCTCGGGCGGTTCCAGTTTAATGATGACCTGTGCCGCCATGGGCCTGCTGCTGCGCATCAGTTATGAACTTGACCGTGCCCGCCGCCAACGCGGTGAGCGTAGCGAACCGACGCGTGTGGATGCTTCCGGTTTCACCCATGTCGCACCCGCCCGGATGACCGCAGCCCAGCAAGCCGCGCGACTCGGCGGCCGCCCCCGTATCGAACCGACAGCAGGAGCTTCGGTATGACCGCGCCGTCGCCCGTGATGATCATGGCCGGAGGAACCGGTGGCCACATCTTCCCGGGTTTGGCTGTGGCCGAAGCGCTGCGTGCACGCGGTGTGCCGGTGCTCTGGCTCGGATCCGAGGGTGGCATGGAAACCCGCTTGGTTCCTGCGCGTGGCATTGCCATCGAAACGCTCGCAATCAAAGGACTGCGCGGCAAAGATCTGCGCAGTCTGCTGCTCGCACCCTGGCGAATTTTTACCGCCGTGCGCAAAGCTGCGGCATTGATCCGCCGGCACAAACCAGCGGCCGTGGTCAGTTTTGGCGGTTATACCGCAGGTCCCGGCGGTCTGGCCGCATGGCTACAGGGCCGGCCCGTGCTGGTGCATGAACAGAATCGTGCGCCGGGGATGACCAACCGTCTGTTGGCGCGGATTGCTGACCAGGTCATGACCGGCTTTCCCGACAGTTTTCCCGGCATCGAAAACCGCGTGGTCGGCAATCCGGTGCGTCCGGAGATCAGTGCGCTGCCGGCTCCGTCCGTCCGTTTTGCCGGTCGCGATGGCGCGCTGCGCGTGTTGATACTCGGTGGCAGCCAAGGTGCGCGCGCCATCAATGAAACCTTGCCGGGCGTTTTTGCCGGATTGCAGGCGACCCACCGCTTTGCCATCCGCCATCAGTGCGGTGAAAAAATGCTTGAGCAGGCACGGGCCGCCTACACGACGGCCGGTGTCGATGCGGTCATCGAACCGTTTATCACCGATATGGCGGAAGCCTATGGCTGGGCCGACGTGGTAATCGGACGTGCAGGCGCGTTGACTGTGGCCGAAATCTGCGCTGCCGGTGTTGCCGGCATTCTGATCCCCCTGCCGACGGCAGTGGATGACCATCAGGCCCAGAATGCGGAATACCTCCAGCAGCGCGGTGGCGGTCAGTGGTTCCGCCAGGATGAAACGCTGGCGAAGAATGTTGCGCATGCGCTGAGCATGCTGGCGGCCGATCCACAACGTCGTTTGGTCATGGCCGATGCCGCGCGCGCTGCGGCGTATCCGCAGGCGGCCAACGATGTTGCGGATTTGATTGTTCAGGAGATGGCGGCATGAAGCGGCGTTTATTGAAAGACGGTGATCTGGCCCGCGCCTTCCCGCGTGTGCATTTCATCGGCATCGGCGGCTCGGGCATGAGCGGTATCGCCGAGGTGATGGTCACGCTCGGCTATCAGGTCAGCGGCTCCGATCAAAGCGAGAGCCGCGCCACCCGTCGCCTGCAGGACATGGGCGCCACCGTGTTTCAAGGCCATGCCGCCGAACAGATCGAGGGTGCCGACGTGGTCGTCGTGTCCAGCGCCATCAAGTCCGACAACCCGGAGCACCGCGCCGCGCGCGAAAAGCGGATTCCCATTGTTCCGCGCGCCGAAATGCTGGCCGAACTGATGCGCTTCAAGCGCGGCATCGCCATCGCCGGCACGCACGGCAAGACCACCACCACATCTTTGACCGCCAGCGTGTTGCGCGAAGGCGGCATGGATCCGACCTTCGTCATCGGCGGCCAGCTGCTCTCGGCCGGCGCCAATGCCCAGCTTGGTTCGGGCCAATGGTTGGTGGCCGAAGCCGATGAAAGCGATGGCAGCTTCCTGCGGCTCAACCCGCTGGTGGCCGTGGTCACCAACATCGAAGCCGATCACCTGGAAAATTACGGCGGTGATTTCAATCGCGTGAAGCAGGCATTTTCGGAATTCCTGCATCGGTTGCCTTTCTATGGTCTGGCCGTACTGTGCATTGAAGATGATGAAGTGCGCGCCTTGGCTGATGAAATGCCGCGCCACTGCCTGACTTACGGTTTCCGCGAAGCCGCCGAAGTGCGCGCCACCGAGGTCCGCCAGATTGGCGGTCAGATGCACTTCAATCTGCATCTTCCGGATGGCGTGAATCAAGCCGTGGCCTTGAACATGCCCGGCAAGCACAATGTCCTGAATGCACTCGCCGCAGCAGCGATTGCCTGGCAGCTTGGCGTCGCGCCGGAAGCCATTGCCAAGGCCCTGAGCGAGTTCCAGGGCGTTGGCCGCCGTTTCAATATCAAGGGCGAACTGGCGCTGAAGCAGGGCACCGCCTTGCTGGTCGACGATTACGGCCACCATCCGAGTGAGTTGGCGGCGGTGTTCGCCGCTGCCCGCGGCGGCTGGCCGGAGAAACGTCTGGTGGTGGCTTTCCAGCCGCACCGTTATTCGCGCACACGCGATCTGTTCGATGAATTCACCGCCGTGCTTTCCGAAGCCGACGCGGTGGTGTTGACCGATGTCTATGCCGCCGGCGAGACACCGATTCTCGGTGCCGATGCCAAATCGCTGGCGCGCGCCATCCGCGCACGCGGCCGTCTTGATCCGGTGGTGGCCGGTCCGGCCAAAGCACTGCCGCAGATTCTGGGCGACGTGTTGCAGGACGGCGATCTGCTGTTGGTGATGGGCGCCGGCGATATCGGCGCGGTGGCAAATGAATTGGCCGTCAGCGGCCTGCAGTTGGAGCACAAAGCATGAAGACCGTACACGACCCCAAACGTTTCGGCCGGGTGGCCGTGCTGATGGGCGGCAGCAGTTCCGAGCGCGAGGTTTCGCTGGATTCCGGCAGCAATGTGCTGGCCGCACTGCAGGCACAGGGCGTTGATGCCTTCGCGGTCGACGGCATTCCGGCACTGGTCAGCCTGTTGGTCGACAAGAAAGTCGATCGCGTGTTCAACATCCTGCATGGCAATAAGGGCGGCGGTGAAGACGGTGTGCTGCAAGGTTTGCTTGAGGCCTTCGGCGTGCCGTATACCGGATCCGATGTGCTTGGCTCTTCGCTGAGCATGGATAAAATCCGGACCAAACAGATCTGGCTGTCGATGGGCTTGTCGACACCGCGCTACACGCGTCTGGCACCGGGTGCCGATGTTGCCGCCGCCGCTCGCGATCTCGGGTTGCCGGTCATCGTCAAGCCCTCCTGCGAAGGCTCCAGCGTCGGTGTCAGCCGGGTGTTTGCCGAAAGCGATCTGGCTGCTGCGGTTGATCTGGCCAAGCGCTACCCCGGCGAGCTATTGATGGAACAGATGATCGTTGGCCAGGAATACACGGTCGCCATTCTCGGCGAGCGCGTGCTGCCCTCGATCCGCATCGTGCCGGCCGGCGAATATTACGATTACCACGCGAAGTACGTGGCCGACGATACCCAGTATCTCTGCCCCGGACTTGAGGGTGCGGATGAACAGGCCATCGGCGCGCTGGCGTTGGCCGCATTTCATGCCGCCGGATGCCTCGGCTGGGGCCGGGTTGACGTCATGCGCGATGCCGACGACCGCTTTTATTTATTGGAAGTGAATACCGCGCCCGGCATGACCTCGCATTCCTTGGTGCCGAAGGCAGCGAAACAGATCGGTATCGATTTCGAAACCCTGTGCTGGCTCGTTCTCGAATCCAGTCTGGGAGACCCGCGCTGATGCCTGCCTTCCGCCGCCTGTTGCTCGGACTGCTGGTGCTGGCCATTCTGGCCACGCCGGTGGTGGCCGTGCTCAATGGCTGGGTCGGCGGAGGGCATTGGCCGATGAAACGCCTGCAGGTGACCGCGCCGTTTGCTTTCGTCGAGCAGGACAAGGTCCGCGCTGCGGCCTTGCCCTATCTCAAAGACGGCTTTTTCGCGGTAGATCTCAAGGCCATCAATGCCAAGCTGCGGGCATTGCACTGGGTCGAGCGGGTCGAGGTCCGTAAGCAGTGGCCGGACACCCTGATTGTTCAGATCCATGAATACCGGCCGTTGGCGGTCTGGAACGGCAAGCAGATGCTGGCCGAGCAGGGTTCGGTGTTCGCGATACCGAAGACCCGTCTGCCGGCATTGCCCTCCTTCAACGGCCATCCTTTACAGGCGACCGACATGGTGGCGTTTTACGGCAAGGCACAACCCCTGTTCCAATCGGTCGGTCTGGCCATTACCGAACTCAGCATCAGCGAACGCAATGCCTGGCGCATCGTGCTATCCGATGGTCTGGTACTGGATCTCGGCCGCAACGATGCCGACGCCCGCTTGGCGCGCTTCGTGGTGCTGTTGCCGAAAATCAAACGGGAAGAGCCGCGCCGACTGGTGCATGCCGATCTGCGTTACACCAATGGATTCGCCTTGACCTGGCGCGCGCCTGCCGCGCCGGTGCCGGCCGAACCGACAACGAACCTAGAGGAACCCGCCTGACATGAGCCGCAAAAGCGATAAATCCCTGATCGTCGGACTGGATATCGGCACCTCCAAAGTGACCGCCCTGGTCGGCGAGTATTCCCTCGATAGCGATGAGATCGAAGTCATCGGATTGGGTACCCACGATTCGCGCGGCATGCGCCGCGGCGTCGTGGTCGACATCGAGTCGACCGTGGAATCGATCCGGGGCGCCATCGAAGAGGCCGAAGTGATGGCCGGTTGCGAAATCCGCTCGGTATATGCCGCGATTTCGGGCTCGCATACCGAATGCCGCCGTTCGTCCGGCATCTCGCCGGTGGTTGGCGGCGAAGTGCAGTACCACGATCTCGAACAGGCCTTGCAGGCTGCGAAAGTGGTGGCCATCTCCTCCGATCAACGCATCATCCACGCCATTCCTCAGGAATACATCCTCGATAACTTCCAGGAAGGCGTGCGCAATCCGGTCGGCATGTCGGCAGTGCGCCTGGAGCTGCATGCCTTGCTGATTACAGCAGCGACCTCGGCCGCCTCCAACATCGAAAAATGCATCAGCCGCTGCGGTCTTCAGGTCGACGGTCTGGTGCTGTCATCACTGGCGTCCTCGCATGCCGTGCTGAGCATGGATGAAAAGGAATCCGGCGTGGTGCTGGTCGACATGGGTGCAGGCACCACCGACATCGCGGTCTATGCCGGCGGTTACATCCGGCATGCCGCCTCGCTGCCGATCGGCGGCGACCAGGTCACCAATGACATCGCCCATATCCTGCGCACCTCCACACCGGATGCGGAGCAGTTGAAGATCCGTTACGCCTGCGCATTGGCGCAGCTGACCCGCGCCGATGAGTCGATCCAGGTGCCGGGCGTCGGCGGCCGCGCGCCGCGCCGTCTGGCCCGCCAGTCGCTGGCCGAAGCGGTGCAGAGCCGTTACGAAGAGATCTTCGAACTGGTGCACGCCGAGTTGCGGCGCTCCGGTTTCGAGGAATTCGTGCGTGCCGGCATGGTACTGACCGGCGGTGCCGCACGCATGGAAGGCGTGGTCGAGCTGGCCGAGGAAATGCTGCATATGCCCGTGCGTGAAGGCATTCCGCAGAACATCCAGGGATTGGGTGAAGTGGTCGGCAATCCCACTTTTGCCACGGCAGTCGGTTTGATGCAGTGGGGACGTATGAGCGACAACCCGCGCCGCCCGGGTTACCGCAGTCCAAATGCAGTTGGCGGTTGGTTCGGAAAGATCAGCAAGTTCGTGAAAGGCGAGTTGTAAAACACACATAAAACCAAAGAGGACATCATCATGGCGTATTTCGAATTAGTGGAACAGGCTGCTCCCAATGCAGTCATCAAAGTGGTCGGGGTCGGCGGCGGCGGCGGCAATGCCGTGGCGCACATGGTCAATTCGGGCGTGGAAGGCGTCGAGTTCATCATGGCCAACACCGACTCCCAGGCCATCAAACAATGCGGTGCCAAGACCCATCTGCAGCTCGGCACCAACGTCACCAAGGGTCTCGGCGCTGGCGCCAATCCGGAAGTCGGCCGTCAGGCCGCGCTGGAAGACCGTGATGCCATCGTGCGAGCACTGGAAGGTGCGGACATGGTGTTCATCACCGCCGGCATGGGTGGCGGCACCGGTACCGGCGCAGCACCGGTGGTCGCACAGATCGCCAAGGAACTCGGCATCCTGACCGTTGCGGTCATTACCAAGCCGTTCCCGTTCGAAGGTCGTCGTCGTATGCAAACCGCATTGCAGGGCATTGAAGAGCTGGCCAAGCACTGCGACTCGCTGATTACCGTACCCAACGAAAAACTGATTACCGTGCTCGGCCGTGATGCCACCATGATCAGCGCGTTCAAGGCCGCCAACGAAGTGTTGATGGGTGCGGTCCAGGGTATTTCGGAACTGATTACCCGTCCGGGCATCATCAACGTCGACTTCGCCGACGTACGTACCGTGATGAGCGAAATGGGTCTGGCCATGATGGGTTCCGGCACCGCCCGCGGCGATGACCGCGCCCAGGCCGCGGCCCAGGCCGCCGTCAACAACCCGCTGCTGGATGAAGTCAATCTGCATGGCGCCAACGGCGTGCTGGTCAACATCACCGCCGGTCCGAACTTCACCATGCGTGAATTCGACGAAGTCGGCACCACCATCGAAAGCTTCGCCTCCGAGGACGCCACCGTCATCGTCGGTACCGTGCTCGATCCGAATATGGGCGACGAAGTGCGGGTGACCGTGGTGGCGACCGGCCTCAACCAGGCCCGCGCCAAAGCCGCCCGGCCGCAATTGGTCGAGCCGGTTCAGGATTGGCGTCAGGCGAGCACCGGCACCCATGGTCCGGCGTCGTTTGATCCAGTCGATCCGCCCGGTATTTCCAGCACCCTGCGCCGTTCGGGCAGAACCGAGCCGACCGCTGCAGCCAGCGCCCCGGCCACGGCCCTGAGCGATCTTGCCAACAGCAGTGGTCAAAGCTATTTGGATATCCCTTCATTCCTGCGCCGCCAGGCAGACTGAAGCCATCCAAGGCAATTCCCCTGGGCCGTTGTCCTTGCGGTCCCAGGCTGTTTTGGCCCGGCGGGCATCCGTCGGGCCCTTTCTTTGGCCAAAAGCCGGCTTTTGATTTACAATAAATCCGTAAACTCCTGATAATTCAACAGGCCGATGTCATTTTCCGGCCGAAATTTATCTTTCATACACCGATGGGCCGTTAAAATCACCGCATGATTAAGCAACGCACATTGAAGAATGTCATCCGCGCCACCGGCGTGGGCCTGCACAGTGGCGAAAAAGTGTTCATGACCCTGCGTCCTGCTGCGGTCAATACCGGCATTGTGTTCCGCCGCATCGATCTCCCGGTTCCGGTCGAGGTCAAAGCCCAGGCGCATCTGGTCGGTCAGACCCAGCTGTGCACCGTGCTGGTGGATGAAAACAACATCAAGATCAAAACCACCGAACACCTGCTGGCGGCGCTGGCCGGTCTGGGCATCGACAACGCCTATATCGACCTGTCTTCCGAGGAAGTACCGATCATGGACGGCTCGGCCGGTCCGTTCGTATTCCTCATTCAATCCGCCGGCATCGAGGAGCAGAACGCGCACAAGCGCTTCATCCGCATCACCAAGACCCTGCAGGTCACCGACGGTGATAAATGGGCCCGATTCGAACCCTATGAAGGCTTCAAAGTCGGCTTCACCATTGACTTCAAGCACCCGGCGTTCAAGAAGTCGGCCGCCAATGCCGAAATCGACTTCTCGACCACCTCGTTCGTCAAAGAGGTCAGCCGTGCCCGTACCTTCGGGTTCATGAAGGACATCGAGTACATGCGTGATCGCAATCTGGCCCTGGGTGGCAGTCTGGACAACGCCATCGTGCTTGATGATTACCGGGTGGTGAACGAGGACGGCCTGCGCTTTGACGACGAATTCGTTAAACACAAGATTCTGGATGCCATCGGCGATCTTTACCTGATGGGTCACAGCCTGATTGGCGCTTATTATGCCTATAAATCAGGGCATGGTCTTAACAATCAACTGCTTAGGGCGCTTATTGCCGATCCGAGCGCCTGGGAAGAAGTGGTGTTCGAGGAAGAGGCTTCCCCCATTTCGTACGCCAATCCGGTTTTGGTTAACTGAACTGAATCTGAAATAATTCAATCGTTTAACCTGATTTTAACCGACTGTTAACCCTTTGTTGCCGCTTTTCCCCGACAATGGCCTATGCCATCAGGTCGGGGTTCGGTGTGAAACCGACATCGACCTTGATCCGGATTTCCCGGGCATGAAGCCCAAGCGACTGCGCCGCCGCCAAGACCTCTTGGCTGTGTAAGCGGAGTTTGTTTTTCCAAACCGGACTGGCGGCATGAAAAACCAGTCTACTGTCATCCCAGGACACCAACCGGCATTGCCGGGCCAGGGCCGGCGGTAGACTCCGACGCAGCGTCTGATCCACGTCCGCCAATTCACCGGCGTGCGTAATCAGAGCCCCGAGGCCGGAGCTTTTGAGCGCTGACAGCGCGGATTGCTCGGGTTTTGCGGGTTTGTCCGCGCCCATGAAGAATTCCAGAGATTGTCCTGCAATGCTGAACATCATACTCGTTTCAAAACACCTGCGAGCCCCGAAAAAATTCAATCTGCATGACCGTCGTACCGTCCTTGTTTTTGGTGGCGTGGTCGTGGCTTTGCTGGCCATGGTGTTCACGATGGGCATGGCGGCCAGCCGCGCCGTCGGCGGTTTGCAGCTCAGTCACTTGCAGCAGCGCGTGGCCGAACAGGATCGTCAGCTCGCCGAAATCAAAGCCGAAAACCAGCGTGATATGAACGCCATGGCCTTGCGTCTGGCTGAGCTGCAGGCCCAGGCCAACCGCTTGAATGCCCTCGGCATCCGTCTGACCCGCGACAGCAAACTGGCGGGTGGCGAATTCGATTTCGAGAAAACCCCGGGCGCCGGTGGCGCCGAAGACGCCGAGGATGTTTCCGCGGCCGATTTGAAAAGCAATCTCAAGCAGGTCCAGGCTGAATTCGAAAGCTCATCCCAGCAGCTCTCGGTGCTCGAATCCATGCTGTTTGAACAGGAGTTGGAGCTGAAATCGCAGCCGACCACCCGTCCGACCGACAGCTATGTGACCTCCGATTTCGGCTACCGCATGCATCCGGTGCTTGGCGGCCGTGCCCACCACAATGGCATCGATTTCGAAGCCAATGTCGGTGACCCGGTGCGCTCGGCCGGCAACGGCTTGGTCAAATTCGCCGGTTGGAAGACCGGTTTCGGCAATGTCGTCGAAATCGATCACCAGAACGGTTATGTCACGGTTTATGCCCATAACTCCGCCTTTACCGTCAAGGAAGGCGATGTCGTCCGCGCCGGCCAGGTGGTGGCCAAAGCCGGTTCAACCGGCCGTTCGACCGGACCGCACGTGCATTTCGAAGTGCACAAAGACGGCCGCCCGATCAATCCGCGCGCCTTCCTGGATAAATCCCGCGGTTAAGACTTGATATACCAAATTCCGCCCACAGGTTAAAATATGCGGCTATCCCCGGGTGGCCGCTTTTTTTGGCGCCTCCAGGGCTCGAATCCTGCGTAAGCAGGAACCACCATCACCGGCTTAACCATGTTCAATCAATTGCTTACCAAACTTTTCGGCAGCCGCAATGAGCGGGTCCTGCGCCAATACCAGAAGCACATCGCCCGCATTAATCAGCTGGAAGAGGGTTTGAAAGCGCTCGATGATGCGGCGCTGAAGGCGAAAACCGACGAATTCAAGCAGCGATTCGAAAAGGGTGAAACCCTCGACAAGCTCTTGCCCGAGGCCTTCGCGGTCTGCCGCGAGGCCTCCATCCGTACCCTCGGTCTGCGCCACTATGACGTCCAGCTGATCGGCGGCATGGTGCTGCACTCCGGCCGTATCGCCGAAATGCGCACCGGTGAGGGTAAAACCCTGGTCGCGACCCTTCCGGTCTATTTGAATGCATTGTCCGGCAAGGGCGTGCATGTGGTGACGGTCAACGATTATCTGGCCCGCCGCGACGCCGCGACCATGGGCAAGCTCTATAACTTCCTCGGCCTGAGCGTTGGCGTGGTGGTTCCGGGCATGCCGCATTTTGAAAAGAAAGACGCCTACGCGGCCGACATCACCTATGGCACCAACAACGAATACGGCTTCGACTACCTGCGCGACAACATGGCCAGCAGCAAGGAAGAACGCTTCCAGCGCGGCCTGAATTTCGCCATCGTCGATGAAGTCGACTCCATCCTCATCGACGAAGCGCGTACCCCGTTGATCATTTCCGGTCCGGCCGACGAATCGCCTGAGCTGTACGTCAAAATCAACCGAATCGTGCCGAAATTCGTCAAGCAGGAAAAAGAAGACGGCGAAGGCGATTTCTGGGTCGACGAGAAAGCCAAGCAGACCCATTTGTCGGAAACCGGCATGGAACGCGCCGAAGAACTGCTGCGCGAAGCGGGCATCATCGCCGAAGACGACGGCCTTTACTCGGGCAATAACCTGGCGGTGGTCCACCATCTGAATGCCGCCCTGCGTGCGCACGCCCTGTATCAGCGCGACGTCGATTACATCGTGCGCGACGGTGAAGTCATCATCGTTGACGAATTCACCGGCCGCACCCTGCAGGGCCGCCGCTGGTCCGATGGTCTGCATCAGGCCGTCGAGGCCAAGGAAGGCGTGCCGATCCAGCGCGAAAACCAGACCCTAGCTTCGATCACGTTCCAGAATTATTTCCGCATGTACGGCAAGCTCGCCGGCATGACCGGCACCGCCGATACCGAAGCTTACGAATTCCAGAACATCTACGGCCTGGAAGTGGTGGTCATTCCGACCCACCGTCCGATGATCCGCAAAGACGACCCGGATCTGGTCTATCTGACCCGCGACGCCAAGTTCAAAGCCGTGGTCGAGGACATCCACCGCTGTTATGGCGCCGGTCAGCCGGTGCTGGTCGGTACCACCTCGATTGAAACCTCCGAACTGCTGTCCGGCGAGCTGAAGAAAGCCGGCGTGCCACATGAAGTGCTGAACGCCAAGCAGCATGAACGCGAAGCACAGATCGTGGCCAATGCCGGCGCCGCCAATGCGGTCACCATCGCCACCAATATGGCCGGCCGCGGTACCGACATCGTGCTCGGCGGCAGTCTCGAGGCTGAGCTGAACGCGCTCGGCGCCGAAGTGGGTGAGGCCGAACGCGAAGCGGTGAAAGCCGCCTGGATGGTCCGTCACGAGCAGGTGGTCGCTTCCGGCGGCCTGCACATCATCGGCACCGAACGCCATGAGTCACGCCGCATCGACAATCAGCTGCGCGGCCGATCCGGCCGTCAGGGCGATCCGGGTTCGTCCCGTTTCTACCTGTCGCTGGAAGACAACCTGATGCGCATCTTCGCCGCCGATTGGGTGCAGACCGCCATGCGCCGGATGGGCATGAAGGAAGACGAAGTCATCGAGTCCGGCTTGGTCTCGCGCCAGATCCAGAACGCCCAGCGCAAGGTCGAGGCGCACAACTTCGATATGCGCAAGAACCTGCTCGAATACGACGATGTCGCCAACGACCAGCGCAAGGTCATCTACCAGCAGCGCAATGAACTACTGGAAGCCGACGACGTGTCTGAAACCATCTTGGCCATCCGCGAAGACGTGGTCGAGGAGCAGGTCCGTAAATTCGTGCCGCGCGACTCCATCCACGAACAATGGAATCTGCCGGGTCTTGAGCAGTTCGTGCTCGAGAACTTCTCGGTGAATGTCGATCTGCAGGCCATGTTGGCCGCTTCAGATGAAATCGACGATTTCGCGATTGCCGAAGCCGTGCAAAATGCGGTTGCCGGCCATTTCGCCGATAAGGAAGCCAATGTCGGGCCGGAAATGGCGCGTCAGATCGAAAAACTGCTGATGCTGAATGTGCTCGACCAGACCTGGAAAGAGCATCTGGCGCGCATGGACTATCTGCGTCAGGGCATCCATCTGCGCAGCTATGCCCAGAAGCAGCCGAAGCAGGAATACAAGCGCGAGAGTTTCGAGCTGTTCTCGGAAATGCTCGACAAAGTCAAACTCGACGTGACTTCGATGCTTGCACGCGTACGTGTCCGCGATGAGAACGAAGTGACCGCGATGGAAGAAGCCGATCGTCGCCGCCACGAACAGCAGGCCAGTCAGATGAACTTCCAGCATCCGTCGGCCGGTTCGGCCAGCGCCGATGAAGAACTCGCCGATATGGGTGTAATCAAGGCCGCTGGTCCGAAAGTCGGCCGCAACGATCCTTGTCCGTGCGGCAGCGGCAAGAAATTCAAACAATGTCATGGGCAGATCGGATGATACGAAGAGCCGTAACCCCCCGCATGGTGCCGGTTGCCGCCGGCGTGTTGACCGATGCCAGTGGCCGCGTGCTGCTGGCGCGCCGCATCAGCGGCCGTGATCTGGCGGGCGCCTGGGAATTTCCCGGCGGAAAAATCGAACGCAATGAAACCCCGGAAGAAGCGCTCAAGCGTGAACTCAAGGAAGAGCTCGGCATCGATGTGTTGGCCACCGAACCGCTGATGTCGGTACCCCAGCACACCGGCAGCAAGAGCATCATGTTGGATGTGTTCAAAGTCACCAAGTACAGCGGCCAGCCGCGCGGTCTGGAAAACCAGGCCTTGGCTTGGGTGCCGAACAGCAAATTGCGTTCCTATCCGATGCCGCCGGCCGATCTGCCGGTGGTGGCCGTGCTGCAGAAGCCGCCGCATTACCTGATTACCCCCGAGCCGACCACCGACACCACGCGCTTTTTGCGCGAACTGGATGTGGCCTTGGCATCCGGGCAGCGTCTGGTGCAACTGCGCGCCAAGACCTGGCAGGAAAAACCCTTGAAGGCACTACTGACGCTGACCGTAGCGCTCTGCAAGAAGCACAAAGCCCAATTGCTGATCAACGGCCAGCTTGGTCTGGCGCACGATTTCGATGTCGGTCTGCACCTGACCAGCGAGCAGTTGATGGCCTTGCAATCGCGTCCTTTGGCCGCGCGCCTGCCGGTAGCGGCCTCCTGCCACAATCTGGAGCAGCTCAAGCACGCGCAGGCACTCGGTTTGGATTTCGTGGTGCTTGGATCAGTCAACAAAACCGCCAGTCATCCGGATGTGGCACCGATGGGTTGGAAAACCTGGCAGGAAATGCGCGCGGAAGTGTCCTTGCCGATTTTCGCGATCGGTGGTCTGGGTCCGCAGGACGTGGCTACGGCCCGTCAGCATGGCGCTCAGGGCGTGGCCGGTATCCGCGCATTCTGGCCGAGTCTGGCCTGATTGCCCCGGGAGCTACTCCGGCATGAGAAAGGCGACCTTCGGGTCGCCTTTTTACATCCCTATCCAGTTGCCAGCGTTTGGTAGCGCTGCAACAGGCTCCGCGTCCAGTGTTCCAGGCTGGACAGATCCCCGTCATTGATCAGCACATCATCGGCCATGGGCAGACGACCGGCGCTGTCGAGTTGCGCGGCCACCATGGCTGCCGCCAGCTGTTCGGAAGATCCGTCACGGGCGCGGATACGGGCGATCTGCATTTCCTGCGGCGCTTCCACGATCAGCACTCTGTCCAGCCAGCCATAGGCACGTGCCCGGCTTTGCGGGCTGAGCAGGGGAATCGCAACAGCAACAACCGCGCTCTTCGAAGCTTCGCTTCGCTGCTGAAGCGATTGTTGAATCCGTGGATGCAGAATCGCTTCCAAACGGGTTTTCGCAGAGGCATCAGCGAAAACGTGAGCCCGAAGCGCGACGCGATCGAGCGTGCCATCGGCTTGAATGAATTGCGGGCCGAGCTGCGCCGCGATTTCCGCCAAGGCCGGCATGCCTGGGGCGACCAGTTCACGGGCGATGTCGTCGGCATCAATGATATCGGCACCGCCCTGCTGCAGTATCCGGCATACCGCGGATTTTCCGGCGGCGATGCCGCCACTGACCGCAATCCGCAGGGGCATTAGCTTCCCGTGGCCCAGTTCAGATAGAGGCCGAGCAAGTCGGCGCCGGAAATGAATTGGATCCAGCCCGCGATGGCCAGGTATTGGCCGAAGGGGATTTGGGTGTCGCGGTGCTTGCCGGCGGTAGCCAGCCAGATGCCGCCGATGATCGCACCGACCACGGACGACAGCAGCAACACCGGCAAGACCGCCTTGATGCCGCACCAGGCGCCGATGACCGCCAGCAGTTTGAAATCGCCTTCACCCATGCCGTCCTTGCCGGTCAGCAGTTTGAACAAACGGGTTACCGACCACAGGCTCAGGTAGCCGGCGACGGCGCCGAGAATGGCCGAAACCGGATCGACGAATACCGTGATCAGGCTGGCAATCAGGCCGAGCCACAGCAAGGGCAGGGTGATCTGGTCGGGCAGTAGCGTGGTGCGTAGATCGATGCCGGACAACACCACCAGTGCGGCGGTGAAGGGCAACGCGAACAGCAAGGGCAGGGAAATGCCGAAGCGCCACACACACACGACGAACAGAATACCGGTGATCAGTTCGACGGCCGGATATTGCCAGGAAATCGGCGCTTTGCAGGCACTGCACTTGCCGCGCAGCAACAGAAAGCTGAGCACGGGAATGTTTTCCCAGGCAGAGAGCGAATGCGCGCAGTGCGGGCAGGCCGAACGGCTGAACACCAGACCGGACGGCTTGGGTTCGTAAACTTCCGGCAGTGCCAGAATCTCACGGGCCTCCTGGCGCCAGGCCCATTCCAGACGGGCCGGAAAGCGCAGAATGACCACATTGAGGAAGCTGCCGACCAGCAGGCCCAATCCGAAGGTCAAGGCGATCAGTAAGGCCGGATTGGCCTGCAGCATCGCCAGCATTAAATGGCTGCCGCCAGTTTGAACACCGGCAGGTACATGCCGATCACCATGGAGCCGACCACACCGCCGATGACGATCATCACCATCGGCTCGATCAGGCTGGACAGGGCGTCTACGGCATTATTGACTTCCTGTTCATAGAATTCAGCGACTTTATACAGCATGGTATCAAGCGCACCCGCCTCTTCACCGATGGCGGTCATCTGCATGACCATGTGCGGGAATACACCAACCTGTTTCATCGCCACGTTCAGCGGATAGCCGGTAGCAACGTCGTCCTTGATGCGCAGGACCGCGTTTTCATACACGATGTTGCCGGTGGCGCCAGCGACGGTGGCCAGCGCATCGACCAGGGGTACACCGGCCTTGAAGGTCACTGCCAGTGTGCGCGAGAAGCGGGCAATGGCCGAGTTGTGCATGATCTGGCCGATGACCGGAATCTTGAGCAGCAGGCGGTCAACGAACTCGGCGAAGGCGCGCGAGCGTTTCAGGCTGCTGATGGTGAGGAACACGCCGCCGATGATGACGCCCAAAATGAGCCACCAGTAAGCAATCAGGAAGTCGGAGGCCTTGATGATTAGCTGGGTGAATGCCGGCAGATCGGCGCCAAAACTCTTGAACAGATTCTGGAAAGTCGGCACCACGAAGATCAAGAGGATGGCCGACACCAGAATAGCAACCGCAATCACCACGGCCGGGTAGAACAGGGCTTTCTTGATCTTGCCCTTCAGGGTCTCGATGTTTTCTTTGTAGTTGGCGATTGTGTCCAGTACGGTATCGAGCACACCGGCATTCTCACCGGCATAAACAAGATTCTGATATAGCTTGTCGAAATACAGCGGATGCTTGGACAGTGCCTCGGAAAGGGCGGTACCGCTGGCGATATCCGAGCCGATATTTTCCAAAAGGTTCTGCATGCGGATATTCTTCTGGCCACCGGACACGATGCCGAAAGCCTGCACCATGGGAATGCCGGATTGCATCATGGTAGCGAGTTGGCGCGAAAATATAGCAATATCCTGCGGACTGATGGTCTTGCCGGCGGCACCGAACAGCGGTTTGGCCTTGGCTTTGACTTCCGGATTGGCGATGCCACGCTTGCGCAGATCGAGTTTCAAAGCGGTTTCGGATTTCGCCGATTCCTCGCCTTTCATCTTGATGCCGCGTTTGTCGACGCCGGACCAGGTGAACTGCTTCAGGATGTCATCGGTACGGGCGGGGGTTTTCGCGCTTTTTCGGGCTGCGGAACGGGAAGCGGCCATGGCTTAGTCCTTGCTCACTCGGTTGATTTCGGCCAGGCTGGTGAGTCCGGCCTTGGCTTTCATTAGGGCGGAGCGGCGCAAATCACGCACGCCGGATTCCTGCGCGGCACGGCCGATATCCAGCGCGTTGCCGCCGGCCAGGATGATTTCCTGAATTTGTTCGGTCATCGGCATGACTTGGTAAATACCGGTACGGCCTTTGTAGCCCTCGGTACACTCATCGCAGCCGACCGGTTCGAACAGGGTGATGCCTTCGTCGATTTCGGCCTGGGTGAAGCCTTCCTTCAGCAAGGCCGAGGGTGGCAGCGGGGTTTTCATCGGGCGCTTGCAGTTGTGAAGACGCCGTGCCAAGCGCTGGGCGATGACCAGGGTCACCGAGGAGATGATGTTATAGGGCGCGATGCCCATGTTCATCAGGCGCGAGATGGTTTGTGGTGCATCGTTGGTGTGCAGGGTCGACAATACCAAGTGACCGGTCTGCGCGGCTTTGATGGCGATTTCCGCGGTTTCCAGATCGCGGATTTCGCCGACCATGATGATGTTCGGATCCTGACGCAGGAACGAGCGCAGGGCAGCGGCGAAGGTCATGCCCTTTTTATTGCTGACCTGCACCTGATTGATGCCTGGAACGCGGATTTCGACCGGGTCTTCGGCGGTCGAGATGTTGACTTCGGGCCTGTTCAGAATGTTCAGGCCGGTATATAGCGACACCGTTTTACCGGATCCGGTCGGGCCGGTGACCAGAATCATGCCGTAGGGTTTGGCCAGTGCTTCCAGATAGGTCTGCATCTGGTCGGGCTCATAGCCGAGTTTTTCGATACCCAGCTTGGCGGCGGAGTTGTCGAGCAGACGCAGCACGATCTTCTCGCCGAACAGGGTTGGCAGGGTGCTGACCCGGAAGTCCATCTGCTTGGTTTTGGACAGATTGAGCTTGATCCGGCCATCCTGCGGCACCCGCCGCTCGGCGATGTCCAAAGCCGCCATCACTTTCAGGCGTGCGGCAATGCGTGGATGCAGGCCAATCGGAGCTTTGGCGACCACACGCAGGATACCGTCGGTCCGGAAACGGACGCGGGACTCGGTTTCGTAGGGCTCGAAGTGGATGTCGGACGCGCCACGGCGGATGGCATCAGTCAGCTGCTTGTTGATGAATTTGACCACCGGGGTATCGTCGGCCCGGTTTTCGGCTTTGTCGTCGCCGAGATCGTCATCGCCGCCGATGGCCTCGAGGTTGACCAGCTCGTCATCGCCGCTGTCATCCAAGGTATCGGCCGGGTTGTTGTACGCCAGTTCGAGCGCCTTGCGCAGGGCGTCTTCCGCCACCACCACCGGCTCGACGATGGAGTTGCTGGCGAACTTCACCGCATCCAAGGCATCGCTGTTGGTCGGATCGGCAATGGCCACGAACAGCTTGCCACCATGCCGCTGAAGGGGCAGGACTTGTTGTTTATTGGCCAGCTCTTCCGGAATCAGGGATGCCAAGGATTGGCTTAAATCCATGGCCGACAGGTCGAACAGGGGCAGGTCGAACTCGAGTGAAAATGCCGCGGCCAGTTGGATGCTGTTGACCAGCTTTTTTTCGGCCAGATATTTCTGGATCGGACGTTTGTCCTTGGCGGCTTCGGCCTGTGCCGCGCGGGCATCGGCCTCGCTCAGGACGCCGTCCTGCACCAAGCGCCGGGTGATTCCGATAATTCCCACCAAATTCGCTGCAGATGCATTCATATTTGATATCTGGCTTTATGATTACCCATCTGAAGCTTACCGCAAAAAACCCTTTGACAAAAGGTATTTAGCTCATATCTTAAGGGAAAATTAAAGGCAGGCCTGATCACAGATCAGGGCTTGGGGTCGCTTAAAGAGAGCAATACAGACCTTTAAAAATCGAAGCATATTCATCGAGCTTCTTTTATGCCGAATGAATATTAGAGTTAAATGTTTATGGGTGTGTGTGTCATGTATAGAACTTATGACAATCAAATTCAAGCAATAAGACCCCGTTTCCGGGGTCTTATAAGTTAAAACTCAGTTTATTTATGGACGGCAGTTGGCTGGGAAATACTTAGCTTCGCCGGCACCAATCGAGCAAACCCAAGTAATCGGATCTTGTGCCGTAGCTTGGGAAGGTGTCATTATGATTTGCGGCTGAGTTGTTGCGCCAGTATTCCTTGTTACAGCTGTAATTACACCATTCACGACAGTAACGCTAGCAACATATGTAGTAACTTGGCTGGTATAGCCAGCTGCAGCATTATTGGTAATTGCCGTCGCTAGTACGCCCCTTGAAGCTGAGGTTTCAGCCACTGCTAACTTGGCAGCTGCCAGAGCAGCGATGCCTTCAGAAACGCGGGCGCGGATGGTGTAGTCCTGATAAGCCGGAATAGCGATGGCCATCAGGATGCCGAGGATCGCGATGACGATCATCAGTTCAATTAAGGTGAAGCCTTTTTGCATGGATTTCATAATGTATCCCCTTGGGAATAATGATTTCGCTGGTAGGTGGTTACAAACTGCGGCAGCCTAGAATTGCAACTACCGTGGACTTGCCTGATTACGATGCGCTTAAGTTAGCGGGTTCGCAAGCGTTTTTTTCGAAACCGTCATCGCCAGCTAAAAATCTTTAGAAATAGGCACTTAATTCGAATATCAGCTGGACGTTTTGGCCGATATTTGGCTAAAAGTGACGCTAAGCGTCACATTATTCCATCCCCAGTTTTTCCATTTTGTAGCGTAATGCGCGAAACGTGATGCCGAGTTGTGCGGCTGCTTTGGTCTTATTGAATCGACAGGCTTCCAAGGCCGCTTGGATTTGGGCGCGTTCGAGTTGTTCGAGCGCTTCCGGCAACGCTTTGGGAATGCCGGCGTCAGCGTCGTAGTATTCCGGACGATTAAATTGCAGATGCTCCGCTGCAATGACCGGCCCGGTGGCGAGCACAGTGGCGCGCTCAAGGATGTTTTCCAGCTCACGGACATTGCCCGGGAAGGCGTGTTGCAACAGCAAGGCTTCAGCCGCTGCACTGAGTCGCATCTGCTCCTGTGAACCACTGTGCTCGGTGAGCTCGGCTAAAAACGCACGTGCCAGGGGCAGGATGTCTTGGCGGCGTTCGCGCATAGGCGGTACGTGCAGCTCGATGACATTGATTCGGTACAGCAGCTCATGGCGGAAACGCTTACCGGCGGCTTCCTTTACTAGATTCTTGCGGGTAGCCGAGATGATGCGGATATCAATGGCTGTATCGGCAAGGCTTCCGATGGCGCGTATGCCGCGATCTTGGATGGCCTTATGCAGCCTGATCTGAAATGACAGGGGCAAGGCATCCACATGGTCGATAAAAAGGGTGCCGCCTTGGGCCATCATAAAGGCACCGGACTTGCCAAAAAAAACCGTATCAAGTTGATCGGCTTCAATGGCATCGCATTGCACTTCCAGGAACGGTGCACGATTACGTGGACTTTGCTGATGGATTTTTTTGGCTACCACCTGTTTGCCGACACCGGCTTCGCCGACGATCAGGACGGGAGCCAAACTGCGAGCGAGTCGCTCGATTTGCTCGCGGAGATGTTTGATGATGCTGGATTCACCGACCAACTCCGAGGCCGCGGGACGGGATTGTTCGCGCAGGGCCAGCGCCTGGTCCACCAGCTTGCACAGGGTTCCCAGATCAACCGGTTTACTGACGAAATCATAGGCGCCGGCTTTCAGGGCATTGACCGCCGACTGCACATCCCCGAAGGCGGTAAGCATCGCAATCGGCATGTTGGGAAAATGTTCATTGACATAGCGAATCAGATCGATACCGCTGCCATCATCCAGACGCATGTCGGTCAGGCAAAGATCATAGTGACTCTCATCCAAAAGCAGTTTGGCCTGCTGAACGCTTTCGGCTGAAACTACCTGCAGCCCCATCCGCGACAAAGCCATGCCCAGGAGATCACGAATATCGCGTTCGTCATCAACAACTAAGGCAGTAGGATTTTGCATGCTCAAATTATAATGGAGTCTCGCTTCCGATGCATGCTCTTACTCATCGGTGATCGTCCAGCAGTGTTTGACCATCGCAAAGATGCAGACTGAAACGGCTTCCTCCGCCAGGAATCGTTTCATAGCATAACTGTGCTTGATTAGCATCTGCGAGCTGCTTGGCGATATACAGACCCAGGCCGGCGCCATGGTGACTGGTGGTGTAAAACGGCATAAATAATTGCCCGCGCTCTTTTAGCGCAATGCCCGGACCCCGGTCACTGATATCGATGACCGGGGTCCGGCCATCCATGCGCACACCGATGCGGATCTCGGCCGGAACATGCGGAGCATGCCCGTACACCAGGGCGTTGGTCAGCAATACCGTAACGATTTGATGCAAGTGCGAACGATCGAACAGGGCGTGTACCGGTGCCGGTATCGACTGCAGATGGATCAATGCGCGGTCATCTGGATGCGTGCTCAGGTGTTCGGCCACCAGATTGGCCAGGAAGCCATTGATTTCGAGAATCTGCGGATTGGCGGTCTGGCGCCGGGCCAGTCCAAGAATATTTTCGATGATGCCGTTCAGGCGTTTACTCTGGTTGCCGATGATCTCCAGCATCCGGCGGTCACTTTCGTTGGTCGTTTCCGATTCTGCCAACAATTGCTGGGCATAGCTGATAGCGGTCAGAGGGTTACGGATTTCGTGTGCGATACTGGCCGAGAGCCGACCGAGATTGGCGAGCTGAAGTTCATCGGCACGTCCGGAAAAGATTCGGCTATCCTCGAGAAACACCAGATAGTTCAGCTCATTGAGTGCGATGGAGACGAAACGCGGGATGACCGTCGGTCCACCTTCGTAAAGACTGAGTGCTTCAGGTCGCTGTTCCGGGTGTTTGCGCCAAAGCTCAAGCCGATTGTCGAGCTCCTCGGAAAACTCCCAGAGCCTCTGGCCGTGCTGCACAGATTGTCGGCTCAATTGTCCGGCCGCTTCATTACTGAGTAGAACCCGGTGGTGGCGATCGAGCAGAATGACGCCGGAGCGCATGCATTTGATGATCTGTTCGTTCATCTGCGCCATTTCCGCCAGCTGCAGGCCGCGCGTATCGGCCAACGTTTGGCTCTGTTGGGCTTGATTGGCCAGCATCTGACAGAACAGCACGGTGGCGGCATAACTGGCGGCGAGCATCAACATCTGCACCACATCGGCATCGGCTTCATCACGCAGACGTGCCATCAGGTAGTGCGCGAACAGAAGGCCGATCGCCATCAGGGTCAGTACACTGCTCCGGCGTTGGCTCAGCAGCAAGCCGGCGGCGGCCATATTGACCAGCATCATCAGTGCCGCGCTCTGGAATCCGGATTGCAGCAGCCAGGCCAGAGCCGCGAAAACCGCCATGTCCACGCCCAAGCCCGCAATCAGCTGCCCTGGGTGTGGATTCAGCCGGTCCCAGACCAACAACAGGGCGGCACTGAACAGATAGGCGCCGCTCAGAACCTGCAGGGTTTCCAAATTGACCGGATTCGGCGTCGGGATAAACGGGCTGAACACCCAAAGTGCAAGGAGGGCGGCCTCCAAGCAGCGGAACAGCGCAAAGTAGTACGACTCACGCCTGCGGAGCGGTCCATTGGTTCCCAAGGCAAAGGCTGGAGCCATTGATTTCACTTGCTTTCACGGATTGGCTGAACTCCAGTATAAGCATGATGCCCGCCGTTTTTGCCATTGGCGCCGGAAAAAGCGACAATAGTGCCCCATTCCGGGACTTTCCCGTTCAACCCAGGTGTCGAATGAACTTTCACGAATATCAAGCGAAACAATTGTTTGCCGATTACGGCATCGCCGTGCCCAAGGGCATCGTGGCCCGTACGCCGGATGAAGCCGTCGCCGCCGCCAAGTTGATTCCCGGCGACATGTGGGTGGTCAAGGCCCAGATCCATGCCGGTGGCCGCGGCAAGGCCGGCGGCGTCAAGCTGGCGCGCTCCTTCGATGAAGTCAAACACTATGCCAAAGCCATGCTCGGCACCAAAATGGCGACCTACCAGACCGCCGGTGTGGAACTGCCGATTGATTCCGTGCTGATCTGCGAGGGCACCGACATCGCCAATGAAATGTACCTGTCAGTCCTGGTCGACCGCGCCAGCAAGAGCGTGACCTTCATCGCCTGCGCCGAAGGCGGCATGGACATCGAGCAAGTCGCCAAAACCAATCCGGATGCCATCAAGGCTGTGCATGTCGATTTCGTGCAGGGCCTGCAAGCCTATCAATGCCGCAAGCTCGGTTTCGATCTGGGCCTGAACGCCAAGCAGGTCGGCCAGCTCAGCAAAATCATGCTTGGCCTGTACAAGCTGTTCAATGAAAAAGATCTGGCTCTGGTCGAACTCAACCCGTTGGCCATCCTGAGCTCGGGCGATCTGGCCGTGCTCGACGGCAAGATCAATTCCGATGACAACGCCACTTTCCGTCACCCGGAACTGGCCGCCATGCGCGACATCCGCCAGGAAGACAGCACCGAAGTGCTGGCCAGCCAGCATGACCTGAACTACGTGACCATGGATGGCGACATCGGCTGCATGGTCAACGGCGCCGGCCTTGCCATGGCGACCATGGACGTGATTTCGCTCAGCGGCGGTTCGCCGGCCAACTTCCTGGACGTCGGCGGCGGTGCCACCAAAGAGCGCGTCACCGAAGCCTTCAAGCTCATCCTGAGCTCGGACAAGGTCAAGGCCATCTTCGTCAACATCTTCGGCGGCATCGTCCGTTGCGACATGATCGCTGAAGGCATCATCGCCGCGGTCAAGGAAGTCGATGTGAAAGTGCCGGTGGTGGTGCGCCTTGAAGGCACCAACGTCGAAAAAGGCAAGGAACTGCTGAAAAACAGCGGTCTGGCCATCACCGCTGCCGACGATATCAACGACGGCGCCCAGAAAGTCGTGGCCGCCGCGCGCGCCTGACCCTCACCCCGACCCTCTCCCGAAAGGAGAGGGTGAAAAGGAAAAATGAAATGAGCGTTCTCGTCAATAAAACCACCAAAGTCATCGTGCAGGGTTTCACCGGCACGCAAGGCACCTTCCACGCCCAACAGATGTTGGATTACGGCACCCAGATCGTCGGCGGCGTCACGCCCGGCAAGGGCGGCAGCCAGCACATCGGTCTGCCCGTGTTCAATACCGTCAGCGAAGCGGTCAAAGCCACCGGCGCCAATGCCTCGGTCATTTATGTGCCATCACCGTTCGCGGCCGATGCCATTCTGGAAGCGGCCGATGCCGGCATCCAGGTCATCGTCTGCATCACCGAAGGCATCCCGGTGCTCGATATGCTGCGTGTCAAGAACAGCCTGAAAGCCTATCCGGATACCGTGCTGATCGGGCCGAACTGCCCCGGCATCATCACCCCCGGCGAATGCAAAATCGGCATCATGCCGGGACACATCCATCTGCCGGGCAAAATCGGCATCGTCTCGCGCTCCGGCACGCTTACCTATGAAGCGGTCAAGCAGACCACCGACGCCGGCCTCGGCCAGTCGACCTGTATCGGCATCGGCGGCGACCCGATGCAGGGCATGAACTTCATTGATTGCCTGAAGCTGTTCCAGGCCGATCCGCAGACCCTGGGCATCATCATGGTCGGCGAAATCGGCGGCAGCGCCGAGGAAGAAGCGGCCGAGTTCATCGCCAAGCACGTGACCAAACCGGTGGTCGGCTTCATCGCCGGCGCCAGCGCTCCGGAAGGCAAGCGCATGGGCCATGCCGGCGCCATCGCTTCGGGCGGCCAAGGCACCGCCGCCGGTAAATTCGCCGCCTTGGAAAAAGCCGGTGTGACCACGGTGAAATCACCGGGCGATCTGGGCAAGGCCATTGCCGCGCGGATGGCGGCACTGTAAGCCGTCACTTCCATGCTGTTGAAAAGGGCGAACCGTGTGTTCGCCCTTTTTTTCGCCCCTCCATTACAATACCCGCATGAATGACACCCTCCGTCTCGCGTTGGCGCAACACGATTTTCCGGTCGGTGCGCTCGCGCGCAATGCCGATAAGATTCTAAACTTGGTCGAACAGGCCAAAGCCGCCGGCGCCGAAGTGCTGTTGTTTCCGGAGCTGGCTTTGAGCGGTTACCCGCCGGAAGATCTGTTGTTGCGACCGGGCTTCCTCGCCGACTGCGAGCGTACCCTTGCCGAAATCGCCGCCAAGGTGGAAGGCATCACCGTGGTGTTGCCGTCGCCGCGTGCGGTCGGTGCGGTGGTGTTCAATGCCGCCAATATCATTCAGGACGGCACCGTCACCGCCGTCTACCACAAGCAGGAACTGCCGAACTATGCGGTGTTCGACGAGCGCCGCTATTTCGCCGCCGATGCCGACCCCTGCACATTCACGGTCAAGGGCATCACCTTGGGCGTGATCATCTGTGAAGATGTCTGGTTCGCCGAACCGATCGCCCAGTGCGTGGCCGCCGGCGCGCAGCTGGTGCTGGTGCCGAATGCTTCGCCCTTCGAGCATGGCAAGACCGCGCAGCGCGACCGCCTGCTGAGCGAACGCGTGCGCGAAACCGGAACCGCCATCGCCTATCTCAATACCGTCGGCGGCCAGGATGAAGTGGTGTTCGACGGGTCCAGTGTGCTGGCCGATGCCGATGGCGGTATCCATGCCAATGCCGAATGTTTTGCCGAACACCTGCTGCTGGCCGATTTCGAACCGGCATCCGGGACGTTCCGGAAAGTCGAATGGCCAGACGAGCGCGACGAGAGTTTCGAGTCGCTGGCTTACCGCGCCATGGTGCGGGGCATCCGTGATTACTGTGGCAAGAACGGGTTTAAAAAGACGTTGCTCGGACTGTCCGGCGGCGTTGATTCGTCGCTGGTGCTGGCCTTGGCGGTCGACGCCCTTGGTGCCGATAACGTCACTGCCGTACGCTTGCCCTCACGCTATACCGCCGATCTCAGCAACGATTTGGCCGAAGACCAGGCCGGCAAGCTCGGCGTTGCGCTGGAAACCATCGCCATCGAGGCGCCGTTCAAGGGCTTTCTCGAAGCCCTGGCACCGTCCTTCGCGGGCCTGCCTGCGGATGTGACCGAAGAAAATCTGCAGTCGCGCTGCCGTGGCACCTTGATGATGGCGCTGGCCAACAAAAAAGGCGGCTTGCTGCTGACCACCGGCAACAAGAGCGAATATGCGGTCGGCTACGCCACCATCTACGGCGACATGTGCGGCGGTTATGCACCGATCAAGGATCTTTACAAAACCGAGGTCTATGCCGTGTGTGCCTGGCGTAACCGGCAGGGCGACGGCGAGGTGATTCCGCAGGCGGTCATCGACCGCGCGCCCTCGGCGGAATTGCGCGAAAACCAGACCGATCAGGATTCCCTGCCGCCGTATGCGTTGCTGGATGCCATTCTGAAAGCCAGCATCGATCACGAACGCACGCCGCAGGAAATCATCGCCGATCTGACGCCGCAATGGCCGGACCACGATGTCGCGCACGAAACCGCACGCATGTTGCGCTTGGTGCGGATTTCGGAGTGGAAACGTCGGCAGGCGGCGCCTGGACCGAAACTGTCGCGGCGGGCTTTCGGCCGCGAACGCCGTTACCCGATCAGCTCGGGTTACGGCGCCTGATCAGTTTTCGATTTCGCCCGCGAACGGGTTGAGGTGGTTCCAGCGCGAACGGCGCTTCGGCCAGTTGTCGGTCAGATACGGATGTTCCGGATAGTTGCTCTCCAGCACGCGACGGGCATCCTGGGACAGTCCTTCCTGGCCGAGCTTTTTGTACGAAGCAGCCAGCAGGGCGACCGCGTCATCATCGAATTCCGACTGCGGATAGGTTTCCAATACGTATTTGGCACGGCCGACCGCCGACACATAGGCGTCGCGCTCGAAGTAGTACATGCCAACGCTCAGATCATGCTGCGCCAGACGGTTACGCAGGTAAATCATACGCTGACGTGATTCCTCGGCGTACTTGCTGGTCGGGAAGCGACGCACCACATCGTTGAAATCGTTGAAGCTCTGCTGGGCTGCACCCAGATCGCGCGCGGAAGTATCGAGTCGGGCGATTTTGGCCAGCCAGCGGTTTTCACGATCGAAGTTGATCAGCGCCTTGAGGTAATAGGCGTAGTCGATGTCCGGATTGGTCGGGTAGGTCTTGATGAAGCGACTGATGCTGGAAGTCGCTTCCTCCGGCTTGGACAGCTTGTATTGGGTATAGGCCAGATTGATCTGCGCTTTTTCCGACAGCTGACCGTAAGGGAAGCGCGCCACCAGACGGATGAAGGTGCGCTCGGCCGTGTCGTAATTCTGGTCTTCAAGTTCCTTGACGCCGAGCGCGTACAGTGGCTCGAGCTCCAGCGTTTCGGTTTCCGGTTGCTTCTTGGTACCGTCCATGCCGAAAAATTCCTTCGTCGTCTGGCAGGCGCTCAGCGAGGCCAACAAAAACAGGATGGCAAGCAGACGGGAAGGGCGGGAAAGCGTCATAAATTTCATAGTTAAGCGCCAAGTCGGCAATTAGTGGATAATACCCTAAGCTCGCATCGAGCTCCACGATTATTTCCCGCGCGAAGCGCTAAGCCATTGATTCCATGAACCAGACCGCGCCAGACGCCATCGAAGAAAACGAACCCGAATGCATTGAAGCCACGGTGCCTGAGCATGTGGCGGGCAAACGTTTCGACCAAGCCCTGGCCGAAATGTTCCCCGAGTTCTCGCGTTCGCGTCTGACCGAATGGATCAAGTCGGGCGATGCCCTGCTCGATGGCGAAATGGTCAAGCCGAAAGCGGCGGTCAACGGCGGCGAAACCGTCACGCTGGCCGCCCGTCAGCAGGTGGAAACCGATGCCGTCGCCGAGGACATTCCGCTCGAAGTGCTTTACGCCGATGCCGATGTGCTGGTGGTCAACAAGCCGGCCGGCCTGGTGGTGCATCCGGGGGCCGGTAACCCGCGCGGCACCATGGTCAATGCCCTGCTGCATTACGACCCCGAACTGGCACAGCTGCCGCGTGCCGGGATTGTGCACCGCCTGGATAAAGACACCTCCGGCCTGATGGTGGTGGCGCGTTCGTTGCGCGCCCATGCCGGCCTGATCGAACAATTGTCATCGCGCGCCGTGCACCGCCAGTATGTTGCGGTGGTGCAGGGACCGATGGTTGCCGGCAATACCGTGGATGCGCCGATTGACCGCCATCCGCATGACCGCATCCGCATGGCGGTGGTCAAGGAAGGTGGCGGCCGTGAAGCCATCACCCATTACCGTGTCCGTGAAAAATTCCGCAGCCACACCGTGGTCGAGTGCCGCCTTGAAACCGGCCGCACGCATCAGATCCGCGTGCACATGGCCTATGTCAAACATCCGCTGATCGGTGATCCGCTCTACGGCGGCTCGTTCAAACTGCCCAAGGCCGCCACAGAGGCTTTGGTCGAGGCGCTGCGCGGTTTCCGCCGGCAGGCCCTGCATGCCGAGAAACTGTCCTTTACCCATCCGGTCAGCGGCGACATCCTGAGTTTTGAATCGCCCTTGCCGGCCGATATGGTCGCCCTGATTGACACCTTGCGCGACGACACCCGCCAGTTCAACGCGGCATGAGTGACATCCTCCGGCCCGACTGGCCGGCGCCGGCCAACATCCACGCCTTCACGACCACGCGTCTGGGGCCGGGCGTTTCGGAACTGCCGTTTAACCGCTTCAATCTGGGTGCCCGCTGCGGTGATGCACCGGCGGACGTGAATGCCAACCGCGAGGCGCTGCGTCGGGAGTACCGGTTGCCGGGCGAGCCCCTATGGTTGCATCAGGTGCATGGCATCGAGGTGGTCAGTGATGATGGCACGCGCGGCAGCGACCCGCTGGCCGATGCCGCAGTCACCGAAATTCCCGGAAGCGTTCTGGCGGTGCTGACTGCCGACTGCCTGCCGGTGTTGTTCTGCAATACGGCCGGCACGGAAGTTGCCGCTGCCCATGCCGGTTGGCGCGGGTTGGCGTCCGGCATGCTGGAGGCGACGGTCGCCGCCATGCAATCCCCGCCTGAAACCCTGTTGGCGTGGTTGGGCCCAGCCGCCGGTGCGGCGCGCTATGAGGTCGGCGAAGAGGTCCGGCAGGCATTTGTCTCGGTCGACGCCGATGCCGCATCGGCATTCACGCCGACCCGCCCGGGGCATTACCGGATTGATATGCCCGCCATCGCGCGGCAACGTCTGACTGCCTGCGGCGTGACTCAGGTGTTCGGCGGTGAACATTGCACGCTTGCCGATATCCGTTTTTATTCCCACCGGCGCGAGCAGCGCACCGGTCGCATGGCCAGCCTGATCTGGATGGCATGACTTCCGGCAGTGACGGAGGCTCATTGACGCCGATACACTGCCTGCAACTCCATTCGGAATCCGCACCATGAACCTGCGCTTGCTGTTTCTTGCCCTGCTTTTCAGTGCCACGCTGCAGGCCGCTAGCCCGCAGGAAATCACCGCACAATTACAGGCTGGCGACAAACGCGCCTTGGCCAATGCCGAAGCCTATGCCAAGGCCAATCCCAAGAACGCCGAAGCCTGGACCTTGCTGACCCGGGCCCGTGTGATACAGGGAAAATCCGAGGCGGCGGTGACTGCCGGCGAGAAAGCGGTGACGCTGGCGCCAAATAGCGCGCAAGCCCAGTTCTGGCTCGGCAATGCCTACGGCAATCGCATCGGCGAAGTCGGTATGATGTCAAAGATGGGCATGGCACCGAAATTGCGCGATGCTTTCGAGAAAACCGTGGCCTTGGATCCGAATAATCTGGATGCCCGCAGTGCCCTGCTGCAGTTCTATCTGCAGGCACCCTCGGCGATTGGCGGCGGCAAGGACAAAGCGCTGGTGCAGGCCCGTGAAATCGGTAAGCGTGATGCCGCGCGCGGTCACATGGCCCGGGCACAGATCCAGCTGACGGAAAAAGACAATGCCGGTGCGCTCAAATCCTATGAAGCGGCTTATGCGGCCAAGCCGTCCGATGCCGGCATACGACTGGCCTTGGGAATCGGCTACCAGCAAGCCAACCGCTTCAATGATGCCTTCCGTCATTTCCGGGCATGGATCACGCAGGATGCCGCCGCTGGCGCCGCCTGGTATCAGATCGGGCGTACCAGCGTGTTGAGCGGGCAGAATCTGGAGGAGGGCATGACCGCCTTGCAGAAATACCTCAAGCTGCCGCGCATGGCCAATGAGCCGGCCAACCAGCACGCCTATTATCGGCTTGGCCAGCTGTATGCCAAGGCCGGAAAGAAAACCGAAGCCCGTGCGGCGTTTCAAAGCGCGCTGAAGCTCGACCCGGCATTCAAGGAGCCCAAAGCCGAGCTGGCGAAGTTGTGAGCCCAATCCAAGCTGAACGGCGGCCTTGAAGAGCGCCGCCGGCACCCCAATTTCATAGCTTAGGCGCCTTGGGGCGCAATCCTTGATAAGGGGTAGCACATGCGTATCGATAAATTCACCAGTAAATTCCAGCAGGCCTTGAGCGATGCCCAGAGTTTGGCCGTCGGCCGCGACCACAGCCTGATTGAACCGGCCCACTTGCTGCTGGCCTTGATCGACCAGCAAGGCGGCAACAGCCTGCCGGTGCTGCGCCAGGCCGGCGTCAATCTGCCGGTGCTGAAACAGAAGCTCAGCGAAGCGCTCGAGCAATTGCCGAAGGTGTCCGGTCAGGACGGCCAGGTCTCGGTCGGCAATGAATTGTCGCGTCTGCTCAACCAGACCGACAAATTGGCGCAACAGCATCAGGATCAATTCATCGCCAGCGAATGGTTTCTGCTGGCCGTTGCCGGCGACAGCGGCCCGGCCGGGCGCGCCCTGAAAGCCGCCGGCACCGATAAAGCCAAGCTCGAGCAGGCCATTCTGGCTCTGCGCGGCGGTGAGACGGTGACCGATGCCAATGCCGAGGAAAATCGGCAGGCTTTGGAGAAGTACTGCATCGACCTGACCGAGCGTGCCGAAAGCGGCAAACTCGATCCGGTCATCGGCCGCGATGAAGAAATCCGCCGCACCATCCAGGTGCTGCAACGCCGCACCAAGAACAACCCGGTGCTGATCGGCGAGCCCGGCGTCGGCAAGACCGCCATCGTCGAGGGTCTGGCCCAGCGCATCATCAACAATGAAGTGCCCGAAGGCCTGCGTGGCCGGCGGGTGCTCGCGCTCGACATGGGCGCGCTGATTGCCGGCGCCAAATACCGCGGTGAATTCGAAGAGCGACTGAAGGCGGTGCTGAGCGATCTGTCGAAACAGGAAGGCAATGTCATCCTGTTCATCGACGAGCTGCACACCATGGTCGGCGCCGGCAAAGGTGAAGGTGCCATGGATGCCGGCAATATGCTGAAACCGGCGCTGGCCCGCGGTGAGCTGCATTGCATCGGCGCGACCACGCTCGATGAATACCGCCAATATGTCGAGAAAGATGCCGCGCTCGAACGCCGCTTCCAGAAAGTGTTCGTCGGCGAGCCGTCAGTTGAGGACACCATCGCCATCCTGCGCGGTCTTAAAGAACGCTACGCCGTACATCACGGGGTGGAGATTACCGATCCGGCCATCGTCGCCGCGGCAACGCTGTCGCACCGCTACATTGCCGATCGTCAGTTGCCGGATAAAGCCATCGACCTGATGGACGAGGCGGCATCGCGCATCCGCATGGAAATCGACTCCAAGCCCGAAGAGATGGATCGCATGGAGCGCCGTCTGATTCAACTCAAGATGCAGCGGGAAGCCCTGAAGAAAGAAAAGGACCGCGAATCCAAGCAGCGTCTGGACGATCTCGAGCAGGAGATCGACAAGCTCGAGCGCGAGTTCAGCGATCTGGAGGAAATCTGGAAAGCCGAGAAAGCCACGCTGACCGGCACCACCCGCATCAAGGAGCAACTGGAGCAATCGCGCCTTGAATTGGATGCCGCGCAGCGCAAGCAGGACATCGCCCTGATGAGCGAGATCCAGTACGGGCGCATCCCGGATCTGGAAAAGCAGCTGGGTGCGGCCATGGCGGTCGAAACCCAGGGCTTCAAACTGTTGCAGGACAAAGTGACGGCCGATGAAATCGCGGAAGTGGTGTCGCGCTGGACCGGCATCCCGGTCAACAAGATGCTGGAAGGCGAGCGCGAGAAACTGCTGCGCATGGAAGGCGAGCTGCACCGCAAGGTCATCGGTCAGGACGAAGCGGTGACTTCGGTGTCCGCCGCCATCCGGCGTTCGCGTGCCGGCCTGTCCGATCCGAACCGGCCGAACGGTTCCTTCCTGTTCCTGGGCCCGACCGGCGTCGGCAAGACCGAACTGTGCAAGGCCTTGGCCGAGTTCCTGTTCGACAGTCCCGATGCCATGGTCCGCATCGACATGAGCGAGTTCATGGAAAAGCATTCGGTGTCGCGCCTGATCGGTGCGCCTCCGGGCTACGTCGGTTATGAAGAAGGCGGTTACCTCACGGAAGCCGTGCGCCGGCGTCCGTACTCGGTCATCCTGCTCGACGAAGTCGAGAAAGCGCATCCGGATGTATTCAACATCCTGTTGCAGGTGCTCGATGACGGCCGTCTGACCGATGGCCAGGGCCGCACCGTGGATTTCCGCAATGCGGTGATCGTGATGACCTCCAACCTCGGCTCGCAGCATATCCAGGAAATCGCCGAGCGCCAGGGACTGAGTCCGGAAGCCTACACGCAGATGAAGGCGGCAGTGATGGCTTCGGTGCAGTCGCATTTCCGGCCGGAATTCATCAATCGCCTCGATGATATCGTGGTATTTCACCCGCTGGCCGCCGAACACATCCGGGCCATTGCCGAAATCCAGACACGTTCTTTGGCCAAACGTCTGGCCGAGCGTGGTATTACCCTCCAGTTGAGCACGGCGGCACTGGATCTGCTCGGCTCGCAGGGCTTCGATCCGGTCTACGGTGCCCGTCCGCTCAAGCGCGCCATCCAGCAGCTGCTGGAGAATACGCTGGCCAACAAGATCCTCGGTGGCGAGTTCGTGTCCGGCGATACCGTCAGTGTGGATGCCGAAGGCGCCGGTCTGACCTTCCGCAAGTAAGCGGCGTCTGGAGGGCCGACCGCCGGGCCGGCCCTCTCCAATGGCTTGACCGACACCGGCGCTAACGCCACAATGCAGACTGTTTGTTTGCAGGCGCCATGGTGCGCGGGAGTAAGGCAGTGGGCGCAGTGGACATGACCAGTAAGAGCAGCGCCGGTAAATTGGCGATTTGGATTGTCGTGGCAATGGTGATCGGAATCCTGTTCGGCTGGCTGGTGCACGCCAAAGTGATTGCCGTGGACATGTCCTACATCACCCTGCTGACGACGCTGTTTTTGCGCGCCATCAAAATGATCATCGCGCCCTTGGTATTCTCAACCCTGGTCATCGGCATCGCGCATATGGGCAATAGCGGCGGTGTTGGCCGGGTTGGCATGAAGGCCTTGGGTTGGTTTGTGATTGCATCGATCATTTCACTGGCGCTGGGCCTGATATTCGCCAATGTATTGGAGCCCGGTGCCGGTGCCGGCTTGATGCCGCCGACCGCCGAGCAGATTGCCGCAAGCCAGGAAAAATTGGCGAATTATCAAATTGGCGTACAGGATTCAGGTTTTGTCGCCTTTGTCACCAACCAGCTGGTGCCCACCTCGATCATCAACGCCGCCGGCGGCAACGCCCTTGGTGAGAACAAATTGCTGCAGATCGTGGTGTTCTCGCTGTTCTTCGGCGTGGCATTGGGCTCCCTTGGAAAAGCCGGACAAACCCTGCAAGACATGATTGAACAGCTCTCGCATGTGATGATCAAGATCACCGGCTACGTGATGATGTTCGCGCCGTTTGCGGTATTCGCGGCCATGGCCGGTGCAGTTGCCAAGGATGGTCTCGGCATTCTGGCCACCTACTTGAAGTTCATTCTCTGCTTTTATTTGGCCTTGGTGGTGCTCTGGCTGATCTTGGTGGCGGTGGGACATTTCTTCCTCGGCCGCCGGGTGTATTCGCTGCTGCGCGAAATCAAGGAAGCCTTCTTCCTGTCGTTTGCGACCGCCTCCTCGGAAGCGGCCTACCCGAAAATCCTGGATGCGCTCGACCGCTTCGGCGTCAGCCGCAAGATTTCCAGCTTCGTGATGCCACTGGGTTATTCCTTCAACCTCGATGGTTCAATGATGTATTGTGCGTTCGCTTCCATCTTCATCGCCCAGGTCTACGGGATCGACATGCCGCTCGGCACGCAGATTGCCATGCTGCTGACCTTGATGGTGACCTCCAAGGGCATGGCCGGCATTCCGGCGGCCTCGCTGGTGGTCATCGCCGGCACCTTGGCGCAATTCGGTTTGCCGGTGGAAGGCATGGTGCTGATTCTGGGCATCGACCGGTTTCTGGATATGGGCCGCTCGGCCACCAACGCCGTCGGCAATTCCATTGCCTCGGCGGTCATCGGCAAGTGGGAGGGTGAGCTACTCAGCGAAGAAGACGCCGCCAAACGGAAATTGGCGATTGGGCCCGATGCCTGAATGCAAAAAAGCCGGATTGAATCCGGCTTTTTTGTGCGTGCGTCATGTCCAGTCAGGTGTGATACGGCCTGCTCAGTTCATGCACGGCATCCACCAGCACTTTGACATGTTCCGGATTCATGTCGGGTGACATGCCGTGACCGAGGTTGAACACATGGCCGCTGCCCTGCCCATAACTGGCCAGGGTGCGTGCCACTTCGGCGCGGATGGTGTCGGGCTCGGCATACAGGGTGACTGGATCAAGATTGCCCTGCAGCGCGACCTTGCCGCCGGTGCGGCGACGCGCTTCCTCCAGTGACACCAGCCAATCCACGCCGACGCCTTCGGCGCCGCTGGCGGCCAGCTCTTCCAGATAGGCGGCGTTGCCTTTGCCGAATAAAATCAGCGGGCATCTTTCCGCACCTTCACCGCGCGGCAGGGCTTGTGCAATGCGGGTTAAATAACGCAGCGAGAATTCGCGATACACATGTGGTGGCAACACGCCGCCCCAGGTATCGAACACCATCAGCGCCTGTGCGCCGGCCTGGTACTGGGCGTGCAGATAGGCGATGACCGAATCGGTGACCACTTCCAGCAGCTGATGCATCAATTTGGGTTCGTTCAATGCCAGCGATTTGATACGGGCGAAGTTGTCGGAGCCGCCGCCTTCAACCATATAGCAGGCCAGCGTCCAAGGGCTTCCGGAAAATCCGATCAGCGGGACACGGCCGTTCAATTCGCGGCGGATCAGGCTGACCGCATCGGTGACATAACGCAGCTCGGTGCCGATATCCGGAACCGCCAGCTTGGCGATATCGGCGGCCGTTCGCACCGGGCGCGCAAAGCGCGGACCTTCGCCTTCGGCGAAGCTCAGCCCCAGACCCATGGCATCGGGTACGGTCAGGATGTCGGAAAACAGGATAGCGGCATCCAGATCGTAGCGTTCCAGCGGTTGCAGGGTGACTTCGCAGGCCAGCTCCGGGTTGGTGGCCAAACCCATGAAGCTGCCAGCTTTGGCGCGGGTGGCGCGGTATTCCGGCAGATAACGGCCGGCCTGGCGCATGAGCCAGACCGGAGTGGCGTCAACCGGCTTGCCGGCGATGGTGTCGAGAAAACGGGTATTCATGATTTCGGTTCCGCCACGCCTTGGATGAACATGACCTGATAGCCTTTTTTCGAGTGGGCGGCGCGGGCTTTCTCGAATGCTTCGATGGCGGGCTCGGTGTCGAGGAATTGTTCGCGCTTGAGCTGGCTTTTGCCGCCGATCAGTCCCGATTCGCGGACCAGCAGCCAGCCACCCAGCAGATCCTGCTGCAGGCTGATGCTGACATAGCGGGGCGATTCAAGGCCTTGCGGCGGCTGTTGCATGAGAACGCGCATGGCCGCTATTGTATCGCGGTTTCCGGCCTTACGAGCCGATCAGGCCTTGAACAGCGCGTAGTAAATGACGTAAATCCAAGACAGAAAGCCATGCACGATGGCCCACAGGATGGATTTATTCACGCTCCAGGAAATGGTAATCGCCAGCGCGGTACCGAATCCGATACCGGCTTTGATGGTGGTGATGGCGCCATTCATTCCGTTTTGCAGGTGGAAATGCCGAACGGCAGATAGGCCGGACACCAACGCATGAATGCGGTGGCCAAGGGAATCAGACCGATGGCGCCAAGCCAGTTGGCGTTCATCGCACCCCAGCCGATGATGACGAGACCCAGAACGATGCGGATGATGCGATCAGTGCTTCCGACATTAGCTTTCATGGCGCGACTCCGAGAGTGGTTAGTAAGGACAGCATAGTCCAAAAAAAGGACATCGGCTTGATTCAGGTCAATCCGGGCCGGTCGGATGGTCCAGAAAGTTTCGAAGCGATACAGCGTCGACATCATTGGCTATGAAAGCTTTCCCGATACCGTGCCACAGAATCAGGCGTAGATTGCCGCTGACGGCTTTCTTGTCCAGACGCATTTTGGCCAGCATCGCTTCGCTGTCTACGCCCGAAGGCATGGCGGTAGTCAATCCGAAGC
>NZ_JBILBO010000012.1:0-54051 GCF_044353605.1 Arenimonas sp. | reverse complement strand
ATTTCCACGGCTGGCTGGCCGCCGATCGGCTGGGTGCCGACTACACGTTCTGCCCGCTCGAGCAGCGCATGCCGGCCAAGGATCGGGCGGCGCTGCACGCCGGCCATCCCGGTCTGGAGCGTTCGCTCTGGCTCTGGCAGCTGGGCGAAGCCAATTACGCCATCTGGGAATGGAATGCCGCGTTTAAACAGCTCAACGCCGAGCAGCAACGTGAAGCCGTGGCGATGGCGCAGGCGATCGGCTGGTATGACCGCGCCGTTTTCTCGCTGGAAGCCAACGATCTCAACCAGCGTTATTACGGACTGCGTTTCGCCACACCCTATTCGGCCGAGTTCAGCGCCGCCAGCGCCCGCTTTCGACTCGACCGGGCCTGGCTGACCGCGCATGCGCGCGCCGAAAGCATCTTCATGCCGGATGTCACCTCCAGCGCCAATGCCCGCGGCCTGCTGCAGTTGCTGCCTTCGACGGCGGAAGCCATCGCCGCGCGTAATGGCATGGCCTGGCAGGGTGCTGAATCGCTTTACCGGCCCGAGGTCAACATCGTGCTGGGGGCCGGCGCATTGCGTGATGTCATCGACACCTACAACGGCAAAGCCTATCAGGCCATCGGCGCTTACAATGCCGGGTCGACGGCGGTGAACCGTTGGCTGGCTGCACGTGGCAGCCTGGATGCCGACTTCTGGATCGAAACCGTTCCCTTCAAGGAAACACGGGAATACATTCCACGCGTGCTGTCATTCAGCGTCATCTACGATTGGCGCCTGAAACAGCCGGTCATGCCGATCAGCCGTCGTTTGAGCGGCGATTTCAGCGCCGGCTTCAAACCGGTACCGCTGCGTTGCCCGGCACCGGCAACGCCCGCTGTCCCGGCACAGAAAAAAAAGAAGTCCCGGTGAAAACCTACCTGGTCGGCGGCGCGGTACGCGATGCTCTGCTCGGAATTGTTCCGGGCGACCGCGACTGGGTGGTGGTGGGTGAAAGTCCGGAATCGATGGCGGCGGCAGGTTTCCGTCCGGTCGGTGCCGATTTTCCGGTATTCCTGCATCCGCGCACCGGCGAGGAATATGCCTTGGCGCGGACCGAACGCAAAAACGCGCCGGGCTACAAGGGCTTTGTTTTTCATGCTGATCCGGGCGTGACCTTGGAACAGGATCTGGCCCGGCGGGATTTCACCGTCAATGCCATCGCCCGAGATGCCGACGGCACGCTCATCGATCCCTTCAACGGCCAAGCCGACCTGAAAGCGCGCGTGCTCCGGCATGTCTCGCCGGCCTTCGCCGAGGATCCGGTCCGCGTTCTGCGTGCTGCCCGCTTCATGGCGCGTTTCGCCCCTCTCGGCTTTTCGATGGCGGAGGAAACCCTGGTGCTGATGCGGAGCATGGTCGTCGCCGGCGAAGTCGACCATCTGGTTCCGGAGCGGATCTGGCAGGAAGTGCGTGCCGGCCTGGCAAGCCCAAGGCCTTCAGCATTCCTGCAGACGCTGCGCGCCTGCGGGGCGCTGGCCGTGCTGCTTCCGGAAGTGGACGTGCTGTACGGCATTCCGCAGCGTCCGGAATATCACCCCGAAATCGATACCGGCCGGCACATCGAAATGGTCTGCGACATGGCCGCACATCTGGCGCCGGGCGATGCATTGATCGGTTTCGCCGCGCTACTGCACGATCTGGGCAAAGGCCTGACACCGACCGACCAATGGCCGAAACACATCGCGCACGAACATCACGGGCTTGCGCCGGTGCAGGCGGTCTGCGCGCGCTGGAAAGTGCCCAGCGAATATGCCGCCATGGCCGCGCACACCTGCCGCGAACACCTGAATGTGCACCGGCTGCAGGAATTGCGCCCGGAAACCGTGCATGACCTGCTGGCACGGATCGATGCCTTCCGCCGTCCCGAGCGGGTTGCGCAGCTGGCCCTGATATGCGAGTCTGACAAAAGGGGTCGTCTAGGCATGACAGAAGACAGCTACACTCAGGGAAGTTTGCTGCAGCGCTGTTTCCAGGCCGCTTTGGCGGTGCGGGCGGCAGACCTACCCGGCAATCCCGCTGGGCCGGCCGTCGGTGAAGCCTTACGCAAAGCACGCATTGAAGCCATTGCCGCGGCCAAGGAGCTCTGAGTGGTCAAGCAGATACTGAACAATCCGGTCGTGCGCGGGCTCTGGATTGCCGCACTACTGATTCTGAGCTTGGCCACGATATTCGGTTTGTATTCCAATTCGGAACACGAGGTCGACAACGCCAATGACCGACTGATCAAATCCAACGAACTGGCTAACGAGCTACTGAATGCCTCGGAAACCACCACACGGCTGGCACGCACCTATGCCATCACCGGTAACAAGAGTTTTCTTTCCGCTTACCATCAGGTGTCTGATTCGGAAAACGGACGGTTGGCAGTACCGCTTGAGGCCAGCCTGTATTACTGGAACCCCAGTCTGGGATTACGGGCCCGCCTTGCCACTAAAAAGGTGCCGCTGAAACAGCGTATGCAGATGCTTGCGTTGAGGCCGGAAGACCTTGATTTCCTGGGCCGCGCGAAAACTCTGGGGGATGGACTTGCGGAAAAGGAAAAAGAGGTCTTTGCCCTGATTGAAAAGATTCCGCATGATTTCAACATATCCCACCATCCCTCCATTGACCTGCTTTTTGATGCCGAATACCGCAGGTAAAAGTCCTTGGTGCTGTGGAATATCCAAGAGTTCAATCAGCGCATCAAGGCCCATGAACTTGATAATGTAAGGGAGGCAAAGCTAAGAGCGGACCGGCTTCGCGCGATCTTCATTTTCATCGCGATTATTTTTCTGTTGAATATCTGGCGCATCAACCGCAGCCTGCACAACATCATGGGTGGCTCGATTGTTCAGGTGTTCGATGCCATCGCCCACCTGACCGATGAAAAAGTCGATCCCGGGCTTTACCGCCATACCCAAGGCAGTGATGGCATCCTGCCGAAACTGGCGAAGGCGCACCAGCAACTGGTTGACGGGCGACAAGCGCGCATACACCTCAACGATGAACTCCAAGCGACCTTGGATGATTTCCGTCGGGCCCAGAGCGTGGGCCGGATCGGCAACTGGTCGATAGATATTGCCAACAGCAAAATTCGGTGGAGCGAAGAAATCTATCATATCTTCGGGATCGACCCGACGACTGAATTGACGATACCAATTTTCTTTAAGGCCGTTCACCCGGACGACCGGGCGGCCTTGGAAAATACCTGGAAGGCCGGGCTCAAGGGCGGCGATGCCTACGACATCAAGTACCGTCTGCTTATATCAGATGAAGTACGCTGGGTCCGGGCACGCACGGAATTCGAACGCGATGCCACGGGTACCGTGATCCGTGCGTTCGGCACCTGTCAGTTGATTGCCCGCCAGGTCATCGCCGAGCAGCAGCTGCAGCTGTTCGCCAGCGTATTCACCAGCGCACACGAAGGCATCATCATCACCGATCTGAATGCCCGCATCATCGAAACCAATGCCGCCTTCAGCAAAATCACCGGCTACAGCCGCGAGGAAGTGCTCGGCAAAACCCCGGGGTATTTCAGCTCCGGCCGGCATGGCCGTGAGTTTTACGAGGCGATGTGGGTAAAACTCAAAACCGAACATTACTGGACCGGTGAAATCTGGAACCGGAAGAAGTCCGGCGAAGTCTATCCGGAAATGCTGGCCATCAGCACGGTGTTCGATGCCCAGGGAACCCCGAGCAACTTCATCGGTTTGTTCACCGACATCAGCTTACAGAAAGAACAGCAGCGGCAACTGGAATACAACGCCTATTACGACAGCCTGACCGGACTGCCCAACCGTGTGCTGCTGGCCGATCGCCTGCAGCTGGAACTGTCAAAGAGCCAGCGCGACAGCAAGAAACTGGCCATCGCCTTCATCGATCTCGACGGCTTCAAGGAAGTGAACGATGACTACGGTCACGAAGCCGGCGACCACGTATTGATCACCATCGCCGAACGCATCACCAGCTGTATGCGTGCCCACGAAACCGTGGCCCGGCTCGGCGGCGATGAATTCGTGGCCGTCATCACCGGGTTGAGCGCCGAACAGGAATCACTCTCGGTGATCAACCGCATCCTGGTCAGCATCGCCAGCCCCATACCCTACGGTGATTTTTCGCTCTCGGTCAGCGCCAGTATCGGCATCACCTTCTATCCGCAAATGCTGGAATACAACGCCGAGCAATTGATGCGGCAGGCCGACCAGGCCATGTATCACGCCAAGCAGGCCGGCCGTAACCGCTTCCAGATTTTCGATGAGGCCTATGACCATGATCTGCGCATGCACAATGAAAATCTGGAGCGCGCCAAATCGGGCTTGGCGGCTGGCGAATTCGAGCTGTACTACCAGCCCAAGGTCAACATGGCCACCGGCCAGGTCATCGGCATAGAGGCCCTGGCGCGCTGGAACCACCCCGAGCGCGGCCTGTTGCCGCCAGGCGCTTTCCTGCCGGACATCCAGGATACGGTTCTTGAAATTCCCTTCGGCGAATGGGTCATCGCTCAGGCCTTGGTCGACTGCGGGCGTCTGCGCCTGCATGATCTGGCACTGACCATCAGTGTCAATATTTCGGCGCGGCATCTTGAAAATACGGATTTCGTCGAACATATGCGCGCACGCTTGGGCAGCTGCAGCTGCAAGCAACCTTGCCAGCTTGAACTTGAAATTCTGGAAACCAGCGCACTGGATGATCTTGACCGCGTATTCGAAATCATCCGTGAGTGTACGGAATTCGGCGTCAGCTTCTCGCTGGACGATTTCGGAACGGGATACTCCTCACTGACCTATTTACGCAAGTTGCCGGTGCAGAGCCTGAAGATCGATCAGAGCTTTGTGCGTGGCATTACCGAGCGTCCCGAAGACATCATCCTGCTCAAGGGCATTCTGGATATGGCCCGTGGCCTCGACCGAAAAGTCATCGCCGAGGGCGTGGAAACGCTCGAACATGGCCGCATCCTGCTGGAAATCGGGTGCATGCATGGCCAAGGTTACGCCATCGCCCGTCCAATGCCATTTCCGGCATTGCTGGAATGGATGGGAACCTGGCATCCCGATCCGTCCTGGGAAAACCGTTCGGCCTGGCGCTGAAGGCTATTTCCGTAGCCGCTTTTCGATGTATTGCAGGACATTCCTGCGCCGGAACAGCAAGACCGCCGCCATGATTCCGCAGGTATTCGCCAGAAGATCCCACGGATCGGCCAGCCGGTTGATGGCCCAAGCCCCCTGCGCCAGTTCGATCAGGCCGCCGAACACCAGTAACCAGAGCACTGCCGCAGTGCGCATGAGTCCGGGCGCGAACAAGCCACAGGCCAGCACGGCCAGAACCCCGTAGCTCAGGGCATGAATGAGTTTATCGACGTGCGGAATGACGGGTTCACGCAGAACGCCGGCGCGCAGCGACAGGTAGGCGCCGATTGCCATGCCGGCAAGCCAGAGCGCCAACCACAGGCGCGGCCAGCGTAAGGAGTTCACAGACGGTAACTCAGATCGCCCTGGGTGAATGCCATGCTGAAATCGACACCTCTGGCGAAACCCATGAACTGGAAGCGCTCGCCCATTTCGCCGGGCAGAACCAACTTCTTGACCATCTGGCTTTCGCGATAACGCGCGATTTCATCCATGCCGTTTTCATACCCGGCGATGTATTCGGCCAGTCCGTTGGCCAACAGGAAACTGGCTTGGGAGCAGTAACCGGCAAGCTGGAATCCGGCGCTGGTGCCGGCCTCGGCCAAGGCGGTGAAATCCACCGAGGCGGTCAGATCCTGCAGCCCCGGCCAGACGAAATAATCGCTATGCGCGCGGTGCCGGTAATGGCAGATCAGGGTGCCGTCGTCGCGCTCGGGCAGATAAAATTCCGAGCGCGGGTAACCGTAGTCGATGAACAGCATGCCACCGCGGCGCATGGTGCCGGCCACGGCCTGGATCCAATACGGCAGTTGCGGCAGCACTTCCGAACAATAACCTTCCTCGAATTCCCGCTGCAGGTAACGCTCGAGATGGCGCACCGCGCCACTGACCAGTGCATCGGCCGGGCGCATCACCCGCGCGAACTGCTGCTTGGCATCCAGCGCCACGCATTCTTCGTAGACCTCGCCCTCTTCCTTGATGAAGCGGGTGGCCGGCAGTGCGTCAATGACTTCGTTGGCCACCAGCACACCCTGCCAGGGCTGTTCCGGCGGTGCGTCCAGCCAGACGCAGTGGGCGAACAATTCGGGCGGCAGACTGGCCTGCAAATGGCTGTGTTGCCGCTCACGAAGATCCGCGCTCGGCTCGAGGATCCAATAGTGGGCGGGGAGGCGGTCCAATTGCTGCAGACATTTCAGGGTCTTTTCGGCAAGAGCGCCGGTGCCGGCACCGATTTCGAACCAGATCCCGTCACCCTCAAGCTGGGCCAGAATGCCGGCGCCAGCCTGGGCCACGGCATAGGCAAAACCGCCACCGAGTTCGGGGGCGGTCACGAAATCGCCATCAGCGCCGAATTTACGGGCACCCGCGCTGTAATAGCCCAGGCCCGGCGCGTACAAGGCCAGCTCCATGAAGCGCGCGAATGGAATCGCGCCCTTCTCGAGCGCGATGGCCTGGTGGATGATGTCGGTCAGGCGTGCGCTGTGGGCGAGCGCCTCCTCGGAGGGGCGGGGCAATTCCATGCGGGCTTTCACTGGTCATTGATGCCCGTTCAGGATACCTTGTCTATGTCCTGATTTGAACCGAGATCCGATGATGCCGAATGATTCCGCCGTGGTCCTGATTACCGGTGCCGGCCGCCGCATCGGCGCGGCACTGGCTATCGACCTGCATCGCCGCGGCTACCGCATCGCCCTGCACTATCAGAACTCCGCCCTTGAGGCCACGGCACTGTGCGCGGACTTCAACCAATCCCGACCGGACAGCGCCATCGCCCTGCAGGCCGATCTGGGCAATCCGGTGCAGCGTGACACGCTGATACCGGCTGTCGTAGCGCATTTTGGCCGGTTGGATGTGCTGATCAATAACGCCAGCAGTTTTTTTCCCACACCGATCGGCAGCAGCAGCGATGCCGACTGGGATGCCCTGTTCGATGCCAATGCACGCGCCCCTTTTTTCCTGAGCCAGGCGGCGACTCCATATCTAGCTCAGCAATCCGGCTGTATCGTCAACCTGCTGGATATCTTTGCCGAGCGCCCGAAACCCGGACATACCATGTATGGCATGGCCAAGGCGGCGCAACGCATGCTGACCCAATCCCTGGCACTGGAACTGGCCCCGACGGTGCGCGTGAATGCCATCGCGCCGGGCGCCATTCTCTGGCCGGAATCCGGAAAATCCGACGCCCAGAAGCAGGCTATCCTCGATGCCACACCGCTGGCCCGCATCGGCGATGTCGCCGACATCTGCAAAGCGGTCCGGTTCCTGATCGAAGATGCGACCTACTGCACCGGGCAGATTTTGGCCGTGGATGGCGGGCGTTTGTTGCGTTGAATCAAATCGGTCAGCCTGAGATGCCTTAAAATGACTCATCCAACTGATGGGGTTCCGCCATGCCTTTTCGTTTCCTGAGTTCATCACTGCTCGTACTGGGTCTGATTGCCGGCGCGCAGGCTGCCGATTCCCTGACTTTCAGCAATGCCTGGGTCCGAGCCACTCCGCCGAATGCAAAAGTCGCCGGCGGTTTCGTGGAGATCCGCAATGCCGGAAAAAGTGTCGATCGCCTGGTTTCGGCAAGCAGCGATGTCGCCGATCGCGTTGAAATCCACGAAATGAAGATGGCCGGCGAGGTCATGCAGATGCGCCATCTGACGGAAGGCCTGGTGATTTCCGCCGGCCAGAGCGTACAACTCAAACCGGGCAGCTATCACCTGATGTTGATGGCACCGAAAAAGCCGATTGCCGAGGGCCAGAAAGTCACTATTACTCTGGTTTTCGAAAAAGCCGGCAAGCGGGCTGTTGAATTCACCGCCGCCAAGCAGCCCCCCATGGCAGCCCCCGATTCCGCGCATAAGCACTAAAACACGCAGCATTCCCCGCCGGTATTCACACCGGGTTAACCCGGGCTATCCGACACTGAGGACAACTCAACGACGGATGCATGACCATGACCTCACAGGAACAACACGCCCTGCTCGTCATCAGCCTGCATGCCGCCTTCGCCGACGGCAGCAAGGATGCGCGGGAACGCGAACAGATCAAACAGATCGCAGAAAGTCTGGTGCCAGACGGCAATATCAACATGGCCGGGCTCTACCAAGACGTGCTGCTGAAGCGGCGCACCTTGGAACACAGCGCTGCCCTTCTGGAAAGCCATGAAAGCCGTCAGCTGGCCTATGAAATGGCGGTGTGCGTCTGTGATGCCGACGGTGTGCGCAGTGCGGCCGAGAACGATTTTCTTGAAACGCTGCGCGTTCTGCTGAAAATTGATGCCGCGCAGGCACAATCCTTCGCCAACGAGGCTGACGCCCTGGCCGAGGCCCCCTTGGTTGCCGTGCCCCTGGAATCCGGTCCGTCCGTTGATAACGCAGTCCTGGATAAGTCGGTGCTGAATTATTCCATTCTCAACGGCGCCTTGGAATTACTGCCACAATCCCTGGCCTCAATGGCCATTCTGCCCTTGCAGATGAAGATGGTGTATAGCATCGGCAAGGCCCACGGTTATGAACTCGACCGTGAGCACATCAAGGATTTCGCCGCCACGCTCGGCGTCGGCATGACCGGCCAGTATGTCGAGCAGATGGGACGAAAACTGCTCGGCGGCCTGCTCGGCAAAGTCGGCGGCGGAATGCTCGGCAGTCTGGGCAGTGCGGCCACCGGCGCAGCGTTTTCCTTCGCCACCACCTACGCCCTGGGCAAGGTCGCCCAGCAGTATTACGGCAACGGCCGCAGCATCGATGCCGCCCAGCTGAAACAGGTGTTCGCGCAGATGTTCTCGCAGGGCAAACAGATGCAGGGCCAATACCGCGCACAGATCGAACAGAAGGCCCAGACCATCGATGTCACGCAATTGCTGGCGATGGTCAGACGCGGCTGATTCAGGCGCCGCCGGCTTGGCAACACTCAGCGCTTGGCTGCCGCCAAGGTCGCCGACAGCGTGAGTCCGGTTTCCGGATTGACGAAACCCGGCGCGATCTGCGCCAGCGGTTCCAGCACGAAGGCATGTTTGAGTTCGGGTCGCGGAATCTGCAGATTGCCCGGACCGGTGAGAATCAGATCATCGAAAAAAATGATGTCGATGTCGAGCGTGCGGCTGGAAAAGCGCGGCACATCCCGCCGACGGCCGTGCGCGTCCTCCAGCGCATGCAGCCATTGATCCAGCGCGTAGACATCCCAGTCGGTTTCGATGATGGCGGCGCCGTTGATGAAATCCGGGCCGACGAAGCCGACGGCTTTGGTTCGCATCCAATCCGAGAGTACGATCGTGCCGAAAGTTTCCCGCAGGGCCTGCACGGCAGCGGCCAAATGCGTTTCCGGCTCCTGGTTGGAGCCCAGACTTAAATACGCTTTAGGCATCCGCGCGCGAACGCTCGATTTTCACACCGACGGCTTTGGCGCCACGCACCGCACCGATTTTGCTGAGCTTGAGTGAGACCTGACTGACCTTGAATTCGGTCAGAATAATCTCGCAACAACGCTCGGCCAGGGTTTCCACCAGTCCGAAACTGGATTCCGAGACGAACTGAATGAGGCGTTTGCTGACCGCCTTGTAATCGAGGGTATGGGTGATGTCATCGCTGGCGGCCGGAATGCGGTTGTCGAACGCCATCTCGATGTCGAGCACGATCGGCTGCTTGATGGTGCGCTCCCAATCATAAATGCCGATCACGCATTCGATTTCGAGGGCTGCGATGAAGACTTTATCCATGCCCGCAGTTTATCCGAGTGCAGGTGAAAGCGGCGGCAAGCCGGCCAGATCCCAACGCGGTGCGCAGGCCACCACCGGCGGCTCGCTCTGCCCGGCCTGCAAACGCAGGCAGCCGGCATAGGCGATCATGGCGCCATTGTCTGTGCACAAATCGGGCCGCGGGAAAAATACCCGGGCACCGCGCTGCGCGGTGCGTTCCTGCAACTGCGCGCGCAGGTAGCGGTTGGCACCGACCCCGCCGGCCACCACCAGACGCGTGCATCCGGTGCGCTCGAGGGCGCGTTCGCATTTGGTGGCCAAGGTATCGACCACCGCCTGTTCGAAGGCCAGCGCGATATCGGCCATGTCCTGCCCGGTCTTCGTGCTGGCCTGCCAGGCCAACAACACTTGGGTTTTCAGGCCGGAAAAGCTGAAATCCAGATCCGGCCGGTTGACCATGGGCCGGGAAAACCGGAACACCCCGGAGCGGCCCTTGAGTGCCGCAGCCGCCAGTTGTGGACCGCCCGGGTAGGGCAGCCCCATCAATTTGGCGGTTTTATCAAAGGCCTCGCCAGCGGCATCGTCCAAGGTTTCGCCCAGCAGCTGGTAGTCGCCCAAGGCTTTCACCCACATCAGCTGGGTATGCCCGCCGGAAACCAGCAAGGCCACGAACGGCGGCTCGGGCGGGTCCGCCTCCATCAGCGGGGCGAGCAGATGGCCTTCCATATGGTGCACGGCAATGGCCGGGACCCCAAGCGCCCAGGCCAAGGCCCGGCCGGTGGCGGCCCCCACCATCAGCGCCCCGACCAGTCCCGGGCCGGCGGTATAGGCCACGCCATCCAGATCGGCCGGAGTCAGGCCGGAGTCGGCCAAGGTCCGGCGGATCAGTGGCAGCAGCTTACGCACATGGTCGCGGCTGGCCAGCTCCGGGACCACCCCGCCATAGGCCGCATGCAGGTCGATCTGGCTATACAGCGCCTGCGCCAGAAGCCCGCGGTCACTGTCATACAGCGCCACGCCGGTCTCGTCACAGCTCGATTCGATGCCCAATACCCGCATGCTCTATCCTGAATGGCCCGCCTGGCGGGTTGCCAAAAAGCGGCAATCCTTGTATGATAACCGGCTCTCTGGCAGGAAAACATGTCCGCCGGGAAATCCCCTTTTTGGAGTTACCATGCCTTCTGTAAAAGTCCGCGAAAACGAACCGTTTGAATTTGCCTTGCGCCGTTTCAAGCGCACCTGCGAAAAAGCCGGTGTCTTGGCCGATACCCGCAAGAAAGAGTTCTACGAAAAGCCGACGCAGGAACGCAAGCGCAAAGCCGCCGCCGCCGTGAAGCGTCAGGCCCGCCGCAGCTCGCGCGACATCACCAAGCGTCAGCGTTTGTATTGATTCCCCGCTGAGCCGCCCGGCTCGCGCCCCAAAGCCGGTTACGCAACGCGTATCCGGCTTTTTGTGTTTATGCCCACCGATTACGGAGCCCGCCATGACCTTGAAAGCACAACTGACCGAAGACATGAAAACCGCCATGAAGGCCGGTGAAAAAGACCGTCTCGGCGTCATCCGGCTGATCAATGCCGCCATCAAGCAGAAAGAAGTCGATGAGCGCATCGAAATGACCGATGAGCTGGTTCTGGCCGTGCTCGAGAAAATGCTGAAACAACGCAAAGACTCCATCAGCCAGTACGAGGCCGCCGGCCGTACCGATCTGGCCGACATCGAAAAATTCGAATCCGGCATCATCCAGGCCTACCTGCCGCAACCGCTGAGCCAGGCCGAGGTCGAGGCGCTGGTCGCCAAGGCCATTGCCGACACCGGCGCCGATGGCCCGCAAGCCATGGGCAAGGTCATTGCCGCCCTGAAGCCGCAACTGGCCGGCCGTGCCGACATGGGCGCGGTGTCCGGAATGGTCAAGGCCGCACTGTCAAAATAAGCGCACGGTTTCCGGCGAATAATGGCATCCTAATCTGATGGCGAAGCTCCCGGAATCCTTCATCGACAACCTGCTGTCGCGCATCGATCTGGTCGAAATCATCGGTACGCGCGTGCCGCTGAAAAAACAGGGCAAGGATTACTCGGCACGCTGTCCCTTCCACGACGAGCGCTCGCCCTCGTTCACGGTTTCACCGAGCAAGCAGTTCTATTACTGTTTCGGCTGCGGCGCCAAAGGCACCGCCATCAGCTTCCTGATGAACTACGACCGCTTGACCTTCATGGATGCGGTCGAGGATCTGGCCAAGCGCGCCGGCATCGAGATTCCGAAAGACGCACGTCCGGCCGATACCGACGGCAGCCGCGACATGTATGCGGCCTTGGAAGCCAGCAGCCAATTCTTCCAGAAACAGTTGGCGGCCTCGGACAAGGCCAAAACCTATCTCGAGCGACGCGGCGTGGATGCCAAAAGCATCACCGCTTTCGGCATCGGCTATGCGCCCGAGGGCTTCAACGGCCTGATCGATGCGCTCGGCAGCGACGAGCGCCGACGCGGCCTTTTGGAAAAAACGGGCATGCTGTCGAAATCCGACAACGGCCGGCTGTACGACAAATTCCGCGCGCGCATCATGTTTCCGATCGCCGACCGGCGCGGCCGGGTCATCGCTTTCGGCGGCCGCGTGCTGGAAAAGGACGACGGTCCGAAATACCTGAACTCGCCGGAAACCCCCTTGTTCCACAAAGGCCGCGAACTCTACGGCCTATGGCAGGTCAAACAGGCGCACAACAAAATCCCGCGCCTGATCGTGGTCGAAGGTTATATGGATGTGGTCAGCCTGTTCCAGCACGGTATCACCCAGGCGGTGGCCACGCTCGGCACCGCCACCACACCCGATCATGCCGAACTGCTGTTCCGCAACAGCGCCGATGTGGTGTTCTGCTTCGACGGCGACAAAGCCGGACGCGCGGCCGCCTGGAAAGCGGTGGAATCGATCATTCCGCGCATGCGTGACGGCCGTCAGGCCTTCTTCCTGTTCCTGCCGGAAGGCGAGGATCCGGACACCATCGTCAAAACCGAAGGCGCTGACGGCTTCGAGCAGCGGGTGAATGGCGCGATGACGCTGTCGGATTATTTCTTCGAGGAGCTGTCCAAGGATGTCCGCCTGAACACGCTGGAGGGCAAAGCGCGTCTGGCCGAAAAGGTCAAACCGTATCTGCAGAAAATACCGGATGGTGCGTTCCGCGACCTGATGACCGAGCGCCTGCAGTCGGTGACCGGTGTCCTCGGTGCTGCGGTAACGGAAGCCCCGAAGACGGTACCGGTCGGCGGTATTTCTCCCAAACGCAGCCTGGTTAGGGCGGTCATCACCCTGCTCCTTCAGCAACCCGTTCTGGGTCGTGAGGTCGAACCGCCGTTTGCCTTCGCCGATCTTGAAGTGCCCGGAATCGGACTGATGGTGGCCTTGCTGGAAACCATCCATGCCCGGCCCGACATCAGCACCGCCCTGCTGCTGGAAACCTACGAAGCGCATGCCGACTATCCTGCCCTGCAGAAGCTGGCCTTGACCGACTTGCCCGGCGATGAAGCCATCTGGCGCCAGGAGTTTCTGGATGCGATTGCGCAGCTGAACCGGCAAGCCCGCCAGCAGCGTTTGTCGGTGCTTCGCCAGCGCATGGCGCAGAGCGGGCTGAGCATGCAGGAAACCGAAGAATTGCGGGATCTGTTGAAGCCGAATTGACAGGGATTGCGGTATGCTTGGGCTTCCGAACGACCTCAGGAACCTCCATGCGAACCACCCTGTACTCCCTGACCCTTCTGGCTGCCTTTGTACCCGGCACCCATGCCGCCGAACGTGTTGATGTCGGCAATCGCATCAGCGAAAACCTGCCGGAAATTCCGGCCGAGTTGATCGACAGCCTGAACCAGTACCAGAACACCCGCGGTGCCGGCTTTGCCGGCTGGACAACCGACGGCTGCCTGCTGATCAGCACCCGATTTGCCGAAACCGGCCAAGCGCACCGGGTTTGCCAACCCATGGGCATGCGTGAACAGCTGACCTTCTACAAGGAGCCGGTTGGCGGCATCACCCCTTCACCGGCGAAAGCCTGGCGATCCGGCTTTGTGTTTTCCAAAGACAAAGGCGGCGATGAATTCAGCCAGCTGTACTGGTTTGATTACGCCTCGCGAACCACAACCTTGCTGACCGATGGCAAACGCAGCCAGAACGGTGGCACGGTATTGAATGAAGACGGCAGCATGATGGCGTTTGCCAGTACGGCACGGAATGGCAAAGACCGGGATATCTGGTTGCGCGATACCAAGACCGGACAGAGCCGCCCCCTGTTAACCGCGGGTGGCAGCTGGAGTGCGCAGGATTTCTCGCCTGATGGCAAAACCCTGCTGGTCAGCCAATACCGGTCGATTACCGACTCGCAACCGGGCGAAGTCGATATCGCCACCGGCAAACTGACCCTGTTCCCGATTGATGGCGGTACCGCCGCTTTCGGCGGTTTCGAATATGCCCGCAACGGCAAGGGCATTTATTTCGTGTCGGATGAAAAATCCGAGTTCATGCAATTGCGCCATCACGATCCGGCCACCGGCAAAAGCCACATCATCAGCAAAGGCATTGCCTGGGATGTCGGCGCTTTCGCACAAAGCCCGGACGGCTCGCGCCTTGGTTTCATCAGCAATGAAGACGGCATCTCCACCCTGCGCGTGTTCGACACCGCCACCTGGAAAGCGGTTTCGCTGCCGGCACTGCCGATCGGCGTGACCGGAGGCCTGCAATTCTCCCCCGATGGCAAACGCATCGCACTCAGCATCAACACCGCCACATCACCGAGTGACGTTTATGTCATCGATCTGGCAAAAACCGAACTCACCCGTTGGACCCAGAGTGAAGTGGGCGGTTTGGATACCGCCAGCTTCCAGGCGCCGAGTCTGGTCCGTTTCAAAAGTTTTGACGGTCGCAGCATCCCGGCGTTTTACTACCAGCCAGCCGGCCTGAAGCCCGGCGAAAAAGTACCGGTGCTGATCAATATCCACGGCGGCCCGGAAGCACAGGCGTTCCCGACCTTCAGCCCGCAAATTCAATACCTGCTGAAAACGCTGCGCGTAGCGGTGCTGGTGCCGAACGTGCGCGGCTCATCGGGTTATGGCAAAACCTATGTACAGCTCGACAACGGCTTCAAGCGCAAGGACTCCGTGAAGGATATCGGCGCGCTGCTTGACTGGATCGGCAAACAGCCGGAACTCGACAGCGGCCGCGTCGGCGTTTATGGCGGCAGCTATGGCGGTTATATGGTGCTGGCCAGCATGGTCGATTACAACGACCGTATCCGGGCCGGCATCGATGTGGTCGGCATTTCGCATTTCAGTACCTTCCTGACCAACACCGAAAGCTACCGACGCGACCTGCGCCGTGCGGAGTACGGCGATGAACGCGAACCGAAGATGCGCGCTTTCCATGAAAAAATCGCACCACTGAACAATGCCAAAGCCATCAACAAACCGCTGTTCGTGGCTCAGGGCTTCAATGATCCGCGCGTTCCTTATACCGAGGCCGAGCAGATCGTGAAAGCCGTGCGCAACAACGGAGGCGATGTCTGGTATCTGATGTTCAAGGACGAAGGCCACGGTTTTGCCAAAAAACCGAACAGCGATTATTTCGGCGCCGCGCAGATCCTGTTCTGGCAGAAATACCTGCTCGGCAAATAAATGGCGTTATTGAAAAGATTTACGCTACCGCTGCCCGTCGTCAATACACAGACAGGAACTTAGCATGGACAACACTTACGATTACATCATTGTCGGCGGCGGATCGGCCGGTTGCGTGCTCGCCGGCCGTCTCAGCGAAGACCGGAACGTATCGGTTTGTCTTTTGGAAGCCGGCGGCAGTGACACGAGCCCGCTGGTGCATTGCCCAGCCGGGCTGGTGTCGATGGTGGCTACGCGCATCAACAATTGGGCATTCAAGCCCGTCCCGCAGTCGGGACTGAATGGACGGACAGGCTATCAGCCACGTGGCAAGGTTCTTGGTGGCTCAAGCTCAATCAATGCCATGCTTTATGTGCGCGGCCACCGATGGGATTACGATCATTGGTCGGAACTCGGCAATGCAGGATGGTCCTATGACGATGTCCTGCCGTATTTCCGTAAAGCCGAGAACAACGAAACCTACTGTGATCGTTTCCACGGCCAAGGCGGCCCGCTCAATGTTGCTGAAGTCATGCAGCCGAGCCCGATGAATGCACTGTTCTTGAGGTCAGCCCAGGAAGAAGGCCTGCCGATCATCGGTGATTACAACACCCCCGAGCCGTATGGTGCTTTCATGTACCAGGTTACCCAGAAAGGCGGAGAGCGTTGCAGTGCGGCCAAGGCGTACCTTACGCCCAATCTGAATCGGCCGAATCTGCATGTACTGACCAACGCGCTGACCCACAAAGTGCTTCTTGAGGGCCGCAGAGCGACGGGAGTCAGTACCCGCGTTAACGGCCAAGACGTCATGCTTAAGGCCAGACAGGAGGTCGTGCTTTGTGCGGGCGCATTCGGGTCGCCACAAATTCTTCAGCTGTCGGGCATCGGCTCCGGCAAACAGCTTCAACCTCTGGGCATCGATACGGTTCATGATTTACCGGGCGTCGGGGAGAATCTTCAGGATCATATCGATTATGTCTACACCTACCGTACCGGAAGCGATACCGGCACCTTCGGCTTTTCCGTGCCCGGCGCCTATCGCATACTGAAAGGCATGCAGCAATGGCGATCTGAGCGAAGCGGCCTGCTCACCACGCCATATGCCGAATCCGGCGCGTTCTTCCGGAGCCATCCGGATCTTGCCATACCGGATTTGCAGCTGGTGTTCGTACAGGCGATTGTGGATGATCACGGCCGCAAGCTGCGTTACGGGCATGGCTTCAGCTGCCATATCACCCTATTAAGACCGAAAAGCAAAGGCAGCGTGGCCATACGAACAGCAAATGCTCTTGATGCGCCGCGAATTGATACCGCGTTCTTTTCCGACCCGGAAGACATGCCCGCGATGATCAAGGGTGCGGCATTCCAGAGACGCATCCTCGAGGGCCGCGCATTTGATGGTGTCAGGGGCAAGCCCCTGTATCCTCTCGACCAGGCGAACACCGAAGCTGTGGAGCGCGATATCCGCAACCGCGCCGACACCCAATACCACCCTGTCGGAACCTGCAAAATGGGTCATGACCCGATGGCTGTCGTCGACATCCGCCTGCGTGTTCATGGCATTCAGAACCTGAGGGTGGTAGATGCTTCCATCATGCCGAGCATCGTGGGTGGCAACACCAATGCCCCGACCATCATGATTGCGGAAAAAGCGGCGGACATGATCAATGCCGATCGCCGCGCTTGATTGCAACTGATGAACCGCGACTCCTGAAGTTCAGCCGGCGGTAAACGTCGGCGGCATGATCCAATGATCAATCAGCAGGAACGCGAACAGTGCCATCAGGTACCAGATTGAATACTTGAACACTTCCATGGCGAACAGCTCATCCGGCGGATCCAGCAGGCGAATCGCGTAATACAGAAAAACGCCGCCGAGCACGATGGCACCGCCGAGATAGAACAGACCGCTCATGCCGGTGATCCAGGGCAACAAGGTCACGATGAACAGCAGGATGGTATAGAACAGGATCTGCCAGCGCGTGTAGGTCACGCCGTAGATGACCGGCAGCATCGGTATCAGCGCGCGGGCGTAATCCTCGCGACGGAAGATGGCCAGCGCCCAGAAATGCGGCGGCGTCCAGATGAAAATGATCAGGAACAGCAACAGGGCGTGCGGATCGACCGTATTGCTGATGGCAGCCCAACCCAGCACCGGCGGTGCGGCACCGGCGGCGCCGCCGATGACGATGTTCTGCGGCGTCGCCCGCTTCAGGTAACCGGTGTACACGATGGCATAGCCGATCAACGAAGCGAACGTCAGCCAGGCGGTCAGCACATTCACCTGCCACACCAGCAGAATCATCGACAGCACACCGAGTACGATGGCGAACACCAGCACCTGCCTGGAATTCAGGCCGCCGGTCGGCAACGGCCGGTGCGCGGTACGTGCCATCAACGCATCGATGCGTTGATCAAGCAGATGGTTGATGGCTGCGGCACTGGAGGCCGCCAGCCAGATGCCGAGCGAACCGAACAGCACCGGCCGCCACGGCGGCAATCCGGGCACGGCCAGAAACATGCCGATGACCGCGGTGAATACGATCAGCGCGACCACGCGCGGCTTGGTCAGTTCGAAATAACGGGCATACGCGATCATGCCGTCGGCGCCGGTTCCGGCGTCTGCTCCGGTTCGCGCAGACGCGCAAGCACGCCGACGATGGTGAACAACAGCAAGGCGGCGCCGGCGTTGTGGGCAACCGCGACCCATAGCGGCAGCCCGAAATGCACGTTGCTGATACCGAGCGCAACCTGGGCCGTGGTCAGCACCGCGAGCACGCTGCCCCAGTACACCAGACCGGGCGTGCGGATCATCTTCACCGCCAGCGCAATCAGATAGAGTGTGACCACCACGGCCATGCCGCGATGCATCAACTGAATGGCAACGCGGGCCGGGCCATCAAGCACACCGCCTTCATAGTCGACGCCGATACCACGCCAGAGCACGAGCGCCTCGGCGAAATCATGCTCCGGCAACCACTGGCCGAGACACTTCGGAAAATCGGTTCCGCAGGCCAAGGCCGCGTAATTGGCACTGGTCCAACCACCGAGGGCAATCTGCACGACCAGCAATACTAATCCTATCCAGAGCAGACGTTTGAACAGGCGGGCATGGCCCTGAATCAGCTCGGTGTTGGGCGTGGCGCGCCAAGCCAACCAGGTCAACAGGGCGAAGGTAGTCAGGCCCCCCAGCAGATGCGCCATCACCACCACAGGCTTCAACAGCCAGGTCACCGTCCACATACCGAGCATGGCCTGCATGATGATGACCGCCAGCAATACGGCGGTATAGCCGATGAACGGTTCGCGTCCGGCACGCCAGGCGTAAGCAAACAGGCCAAGAATTCCTGCGGCGGCCAAGGCAAATGCCGGATCATGGTGCCAATACATATAAACCGGAATGGACGCCGCCACGGAGGTGGAACAGGCCACAGGCACCCAGATGCCATGGCGGCGGCGCTTGGCTTCCAATAGACACAGCGTCAATACCAGAAGGCCGAGAATGGCCGCGAGGTGGCGATGGAATTGCTCCCGCCAGGCTTTATGGATTTCCACGGCACGCTCGAACACCGCGTTGGCCGCGGCGACTTCATGGTCCTGCACCGGCCACGTAGCACGGCCGTAACAGGTCGGCCAGTCCGGACAGCTCAGCCCGGCATTGGACAGGCGCACGAAGCCGCCGAACACAATGACGCAGAGGGTGAGCAGAACGCCGGCCCAGGCGATGCGATGAAAATGCTTATAGGTATTGGTCATGGGCTTATTTTACGAGTTTTGCCAGATCTTTTCTCAAACCGCTGGGATCGAATCCGGCCGGGTAATGCAAGGCGACAAATCCATCCGGATCGATCAAATACACGGGGTATCCGGCCCGGCTCTCTTTCTCGGGCAGGGCGGCACTTAATTCCGCATTGGCTTGCATGGCGATGAAGCCTTTGAAATCAGGCCGCGTTGCCGGAACTTCGGCAAACCAGAGCATATCGATGCGTTCGGTATGGCGACCGCGGCTGAGCCAGACACGATGCAGTACATCCAGTTGTTTCTGGCACTCGAGCATACAGGGGCCGTCGGAGACGAGAACGATCCGCCATGCATTGCGCTCGGGCTGCCAGTCATAGGGACGGCCATCGGCGCGCAGGAAAGTCCTGGTGCTGAAGTCCAGTGGCGGGCTCAATAACTGACCGAAGTTTTTATGGCTCTCCGGTTGCCATCCGGCAAAACGCAATAGCGCGGCAATGCCGAATGAGCTGAAAAACATCGCCACAATCAACAACAGCACCAGGCGTGAACGCCATTGGCTTTTCTTTTCATCTGTTTGCATGGGTCTTCCTCATCATTACTCCGATACATAGCACCGCGAAAGCCGCAGCCAGTCCAAACCACTGCAGGGCATACGCCCGGTGTTTTTCCGGTGGCAGCGTATTGGCCTGCACCGCCAAGTCGCGGGCAAAACCGATGCGCTGCGCCGGATCGACACGCAGAATGCGTCCCGATAAAGGCCGATTCAAGGCCTTAGATAGCGCTTCTTGATCCAAGCGCATCAGCAACAAACTGCCATCAGCCTGTGCGGTGTAGGCCGGCCCAATGGCCAAGCCCGGTGATGGCGGCGGCAATAGCAATCCTTCAAGTAGCATACTGCCGCTGAGTGTGGCCGGTTTCGGCAACTGACGGTCGCCTTGAACCGGTAACCAGCCAAGGTCAACCAAAAGGGTGCGGCCATCATCGGCATCCGCAGCCTGAAAAACCGAAACGCCGACTTGATTTCCACGCCGCTGGTTATCCAGCAGAAGCAAGGGCGCTTCACGGAAAACCGCATGCCCCCGGACCCAGGTAAAGCCCGACAACTGCGTCAGCGCGTCAGCCAAAGGCTGTGCCTGTTTTTCCTGCAGCACGGCAGCGGCCGCCTGCAAAGCCTGCTGTTTTTCCTCACCCCGCGCCAATTGCCAGAAGCCAAGCCGCAAAAGCAACAGCTCGACCAGCATGGCCGCAAGCAGCAAGATAATCCGTAACTTCACCCGAACACTCCGGTTTTCGCCGATAATGGCCAGAATACGCGAGCACCGGTGAACGCCATGGAAAAACTGCTGATCATCGCCTTTATCCTCCTGATACTCTGGAACCTGGGTGCGGGCCTGTATTACATGATGGTGGATAAGGGCAAAACCGACCGTACCGTGAAATCACTGAGCTGGCGCATCGGCCTGTCGGTGCTGCTGATACTTTTGGTCATTGCCGGTATTCTCACCGGCGTCATCAAACCGCACGGGATTCATGGCTGATCTTCCATTTCCCGTTAAAGAAAGGCCGGCTTGCGCCGGCCTTTTGCATTACAGCACGTAGACGAACAGGAACAGCAGCAGCCAGACCACGTCGACGAAGTGCCAGTACCAGGCCACGGCCTCGAAAGCGAAGTGGTGATCCTTGCTGAAGTGCCCTTTGGCGCAACGTAGCCACATCACGGCCAACATGATGGTGCCGAGCATCACGTGCATGCCGTGGAAGCCGGTCAGCATGAAGAAGGTGGATCCGTAGATGCCCGAACCGAGGGTCAGGTTCAGTTCTTGATAGGCATGGATGTATTCTTCGGCCTGCAAGCCAAGGAAGATCACGCCCAGAAGCACGGTAGCGCCGAGCCACCAGAGTAATCCGGTACGGGCATTGGCTTTAAGCGCATGGTGCGCCATGGTGATGGTGACGCCGGAAGTCAGCAGGATCAGGGTGTTGATCAGCGGCAGACCCCAGGCCGGAATGGTTTCGAAGACACCGCCGATTTCAGCCGGGCCATTGCTCGGCCAACCGGCTACGAAACCCTGCCACAGATAGGTGTTGGTCAATGCGCCGTCACCCTCGCCCGACAGCCACGGCAGTATGAACATGCGCGCATAGAACAGAGCCCCGAAGAAGGCAGCAAAGAACATCACTTCCGAGAAAATGAACCACATCATGCCCATGCGGAAAGACGTATCAACCCGGGCGTTGTAGCGGCCCTGCAGCGATTCGGAAATGACATCGCCGAACCACCAGCCCAGCACCAACAACACTGCCAGCAAGCCGGCAAAAAACACTGGTTCGCCCCAGGTGCTGCCGTTGAACCAGTTGGCCACGCCGATCATCATGATAAACAGCGCGATTGAGCCGAGGAACGGCCAGCGGCTGTGGTGCGGAATGAAGTAGGCGTCGGCGTCGTGTGAGTGGGTGTTGGCCATAAAAATCCCCGGTACTGAGTTAAGGCGCCGCCAGAGCGGTGCCGGTTGCCGTTCCCGCATTCAATTTCGCGGTGGCGGCATCATTGATGAAAAAAGTATAGGACAGCGTCAGCGTGGTGATCTCTTTCGGGAGATCGGGGCTGACGATGAAACGCACCGGCATGTCGCGGCTTTCGCCGGCAGCCAGCGCCTGTTCGGTAAAGCAGAAACATTCGGTCTTGTTGAAAAATCCGGAAAACTGATTCGGTGCAACCGACGGTGCGGCGTTGCCGACCGTGGCAAACGCTGCGGTGCTGCGGGCGGTGTAGGACGTTGAATACAGCTTGCCCGGAACGACCGTCATGCTGGTCTGCACCGGCGAGAACGCCCACGGCAGCTTCGAATTGACGGTGCCGTCGAAATAGACCTGCACCGTACGCGTTTCGTCGATGGCTGTGCCGGCAAGTTTTGGTTCGCTGCTTGCACTGTTATCGAGCTTGATGCCGAAAATCTTCTCGCAGGCGATGTTGTAGAGGGGAACCATGGCAAACGCGAAGCCGAACGAAGCCGCCGCAAGAATGATCATCTTGCGGGTGCTGTGCTGGGTCTGCGTATTCATGGTCGGATTCCCTTCAGTCTCAGTGGCTGACGTCGCCGTGGGCCAAATCGCCTTCCTTGATCACCGGCGGCTTTTCAAAGGTGTGATGCGGTGCCGGCGACGGTACGGTCCATTCCAGACCGCGTGCAGACGGCCAGGATCGGGCTTCAGCCTTCACGCCACCACGCACGGCCTGCCAGACGATGTAGACGAACAGCAGCTGGGCCAGACCGAAGCCGAAGCCTCCGATCGAGGACCACATGTTGAAATCGGCGAAGGCCGGGTTGTAATCCGGAACGCGGCGCTGCATGCCGGCCAGTCCCAGGAAGTGCTGCGGGAAGAACAGTAGATTGACAAAAAAGGTCGACAGCCAGAAGTGCCATTTGCCGAGGGTTTCGTTGTACATGTAGCCGGTCCACTTCGGCAGCCAGTAGTAGGCAGCGGCCATGATGGAAAAGATGGATCCGGTGACCAGCACGTAATGGAAGTGCGCGACCACAAAGTAGGTGTCATGGTACTGGAAGTCGGCCGGAACGATGGCCAGCATCAGGCCGGAAAAACCGCCGATGGTGAACATCACCACGAAACCGAGCGCGAACAGCATCGGAGTTTCGAAGCTGATCGAACCGCGCCACAAGGTGGTGACCCAGTTGAATACCTTCACCCCGGTCGGGATGGCGATGAGCATGGTGGCGTACATGAAGTACAACTCGCCACCCAAGGGCATGCCGACGGTGAACATGTGGTGGGCCCACACGATGAAGGACAGGAAGGCGATCGACGCGGTGGCGTACACCATCGCCTGATAGCCGAACAGCGGCTTGCGGGCGAAGGTCGGGATGATTTCCGACACGATGCCGAAGGCCGGCAGGATCATGATGTAGACCTCGGGGTGACCGAAGAACCAGAAGATGTGCTGGTACATCACCGGATCACCGCCGCCGGCGGCATTGAAGAAGCTGGTGCCGAAGAACTTATCGGTCAGCAGCATGGTGACCGAGCCGGCCAACACCGGCATCACGGCGATCAGCAGGAAGGCGGTAATCAGCCAGGTCCAGACGAAGATCGGCATTTTCAGCAGATCCATGCCCGGCGCGCGCATGTTGAGCACAGTGGCGATGATGTTGATGGCGCCCATGATCGAGCTGACGCCCATCAGGTGGATGGCGAAAATGGTAAACGCGGTGCTGGTGCCGCCCTGCAGCGACAGCGGCGGGTAGAGGGTCCAACCACCGGCAGGACCGCCCGAGCCGATGCCGAACAGCACCTGCAGGATCAGCGGCATCAGCAGCAGGGTGAATGCGAACGGCATGATCCAGAACGACCAGTTGTTCATGCGCGGCAGCGCCATGTCGGGCGCACCGATCATCAGCGGAATCATCCAGTTGGCCAGACCGACGAAGGCCGGCATGACCGCGCCGAAAATCATCACCAAGGCATGCGTGGTGGTCATCTGGTTGAAGAATTCCGGACTGACCAACTGCAGACCCGGCTGGAACAGCTCGGCGCGGATGACCATGGCCATGGCACCGCCGATGAAGAACATCACCAGGGCGAACACGAGGTACAGGGTACCGATGTCCTTGTGGTTGGTGGAATAGAACCACCGCTCGATGAAACCTTGTTTATGGTCGGCCATGATTGCCTCTGTTTTCTTGAATTCGGAAATGCGTTATGCGGCGGGAGCCGCGGCGGTTTCGGCGGTGGCGACAGGCGCGGCCTTAGCAGCCGGAGCCGGCGCAGCTTCTGCAGCGGGCGCGACCTCGGCGGCAGGGGCCGGTGCTTCAACAGCCGGAGCCGGCTTCTGAGCAGCCAACCAGGCGGCGTATTCGGCCTTCGGCAGCACGGTCACCACGATCGGCATGAAGCCGTGATCTTTTCCGCACAGTTCGGCGCAGACACCACGGTAGGTTCCCGGGGTTGCGACCTTGGTCCAGGCATCGTTGATGATGCCGGGAATGGCGTCCTGCTTCCAACCCAGCGCCGGGACCCACCAGCTGTGGATGACGTCGTCGGCGGTGATCACGAAACGGATGCGGGTATCGGCAGGAATGACCAGCGGCCGGTCGACATCACGCAGATAGCTGCCATGCGCGGCGATTTCAGCCTGGCTGGTGGCTTTGTTCTGGCGCAGACCATCGGAGGTGCGGTCGAGGCGGGACATGAAATCGACGCCTTCGCCGACGTACTCATAACGCCACATCCACTGGTAACCGGTGACTTTGATCACCATTTCATCTTTTTCGGCACCATGGTCGGCGCCGTATTGGGCCATGACCTTCTGGGTGGCCGGATAGGCCGAGACCACCAGTATCAGAATCGGGATGATGGTCCAGATCAGCTCGAGCTTGGTGCTGTGGGTCAGCGTGGTATCCGGCACAGCGCCTTTCGAGTGACGAAATTTAATCATGGCGTAAGCCATGGCACCGAACACGATAATCCCGATGACCACACAGATCCAAAGCATCATCATGTGCGCATCATAGGCATTGGCCGCAGTGCTGGTGACACCCGGGGTCATGTTCAGCTGCCAGCGTGTCGGCTCGGTCGGCTCGACCTGGGCGAACGCCAGTCCGGTCATCAACACGCCCATCAGCACGGCAGCGCCCTGTTTAATACGGGGAAATTTCATGATGCAGCCTCAGTTTTTCTCAACGGACAATTTTACCGCCTTCCCCGTGACTTGGGCAAGCCTTCCCTTCCGCGGCCTTCACACGCTCAGGGGGTTACGCTTTTGGCAAAAGCCCCCTAAAATTGGACCTCCCTGCTCGCCGGACCCCGCTGTGAATCCCATCATCAGCCCTGAACTGCCATCACATCGCCCGGAATTGATGCAGCGCATCACCGCCGCCTATCTGCGTGACGAAGGCGAACACATCGCCGAGTTATTGGCAGTAGCCCCGGCCTCCGGCCCGGCGGTACAGGCCGAAGCAGTCACCTTGGTCGAACGTACCCGCCTGCGTGCGGCCGATCCGGCCATGGTCGAGGCCTTCATGCGCGAATACGACCTCAGCTCCGAAGAGGGCGTGCTGCTGATGTGCGTCGCTGAAGCCCTATTGCGCATCCCCGACCAGGGCACCGCCGACAAGCTGATCCGCGACAAGCTCGGCGATGCCGACTGGGACGCCCACGTCGGCCAGTCCACCTCCCTGCTAGTCAATGCCTCGACCTGGGGTCTCATGCTGACCGGCCGCTTGGTCAACCTTGCCGGCGAAACCCAGCGTAACGCCGTGGGTTCATTCAAGCGCCTGATCGGCCGCATGGGCAAGCCCGCCATCCGCCTGGCCGTGCGCCAAGCCATGCGCATCATGGGCCATCAGTTCGTCATGGGCCGCAGCATCGACGAGGCTCTGCAGCGTTCGCGCTCTGGCGACAATGCCGCCTACCGTTACAGCTTCGACATGTTGGGCGAGGGCGCGCTGACCCGCAAGGACGCCGCCCGCTATCTGCAGGCCTACCGCGATGCCATCCGTGCCATCGGCGCCGGCGGCCCCTACCCGGAGGTGTTCTCGGCGCCGTCCATTTCGGTCAAACTGTCGGCCCTGCATCCGCGTTATGAATTCAACAAGCGCGCACGGGTAATGGCCGAGCTGGCCCCGGCCGTGCTGGAACTGGCCCAGCTGGCCAAGTCACAGGGCATCGGCTTCACTATCGATGCCGAAGAATCCGAGCGTCTGGAGCTGTCGCTGGACGTCATCGTCGGGGTCTTCTCCGACCCGTCATTGGACGGATGGGAAGGCTATGGACTGGCCGTACAGGCCTACCAGAAGCGTGCGCCCTTCGTCATCGACTATCTGGTCGATGCCGCCCGCCGCACCGGCCGGCGCATGCCGATGCGTCTGGTGAAAGGCGCTTACTGGGATTCTGAAATCAAGAAGTCCCAGGTTGACGGCTTGGCCGGCTATCCGGTGTTCACCCGCAAAGCCAATACCGATGTCAGTTATCTGGCCTGCGCGCGTCGCATGTTTGCCGCGCACGATGCCCTGTACCCGATGTTCGCCACCCACAACGCGCAGACCATCGCCGCCATCCACGCCATGGCCGAAGGCCGCGCCTTCGAATTCCAGCGCCTGCACGGCATGGGTGATCATCTGTATGCGGAAGTGATCGGCAAAGACCGTCTCGATGCACCCTGCCGCGTGTACGCACCGGTCGGCTCGCACGAAGATCTGCTGCCCTATCTGGTCCGCCGTCTGCTGGAAAACGGGGCCAACTCCAGCTTCGTCAACCGCATCACCGATGCCAGCCTGCCACCGGTGGAGCTGGTTGCCGACCCTATTGCCACCGTGGCCGGCTTCGCCAGCAAACCGCATCCGCACATTCCCACTCCGAACGCCATTTTCGGCGAAGAAAGGAAAAACTCCATGGGCGTCCTGCTCGCAAATGATGAAACCCTGAGCCGTTTGGCCGCCGATATCGCCGCCGCAATCAAACCTTGGCAGGCCACGCCCCTGGTCCCGGGCAGCACCTCCAGCGCGGTATTCACTGATGTCAGCAACCCGGCCGACCGCCGTCAGATCGTCGGCCGCTGGCAGGCCGCCGATAGCGCACAGGTCTCGAAAGCGCTCGACATCGCCCACGCCGCCTATCCAAACTGGGACCACACCCCGGCCACTGCACGCGCCAAAATTCTCGAACACGCTGCCAACCTGATGGAACAGCGGATGCCGGAAATCATCGCGCTGTGCATCAAGGAAGCGGGCAAGTCGGTGGCCGCCTCGGTGTCGGAAGTGCGCGAAGCGGTCGATTTCGCCCGCTACTACGCCGTGCAGGCGCGCCGGCATTTCTGTGCGCCGGAAGCCCTACCGGGTCCGACCGGAGAATCCAATGAACTGCAGCTGCACGGTCGCGGCGTGTTCGTGTGCATCAGCCCCTGGAATTTCCCGTTGGCCATTTTCCTCGGCCAAGTCGCCGCCGCGCTCGCCGCCGGCAACACCGTCATTGCCAAGCCGGCCGAACAGACCACGTTGACCGCTTATCTGGCAGTGCAAATCTTGCATGAAGCCGGTGTGCCGGCCGAAGTGCTGCAGTTCCTGCCTGGCGACGGCGCCACTGTCGGTGCGGCCCTGACCCGCGATCCGCGCGTCACCGGTGTGGTGTTTACCGGCTCGACCGAAACCGCCTGGGCCATCAACCGCTCACTGGCGGCGCGCAATGCGCCATTGGCTACGCTGATCGCCGAAACCGGCGGCCAGAACGCGCTGATTGCCGACTCCTCGGCCCTGCCGGAACAATTGGTGAACGATGCCGTGATGGCGGCCTTCGATTCGGCCGGACAACGCTGCTCGGCTGCGCGCATTCTGTTCGTGCAAAGCGACATCGCCGATCGCGTGATCGAACTGCTGGCCGGAAAAATGGATGAACTCAGCGTCGGCGATCCGGGTCTGCTCAGCACCGACGTCGGTCCGGTCATCGATGAAGACGCCAAAGCCATTCTGGTGGCGCATGCCGAGCGTATGGATAAGGAAGCCAAGTTGATCAAAGTCGTGGCGCTTTCCGACGACTGTGCACACGGCAGTTTCTTCGCGCCGCGCGCCTATGAAATCAGCGGCCTGTCGCAGCTCAGTCGTGAAATTTTCGGACCGGTTCTGCACGTGATCCGCTATGACGCCGACAAACTCGATGACATCCTGGCGCAGATCAATGCCACCGGCTACGGTCTCACCCTCGGCATCCACTCGCGCATTGATGAAACCGTCAACAAAATCGCACGCACCGTGCGCGTCGGCAACTGCTACGTCAACCGCAACCAGATTGGCGCGGTAGTCGGCGTGCAGCCGTTCGGCGGCGAAGGCCTGAGCGGCACCGGCCCGAAAGCCGGCGGTCCGCACTACCTGTTGAAGTTCGCTTCCGAGCGCACGCTGACCATCAACACCACGGCGGCCGGCGGCAACGCCAGTCTACTCACTTTGTCGGAATGACTTTTCCGACACGGTTATCTCGTGAAAAACACCTAGAGGAAATCATAATGGATACGCAAAGCAGTGAGTTTGTTGTCGGCTGGGGTACGCTTATGCTCATCAATGCGGGATTGGCGCAGAGCAAAGGCCGTAGCGGGCTCAATTGGTTTCTCCTCTCCATCTTCCTAGGCCCCGTCGCAACCTTCTTCATTGTCCTATCCGAGCCTCTTGTTTCTTCGCAATCGGACCAGGACAATGGGGGGAGCTGACTGTTTGCTCTAACGGACTGTCCGTGAGAAAACCGGTGTCCTTGCTTCTGCGTCACCAGAGCCCGCATGCAAGCATCGCGAAAAGCGGCCGCTTATGACTTCACCAATCCGGCCAAGTGCAAATAGGACCTATTGCGGTAAGCGGAGGGCGAGTCCTTATATTCACGTATTCACGCAAATTGTCTTCATGCAGACTTACCCTATCCTGATTGCCAGAGTTTCTGTTACGGCATCGGGGATACATACGTATTCACGTACCGGTTACCGCCGGAAATTGGCAGGTCCGGCTTTCTCGTTTAGCATGACCTGACCCCGACTCCAGGACCGTCCAATGCTTCTGCGCCGCACCCTCTCCTGCCTTCTTACCATACTGCTTCTGGCGGCGCCCGCCCGGGCCGCCGCACCGCCGCCGGTCGCCGATGATTCACCGCAGAACGGCAAGGTCGTCATCTATCAAGTGTTCACCCGTCTGTTCGGCAACCGGCAGACTGCCAACTTTCCCTGGGGCGCCCGTGAACAGAATGGTGTCGGGAAATTCGAAGACTTCAACGACAAGGCGATGGAAGGAATCAAACAGCTCGGCGTGACCCACATTTGGTACACCGGCGTACCGCATCATGCGTTGGTTGCCGACTACAGTGCGTATGGCATCAGCGGGGACGATCCGGACGTGATCAAAGGCCGCGCGGGCTCGCCGTATGCGGTCAAGGATTATTACAATGTCAATCCCGATCTGGCCCGCGATCCGGCCAAGCGTCTGGATGAATTCAAAGCATTGGTGGCGCGCTCGCACAAGCACGGTCTGAAAGTGATGATCGACATCGTGCCGAACCATGTGGCGCGCGCTTACCGCTCCAGCGGCGCTCCGGCCGGCGTGCGCGATTTCGGCGCCGATGACGACACCTCGGTGGAATACGCCCGCAACAACGATTTTTATTACGTGCCGGGCCAGCCCTTCCGGGTGCCGGCCTGGCCGGTGGATTATCGTGTTCTCAATGGCGAAGCCCATCCGCAGATTGACGGTAAATTTGCCGAGAACCCGGCGAAATGGACCGGTAACGGTTCGCGCGCGGCGCAGCCGAAATTCGATGACTGGTACGAAACGGTCAAAATCAATTACGGTGTAAAGCCGGACGGAAGCACGGACTTCCCGCGCCTGCCGGCCGATTTCGCCGGCAAGGATTGGCGGGCGCATTATGCCTTCTGGCAAGGCAAGGACGTACCGGCGTCCTGGAAAAAATTCCGCGACATCACCCAGTTCTGGCTGGCGCAGGGCGTGGACGGCTTCCGCTACGACATGGCGGAAATGGTGCCGGTCGAGTTCTGGAGCTATCTCAATAGCGCCATCAAACACACGAATCCTGAGGCAACCCTGCTGGCGGAAGTCTATAACCCGAAGCAATACCGTGATTACCTGCATCTGGGCAAGATGGATTACCTGTACGACAAGGTCGATTTCTACGATCATCTGAAACTGGTGATGCAGGGCAAGGCCAGCACCGACCGGCTGGTGGACATCCAGACGCAGTACGCCGACATCGAACCGCATCTGCTGCATTTCCTGGAAAACCACGACGAACAACGCATCGCCAGTGCGCCGTTTGCCGGCGATGCCCGCAAAGGTCTGCCGGCCATGGTGGTCTCGGCCACCATCGGCACTGCACCGACCATGCTGTATTTCGGCCAGGATGTGGGCGAGAAGGGCGATGGCGATGCCGGCTTCGGCAAAGCCAGTCGCACTTCGATTTTCGATTACTGGGGCGTCCCGGCCCACCAGCGTTGGATGAATAAGGGCAAGTTCGATGGCGGCGCGCTGCATGCCGATGAAAAGGCCCTGCGCGCTGATTACGTCAAATTGATGCAATTCACCCGCAATGCCCCGGCGTTGATGGGCGATTACGACGATTTGCACAAAGCCAATACGGGCAACACGGGTTACGATGGCGAGCTGTTCTCCTATGCCCGTTACAATACCAAGCAAAAGTTGGTCATCGTCAGTAATTTCAGCGCAAGCAAGAGCAAGCGTTTCACCCTGCGTCTGCCGCCGACACTGATCGCCGAATGGCGGCTGCGTGACGGCGACTACCGCCTGAAAGACCGTCTGGGCGATGGCAACAGCCGTCTGCAGATCGCCAACATGATGGGGTTCCTCCCGCTGGAGCTGGCCCCGCTGCAATCCGTGATTCTTGAACTGCCGAATTAAGGGCCCACCATGACCGCATTCCGATTCCACCTGGGCTTCGCGCTCGTCTTTGCCATCAGCCTGCCGGCTGCTGCGCTGGAACAAACGGTCCAGCGCGTTTCCCGCAGCGATAACAGCCTGACGCTGAGCACGGACAAAGGCACGGTGCGCGTACGCTTTCTGAATCCGGAATCGGTTGAAGTGTTCTACCAGCCCACCGGCCTGGCACAACTTGATTCCTTCGCCCTCATCGGTGGCGGCTTTACCGGCACGACGGAACTGAAAGAGCGCGCAGGGAGCCTCGATTTCGGAACAACCGAGTTGAAGGTCCGCATCGACAAAGCGCCATTGCGTATCCGCTTCGAAAAAGACGGCAAAACCCTGTTGGCGGAAAACGGCGGCCTGGAGATGACCGGAACCTCGCGCGGATTCAACTTCGCGCTGCAGCCGCAGGAAAAACTGATGGGCACCGGCCAACGCGTGCTCGGCATGGACCGGCGCGGCCACAAGCTGCCGTTGTACAACAAAGCCAGCTATGGCTACACCACCAAGGCCGAACAGATGTACTACAGCCTGCCGGCGGTGGTTTCCAGCAACAAATACCTGCTGCTGTTCGACAACACCGCCAGCGGCGAAGTCGATCTGGGCAAAACCGATGCGAACACCTTAAGTTTTTCAGCAGTGGATGGTCGTACCGCCTATGTGGTCGTGGCCGGCGACACCTATCCCGAAATCCTGGAAAACTACACGGCTGTGACCGGACGGCAGCCGTTGCCGCCGCGCTGGGCCTTGGGAAATTTTGCCTCGCGCTTCGGCTACCGCAACGATGCTGAGGTCCGCGCTACCGCAGCCAAGTTCAAACAGACCGGATTTCCGGTTGATGCACTGATTCTCGACCTTTACTGGTTCGGCCCCGACATCAAGGGTCATATGGGCAATCTGGCTTGGGATAAAAAAGCGTTTCCCGATCCTGAAGGACTGATCGCCGATCTGAAGAAGGACGGCATCAACACCATTCTGATCACCGAACCGTTCATCCTGACCAGCTCCAAACGTTGGCAGGAAGCCGTGAATGCCGGTGCGATCACGCCCGGTCCCGATGGCCAACCGAAAACCTTCGATTTTTATTTCGGCAACACCGGCCTGGTCGACGTATTCAATCCGAAAGCCCAGGACTGGTTCTGGGGCATCTACCGCGGCCTGAAAAAACAGGGCGTAGCCGGCTGGTGGGGCGACCTGGGCGAGCCGGAAGTGCACCCAGGCGATGCCCGCCATCTGATCGGCAGCGGCGATGCCGTGCACAACGCCTACGGCCACCAGTGGGCGAAGATGGTTTACGAAAACGCCCTCAAGGATACGCCGGACGAACGCCCGTTCAACATGATGCGTTCCGGTTTCGCCGGCAGCCAACGTTACGGCATGATGCCCTGGACCGGCGATGTCTCGCGCGAGTGGGGCGGCCTGAAACCGCAGGTGGAACTGTCCCTGCAAATGAGCCTTCTGGGTCTGGCCTACATGCACTCGGATCTGGGTGGCTTCGCCGGCGGCGAGAAATTCGATGCAGAACTGTACATCCGCTGGCTGCAGTACGGGGTGTTCCAGCCGGTGTACCGGCCGCATGCGCAGGATCATATTGCGTCCGAACCGGTATTCCACGAGGCGGCAGTGCAGGATGTATTGCGTCCATATGTGAACTTGCGGTATCGGCTGTTGCCCTACAACTACACGCTGGCCTATCAAAACAGCATGACCGGCATGCCGCTGATGCGGCCGCTGTTTTTCAGCGACGAAACCGATCTGAAGCTGATCGATAACGCGCAGACTTATTTCTGGGGCGATGCGTTTCTGGTCACGCCGGTCACCGAGCCGGGCACCACGGCGGTCAATGTCAGCCTTCCCAAAGGCATCTGGTTCGATTACTGGAACGATGCCCGCATCGCCGGCGGCAGAACTATTGCAGCACCGGTGTCGCTGAATACCATTCCGGTGTTCGTCAAAGCCGGCGCGTTCATTCCAATGGCAGCCGGCGACATGCGCAATACCACGCAGTATGACAGCGGCAAGCTGCAGCTGCATTACTACGCCGACAGCTCGGTAAAGTCGGCCAGCGGTGTCATGTATGACGATGACGGAAAAAATCCGAATGCCCTGCGCGATAAACAATTCGAGCGCTTGGATTTTTCAGCCAAGCAGCGCGGCAAGTCCCTTGGTATTACCCTGCAACGCCAAGGTGACTTCGCCGGTGAGCCGAAAACCCGCCAGATTGAATTGGTGGTACACAATTGGCCGGCCACACCTGCCGAAATCCGTGTCGATGGCATTGCCCACAACGGCAGCCGATATGATGCCGCCAGCCGCACCCTGCACATTCCCCTGCGTTGGTCCACGCCTTCCCTGACACTCCAGATTCGTTGAGGCCGAGGAGGTTCCGTTTAGGGTGGACGCATGATCACGTATGCCCGACAGTGTGCCGGGCATACGTTACAAGGCTGGGGTCAGAACCCTATCACTTTATAACCCACTTCCAAACCCCAGCTTCCCGGCCTGTCGCTGCCGGCATACACCGATGGTTTGGCGAACAGAATGCCATTACCGCCCAGTTGTGGACCGAGTACGCGCCCGAAGGTGACCGCTAGGCTGGCGAACTGTTTGTCGTTTTCCCAATCGAAATTCAGGGCCGGATCGTAGGTAATCAGATTCTTCGGATTGGCCAACTTGGGCACATAATAGAAATCGATGGTGGTGGTGTTCACATCGGGGCGGTTGCCGTCGCCCCAGAGACTGTTGCTCTGCACCAAGGCCGGCGCGAAGATGTTGCCGCCCTGCAGGAATTTAGCGTAGATGAAGGTGCCCTTGAACACGTTCTGCCCGGTGCCCAGTTCGGGCCGGCCAGCGGTATCGAAGATCAGTTCGCCCTTGGCCACGAAGGCATGCTGTTTAGTTAGCCCGAACACATGGGAAATTTCCAGCGAGGCATCGCCGATATCATAGCCATCGTTGCCGAGCACATCGACATAGGTCACCGGTACGCGTACGCGCAAGGCATAGCTCTGGGCATCGTCCAGCGGCGTGGTATAGCTCAGCCGGAGTGCGCCACTGCTGAACCCGTTTTGCAGGTCGAGGTACTCGTATTTGGCCTCGGCGACGGTCTGCAGTTTCGACGGGTCAGTGCCGTTATTGACCGGTTTCGGAGCATTGGCCTCCTGGGCCAATGCTCCGGATACAGCCAGATTCAAGAGAACAAAAGCAATACTATTCCGCATGGACACACTACTCCCCTGACGATATTTGTTGACTATATTACAACGGATATGCATGCGCTCGTCATCGTCCAGCAAGCGTGTACGAGCCACTCAATTCAAGTGCTCAATATCATTGAGCTGCCAGGACTTGTCAAAATAGGACTCAGTCGCAGCATAGAATCGGAAGTATGGAAACCAGCCCTTGCCAGCCGTGGTTTTGATCCAGTTGGTGGCGCCGGCCGGGCGCTCCGGACCAAAATAGACGTCGACCGAGCCATCGGCATTGGTGACCAGATCCGGTTTTCGTGAGCTCAGGTCGGCTGCACCCTGGTCGGTGATCAGCGGTCCGCGGGTCAAGTTGTCATACAGGGTGATGGACCAGAACTGCCGGACTGGTGGGTTCGGCTCCACACGCATCTTGTAGGTTTTTCCACCATCCAGCCAGTTGCCATCCTTGTCCTTCGAGGTTTCCAGGTAGACCTGGCCGAACCCGACGATGCGGCCCTGCATGCCGGTCGACATGCCGATGGCTTCGTAAAACCAGGAGGCGCGCTCGTCGAACTGCACCCGGGTCTGTTCCGGATCTTCCTGATTGAGATCGAACTTGACTGCGTATTCCCATTGTTTTCCGGGATACACGGTCGCGCCTTCGAAGCGTTTTTCATAGGCGATGGTGCGGGCCATAAGCTCGCCGGTCTTGGCGGCCTCGGTGAGGATGCGGGCCTGGCGCGCATCCGGCTTGAATGCCTGACCGGGCGAAATGCCAAGCGCCTTCAGCATGCCGAACATCATGCGGTCGCGCGGGGCCACTGGCTCGTTGGCATACAGCTCGGCCAGCAGACGCCAGTACTCGAGGGTATTCGGCTGCGCCGACTGCCAGTCCTTGCCGCCGACTTCAAGGTATTTGGTTTCCGGGGCATTGGCGCGCTGGCTCCAGGAATAAATGCGGTGCTTGCGCACGGTCGCGTCAGCCACTGCCTTGTCCGGGTCAAGGCCACGGGTGCCGAACCAGACTTGATTGCTCGGGGATTGCACCACATAGTAGCCGTCAGCCGTCACCGGTTCGCTGCCGGGCGGAAGAATGAGGTACTTGCCGCCGGCGCCTTTATCCGGCCCGGTCTGACCCATATCGGTAATCGGCTGCTGCCAGATGTCCAGGACGCCACCGGCGGTCAGGCCGGCAGGCACATCGACCACCATCGGGCCCTGCTTGGCCAGATCCCAGAAACTGAAGGCATACAGGGTGGTGATGTTGGGGGTCAGCATCCCTGCCTTGTCTTTCAGGTCACGGTAGAACACGACATCGCCGTTGGCGGCGCCGAAGGTTTTGCTCTGGGCATCGTAGAGGGCCTTGTAGCCGACCGCCGGCAAGGCCCAGAGATAAGCCTGCGTTGCCCGCTGGTAATCCATCTCGTCGTACAGCTTCTCGGCCGTTTCGCGGCTGGGGTAGCCGTTTTCGAACTGATAGCCGGACGTGGCAGCAACGGTGGACGATCCTCCATCAACCGCGGGCTGTTTTTTGCAGCCGGAAACGGCGGCCACGCCTGCAAAAAATACTGCCGAAACAAGCCATTGATATGTCTTCATAATTTTCTCCTGAAAAATAGATTTATAGGTATTTTTATAGCTTGATGGTAGTCGAGTCTTGCCGTATGGTATTTGCCTTAACGGTCAATTTATTGCCCTTGGCCGCGCCTCCGTAAAGGTAACCCATGTCCAGTGCTCAAACGCTCAAGCCGATGACGTCCACCATGTGGCTACGCTACATGGTGGAAGCCATCAACAGCTCGGGACAGGATGGATTAGATCTGGCCCAGAAGGTCGGCATCGATCTGGATATGCTGCACGTGCCGGAAGGCGCACTTGCCGACCAGCTCTGCTACGATCTTCTCAATGCGGCGGCACTGGAATCCGGAAACCGCGATTTCGGTCTGGCTGCTGCCAACACCTTCAAACCCACCGCGATCGGGGCCCTCGGTTATTCGATGATGACTGCCGAGAACCTGGATGCCGCGTTGAGTCGCTGTACGAATTACATCGGATCGCTCACCAGCGCGACCAGTGCCCGCCTGATCGCTGCGGAAGACGGAAAATGCTTCGAAATCCACTTCCAACATGCCCGACTTCCGGAAGTCCGTCAGGTTCATGAATTCTGTTCTTTGTTTACATTGAACTTCCTGCGCTGGATTACCGGACAGGAACTGCATCCCCTGCGAATTGCATTCACGCACCGCAGCCCGAACCGGCCGGCCATCTACCGACGTTTATTCCGATGTCCGATTTTTTTCGATGCCGAATGCGTCTCGATGCAATTCAGCAAGGCGCAACTGGCGATTCCGCTGCTCACCGCTAACGATTCCCTGGCCTCCATCCATGACCGGTTTGCCGAACAACGCATGCAGCAGTTTGGCGTATCCCCTTATACCCAGCAAGCCCGACGATTGATTGCCAAACTTCTTCCGGATGGAGAGCCGAGCCGGAATGATATCGCGACTCGGCTTAATCTGACCGATCGCACTCTTCAGCGCAGACTTGAAGAGGAAGGCACGCAGTTTTCGGATATCCTCGATGATGTGCGTCAGAACATGGCGCACATCTACCTCGCCAACGAAAATATTTCTCTTCATGAGTCGGCTTGTCTACTGGGCTTTTCTGGTCAAAGCAGTTTTACACGAGCCATCAACCGCTGGTTCAACTGCACGCCGCGCGAGTTGCGTCTTCAGATCAACAAGCGAGGCGGCGATAGAGCTCCAAAAAAAACGGCGCCGAAGCGCCGTTTGTGAAGCAACCGTCTAAAGTAATCAAAAGTTGAAGGTATAGCCGATAACCGGGCCGTGCAGTTGCAGGGAAATCGAGGTGGTTTTTACGGCCAGCTCGGTATCCATGTAGCGATAGCCGAAATTCCAGGCGCCGCCACTCTCGGTTCTGTAGGCAAAAACGATGCTGGTGCTGTAGGTGCCCTCGGTATCACCCCAGGACCCATCAGCACGCAGTGAATAACCCCACTTGTCGCTGATGGTGCCTTTGTAGCGGGCGCCCAGCATGGCATCGCTGAAGGACTGGTCAACGCCGACATTCCAGGTGTTGAGCAGTGCAGCGTTCGGATCGATGTCCACATTAAAATCGACCACGATATGGCGCAGACCGCCGAACACTTCGAGTCCCTGGTTGCGCACTTCGCCCGGCGCCCAGACACCCGCGAGTTCATACACCAGTGCATCGAGATCAGCATCGGACTGAGCGAAACGACCGGTACGATCATCGGCCATCGAAAGATACAGGACATCACCGAACGCACCGAAGTCATCACCCTGGCCTTCCACATGGCCCATGAAAGCCATATCGATTTTGCTGATGATGTTGCTGAAGTCGGTTTCATTGCCGACCGGCGGCGCATCCTCGCGCAAATCGGAGGAAATGGATGCTGCCCAGACATACGGGGTCAGCCCCCAGTCCCAGCCTTCATCGGCGTGTGCATTGGCCAGCGGGGTGCCAGCGAGGACGATGGCGGCAGAGAGCAGATTACGCAGTTTCATAATGGATCCTTGTCAGTTTTTCTAGAGTAGATAGTCGCGCTCAGTATACCCATTGAATGCGGCTGAGCACCGCATCGGTCACGCCGGTCACGCCGTTTTTATCCAACCAGGTACGTCCCCAGCCAATGCCGAATTTCCAGCGCTTAGTGGCCCACCAGTTCAGACCCAGATAGGTTTTCTCAAAAGATCCACCCGCTACCGCGTTGTCATCGAGATCAAGATTGGAGTAGCGCGCGACCAGTTCGGGTGCACCCCATCGGCCGATCGGAATCACGCGCCGGGCATAGCCGACATTGCGGTCGTATGGACGGGTTTCACCCGTAATCACCCAGCTTCCGGTGATGTAATAGCCCTTGAATTCGGGATCATTGCGCGTGGGCGAATCGACGGCGGCATGGTTGTATTCGGCCAGCACCGAGAGCGGGCCGCTGTTCCAGAGGGCTTCGAGACCGTATTGGAAAGCGCCATCGGCCGGCATGTTGCCAGTATCCACATAATAGTCGGTGACATTGGATTCCGGACGACCGCGGTAGCGTAAGGTGCCATCGGCACCCACTTCGCGCAAAGCCAGCCCCAGATGCAGGAACTGCTGCTTTTCGGGCACATCCCAGACCAACCCGGTCACGCGCGCGCTGTAATCCATGCCACGACTGCTGGTCGAATTGATATCCCAGGTGTCATTGAATGCGCCGTAGGACAGCGTCATGGTTTTCTTTTCACCAAACACATGCAGCATCTTCACGCCCATATTGCGCGACACAAAGAACGGACTGAGTACGCGTTCGGAATGTGGCAGATTGGCGGCATCACCGACCATCTCGTAGTTGAAAGGCTCCTTGGTTTTGCCGATGGTCAGTTTGTTGCTCGGTCCGCCGATCGGAAAAGTGAACGACAAATCGGTCAGTTGCCAGGTCTGCTCCGGATTGCTGGCAAAGCCTTTGTATTCACCACCTAACTGGTAACTCACCTTGTAGTCCTTGCCAATCGAGCCGAGGAAAGTCAGGCGTGCACTGCGCACCTGCCACTGGCTGGCCTGATTCCCAACCTGGGCGATGCTGTCATCATCCTGATCGATGTAGGTGAAATCCTCCAGAAGCGCGAGGCTTGGCTTGATGCTGAAGTACTCATTGACCTGATGCATGCCACCATTCGGCTTGGTCTTCAAATCAGGCACCACGTAATCGACCTCAGCCGGTGCCGCCGGTTTGTCGCCTTGGGCGGTACCCACCGGCTCGCTCAGAGATTCGGTGGATTGGGCCACAACGGCGCCCGAGGCCAGCAGCAAGGCGATGGCCAGAGCGGTGCGTTTCGGGAATCGGGATATGGCGATAGGGGTCATGGGCTTTTCCGCATTTTTTCGATTACAGCATTTAATGGAATTGGTGTCTTTACCGGATAGGCCGAATCTTTATCCCTGCATTCGGGTAAAAGTGAAGCCCCTCCGGGAGATTGGAGGGGCTCCAGCCAGCGCAGCATCGTCTCAGGGGGTGACGATGTTGAACCAGAACTTGAAGTTATCCATCGAGCCGATGAAGTCATTGACGACGGCGGTATTGCCCTCGATCTTGGCACTGCCATCGGCGACAGCTTTATCCAGCGTGATATTGCCAAGCTGGATTTCGTTCAATACCGTCTTGCTCATGGTGATAGTGGCATCGGCCCCAGCCACGGCTTTCGGACCATGGTTCAGCACGGAGTTTTCCACACGCAGACCATGGGTTTCACCGACATCAGTGAACACGGCATTGATGGCGTATTTCTTGCCTTCCACTTTTTCCGGGTTCAGACGGACCGCAAAGTAATCGAACAGCATGCTCGGGGTCATGGCGCGGATGGTGTCCGGCGTTGCGGAAGCCGCGGCCTGGACATTCGGAACACCGTTACGCAGTTCGAATGCGCCTTGCAGATAGACCGAGCGCCACGGACCGGATTCGGCCTGATAGCCCAGTTGCTCCAGCGCATCGGCCAGCAGGTTTTTGGCTTCCTGGTTGGCTGGATTGGCGAACACGACATGCTTCATCATTTCGGCGACCCAGCGGTAATCGCTTTCGTTGAAGGATTCACGGCCCTTGCGGATGGCTTCGGCTTCGCCGCCCATGGCTTTTACATAGCGTGGCGCAACCATTTCCGGCGGCAGATTATTCAGATCGGACGGATTGCCGGTGTACCAGCCCATGTAACGCTGATAGACCGCGCGCGAATTGTGACGCAGCGTGCCGTAATAACCGCGCGTGCTCCACTCGTTCTCCAGCGAAGCCGGCAGCTTGATGATTTCCGAGATTTCCTCTCCGGTGTAGCCCATGTTCATCAGGCGCACGGATTGGTCATGAGTGAACTTGTAGATATCGCGCTGCTTGCCGAAGTACGTGATGATGCCATCACGGCCCCACTGCGGCCAGTGGTGACTCTGGAATTTGACCTCAACCTCTTTACCGTATAGGTCGATGGTTTCATCGATATACGACGCCCACTTCAGTGGATCACGGACCAGGGCACCTCGCAAAGTCAGCACATTGTGCATGGTGTTGGTGGTGTTCTCGGCCATCCACAGCGCCTTGAACTGCGGGAACCAGGTATTCATTTCCGCCGGGGCTTCGGTGCCCGGCGTCATCTGGAACACCATTTTCACACCGTCGATCTCGACCACCTGACCGGTCTTAGTAACATCAAGGGTCGGCAGAATCAAACCCACGCTGCCGCTCGACGTGGTCATGCCAAGCCCTCCGTTGACACCACCGCGGGCATTGCGCGGCAACACGGCGCCGTACATGTACACGGCACGGCGACCCATGGCATTGCCGGCGATGACGTTCTCGCTGACGGCATGCTCGGTGAAACCCTCCGGTGCAATGATCTTCACTTTGCCGCTTTTGACGTCGGCCTCGTCGACGATGCCACGGACGCCGCCGTAATGGTCGGCATGGCTGTGACTGTAGACCACGGCATGGACCGGACGCTTGCCCAGATGTTCGCTGACCAGATCGAAGGCGGCCTTGGCGGTCTCCGGTGAAATCAGCGGGTCGAACACGATCCAGCCGGATTTGGTCTTGATGAAAGTGATGTTCGACAAATCGTAACCGCGGACCTGATAGATGCCATCGGTGACCTTGAACAGGCCATTGAGCATGCCCAGCTGGGCGTTGCGCCATAGGCTCGGATTGACGGTGTCCGGTGCTGGCTTGTCGAGGCCGATGAAGGCCTTGTAGGCCTCCATATCCCAAATGACATTGCCTTTGGCATCACGGATGGTCAGGGTTTTCGGGGTGGCGATGAAGCCCTTTTGGGCATTTTCAAAGTCCTGGCGGTCACTGAAGGGCAAGGACTTCAGGACCTGTGCATTGGCCGCCTGAGTCGCAGCGGTGGCGCCTTTGGTCGGGGCCAATCCGGCCTGTCCGAAGGCCGACGAGGTCGCCAGTATGCCTATTACCAATCCAAACAAGGTGTTACGGCGGAATTTAAGTGCGCTCATGAAACCTCCGAAACGGGAATATAAATGTCAGCCTGTCATGCTAACGCTGCCTTTTTCGGTTATCTTTACGTTAATGGACAGGTTTTTGACTTCTGCGACAGGGGTGCCAGTGTCATGACCGTTATGGAATTGAAAGTGACAGAAAACTTAGAGAGTGCCGTCCGACCTACACCGATGACATCGGTAATTTGGGTCCGGAATATTGTGGATGCATTGGATGGTCTGGGTTTGGATGGCATGGGCTTGGCCCGCAAAGCCGGTATCGACCCGGCATTGTTCGGGGTTGTCGAATCCGGCATTCTGGTCAAAGAGATCATCCAGCTCTGGGAGTTGGCGGTGGCCGAATCCGGCGATGGGGCCATCGGCCTGAAGGCCGCTCAGAGCTTCCGTCCATCCTCGATGGATGCCACCGGCTTTGCAATGATGAGCAGCCCCACTCTGTTGTCGGCTCTCGAGCGTGCCGTACGCCATATCGGTGCGTTGACCTCGGCATCCAATGCCAGCCTGCACCGAACGGATTACGGTTACTGCCTGGCCATCAACTTGATGCCGGGTATCATTGATGTTCAAAGACAGAACCATGAGTTCGTGGTGTTAAGTACCCTCAAATTCCTGCGATGGATTGCCGGTCCGGACTTGGTTCCAAGCCGGGTCGAGTTCATGCATCCCAAACCCACCGAATCCACCCTATATGCCGAGGCCTTCGGTAAGCTCCCGGATTTCAACGCGCCGCATCTGGCCCTAAGCTTCTCTGAGGCAGACATAGCCCGACCCTTGGTTTGCGCCAATGCTCAGATGGCAATTCTGCACGACCAAGCAGCCGAGCAACGCATGGCGCAGCTCGGGTCTGCCTACAATACCTTGATGGTCCGCCAGTTCATCGTTCAAGGGCTTCTCGATGGCGAGCCGACACGCGATGCCATCGCAGGCAAGATGGGCATCAGCTCACGAACTCTGCAACGCCGCCTGCAGGATGAAGGACAGACCTTTCATGAAATTCTCGATGATGTCCGGCACAACCTGGCCAACCGTTATCTCGGCAACGATAAGTTTTCACTGTCTGATGTCGCGCATCTGCTCGGCTTCTCCGATCAAAGCAGTTTCACACGCGCTGCCCACCGCTGGTTCGATGAATCCCCGAGTCGGATCCGCGCCAAATTGACCGGGCGCGACAGTTTGACGAAGTAAGCCCGCCATCACGGGCAGGATCTGTGCTTCCGCTTGTTGTTCTCTAATGCCCGAGAATCAGGCTCATAAAAGGATATTGACCAGTTTTCTCAAAAACTCATCCAGTGGCATTAATGTGAAAACTAAAGGCAACAAAGGCAGCAATGTCCAGCCCATCAATTGCAATAGTGAATCCTTTCCAATGGGGATGAATCGCATGGTGTCGACCACTTCATAGCCATTACCTAGGTCCGCGAGCGACTGTATATCGGCACTGCCTATAAATGGCTCATCGGCTGGCGCACCCCCACGCAACCATTTGCTGTCGTATTGACGGGCATATTTGTGCGCCAAATCGCCGTACTCAAGCCTGCCGATTCGTTTTGCAGCGGAGAGCTGACACGAAAACAGAAAAAGAGGTGCAACGAATAGCATGAGTACGAATCCAAGCATAATTGCAATTTCAAGTTTGAAATCTGTCAAAGATGCGCCGCTGAAAAATATGCGATTTGATATCACCGCTGACAATAATGCACCATGAGCTGCCGCCAGGAACGTAAAGGCATATACGCTGTGAGTCACAAATCCAAGTCCGCCGAAACGATCCGGATGGGCAGGAACCAGCCGCAATTTAATGCGTGAAACTTGCCATAGAAAACGTATCCATATGAATAAGCGGTAATACCAACGAATCAACAGGAACTGGAAGAAAGGCAGGCTGAATAGAACAAACCAATAACCGGCAATATTGAGTGTCCGTTCGCCATGTTGAAACGTTGCGTACCAAGCATCGCCCTCCAATCCAATGAAATGCTTCCAAACCACTAGAATTCCGACCAGATATACCAAAACAATCAAGCATAATTCGGCACTGATTGAATTACGCATTTTGAGCGCCGAAGTGACGGCTGTTCTGAATTTTTCCATATCCTGTTCAGGAATCAGATCCCTTCCCAGGAAACTGCTCAGGATTAAGCGCAGCCGTTCATGCACATACAGCTCCGCCAAAATAAGTAATGGCATGGCAATCAGAAACCGGATATGCACTTCAATATCCAATAGAAACGGCAATGCCGTGCCGCTTTGAAACTTTCCTTCAAATGCAGACAATATCAGCAATGGCAACCAAGCCAATAATGGCAGAACAATCAGCCGTCTTGTTAACAAGCGCATATCATCATCGGCAAGACGTGAACGCCTCAGCAGCTGAAACAATGGGCCTCCCAGAACCAAAGAGAAGTCACTGGCAGAGTCTTTGCGCTCTATAGCACCCTTCGCATTTGCTTCATTCATAGATACCTCATCTGCTGTGTGCTCAACTTGCTGAAGAAAATTATTCCCACGAATATTTCTGTCGTCATATCGAAATTTTTTTGATGTTTGAAGCATGGCTCTTTTTAGAAACCTAACACCTTATAGCCCACTTCCATTCCCCATGCGCTGGGTTTATCATCGCCGGCGAATACTGACGGTTTAAAGAACAAGATACCATTACCGCCGAATTGTGGGCCAAGCACTCGACCAAAGGTGATTGCTAAGCTAGCGAATTGCTTATCGTTTTCCCAATCAAAATTCAGTGCCGGATCGTAGGTAATTAAATTTTTCGGATTCCTGAGTTTAGGCACATAGTAAAAATCAACTGTGGTGGAATTCACATCGGCCCGATTATCGTCGCCCCACAGACTATTGCTTTGTACTACAGCCGGCGCAAAAATATTTCCGCCTTTCAAGAATTTTGCATAGATAAAGGTGCCTTTGAATACATTCTGCCCGGTGCCCAGCTCTGGCCGTTGCGCGGTATCAAATACCATTTCGCCTTTGGCCACAAAAGCACCTTTTTCGCTCAAACCAAAGACATGCGCAACCTCTAAGGAAAAATCACCGATGTTATAGCTGTCATTCCCAAATATATCTACAGCTGCGACCGGGAGGCGTGCGCGTATATTCCACCTCTCGCCACCGAATGGCTGGGTATAGCTCAAGCGCAGCGTTGAGCTACCAAAACCGCCGTTCAAATCTAAATACTCGTATTTAGCTTCAGCAATGGTCAGGAATTTGGTAGGATCGGTACCGTTATCAACAGCGGCTGGAGCGGAATCCGCAGTCTCTTGCGCAGCGGTTACGGTACAAACAAACAAACTTGCGCTAATAATAAGAGCGGATATTTTTGCTTTGTTCATTGGCAATCCTTTGTAGTTTTTATTAACTCAATACACCCATTTTACGCGTGTAAACACGGCATCTGTGACGCCAGCTTCGCCATCGCTATGATGCCAACAAGCACCCACACGCTTACTTATCCACCGCTGGATAAATTACTTTCCAATCTTTTTTCATGTCTACAACCGTCCAGCCATTTGCATTCGCCTCGTCTAAGCCTTGACCAAGCTGGCCGATATGCGATTTTCGATCATATGCCCACTCTCTCTCAGCATCGGTGTGGTGCACATACAGGGCGAAACGCCGGCCTTTACCGGCAGCCGTCCATTGCAGCATCTGCAGATCGCCATCGGAATTGCCGAAGGCAGCCACCGGCCGGCGACCGATATGCTGATTGATTCCGACCGGCTTGCCTTCCTTGTCATCGATGAAGTTCAATTCAGGCAGGCGCATCAGCACAGGAACGCCATCGCGCATCTCGAACTTGGTTTTGATGCTGCTGCCGACGACCTGTTCCGGAGGAATCCCATAAACAGCCTCTGTCCAGGGACGCATAAACTCGATGCCGCCGCCTGAGACGATATAGGTTTTGTACCCGTTGGCGCGCAGATAATCAAGCACCTCTAGCATCGGCTGGTAGACCATCTCGGTGAAAAGCCGGCCGGTTTCTGGATGTTTCGCCGTCCTCGTCCAGTCGCGAACGATGCCTTCGAATTCCTCGGCACTCATACCGGCATGGGTGGCCATGGCCATTTCCATCAAAGCATGTTCGCCACCGGCGAGCGCAGCTTTCGCGTCTCCGCGCAGAACCGATGCAAACGGTTCCTTGGTTTTCCACTCCGGGTGCTCTGATGCCAGCTCCTTGATGCGGTCGAAAATGAAGAAAGCCTGGAAGTACATCGGCTGTTCCGACCAGAGTGTGCCATCGTTGTCGAACACGGCAACCCGCTCGGCAACTGGCACGAAATCCGGACTTCCCTTACGGGTGGTGTCCTTCACGAAATCTACGATGGACTGCTTGGCGGCACCATCGCGCCAGGATGGCAATGGATCCGAAGCACTGACTAATATTGGCGATATACATAATCCGATAAATAGTATTGGCTTGCTAAAATATTTAGATAAATAATTTTTCATTGCCATCCTTAAACTTAATCGAAAGATCAATACTGTTTATTCTTGCTTACTTCAAACGCTTTCACTGCGTCACTGAACGTTGTAAACATCGAAGCTTTACCGATTTGCTCTTGAGCCCCGCTTCGCTCAAGCATGTCGATGACACGCTTATGAGCTCCCGCGAATATGAGTCTTACCCCTTTTGCATCTAATTCTTCAGCAAGTGCTGCAATGGTATCCGCCCCTGTGCTGTCGAGATACGCAATTGGCGCGCCATCAATCACCAACCAGAGAGCGTCAGGATTGGCCACAACGGTTTCAAGAGCACGCCGCCGAAAGTAGGCAGCGTTAAAAAAGATGATGGATGCATTGAAGCGGTACAACAATAGTCCGGGAATACTAGTAGCATTTTCATGACTGCTTATATTCTGATAGCCCGACATTCCAGGAACAATACCCAGCAATCCATCGGGCGGGCGTGAGGAGCGGGCAAGCAATACAAGTAACGATAGCGCAACCGCAATGATGATTCCTTGTAGTGCGCCAAATATAACCACACCGAGCATCGCCGAAAGGCATACTGCAAACTCACCATCACCAATTCGGTGGAAGCGAACAATTGCCTTCCAATCGAAAAGTCCCCACGCCGCAGATATTAGCACTGCGCCAAGTCCACACACTGGCAAGTATTGCAGTGGTTCGGTAAGAAACAACAAAATCAGCACTATCGAAAAAGCAGCAATGATTCCCGTTAACTGGCTCTTACCGCCAGCAAAATCGTTCATTGCCGTTCGTGAATCAGCCCCTGTAACTGCAAAGCCTTGCGAGAAGCCAGCAGAAATATTACATGCTCCAAGCGCTACGAACTCGCGATCAACATCAATCTCGTAATGGTTACGTGCGGCGAAGCTTCGCGCCGTAACCATGCCACTTGTGAAGCTGACCAGAGCCAGACCTACTGCACCCATCAATAAATCAGGAAGTAATTCTGTTGGAATCATTGGCCACTTCAGCGCTGGTAGCCCTGCGGGCACTTCACCGATTGTGACAACGCCTTGTAAATCGAGTCGCAAAACCGTTACTAATGCAACTGAGGCGACAAGTGCAATCAGTGGCGCCGGCAGCTTCGGCAAGTAGCGCCGCAGTAATATCAAAATAGCAAACGTTGCGGCGCCCAAAGCAAGCGTTGGCAAGTGCGTTTCCGGCAGTTTTTGGACAAATTCGATAAGCCGAGGAATGATGCGTCCCGTCTCGATGGAAAAACCGAATACATTGCCAACCTGACCGAGAAATATACTGATTGCAATACCATTGAGAAAGCCAACCAATACCGGCCTACCAAGAAAATCTGCCAGAAATCCGAACCGTAATAAACCAGCCACTATACATATAATGCCGGTAACTATAGCGAGCGCAGAAGCGAGTGCCACATACAAATCTTGGTTCATCCCGGCAAGCGGCGCAACAATGGCGGCTACCATTGCGCAAGTCGCTGCGTCTGGGTTAACAATTAGCTGACGTGATGTACCGAAGATGGCATACGCAAGCAGCGGCAGAATCGCGGCGTACAATCCTATTACTGGCGGGAACCCAGCCAGTTGTGCATAGGCAATGGCCGTTGGTAATGCAACGGCCGTTACCGAAAGCCCCGCAACAAAATCAGCTCCAAACCACTTCGGCTTGTAGTCCATGAGCATAGCAATGCCAGGAGCAAAACGCTGAAGTTTTCCTATCGTCACAGGCTGCCTTTTCTCAATTGGTTTTCATTGATTACAACGTCGCTTAACCTCAACAATAGGTCTAAATCACTCATGGTCACCTAAATGATAACAACAGTAATCCATACAGAAGGCCGCCCACCGCAAACCAAACGAATCGGCCATCTTTGTTTGCAGGCAACTCCATCATGCTATTGATCATTATCACGCCACCTGCAAGGAAGGCCGTCAGCATTGCCAGACTGGTTTCCGGAAGCGTTGTCATCACGCCAATGAACCACCCCAGGAAGACTCCAAATGCAAGTATCCAACGGCCATATCGCTGGTAAACCTCGGCATGTTCTTCAATTAAACCATGCGCCATCACGAGAAAATGTCCGCCAAAGGCGAAGGCAAACAAGGCGATGCTTGTGATTGAAGAATCCGTTGTGCGAACCAACAAATATGACATCAAGCCGATATAGAAAAAGAGGCCGGCCATATGCACGAGGAAGGATTTGCTGATCATCACTTCGCCGGCATTCTCAATTTTTCCATTATCGAAACCAGACAAATGCAACCGAAGTCTTTCGTTTCCTAAAAACGCTAAAAACCCGATTAATGCCAGGTAATAAATCAGCAAGCCGTCAAAAGGGGTTGCCATTGATTCAGATTCTGCAATTGTTTCGCGGGCTTCGTGCAGCTCGGGCATCATGTGCATGAAGACGTATGCGATTGACATGCCGGTAGTAAATGACTCGATGCTGCGATGATTGTTGGTAAACAATCGCAATACATGGACATGCTCGCCATATACAAAGATCAGAATAAATAGCAAAGCCGCCGGAGCAGTTATAAGGAGCAAGTTAAGATCTAGATTCATCTCAGAGGACCCTTGTGAGAATGCCGACAAATGCAGTGATACCCAGTGCCGACCAAATCAAAGCCATAACAAACGACGGGGATATCCGGCTAATCCGTTGACCACCACTCAGCCCGCCGATGCGTTGCCAATATTCAATGGTTCCCGTGATGATTGATAGCGAACCCAGTGCAATCAGTAATAATCCGGCATTTTTCGGGCTCAAGCCATCAGGATGGACTTTGCCGGCTTCCTGAAACCCCTCAAGGAGTTTATAAATGGTGAAGCCAAAGCTGATCATTGAAAGCCCTGTCCTCACCCAGGCCATTAATGAGCGATCAGCCGCCATAACGGTACGATCGGTAGCCAGGTCGGTACGGACTTCGGCCAGTTGATTGGCGCTTAAAGGCTCGCCGCTTTGGGCAGGGGGGGTGGTATTCGTTTGATTACTTTGCATCATGCTGCTCCTCTTGATGCCATTTTACCCCGCCATGTCATATACAACATGGCAATGACAATGAAACTGATTATGCAGGGCGCCATAACCGGCAAGGCCTGCTGCGGGCTGTAATTGCTAGCTGCAATGGTAAGGGCCAACACAGGATGCCGTACGCCGCATTCGACCGCAAGAATGGTTTTCTCACTTGCAATAGAAGGGCCGAAAAAATGACCGAGCGCCAAACCCGTCATGCTGACCAAGGCAATCACGACATAGGACCATGCGTCCATCTTCAGCAGCGTTGGATAAAGCGCCGCTATTGCAGCAACGGCTACTACGAGAATTCCGATTGCGCCGATTTTTCCGATGACCGGTGCCAACTTATCAGCAACTGCCGGAAAGAATACACGAAAAGCCAAACCCAACAGCACAGGAATGAGAATGGTTCGCGCAAGAATCCACGCCATTACGCCGATATCGACTTCGGATTTGAAGTCCAGCGCCAATGATAACAAATAAAGTGTTGCCGGCACTGTAACGAAAGCCAACAATGCCAAGCTCAGATGCAGGCTAGCCATGAATTCCGCACTTCCACCGCCTTTTTTGGTGGCAGATTTAAGCATTAGCGGCGCCGGCGGACAGGACACCAAAATCGCCAGTCCGATAGCAACGCCTTGCGATGGCTTGAGGAATAATATTAGCCCGATGGCAGCAAGCGGGACCAACACTAATATTGCAAAAAGCGATCGAAACATTAATCCCGGCCGATCCCGAAAATACGTCGCGACACGACTTGGGGAAATACCGAGCCCTTGAGTAAATACGATCAATGCCACCGATAACGGTGCGACAATTTTTAGAATTTCTAGAATAATCTCTTTCATTTAATGCTTCCTGTCTGAGCTATTGTTTGAACTTCTGCATCAAATCAAGCAGTCGCTTTGGATTGATAAAATACGATCTGATCCCAGTGCCAAAGCCGCTCGAAGAATCGGCATGAAGAATCTGTTGGCAATGGTGAATCTGAATTTTTACTGATGATATTGCCAACACTCGCATTGCCATCGATGCCATCAAAGAGCTTTTTTTCTGCAGCATTCAAAATCAGCACTAGATCCTTAAATGTATGGCTTTGGTTAATCAACACCGCAGCCGCGCCATGCGGCAGGTTCTCCTGAATGCATATTGTGTCAGCACGCCGAACAGGTATGTAGCGGTAACAGTCTTCACCGCTAAAATCGGGCCGCTGCAAACCTCCGGGCCCGTCGTTACGATAAGCAACTACACTGTGGGTTAGCATGGTACCGCGGAAAAGCTCGGCTGCAGCATATTGTCCGGCTTTTGAAAGCGCTGCCAGCCTGGATGCCTGTGGAATTTTTTCCATTACACCGCAACACGATTCATAAGCGGCTTGATTGATCCAGCGCCCGAATGTCATGCCGCCGTTTTCGAGGAATTCGAATAATTGTGGTACCGAATAGGCGCGGTCCTGCGGATGCAACAATGCATCGGCTAACGCAGCTGGATTACGGAAATCCGGCGCTTCGCGCAGCAAGTTTTGCAAAGGGTGTGTGAGCGGCAACAATTGCAGCGCCGCAACGAGATCACGAATGCCTTCATCGTTTGCCTCAATGCCCAGTCGTCGGCAGAACTCCTGCAACATATAAATGCCGGTGCGGCCATATGGCGCATACAGCATCAGATGCATAGCACCATCAATCTTGAGTACGTTGCGAAGCGCTTTCAGCCCAGCATCAGGGTCGGCAAGATGATGCAGCACTCCGGTGCAAACGATTTGGTCGAATTGCATGCCCAGTTCACCGACACGCTCAATAGGCAACTGGTGCAACTCAAGATTGTCCAATTGGTATTTACGCTTCAGTTGGGAGGATTTATCAATACTGTTGGCACTGAAATCGATTCCGACAATTTTGGCATCAGGCCAACGTATGGCATGCTTTGCCGCCTGCGAGGTGCCGCAGCCTGCAATTAAAATGCTCCGGTTTTCGCGATAAGGTTCCGAAGGCCAGAACAGATGGTAATCCGCACGTTTCTTCTGCGGGTGCTGCCAGCTCGCACGATATCTATCAAGATTCTCAACTGGTGGCGGATACGGATAACGCTCGTAAAAATCCTTTACGACAGGTGCCATATCCGACATGGGTAAGCATGAATCTTTTTGATGGCTCATGGAATTCAGTCGTCTGCCGGAATCTTATTCATCGATGGCGTCACATTTGATGGCTGTTTAAAACTTCCAGCACTTTAAAAAAATCCCCCGGCAAACGTTCGGCCTACCGGGGGACATTTTCTACACTTTCACGCTAAACAACGGCGCTACAAAAGGCCTGCTCGAACTCAGCCTTTCTGCCCCGACGCAAGCGATTCGAGCACCATATCCAGAGAGAAACTACCGACCTTCTGGCTCGGCGGAAACTCTTTGAAGGTGGCGATGTATTTCGCGATATAGTCCTGCGCCGGAACGAACATGAACACGCGGTCAAGACGCCAGTGATCGTAGTCCATAGCAACTTTATCGGCAATCTCGAACGGATCGGTGCGCAGGTTGAACAGCTTGGGCACGCGAAGCTGCACGAAGGGTTCGGCCCAGACCGCAAAGCCGTGCTCGCGTTGCTCCTGGAATACAATTTTCCATTGGTTGTAACGCAAGGCAACCAGCGAACCGTCGTCGTTCCAATAGAAGAATTCCTTTCGTGGGTTTTCGACCTTGCCTGCCAACGCATCAAGCTGGTTATAACCATCAATATGAACCTTGAAGGTCTTGTCTCCAACTTTCATTCCCTTCAACAACTGCTCTTTCACGTCAGGCACACCAGCCGCCGCCAAGATGGTCGGCAGCATGTCTTCATGCGAGAAGATGTCGTTATTGATGGTGCCGGGCTTGATCACACCAGGCCAACGCAGGAAGCAGGGAACCCGATAACCGCCTTCCCAGTTTTCGTTCTTCTCGCCGCGGAACGGCGTGGTGCCGCCATCAGGCCAAGTGAAGCATTCGGCGCCGTTGTCGGTCGAATACATCACGATGGTGTTGTCGTCCAAGCCCAATTCTTTCAGCTTATTGAGAATCTGGCCTACATGACCATCATGCTCAACCATGCCGTCCGGGTAGGTACCTAGGCCGGTAACGCCTCTGGACTCTTCCTTCAGGTGGGTAAAGATATGCATGCGGGTGGAGTTCCACCACAGGAAGAACGGCTTGTCGGATTTTGCTGCTTTTTCCAGGTAGTCGAGCGTGAAGGCGGTGACTTCCTCATCAATCGTCTCCATGCGCTTCTTGTTAAGCGGCCCGGTACTTTCGATGCGCTGCGTGCCGTCTGGATTGGCCCAGCAATGGATAACGCCACGCGTGGCATACTTCTTGATCATTTCCGGATCTTTGAAGTAGTCCTCGCACTCGGGTTCCTGCTCGGCGTTCAGGTGGTAGAGTGAGCCGAAGAATTCGTCAAAACCGTGCGCGGTTGGCAGCGTTTCATCGGCATCACCAAGATGGTTTTTGCCGAACTGGGCGGTCATGTAGCCTTGCGCCTTGAGCAATTCAGCAATGGTGACATCACGCGCCTGCAGGCCTTCTTTGGCGCCAGGCAAACCAACTTTCAGCATGCCGGTGCGGAAGCCGGATTGACCGGTCAGGAAACATGCGCGGCCAGCGGTGCAGCTTTGCTGTCCGTACCAGTCGGTAAACATTGCGCCGTCTTTCGCGATGCTGTCGATGTTGGGTGTTTTGTATCCCATCATGCCGTGGTTGTTGGCGCTGATGTTGAACCAACCGATGTCGTCGCCCCAAAGGATTAGAAAATTGGGTTTCTTCTGTGCTGCCATAGTGAATCTCCTTATTGATTGAACTAAGTGGAATCGCTTACCCATGAGAGGACTGGATTAGCAACGGGGTGAAAATAGGTGTAGCGGTGTTAACTACTGTCTGTGACGGTGAGACTGGGTATTGCACGTGGAACACTATCGGCTTGGACGGATGACAGTTGTGGCGACGTCGCCGCTGCGCCGACAGGGCCCACACCGCTAAATAGCATACTTGCCGACTTATCTCCATGACAGAAACGGAACTTTCTGCCGCTACCACACGCACAAAGCGCATAAGGACCTCGGCGTTCGTCTTGAACGGCAATGGTTTCCATAATATCGGCGGGGGCATGGCCTTGCTTCAGCAATTGCACCATCACATTAAACGTTGGGCCGACATGCATGAAAAACTTTTCAAGGCCGGCGCACAAATAATTATGCCCTTCTTCACCATCTTTGGATAACGCAAACCGATCCTTCGGACAGCCGCCATTGCACCAATTGCGAACCTTGCAATTCTGGCATTGCTTGGTGAGTGTGTCTCGCTTGTCCATACCAAATTTACGCTGCTCGGGCGACGCCACCAGCGCCGCCATATGCGTTTTATGGATATTACCCAAAAGGTATTTTGGCTCGACGAAATGATCACAGGAATACAGGTCGCCGTTGTGCTCGAGCGCAGGCCCATAACCGCAGGTTGGCGCATGAATGCATAGCAAATGACGACCAAAAAAGGCCTCCAGCGTCACATCAAACAACTGGACGAATACCTGCCCAACATCACGGCGCAACCATTCCTCGAAGATATCGATCAGAAAGTTGCCGTATTGCTCGCTGCCAACCGTACGCTCGGTAACCAGATTTCCGGTTTGCGTATAAAGTACGCGCTTCTTTCCTGGCCCTTCACTCCAACCCTTGTTGGCGATATCCAGCGTATCCTGGCTGGCTCGTTCAATGATCGGAATAAATTGAATCCACTTGGCGCCCAGCTCGTCGCGAAAGAACCGATATACATCACGGCCATGTTTCTCGTTGGCGGCATTGACCGTGCACAGAATATTGAAATCAACATCGTGTTTCTTCAGATAGCTCCAGCCGCGCATCACCAGATCAAAGGTGCCTTTGCCGCGCCGGTCCAGCCGGTAGGTATCGTGCAGTTCGCGCGGTCCATCAACGCTCAGACCGACCAGAAAATTATGTTCTTTGAAAAACAAGCACCATTCATCGTCAATCAACAGACCATTGGTCTGGAACGTATGCTGCACAACCTGATCCGGACGGCGGTATTTCTCAACCAATTCAATGGATTTCCTGAAGAACTCCAGTTTCATTAAGGTCGGCTCTCCGCCCTGCCAAGCAACCGTGACATTTGGCGTGCGGTGTGATTCCAATAATTGACGTATGTAGGCTTCAAGCGTTGAGACCGGCATCCGGCTTTTGTCGTTCGGATACAAGGCCTCTTTGGATAGGAAGAAACAATAGGTGCAATCGATATTGCAGGTGGACCCGCTCGGTTTGGCCAGCAAATGAAAGCCCGGGGGCGAGTCCGAGTCAGTCAACAAAGGCATTTCAGGAAGTTGTTGCGATGGACTTGTATTCATTTTCACTAACTTCACGAAGTAATTAGGCTGACATTTACACTTATCTTTCAATAAATCAAATGCAAGCGCCGCTTAGGCAGGACACCGAGCCGGGCGCAGAACTGGCATTAACCAACCACACCACGATAGGCAATTCATGCCTGCAGGTCTTTGCCTTGGTGGACAGCCAATTGACTTTGGCTACCACCTCCATTAGCTAGCGCTTATTTCATCTGCAATTCCATCCGGACTTTGCCATCCTGGGCTTTCAATTGGGCATTGGTGGACAGAAACACCCGCGTTGGATCGAGCGTGCCGTCCTTCAGCAGCGCATCCTGCACCGCTTCGCCGCGGGCGGCACCCAAGACGACCAGTTCGGCGGCAG
>NZ_JBILBO010000036.1:0-55776 GCF_044353605.1 Arenimonas sp. | reverse complement strand
CCTCGATGACCCCGAAGGACACCCCGCTGCCGCCATGAGTGGCAATCCCGGAGGGCTTGTTCAGGACCAACAAGGCTTTGTCCTCAAAAACGACACTGGCCGCCAGGCGCTCGAGCATGGACTTGGGTGGAGCACGGTCAGGATCCGCTTGGTCGATCTTGACCGGCGGGATACGGACTTCGTCCTCCGCTTCCAGACGACTGTCGGGCTTGGCCCGCTTGCCATTGATCCGCACCTGACCGTCACGGATTATCTTGTAAATCAGGCTTCTGGGGGCTCCCTTGAGTTGCCCAAGCAGGAAATTATCCAGCCGTTGCCCGGCCCTGTCATCCGGGACTTTGACCATTTTCACGCCCGGATTCAAGGAAACTCTGTTCATTTTCGTTCCATCTGTTAAACTAGGCGGGCAAGTAAGATGTTGATTTCACTTGTTGCCGGCCGAAAGCCAGTGCCTAGTGTATCCCAATAAGCGCCCCACACTCCCAGGGAGTGACCATGTAAAGCGCTTGGCGGGCTTCATCGAACCTGCATATAGTCCGAACGACGCTCGGCGTGGTTTGGCCCCTTTAACGAAACAACAGATTTGCGCTCCCGTAAGTTCGCTTATGGTCTGGTAGCGCTGAACAATTCGGAAGTGCCTTGAAAGCATGCCGAACTCGGCGATCCTTACGGTAGAGCGCGTGAGGATATTACAATGAAACGTATGTTGATCAATGCCACGCAGGCTGAAGAACTGCGCGTGGCGATTGTGGATGGGCAGCAGCTTTACGATATCGATATCGAGCAACCCGCCAAAGAACAGAAGAAATCCAACATCTACAAGGGCCGCATCGTGCGGCTGGAGCCGTCCCTCGAGGCGGCGTTCGTGGATTACGGCGGCCCCCGTCACGGCTTCCTGCCGCTGAAGGAAATCTCCCGCGATTATTTCGTGCCAGGCGTCGACCCGAACAAGGCCGGCATGAAGGAATACCTGCGCGAGGGCCAGGAAGTCGTCGTTCAGGTTGATAAGGAAGAACGCGGCAACAAAGGCGCCGCGTTGACCACTTATATATCCCTGGCCGGCCGTTACATGGTGCTGATGCCCAATTCACCGACCGCCGGCGGCGTTTCCCGCCGCATCGAAGGCGATGACCGGCAGGCCCTGAAACAGACCATGGATGCTCTGAACATTCCGGACGATATGGGTGTGATCATCCGCACCGCCGGCATGGGCCGCGATGCCGATGAACTGCAATGGGACCTCGATTATCTGATTCAGGTCTGGAAAGCCATCAGCCAGGCTGCACTGTCGAAGCCCTCGCCCTTCCTGATTTACCAGGAATCGCGCCTCATCATCCGCGCCCTGCGCGACTACATGCGTCCCGAAATCGGTGAAGTACTGGTCGATACCGACGAAATCTTCGAGCAGGCCCAGGATTTCATGCAGCTGGTCATGCCGCACAATCTGCGCAAGCTGAAGATGTACCAGGATGATATTCCGCTGTTCAACCGGTTCCAGATTGAATCGCAGATTGAACAGGCCTATGAACGTACCGTGCGTCTGCCCTCCGGTGGCTCCATCGTTCTGGACCAGACTGAAGCGCTGACTGCGGTCGACGTCAACTCCTCGCGCGCCACCAAGGGCGGCGACATCGAAGAGACCGCGCTCAACACCAACCTCGAGGCCACTGAAGAAGTGGCCCGCCAGATGCGTCTGCGCGATCTCGGCGGCCTGGTGGTCATCGACTTCATCGACATGAGCTCCGGCAAACACCAGCGCATGGTCGAAGATCGTCTGCAGCAAGCCCTGAAACTCGACCGCGCCCGCGTGCAGATCGGCAAGATCTCCCGCTTCGGCCTGCTCGAATTGTCACGTCAACGCCTGCGTCCGTCACTGGGTGAATCCAGCCAGATCGTCTGCCCGCGTTGCGACGGCCATGGTCGCATGCGCAGCGTCGAATCCCTGTCGCTGTCCATCCTTCGCCTGTCCGAAGAGCAGGCGATGAAGGATAAAACCGCACAGGTATTGGTGCAGGCACCACCGCAAATCGCCAATTACCTGCTGAATGAAAAGCGCCGGGCCCTGGTTGAAATCGAAAGCCGCCATGAAGCTCCCATCATCATCATTGCCGATGAAGCCTTGGAAACTCCGCATTTCAACGTTACCCGTATCCGTGAAGGCGATCAGCCTGAAGATACCGGCAAGCCGAGTTACCAGCGTGGCGTGCCGCGCAAGCTGGAAGTGCATGCGCTGACCAAAGCACAGCTCAATGTTCCCGCTGAACCGGCGGTCACTCATGTGAAACCAGCACAAATTGCACCGCCACGCCAAACCAGCGCTGGCACTGAAGAATCCACCAAGCAAGTTCCGGCCGCCAAGAAAGCCGGCCTGTTCAGCAAAATTCTCGCCATCTTTGCCGGTGATGCTGCGGATGAGCCGAAGAAAGCCGAGCAGGCGCCGGTGCGTCGCAATGATAATAGCCGCCGCGATCGCCCCGATAACCGAGGCAATGCGCGCAACGCCCAGAACAAGCAACAACGCGGCAATCGTCCTGAGCGCCCTGAACGCACTGAAGAAGAGCGCAAAGTTGCCGATGAACAGCGCAAACAGCGTCGCGAAGAGCAGCAGAAGCGTGAAACCGAACGCAAGGAAGCCCAGCGTGCGGAGAACCAGCGCCGCGAGGCCGAAAAACGCGCGCAACGCGAAGCCGAAGCCGCCGCACGTGACGCTGGCGGACTCAATGCTCAGACCGAGGAAACCGCTGATACGGCTGCTGAAACCGTGACCAAGCTTGCAGATGGCGAGGCCAATCCCATCAATAACGAACTGCAGGCCGATGGCACCCCGCGTCGCCGTCGTGGGCGTCGTGGCGGCCGTCGTCGTCGCCGTCAGGAAGGTGAAACCGCAGGGGCCGTGGATGCGGCCAACGACCAGTCGGAAATGGACTTCGAAGATGCTGATGATGTGCTTTTCGATGCCACATCACCGGAGCAGGATGCCGTCGATGCGCCTGCAGCGGTTGATGCCGATAACGGCAGCCGCCAGCAGCAGTCGGCCATGCCGCGTACTGTACCGGTTATCGTGTCGGCCATTCCGGTTTCTGCCGCCGAATCGGACTTCACCGATCTAGAAACGTCTGTCGAACCGCAGTATGCCGCTTCGATGCAAGCATCTGCAGAATCAGACATCACTTCAGCCGTCGAAGAGCCGTTGGCGCCGGAACCGGTTGTCGCCGCAGAAGACTCTGTCGTTGAGCCGGTCACCCAGCCCGCGCCAGCCGCACAAGCGGAGTTCATCGAACCGAAACCGAAACAGACGGGGTATGTTCCGGTCGCACCGCCATCGTTTTCGATGCCGAATACGCCGAATTCCGGATTCGACTTCACAGTGCGAATCAGTCCGGAAAACAGGGAAGATTAAACCTGCTGCGTAGGCTCGGTGATGCCGTATTGTGCGGCCAACCGGGCCAGCGAAATCGTATCCTGGATTCCTAGTTTTTCAAGTATCCGGTATTTGTGGGTTGCGATAGTTTTCGAGCTGACACAAAGTTTGCGTGCCATATCTTCGGCACGCCATCCCTGGCAGAACAGCAAGGCAATTTCGATTTCCCGGGCACTGAGGCGCTCGAAGGGGGAATCATTTGACCCTTCAAAGGCCATTTTCTGTGCCAGCGCGTTCCCCAGATACCGCTTTCCTCTGGCCACATCCCGGATGGCACGCACCAGTTCATCAGCATCGCAGGCCTTCCCGAGATAACCGCAGGCACCGGCCTCAAGCAGGCGCTTTGGCATTGGACCATCCTGCTGTACTGAAACGATGATGACTTTTGCAGTCACGCTGCCGCGGCTGAGACGCTCCGTAATTTCAAGACCGCTGAGACCGGGCATGTGCAGATCACAGAGCACCACATCGGGCTTGCATGCCCTGATTTTCTGGAGTCCGTCATCCCCGCTTTCGGCTTCGCCAACGACTTGGATATCCAGATGCTGCTGCAGAATGAGGCGGTAACCGGAACGTACGAGGGCGTGATCATCAAGAATAAATACCGAAATCATGTCTTTGCTCCAACTCCAAGGGAAGATGAGTTCAGATTAATAGGAGCACGTAAAGTCCGTAATCGGTGAATTTCTGCATCGTCACTAGGAATTTTCCTATAATGGGGGCCTACCGCCACCGGCCCCATCATGACTTTCGAAACCCTGAAACAGCATTGCCACGACACCGCTCTGCGCATCCGGCAGCGGGAATGGCCACGTCTGGTGCATTGGCTGGAAACGCATAGTCCGCGCAGTTTGTTTCTGAGGGCTTTACTGATCGGACTTTTGCTTTCGGTGCCCTGGCAATGCAGTCGCTGGGTCAATCATGCCTACTTCAGCACTGATGACAATGCCGCCTTGGAAAGCTCCGACCCCCTGCGCGTTCCCGGAAGTCTTTCCGGAAGCATTACCGACATGCCGAACCCGAAGGCGCGCCGCCCTGCTCCGCCTCCCATAACCGCCACTGAAGGGTCTGGACCACTCGAAACCGCTCCGGCTCCGGAATCCGCCCAGACGGTAGCGCAATCACCGCAAGGCAATCATGACGCCGCAGTTCTGGAGCGCGTCGCACCGAAATATCCGGCAACGGCACTTCGCAACAATGACAGCGGCAACGTCACCCTGAACGTCCAGCTGGATGCCAAAGGGCATCCGGACCGGATCCGGATTGAAAAGAGCAGCGGATCGCGTGAGTTGGACCGTGCCGCCCGGGAAGCCGTCATGCAGTGGAAATTCAGTCCGAAAATAGAAAACGGCGCACCTGTTGCTTCCGAACTGCTCATACCGGTTGAATTCAAGCTGGGTGAATGACACCCGAAACCTGCAATTGGGTTTAAAATGTAGCTTCGGAGAGATGGCCGAGTGGTTTAAGGCAGCAGTCTTGAAAACTGCCGTGGGTGTGAGCCCACCGTGGGTTCGAATCCCACTCTCTCCGCCACTTTTTTATACTATATAAAACAATGGCTTGTAAGTAAATATATCGCCTAATTAGCCTAATTTACCCCAATTTTTACCCCAATGTCCAGGCCTGTTTTCGGGCCTGTCTCATAGGCTGTGGGATTCTCTCTATCCACGGATTATCCCGATCACACCGCAGCGCATTTCACTGCCAAGGTGTTCCCGGGGGCTCGCACCCACGGCAGACGCCTACCCCAGAAGGGGGGACATGGGCATGCCTAAGTAGTAGAACTGCACCTCGAAAATATCCCACAAAAATTAAGAAGTGACTTAAGTCAAATTGTTATTTGTGTGAACGATAACGTCAGATAACTAAGTACAAGTTGAGACCCACCTTTGAATTGGACATACCTTTATAAGGTTAAGCACCCAGGTCAAATCCAACACGTTGTGCGTTATACATTGTGTAAAAATTGGTGGTATGATTCGATTGGTTAGCCGTCGTGTGGGCCTGTCTTGATTATTTAAAGCTCACTATCCGAGAAACCTAAAATAACTATAAAATTGGGTTATCTCTAGATTGCCATAAATTGCCTTCTAAGCCGTTATTACATATGGCACGTAGGGGTGTACCTACCCCACCTCATCAAATGGCTTGTACGAGCTTACAGGCAGAAATAAGCGCATTTAAAACAGCGAAACGGAACTAGCTCCCGCAAGTTCGGGGAGGGGGCCGCGGAACGGGGAGGGGCGCCTCTCTGTCCGAGGCCTGGTGACCACCCCACCCCCTTCGGGGGTTTTACACAGGGAGGATAGAGGACTTTAGTGTTTAGGTTTTAATTTAATCAAAGCTGCTTCATAAATTGCTTTTATAAAGCCTTTATATAGCTTTTATATAGCTTTTATAAAGCTTTATATATTTATATATATATATATATATTTATATATAGCTTTATATATTTATATATATATATATATATTTATATATAGCTTTATATATTTATATATTTATATATTTATATATATTTATATATAGCTTTATATGAGCCTAAGTGACAAATAATCAATACCCAATTAGTGCATGTGAAGATCTATATAGATTCAATCCAATTGTTTCTTGAGAAACATTGATGACCGAACTGCGGGGGCTTACTAATCTCTGAGGTGTAATAAGGGGGTTAATACAAGCACTTTATACTCTGTAATGTAATTTTTCTTTAAGACAGCAACAATTTATTTATCTTGTTGATCTTAATATACATACTTTGTTGTTGAATATTGGATCCCCTTCGATTCAATCTGACTAACTCATTTATGTATCTGAGCTCCTGGTCGGCACTCCCCTAGGCTAATAGAGATACCTTTATCGTCCTTGAGGATGTTCGGGCAATCCACAAGGGCATGCTCAAAAAGGGTTATGCCTACAAGAAGTGCGGGGTTGCCCTCCTGGATCTGAACCGCCCTGAGAATCTCCAGGGTGACCTGTTCCAGAGCCCTGTGGTGGGCAATATGGCGGTAATGGACACCTTAGATGCCTCAGCCATAAGTTCGGACGCAACAGCGCCGGGTTTGCTGCTAGTGGCTGGAATGCTCGCCCCGACTGGAGCATGATGCAGAGGAATATATCACCCCATTACACGACCTGGTGGTCGGAATTACCAGGGGCGAGCTGCTGAATATACGAATGTCACTTAAGTGGTTTTTTGCCTACGATTTCAATCCAGATGTCATCGTCCGATTTCATCATATTGCCGCCTAAGAACAAACAATTTTTGTTGTAATGCTGGATTTGACGCTTTGTGGCTTTAGGATCTTTGGCCAAACACATGACCAGAAAACATTGTGACCCATTCTCAATCATTTCAATGTGGCTCTTGCGCTCATTATTTCCGGGATTACTATCTTCATGCTCGCCACTCAAGTAAATGCGGACATGAAGCTTTCCTTCTATCTTTTTAGTCTCGTCCTGCCATACGCGTAAGTATATATTTTGATCATGGCCTATAGCACCCCATGACCAACGTGAGTTTTTCAAGGGCGCATCAAGCTTACGGAAAAATGCATCAAGAGCCATTGGCTACTCCAATTATTTAAACAACATATCAATCATGACGCCGGTTTCGGCATCAATAGCTCTTGCTTTGCCTGAGTTTCTGCCCATCGCGGTCTTCAACGCCGCCTCCATCCCCTGCTTGATGCTTGAGGGATAGCCGGACACGGTAGTGTAGTTCTGCCATTTGCCAAACTGGTCCTGGACCTGGATTTTAACTTTATTGGCCATTGTCTGATTTCATTTTACTGAGCTATTTCGTATCAAAACTGACTGGACTGGTTCGAATCAATGTCGTTTTGCAGCTCTTGCTTTCTCGAAACATACCAGTCAACCAGGCAGCTTTTGTCAAAACATTGGGATTCACGATCTTTCCAACGGCCGGTACTTCGGCGGGTGAACTCGTTTCTATCCGAGGCCAGCGACTTGGCTTTACGGTAGAGGCCTGCCAATTCCAGATCCATTCTTGCCAGCTCGGGGTCCGCACAGATTAATTTTTCAGAAATAGATGAAGCCTTATTGCAATCAAAGCTTGGCTTGATGACAGCTGATTTTTGCAGCATGTCTGGTGGATCACCGAGCCTTTGGCAGCAGGCGAGGAATTCGCCGGAAACCCAGCCCTGCCTGCCAGAAGTAGTTTCGACTGGGACCCAACGTCCTACTTTGGAACCCGTAACTTTTAACAGAGTTCCACCTGGCAGCTTATCCAAGCGGGCCGATTCTAGATTAGGCAACTCTTTAAGAGCAAGCCAGTTATCGCCATTAGGATCTAGACCCGTGACGTAGTAATAACGCATGTCGGAACCGCTTAAAACCTCGGTTTCCGTGGATTTTTGCATGGTTTCCGTAGAGGTAGGAGAAACTTGGGACTGAGATGGAGCCGCGAGTTGGGACGATAAGGCATCGGCCGTAGCCGGAACCTGCTCGGCCTGTTCCATACCCGAATCGTATCTGGAAACGACAAAATAACCGACGGCGCCAATCAACAGAATAAGTATCAATCCGATAAAAGCTAAAATTGGAGCCAGATTGCTTTTGGACTGAGTCTTTCCTACTGCAGCGCCTGAAACAGAGCGCCCAGGTGGTGGCGGAGGAATATGGCGTGACGGACTTTCAGAACCGCTGATTAAGAGGGAGTCCTCATCGCTTTGGTGCGGCAACTTCATCTCAGAAATGGTAGCTCCGCACTTTGCACAGAACTTAGCATTATCATGGATAGAGTTGCTGCAAGAGGAACATTTTCTCATTTAAAATCCTTATAAAATCGAGGTGCCGTAACTTTATCCGAATCAATATGTGAAAATAAATTAAATTTGGATTTATTTATCTTGAGGAACAATTTGTGCACGACATCCATCTGAAAGGATAATCTGATTATTTTGGCGATCTGTTTTTGCTTTAGTAGAACAACTAGTTTTTGATAGTGTTTTCTGTATACTTGGCTCACCACAGGCAGCATAGTCCCAATCGCAAGTAACCTGCTTTCTTCCTCGACTTTCGCACAAAAGCGGATTAGCCTTGTCATAAGGACAGGTTGTACTGGCGGGCGTCCTGGAGAGCTCTTGGGCTGTAAGTTCGTCAGCAGCTTTCCGACGCTCTTCGATCAGAGCTCGTTCTGCCTCGGCCGCCGCCTCTTTAGCTTTGGCCAACTCCAATTCAGCCAATCTTCTGGACTCTTCTTCAGCCGCTCTTCTGGACTCTTCTTCAGCCGCTCTTCTGGACTCTTCTGCCTGTATGGCCATATATTTTTCTTGCGTGGCATTATAATAGCTGTCAGATTCGGAATTAGGCTTGTCACTGTTAGAATCAGAAGACGCAGGTGCTTCAGCCTGCGGTTGATTTCCATTATTGGTATTATCAGAATCACTTAGAACAGCAATAATCACAAATACAAAGATAATTCCAAACGAGATGGTAATAAGTTTCAGCAATGCCTTTCCAACACCACCATCATTTTTCAGCTTACTGTGGTCTGGCCTTGATTGATAACCGATAGAATCGTTCTTTTGCTTTTGGTTTGAGCCTGAAGTGGCCGGCTGTGAGTAGATACTACCGGGCGCGGAACGACTTGGTGGTGGCGGCGGTATAGATCGGGCAGAATCCGTACCGCTAATTGGTGAAGACTCAGCTGGAGCTTTGAGTTCTAAATTAGCGCTTTGGACGTTTGCCCCGCATTTCGGGCAAAACTTGGCAGTATCCTGAATTAAATTATTGCAGAAAGGACAGTTTTTCATAATTTTATCAATTGACCTAAATTTAAGCTAGATGACACTACCAAATGAATTGAAATGGATGCACTTCTTTACTGTTGTACTTTGCATTGAATTCATGATCACTTAATGTTATCAATCGCACTATATCTACTACTATCAAAATAATTACTATAAAGAAAAGTCCCTGCGAGTCAATGATTGCACTAAACATCCAAGCTGCTGGAATTAATAAACCAATACCCCAGTTACCTAAATATAATCTGTGGACTCCAAAGGTACCAAATAGAAATCCTAATAACGCAGCAATACTTTTGCTCTTACCGCGATTTATTGGTCTGTTTTCTACGATTTTATGGGGGCTTATTTCATTTCCATTTTTTTGTTGAACTACCGGCTCATTTTTGGATCCCACCAATTGGCCATCGTTACTATTCTCCAGGTAATCACTATTTAATGGAACTGGCTGTCGTCTTGATGGCGGGGGCGGAATGACTCTTGTCGAATTTAATGACGAATTTGACTCTGACTTTGTATCGATTTTTGAGGTCTCATCTGATTGAACATTATTTGTTATGGCGGCACTATTTTGCGTCAATTGTGGCTCTGCAATAAAGCCTGGAATAACTGAGCCACATTCAGGGCAGTAATTCGTTGAGTCAAGGATTTTGAAACTGCAATTTACACAGGTTTTCATAAATTACTCTTAAATAAATATTTAAATTAGATTACTTCAACTGTTGCGCCCAAGGACTCCAAATCATTTTTTATACTATCTGCATCAGTCTTTGTAACAGATTTATTAATAGTACATGGTGTGTTATTAACTAGGTTTGCAACTTCAGCTAAACTTAGGCCCGTAAAAGCGCGAATAAATTTAATAACCTCTATTTTATTTGCGCCAACAGTCTTTATCTTTATAACGTTTCCAACACTGATTTCAAATATGTTATCAGTGATCTTCTTGGAACATATGGCAATGTTGGCTTCGGAAATGGATTTTGGTAAGACTGGAGTACCAGAGTCTATAGCCGCGCTATCGCTCGAACCATCAGGCCCAAATACATTCTGAATTGGAATGGCAGAAATTCCAACACTCGCAAAGTACATTTCCCAATCGTGATAGCCCATCCAGTCATAATCTTTAATTACTTGTGACTCTATAATTTCACCTTTCTTAACGAGCACTGTGGCAGGAACTGTTTTAATTTGGAAATGTTTTGCTAGCATATACTCTTTGTCGACATCAATTTTTACTAATAAGAAACCATTATTAAAATCTTCAGCAATCTTTTCTAATATCGGTCCATGCTTCTTGCATGGACTGCACCACTCAGCCCAGAAATACATTAAGACAGGCGTATCTTTGTATCTATTGGAAATCGCATCAGTTATTACTCTAGAGACTGACGCCAATGATTTGGTATCTTCTTTATTGAAACCAACCTTTTTGAATTCAGGCCTGGTAATTAAGGGCGCAATAATTTTTTGACCTGTCTCATGAGCTAACGGAATGAAATCAAACCATCCAGACACATCTGCCCTACGGAAATTGTCTGTAGACGGATTCAGGAAAAAACGCATTATCTGAAGCTTTGAATCAAGCGGCACATAGTCATGTTCTGTTACTGCTTCCCAAACCTTGAATAAATGTCTAGCGCATTTTAGCTCAGCTCTGTGGATGGCAAAATGAATAAAATTCGCTTCGGAGTCTTTTAATGAGTTATCCGTTATCCAATTGCAGTATATTTGGAGCTCCTCAAAGCCTGCTGGTGACAAACTGGGCGATCTTGGGTCTAAGAAACCATTGAATGTCATACGTATACCTCAAATCCCTGAAACAACATATTTGAATCTGTTGAATTTATCAATGAAATCCTTGCGGATGAAGTTGTGATAGTAAATCCATGCATCAATATCAGTAGAGTAATCCACATAAGAGCCTTTGATGAGCTCATGATCCTTGGTTCCAAGCCAGATATCCGGTACATTGTCCCGAACTACAAGTCTGCCATTAATTTGAGTAAAAAACCTATTCCAACTCAGGAAATTAAGCTCGCCATCGAGCAAGACATCTCCACGTAATGATTTGACATGAAACACACCGTCGGCGGTAATCACAGACGCGAGCCCAACCCATGTTGACAAGACTGAATTTTCGTCATGCAGGCTCGAATTGTCATCTTCGCAGATTGCGATTACCGGACTTCCTGGCAGCAAATCTTCTATCCTAGTCAGCAAATCTTCGCTGATGTTGCCGCGGCCTGTAGAGCCCGACTGTACGACATGCACAGACCGGTCTGTGCTTTCTTGGCATCGCTGGGAGACAAATGAATATGCTAAGAAAAAAGCATGGACTGCATTGAACCTTTCTTCGAAGTTATCAATAATGATTGGTTCAACCGTAATTTCGTGAGTTTGTTGTTGAATCGTATTGGGAGAAGAATCTAAAATTGGAAAGTCATTGTTAGATTGTGAACTTTGTACAATGTCAATAACACCGCCAATGTTAACAACGCGGGCATCATCCTTTGAACCAGAATGAATTCCTAGGGGCAATTTACGTTCGTTTGCTTCAGTCTTGGCAGCATCATTTACAGATTCTTCTATAACGGAATTTTGAACGGGTACAGGAGGCTGGACAATTGCAGTCATTCCGATGAACGTTTCGAAATCTTCGGCCCGTGAAAGTGCTAGATTGATGGCCTCCCAGGCCATGCCGCTGCTTGACGCCTGTCCTTTATTGAAATCAAGGAACTGTCGGCCGGGATTGCCGCTGGCATCAATGACGCCACCGCCATGGGTCTGAATCGTGGAAGAGTAACTGTTGATGTTGGCCCTGCTGACATCGCTGTTTTCAGCCGACAACCTAACTACACCTGATACCTTGAGAAATTGCTCTGCACCTGAAATTGTCCTGATTTTGATGAAACCCTCTCGCATGGAGTGGTAACCAACACGATTGAGGACGATAGGAAACTCAGTATGTTTTGGCATTCCTTTCACCAACGTAGTCAGCGCGGGAAACTCGACCACTTCTCTGGATTCTGGGTGCTTAAAATACACATTGAGACTTTTGATGAGCTTGGATTGCCTGTTCTCGATTTTAAGTACAAGCAATGTATTGCCTTTGGCCGAACCGGATACGGCCAACGCAGCATCATATTCCAATTTGACCGGAACGGCTGTCTCCCGATCTAAGGATCCGCTGACCATTGATATGAGGTGCAAAGCCCTGGCGTCTGATATGTGAAGATCAGCCGCATTATCCAAAAGAATGGCTTTTGCCTCATCCGGATCGATGCTGTTGTCGAATACCGCCGTTGCGATTTCAATGAAATCCCGATCGGCATCGGACAGATCGACCGATGAATCCAGGTCTTCATTCCGGTCCGCGTCAACATCCTGGCACTCAGACGCCATCACCATAGCTCCGCAAACGCCGCAGAATTTGGCGGTTTCAATCAATGCCGCGCCACAGCCAGCGCATGACATGCCATTCATTTGATTGTGTCCAGGCAGGTCATGGAACCTTGGTGCCGCACTCTATACAGAATTTTGCACCATCGGAAAGAACGCCATTGCAGACTCCGCATTGTTTCTTGGATGCTCCGGATTTATCGTTTTCATTCATTCGTGATTTTCCAGATGCTGAAATTGCGACTTTTGATATCGCGTCTATGGATTTTTCATTCCATTTTTCAGCGCTTTCAGCCGTTTTTTCATGTGCTTTTTCAATACGTGAACTGGCTTCTTTTTGAGCTTCCAGCGATGCCATCATCAGTTTCATCTGCATCTCGGAAGAGGCCTTGCTTGACTCTGACTGCATATCAAGCATCTTCTGGAGCATTTCAGCCTTGACAAATGCTTCACGCGAATCAGCATCGCTTGTGGCCAGCTTTGTGAGCGCATCTGTTGCGCCCTTTTCAGCCAAACCGGTAGCCTGCATGGCAAGCATCTGCGCAGCTGACATTCCCTTCAGCTGATCTCTTTGGGCGAGGTCTATGCTGGCCATGGCCTGTAATTTTTCGCGCTGCAATTCATGCTCAACGCGAAGTCTTTCAATTTCAAGCTCCTGAGTGGACTTTGCTTTTAGTGACTCGACTTCAATCTCTTTAGTAGACTTTTTCAACTGCGCGGCATCGAGTGCCTGCTGTTTGGTCAGATCGTGTTCAAATACTTTCCGCTCGAGTGTAATTTCATGATCGAGGGTTTCAACTTCGTCATTGCGTGCGAAACGTTTCTGATCGCTGAAATCTTCTTTGTCCAAATCACGGCGCGAACGTTCTACATCCCGGTCGATTCTATCAGCCGAAATCTGCGATTCAGCCGCAATCTTTCTTTTTTCGGTTTCATTGGCAGCCGCAATCCTTTCGATGTTCACGTCGTGCTTGAGGTCTGTAGCTAATTGCTCGATCTGGAAAGCATTTTCCTTCTCGACCAACCCTCTGTCCTTGCGGTTGCGGATCAGCTGAGCTTCCCTAAATGCAAATCGAGCCTCATCCATCTCGATATCAGCATATTCCCTATCCAGGCTGCGAAGCCGCTCTTTAAGCAGAGCGCGGGTCTGTATCTTCCAATCAGAATCGACCGTTTTGAAATCTACAACCGCAAACTCACCGACCGGGCCATTCTCGCCTGTTGTGAGATTCGTATTCAGCAGACCATTGATACTTGCTATTACCGATTCACTGTCAATGTTCTCTACTGTCAATTTCCTGCAATAAGGCCGCAGCACTTCGATACACTTGGCGGCGATATCATCGAAATTGACGGAAGGCTGATTGTAACTTACGAAATTGAGATCGAAGACCAGCTCATCGCCATCTTTGGTAAGGATTTTGTTAACGGTAGCATCGCGCTGAGATGCCAACTTTACTCCGGACGGCTTGGGGTTTCCGCACTCATAACAGAACGCTGATCCAAAATCATTCATCGTTGAACAGCGATTGCATTTCCATGATGAATCGTCCCAATCGACATAATTTTTAGCTGCTAATAGATTGAGGTTGGAAAGGATGTTCTCGTCGATCGTCAATTGGTGACGGAATATGCGGCTACCTGGCCGAAAAATAATGCGGGTGGAAATACCTGAATGACTGAGCGCACTGGATCGGAGTTCATCCAATGAGGCCTGCAGCTGTTGGGTATTGGATGGCAAAGCCTGCCCGGTCTGCCAGGCGTTTGCAGGAGCAGGAACCTCGCACATCCTGTCAATCAGAGGGCGGAGAATCGTTTCAGAATGACGGCAGAAATCTTCGATTGTCAGCTGATTGTTATTCGAGAAATAGTGCTGGATAAAACGACCTATCCGGTCCGACACTTCGTCGGAAACTGTGCCGTCTTTGGCAAGACTTCCCGGATCGAGCCAGAGATCAATGGCATACTCGCTATCAACGGATTGCCCTGGAGCGGAAACTGGAGAGAAAGGATTTGGCTTGTGTTTTCCTGTGATTCGCGCAATCGGCAGACCTACAAGATCGGCGACAAGATATAGCTCGGCATTCTTGGGATACTGAGCAGAGACTGCGCTGCTGAAAACCCTGAGCTTATTATCCTCCTTGACAACTATAAAGTAGCCGTAAAGGTTGGGGAATTTAAGCTCATTTTTCGTTTCTTTCGGCTTCTCGCTGAACAGAAGTGCATGTATGAAGCCTGAAAAGCCCGAAGTTGCGGAAGTCGCTCCCTCTTTTACCTTCTGAAGCCTCGAAGCGGAAGAAGCATCCTTTTCGAATTTATGATCAGGAAATAACTCCGCGAGAACCTCGGGAGTCAGCTTGCGGGCAAAATACATCTGCTTTGTATCATTGTTTTCAATACCGGCACTCATATTCGCTCATCCTTTTGACTTGAAGGTCTTGACCACTTGATTATCCTCATCAAGGAAAATCATGATTTTCTGATTAAATCCATCTCCCTTGGCGTCAATCTCGCCGGAGACATACGAACGCCCATTAAACTCCAAAACACCGAACTTGGCATTTTCGGGACCGAATCCGCTGACGCCGACTTCATGCTTGATTGCAGCATACCTTCCTGATTCTATAAGATTATCAATAAAATAGGAATTATTCAGGCCAAAATATGACACGCCCTGCGCCCCCAGGGACTGCTTGAGCCGCTGCCGCACCTCAGACAACAAGGTATTCTTTTGCCTGAATGACTGAAGACCCCCGCCCGACCTCACCCGGCCGAGAACACTGCCGCCCGCAAGGCGGCCGCCAGAAGCATTTGCATCATGGGTTTCCAGGCTGTCTTCCATTCGTCTGCCAACGGGAACGACCCATGGAGCACCATAAAGGGAAAACTGGAGGATTTCCTTCAGCGTTTTGAAGAAATACCTATGGTCGCTTTCCTGAAGCGCATCGGCCAAGACTTTTTGTTTCGCATATGAAAAAGCGCCTCCAAGAGGCATACCATGCTTCTCTATTGCTATAAAAAACTCAGCCGACAATTTAACACTGGAAGGCTTTGAGCAGTCAAAATCATCCTCATCAGTCACCCAGACGGTATTGGATGAAGCCAAAATGGATAGACCACTGGACTTGAAAAACTTGGGAATAAACCCTGTATTCCACCACTTCGAACTGCCGCCGAAACAGGCAAATAAAAAGACGATTGATTCAGGAAATGGGCCATAATCTGAAGGGTCAACCAGAGTATGTTTTTGCGGGGGCATGTATTCGGTGCTGAACATCTGCCCATCATTTCCAGAATTTGGTATGCCTCCGTGAAGGTTGATTACCAGCCTCGATGACCTTTTGAAACCATTGTCTTTGAACTTTCCGTCTATCAGAATCTGTTCATCAGGTATCGTGAAGACATGACCGAAGTCCTCGCCGCCAATTCGCTTGAAAAGCGCTTCACATTCATTAACCCAGTGGGAATCGAAATTCGATAAAGCAATCCATTCACCGCCTGAACCATGATCCATGCGGTCAAGGGAAGTCAAGTACTCGCTCCAGACTGTAAAATCGTCAAATGGTATACGGCCAACAGGAACAAACCCAACAATCTCGTCAACGCCAATCCGGGCTAATGACTCCCTGTATTTAACACCCTTGCTGAAGGTTCTCTCAGATTGAAAATCAACAACAGAATCGACAACCATTCTTTGACTTGCATAAAACAAATCGGATTCCAAATCGATTTCATGTGACCCTTCCGAGATCCGGCATGTCGGTACAGATTTTGATGAGCCAATAAGACAGAGACAATCAATGGCTCCCTGGCTTGCTAGATTTGCAGCCGACTGCCGCACTCCACCGACTGTCGAGAATCGCTCGACTGACGAATTGGGATATTTAGCTTTCAGCCATTCTAAATGCTCGCCATGTAGATCATGGCCAAGGACGAACAGCGCCCGGACCTCTTGATTTGCAATTATCGGTCCGTAAGCATTCGTTGAGATTGGCTTGTCTTGCTCAGTAAGCTCATGTTTAATCGAGCCATCATTAGCAAGATGGCCATGATTAAGCTTACCGCAAGCACTGCAATATTTTTCTATCGATATTTTTTTACCGCAGCCAGTACAGAACATTGAATACGATTTCTATAAATAACTAACTAATTGAATACATAGTACGTATTCAATATCTCAAAAAATGAGAATGCCAATAGATAATTGAATATTAACAGTATAACAAACAAAAATTTAGGCTACACCCCCGAATTTTCTTTAGTTAACAGTTACTTCACAATTTGCAGCCCAAAGACCCTCAGCAATATAGACCTGAGCATTTTCTCCCACTCATTCAGGCAGCGTGTAGAAGATCCTGCGCTCACTGGGAGGCGTTGGACAAGTGACTTCTGGGCCTACTGCCACTGACTGCAAGGAGAAGCCAGCCTGTGGCATGAGGCAGAAGAATGTGTTCACGTGCTTACAATGAGATGAGCTGAGTTGCCTAGAGCAATATACTGAAAATTTAATAGAATTTAGTTCTTGTTATAACCGTGAGTTCGGCTAGCTAAAACTTCTTTCCAATGACTTTCACGAACGTCAATTTCTGATAATGACTGAGTATCAGTAATTTCAAGCACTGAAAATTGAAAGTTTTTTGCATAGTCAGATCCTTTTTCGCTCAAGAGCTTTCTAAGATCAACGTCGCCGCCATGGCCGCTTTTAGAGTATTCTGACCATCTTTGCCAGATTCCTTTTCTACCATCAGCTTTTCCAACATAAAATCTTCCAGTAGCAAGGTCAGTGATTAGATATATGCCTGGAATCCCTAATCCTCCTCGCCAGCTATCTACTCCTTGGCTGACTATAAGGTCAAGAATTTCTTTCTTTATTCTTACATTTTCATGACCTGGGAAGTCTTGAACTGCTATACGGTTAGCCTTAATTTCATTAATTTTAAATTTATCTTTCAATTTATTGAAATAAGGATATGACTGCCTACTAGATCTCTCAAAACTGATAATAGCTCTTCCAGCCAATAAATTATCATCGGCAAGCTGTTGAGTGCTATATTTATAACGACGTGCATTTTTCTCATAAAATACTTTGCTTCCATGTGATATATAAAGTCCAGCGAAGAGCCACATATTTTTCTTATCAGGTATCTGAATTAAAGAAAGAATGTATTTATTCGAAAAGTTTTTTTTGGTTTGTATCTCTTGCCACTCCTTAAACCTACCTGATAAAAATTCATTTAATGGGTCTTCTCCAACTGTATTTTTTACTGCTAAGTGAACCTTGCAGTCAGAATCATCAAATTGTGGATATGACATTTTTAATATTTGAAGAAGATTCATAGAATTTATCCAAAAAATGCAACTAATGTTAGTAAGAAACTATTTACTCTCAGTACAAATTCTGCCCGACAGCCAGTCGTTACGATAATCTAACTATTCTCTCCATCGCATGTAATTCTGTTGCTGCAGCTCGACTTTGAAAGCTTCTTTTGTAATCTTGGCGAGCCGCAAATAGAGTAATTACATGAACACATCGCAGGCTGATCTTGGCGGCTCACGCACTTCAAGGGCTCATTTGCACCATATTCACAGCTATTATTTGCTGACATATCAGGCAAATCTGCCTGACCATATGATGCTTTTTAGACTCTGAACTCAAAATAATCGTTATCAACGTCATTCATATCACAAAATATATCTAATCCAGCTGAAGGAATTTTTTCAATCTCAGATGCATATAAAACTTCTATATTGATATAGATACAGAATCTATTTTCGTCAATTTCAAAAGACCGCACAAACTCAATATTGCCTTCTTCAATATCAATTTCCTGGGACTTATACCTATTTGAAGAGTCAGTGACTATACAGCAACCATCTTCATCATCAAAGCCATTTGTCTCAATGTATTTGATAAAATCATCGAATGCTTCTTTTGATTTATTAACATCAGTTATCCAAAATTCGTCATCTTCTTGGTCTGATAAATCTTCAGTGCTTTGTTTTGGGAGATCCTTTATTCCCCATTGATATAATTCATGAATACTAATTAGATGATTTGATAGCTTTTGAACCTTATCTACAACCTGTTTTGTAGAGAGGCCATCGTGACTATCAATATAAAAACCGACTACAGTTTGCAAATCCATGTCTTTTTCCTTTTATGATTTAACTTTATTGCCTGTATTTGCTTTCTAGTTCAAAAGTAGTTCATTAGTCTGTACGAACTCATTAGTCAAAAAGCATGTCAATCATTGCGCCAGTTTCCGCATCTATTGCTCTGGCCTTTCCTGAATTTTTACCCATGGCGGTTTTTAAGGCAGCTTCCATACCCTGCTTAATGCTCGATGGGTAGCCTGACACGGTACTGTAGTTCTGCCATTTACCGAATTGATCCTGGACCTGAATTTTGACTTTATTGGGCATTGCTTCAAATCCTTTTATTATAAATACACTGGTCGCTCAAAAACACACAACTAATTGATTTCATAAACAATACGGCAATTATTAGACAATTACTATAGTCTGTATTGTGTAGCACTAACTCTAGGTATTTATCCTATATATCAAGAAGATACATTGCACATAAAATCAATTAGTTATCAATGGTATGCGCTGATTGGTTTATAGTGAATTGAATACACTGAGGCTTCATTAATGGCTAAACCGCGTTATCTCACTAAGTCCCGCTTCAAGCTGGCCATTGAATGTCCGACCAAGCTTTTCTATTACGGAAAGCCCAAAGAGTATATGGACACCAGTGCCGAGGATGCCTTTCTGCAGGCTCTTGCCGAGGGCGGATTCCAGGTGGGTGAAATGGCGAAATTGCTGTACCCAGGTGGCCATGAGATCACCAGCAAGGTCCATCAGGAGGCGCTCGATCAGACGGCTGATTTGCTCCGCCAGGACTCGGTGGTGCTCTATGAGCCTGCCTTTCTGTTTAAGAATCTGTTTATCCGTGTCGATATCCTGGTCAAGACGGGCAATCATTTCCAGCTGATTGAGGTCAAGGCAAAGTCCTATAACCCGAATGAGCCCGATATCCTCGGCAAGCGGGGTGGAATCAGTACCTCATACCTACCCTACCTTCAAGACATTGCCTTTCAGCGTTATGTCCTCAGCAACGCCCATCCTGAGGCTCAGATCGAAAGCTTTTTGATGATGGCGGATAAATCGAAGGTTTCCCCTATCGGTGGTCTGAATCAGCTCTTTAAGATCAAGCGTCACTCAAAAGGTGCCGAGGTCATTCTTGCCCACGATGCAGCCACTATCGCCCTGCAATGCAGGGATTTATTGTTTCGTGTACCTGTTGACGAATACATCAATACCATTTTTTCGGAGGGAATCGAGTTTCCAGGCGGTTTCGGTGTGCTACCCGAGCTTTCGGAAGCCTGGGCTGAGGCATATCGAGCGGACAGGAAGATCAGCCCCGTCCCCACCTCTGAATGTGCCAAATGCCAGTACAGGGCGAAACCAGGGTCTAAACTCAAAAGCGGGCTTCATGAATGCCTGAACGAGGCTTTTGGACTGAGTCACGAACAGGTCAACCAGGGCACAGTCTTAGACCTTTATTCCAGTGCTAGGAAGACGGCACTTCTCCAGCAGGGAAAGATCCTCCTCAATACCAAGACCCTGTCTCAGGATGACATCGGATACAAGACTGGGGATCAGGGACTGACCATTACCGAAAGGCAATGGATGCAGATTACGGGGGAAATCCCAGTGCCCTACAATCAAGGTGGCTTTTACCTGGATACGGTCATGATTCAGAAGGCCATGACCTCCTGGACTTTCCCGTGGCACATGATTGATTTCGAAACCTCTACAACGGCACTTCCCTTCTTCAAGGGGATGCGTCCCTATGAAAGCACGGCATTCCAGTTCTCGCATCACATCATTCATGCCGACGGTAGGGTTGAGCATGTGGGTCAGTTCCTCATGGCCGAACCGAACGCCAATCCTAATATCGCATTCGTGAGAGCTCTGAAAGCCGAGTTGGATAAGGATAATGGCACTGTATTCCGCTGGGCGACCCATGAAAACACCATCCTCAGCCATGTGCTCAAGCAGCTGAATGCGTCAAAGAACCCGCCTGAGGACAAGGATGCTCTGATTGAATTCATCGAAAGCATTCTCAAGGATGGCAACCGTGCCATGGTCGATCTGTGTGACCTGGCCAAGCGCGCGTACTACCATCCTGATACCAAAGGCAGTTCGTCCATCAAGGTGGTGCTGCCAGCGGTCTTGAAGTCCTCGGAGTTTCTCAAGACGAAGTACTCGAAGCCCATTTATGGAAGTTCTCAGGGAATCCCCAGCATTAACTATGTTGATCATATCTGGTGGGTTGAGCGTGACGGCCAAGCCGTCGGACCCTATGATCTGCTTAAGGAGCTCAGTAGAGAATTGTCTGGGAGTGCGACAGACCTTGACATTGCTGATGGCGGAGCAGCCATTGCAGCCTTCAGCCGCCTCCAGTTCGAGGATCTGGATGATGCAGAAAGACAGGCTATCAAGCTGGGTCTACTTCGTTATTGCGAGGTAGATACCCTGGCTATGGTGATGATTGCCGAGGCTTGGACTGATTGCAGCAGATAGCAGCCACGTTCGCCATCCGTGCCTGTGAAAAACTCCGTAAACGGGGCCTGGTGGCCTCTGGAGTTTGGGTATTTGCCCAGACCGATGGGTTCAGGCTGGACCTGCCCCAGCACTACCCCAGTCGGGCTGTAGCCCTCCCCCAACCCACGGTGGATACCCGGCTTGTCCTGGAGGCTGTTCGGGCTCTCCTCAGAGGAATGCTCAAAAAGGGCTACGCCTACAAGAAATGCGGGGTCGGGTTACTGGATCTGAGCCGACCCGAGGATTTACAGGGAGACCTGTTCCAGAGCCCAACAATGGGCTCAAAGGCTGTCATGGACACCCTGGATGCCATCAATCGGAAGTTTGGACGGGGCACGGTGGGGTTTGCTGCCAGTGGCTGGAAGACCAACCCGGCCTGGGGAATGAAACAAAAAAAAATATCCCCCTGTTTCACAACCAATTGGGGGGATATTCCAACAACACTTTGTTAGTATCCAATGATCTATTTTATTGGCTTCATGTTAGATGCTAGATATTCACCAGGTTTATTTTCACCGCTGTATTCAAACTTACCATCGCCATCTACGTCCATGAGAGTTACTTCTGGATATCCATCACGATCGGCATCAAAAGCAACTATCACTGTAGACGAACTTTCATCTTCAATAATGTACATAATTCCAAACTTTTTATTATCCGGGACAACCATTAGCATATCGACGGTACCATTACAGTCAGAGTCAATATTAGATACAGTCGTCATTCCCCAGTCTTTATCGTTCTCGCGTTCTGTACTGAGTTCAGTAACTTTGCACTTAGATACTTTGCTTGGAGATGCGGCTACTTTAGAGCCATCCTGAGCTAGAAAATTGACTATTTCAGCAGAAGAAACTGCATAATTCATACCTGGAGCACTTGGGTTACCAAAGCTGTTGATGCCAATCAACCTTCCATTTTTGTCTAACAATGGGCCGCCAGAATTACCCGGATTAATAGGCGTTTGAGTCTGAATTACACTTGCTTTATAGGTGATTGAGTTATCGCTTGTTTTCCATGTGTAGTCACTGCGAACTTGACTTACGTACCCTCTTGTATATGACCAAATCTCACCTTTGGGATGACCGATAGCATGTGCGTCATCACCAACATTAGGCACTAATTTAGTTTCAATCTGAATAGGTGTAATGTAACTAGGGATCGAGGTTACTTTGATTAAAGCCAAGTCACTATAGTCATTGTATTTATAAACCTCACCTATTTTAGATTGAATATCTTTAGTATCAATTGATGATCCAAGAGGCTTAAAAAATACCTCTACATATTTTTCACTGCCTACAACATGTTTATTTGTCAAGATGTATCCATCATTACTTATTATTACACCACTACCCATGCCATCATCAGTAGCAATGATTACTGTTGCCAATGCACCTTTTTGAAAGATGCTAGCCTCGGCACTTCCACGCAATGTTGTTGACTGTTCTTGCTTAGAAGTCAGAAGTCCAGCTGCAATAGATAACTTGTTGAGCCCGGGAATGCTTAGGCCGTTAGAAACAGTTTTACTGGTATTTGAATTACTATCATAACTGCCGATATATGATTTATATTTAGATTGCATATCGTCTGATGATACAGCATCAGCTGCATAAGCAACCCCTGGAATAATAAGCACAGCAGTAAAATATATTTTTGATACTAATTTATACATAAAATGCTCCAAATTGTACTTAGTGAAAATATTTACTGCTTATGACTTCGATTCCGTCGTGGTTACTACATAAAGCTTTTGTGTAGTTTCCACCTGTGACCACAACTGGAAAATTACATAAACTACGATTAACTGTAATCCATGAATTACTCTCATTGCTATAAAAATATAACTCTTCAAAAATAGTAAATGATAATTTATTATCCTCTTTATTTGCCATCTCGTATATCTGCTTGGTCCTAAATAATAATACCTTACTATTCGAATCAGACTTAACACCTATAACGGGCTCAATGAAGACTGAGGGTATAGGTTGCATATTTACTATTTTACTAGCCTCTTCTACAGTTTTAATGTTCTGAATGACATCATTATTTTTAGAAACTTGATCAAGTAAAGGCTGGATGTTTACATTAACCAGAGAAGAAAACAAATTCAAACAATTATGGCCTTTGTATAAAGTTATGTTGTCATCATATTTATCGGGCTGCATATGATAAGCATAGCCTGGCAAATCATAGATTCCCATAGGTTTTAGATCGTTAGAGAAAACAGATAAATTAACGAAATCTACAATTCCACAAGAAATCTTAAATTCAATGTCGCCAATAGTTGACTCTACTGACTTCAAAGGCTTATCTAAAATTATAGTACTAACTACAGATATTCGACTTCCATCCCTGGACTTTATAAGTCGTGAGGTTGCATTCTTGAGCGCAAACTGTGAATTTGATTGGGATGTATTTACGCAATTATCGAGCGAAACCTTAAGTATGTAATTTGTAGTAACTTCAGTCTCTATTTTGTACAACAAATAGATGCTATCTCCCATTACAGCAAATTCAATTGGCATTTTTGGCAGATAATCAATCTTACAGAGTTCGAGTAATTGACTTTTGTTTAGCATCCCAACAATTATCTCTTTTCCCATGTCTTTGAGATAATATGAATTATGATTATTACTCGCCAGCAAATAGCCACCTTCTGAAATTATCTCAAATTTATCATTCTTCATGCTCGAATAAAGTGCTTGCTTTAGATCTTTATTATCGTATACAGATAAATATTGATAGTCTCCAGATGCCGCACTACTAATTAGTCTTTTATTTGGAATCACTTGGACAATAAGATCATCTTGTAACTTTTTATTATTTAAGCTTTTGGGTTCATATACACCACTAACGATAAAAGCTGCCCACAAAGCTGGATGTGATGACTCAGAATTGATCATATCAATTTGAGCTAGCCTCATTGCTTCTGGCGAATCCATGCCTTTGCTCAAGTATTTAGAAAAATTAATCATCAGATTTTGAGTTGAAATCGAATCTACCTGCCATAAACTGGCTATCACGCTCTCTGACCCTTTCATTTGATATGAGTTGGAAAGCGACGAAATCTGTGAGTAGTTAATATTTAACTCAGGCCTTGCTGAATTGCATGTTGATAGAATAACTAGGCGTGGTGCGCCATATGTCTTGAAAAGTGAATTTACATCAATTAAACCCGAATCTTCATAGGGCGTTAAAACAATTGATGGCGAGATTGCTTCATAGACTTCCCCAGACATAACAGCATGGGTTGCAATAGTAAGGATTTCTACATCATTATAATTTTGAGAGTAAAACTCTTTTGTATTTGCCGATTTTCCAAAAAGTAATTTATGTTTACCTGGAATATTAGATGCAAATTTGACTGCCTCGATCTGAGTCTCTGGCAGCATAGCTAGATTACTAACTGAAGCTCCCGACCCACCCCTTATAACTAACGCATATTCATCTGATTGTGATGATTGTGTAAATTGAGGGTTTGCAAATGCTAAATAGTTTGTACTTCTTGGAGATATGAATTTAGAACTATCATCTTTATTTGCGCGAAAAACTTGATACTCTTTGACTGTATCAAAAACTATAATTGATGCGTCTTCAATAATAAAGCGATTGTTTAATCCTTTTTTATACTTAAATAAAGTGTATGGAATATTTGCAACCTGCGGCCCGGTAAGCATAAATACTTTTTTATATTTCGAAAAATCAGTATTTCCGAATAATACATTAGACGAGTAAAGCAATTTGCTATTAATTTCTTCGGCTTTTATTTTGTGAATATCACCACTAACAATTAGATTGTTTAGATCATTGACGTAACGATTATCTGAATTATTAACTTTAATTGATGCCCCGATTTTAGAAACAAAAAGCACGTATTGAATTCCATCTGCATATGACGAAAGCATAATAAGCTCATCTGGATGAATGCTCTTCTGCAAGTCCTCAATGCTGCCAACTTTCAAAATATTCCGGCCAGATATATAGAGCCAGTTATTTTCCATTTCAGATAAAGCCGTTATAAATGGGCCAATAAACTCCCTGGATGTTTTACTGTCATTACCTGATATCTTAGATTTGGCGTATGACTTATTAAAAAAGTCATAATATGATTTATATAAACTTTCTTTGTATGAAGCTCTTGCAACTACATATTGCTTTGAAGCTATTGAATTCATTTCGTCATCAAATGAAGCAGATAGTGACCTAGATATGACTAACTCACTATTTCGCAATTCATATATTGAATTCACTACTACATAAATATAATTATCCGTAACAGGTGATTTATAGCCTAATTCTTCAAACCGATTTATTACATATAACGACAGAATTCTATCTGTCTTTATACCCTTTCGTCCTGAGTTTATGCTATCTGCACTTTTGTTTCTTAGACGCAAATATGTTTCGGCTGTATGTATTAAATTTTTAATTTCACAAGCAGAATCCTCATCAAACCTACATGCCAGTGCTTTTAAGATACTAACTGAGAGCTCAAAATCAAGATAAGAAATACCATCATCTTTGAAGTTTAATTTTAGCCCTTCAAGATAATTAATTTGTGTTTGTAGATTTGATCTATTGAGATTATTTTTATCACCTGCAATAATTGATGTCAGCGCGAACGCTGCCAGGGATGCATTTGATACTGGCACTTTTTCAAGCTGCTTTATTGAATTACCATCTATTACAGCTTTATTTATTATGATTTTTTCCAAAATTGAATATGCATAGAAGCTGGTCTTTCGATACTCCAGCATGGAGCCTTTCGGTATTTCAATACTATCGAATATTTTAGATATCTCAGATCTTATTTCTATTTCTTCACTTTCAGTTAGCAGTCCAGAATCTAGTACTGATCCGTATATTATTGCTAGCGCATAAGGATTAATTTTTTCGGATATGTTTATATTATGTATTTTTTTAAATGATCTTTTAATTTCAATAAAATATCTAATATCATCCAGATCATTAAACATCTGCGCAGATAAATCTAAAAGCTCTGCATAATGCCATTGTGTTATCAAATCATTTAAATCATTTTCGACCATTAATGCTCTAGCAATTCGTAATTGCTGAATAGCATCTTTTGTTTTAAATTTACTATTATTTCGGCCTGCCAAAGCTAAATGATGAAGCGCAGCGTATTTTGATTGTATTCCTAAACCAACAACTTCATTATCAATATCAGCATCCCAAGACCCGGCGATATCTGCAAAGTAATAATTATAAAGCTCGTCATATGCACTGAATCTATGAAATTTTTGTACACCAACGTCTGAAATTTTATCTGAATTTTGATTTTTAAAGTAAGAATCTAAGTTTGATTCAAGATTCTCTCTATATTTGGAATATATTCTATTAAAACAATCTAAGTCTTGCATCATTAAACATAAATCAATTGCAATTCCAATAAGTTCAAATTCTTGATCAGAATTATTTGATTGCTTTATTCTTTCTTCTGCTTTACTTAAGGCTTGAATGCCTTTTCCTGCTAATAATAGGCTTTCGATACTTTTAGGTAAGTCAGAGTGTGGCGCAACACTTTCTAAATTCATATTATTACTTGAATTAATTGATGTTGATTTTGCTAATTCATTTTCTACTTCATTCAGAGTGGCCGCATTTGATTGGCTTATTAAACCTGAAACAAGACTGAATACAAACAAACAATGATCGAATTTCATACGCCACCTCGATTATTAGCTTTAATAAATATATATTATTTAAAATCATATATACATTGTTCTTACTAAACATAAGAATAATTCTTAGTTTTAGAATTATGAGTAATAGGCCAAATATTCGGAATTAAGTTAATTGCTATCTTTTTTTGATCATAACTTGGCCCTCCTGAATATAGGCCATAACTCATAGTCTGGATTTTATGGCCTACTATTGCTGCCGTAATGTTTTCAGGTGCACCTCCTTGCTCTAAAAAGGTTATGAATGATGACCGCAGTGAGTGAAAGGTTTGTCCCTCCTTTCGTATGGATCGGGTCAACCTGCCAAAGCGCTTACTGAGAGCATCCGAACTGTCTTTAAACTCCCAATCCCCTCCAAAAACAGAGAAGATCTGTGGATGCAAGGGAACCTCCCTTACCCCTGCCCCTGTCTTACTCTCTTTGATGATAAGAGACTGCCTATCCTTATTGAGGCATATATCCTGGCGTTTTAGATTCACTACCTCATTGATCCGACAACCTGTATAGGCCGCTATTAGGCAGGCACGGTATACCTCTTTATCCTTTCCGTTCTTAAGCTTGGTAAGGAGCCTTTGCAGCTCCGCAGCGGTATAGGGGATATTGGCTTGTCTGCCTTTGAACTTTCTTCGAACTGGGGGCAACACAGGCCAATCCAATTGGACTACATCCGTAGCTTTCAAGAACATCCAAAAGCTCCTAATTGAGCCCTGTATCCTCACTCTACTCTTACCCTGCTCCTCAGCCTTGTTGAGATAGGCCATAAGGCTGGGCTTATCTAGGGCAAGTCCGGCATCTAGGGCTTTACGGACATCCTGCTCCAGGCCCTTAATCGTTTTCGGTTTTAGCCCTTGTCTCCCGAGAGACATTATCCAGGGATCTATATGGGTATGAATTGAAGACAGTGATACATTAGATTTAGCTGAATTAGTTGAAATAGACGGCCTTGGTAATACCTGAAGTGCTTCACTTTCAACAGGAGATAACTTACCCTGCCTCTTCCAGGCATCCACGATCGGTATGACGAGGCGCACAGCCTGTCTGTAGCTGTCTGTTTTGAGAGTTTGTCGCAGCCTAGTCTTCCCATACAAGGGAATGAGTCGCTTTGGGACTTTCCAAGATGCGTAGTAAGTGCCCCTTACTATCTCCAAATTGAACATATTTACCCCAATAAATACATCACCTGAAAAATGACATATTTACTGGTATATTATTGTTTTATAGGTAGTTTAAATGCGGAAAGGGTTCGAATCCCACTCTCTCCGCCATTTTTTTATGGCTTTTAAAACAATAACTTAAAAGCAATTACACCGCCTAATTAGGTCAATTTACCCCAACTTTTACCCCAATGTCCAGGCCTGTTTTCGGGCCTGCCTCATAGGCTGTGGGATTCTCTCTAACCACGGATTAACCCAGTCACACCGCAGCGCATTACGCTGCCACCGTGTTCCCGGGGGCTCGCACCCACGGCAATCATCTTGATTGGATTATTTTTCATCAGTTATATATTCTTAATACTATGTAATTAGCTGAACGAAGGCAGCCTTATGTCTGGTTATGTTAAACACTTAACCTTTGCTAGAAATATCAACACAGCGCCGAAGTGGTCTTTGTTGATATTGCTCATCTTTGCGGCTCTGCTTTCAGCCTGCAGCGGCAGTCCAGACAATCCAGATGTCACGACCGAGCAGTTTTCTGCTTGTCGTGCAGGAGACAGCGATAAGTATAGCGATGAGTGCGAGGGGAAGACAGTAACCTTGACTGCTATTGTCAACCATTATTCGAGCGATGGCGTACGCATGAGTATACGCACCCGTTGTGATAGCAAGGATGAGCTATTCAGTGTCGATGCAGCAAATCTCGACTTAAAATATTCTGAAAAATATAAAGACAAGTGCGTGAAGGTATTTACTGAAATAGGGCCTGAAAACACCATTTACCCTGACATAAATGTCAAAGAAACCATCTGGGTGGAATCAGCTAAAGAATTCGTAGCTCGTAAAGATCACGAAAAATTTATTACAGGCGGCTGGAAAACAAAAGAAGAGTATGAAAGCGCAAAGGAGCAAGGGTACCATAGCCGTAGCGACTGGCTGGCCGAGATGCAGAGAAAGCGTGTAGAGTTTTTAGCCAATGCGGACTGGGAACAAATGCAGCAATGGCCAGCAGCCATGTCAGGCTTTTCTTTCAGCATGTCAGAGGTAGAAAATGGATGTGAAAAATTGATTGAAGCCAAATGGTCAGATTACAAGAAACGTACTATACGACGCGCTTACCCAACTATATATAACGCAACGACTCAGTCAGTTTATATGTTCATGTTTAATGAGGAAATTGATCAACGTGAAGTTTACGTGAACCGACTTTGGCCGGTCTGGCGCAGCAAGAAATCTCCAAATCACTATCTTTTCTATTCACCTATAACCAGATTTAGTTTGTGGGAAATTAGCAATGACGGAAACGTGCGAAGAGGTGTTTTACAACGTGATGGAAAGATTTTTGGTTCCTCTGAAAATCTATTTGAAATGGCTGACATTATGAATAAGGTTCGTCCTAACATCGAGCCGACCGAATTTTACAGGTATGGAATCATGCCAGATGAGCCAGAAGCAGGATACTCGGTGTTACGAAAATGCGACCGAAAATATTATCAGACAATTGAAAATCTTTCGTTTCCTCTAAGAGAGAAAGGAAGTTTTGGACGCTTGCATTTTACTATTAACCAGGCGTTGAATAATTCAATTTCTGATGCGAGCACCGTCCACACAAAAAGCCTAAACAGAATGGATTTACGAACTCAGCAAACTGATTCACCCAATATTGCTCGCCCTAAGAACCAAAGCAGTGGAAATACTCTCGCCCAGAAAAATTTACCTCAAAGTGTTTCTCAGGCACGTGCTGCTCGAGCTAAAGGCATAAGCCGATGGGCTGCGCGTATTCAGGAGAACTATCCCACCAGAGCACTTCGTGATGAAATTCAGGGTTCAGTTGGCGTGCGGGTTACCGTCACTGCCGAAGGGCGCGCAGTTGCCTGCTCGATCACAGAATCAAGCGGCTTTGACATTTTAGATCAGGCGGCGTGCGAATCTATGGAGCGTTACGCTCGCTTTGAGCCGGCATTGGATTATGATGGCTATCCAACTACAGGTAACTATTCGCAGCGTATTACTTATCGCTTGAGTGATTAAATTAGACTAAGCGCTGTCGTTTTATTGTGGGAATGGCCGCCACTTGAACACCAAGGACAACATCTTCCACTCTCTCCGCCATTTTTTATGGCTTTTAAAAAAATAACTTAAAAGCAATTACACCACCTAATTAAGTCAATTTACCCCACCTTTTACCCCAAGTCCAGGCCTCGTTTCAGGCCTGTCTCATAGGCTGTGGGATTCTCTCTATCTACGGATTATCCCGATCACACCGCAGCGCGATGCCTTTCAAAAGTGTTCCCCAGGGGGCTAACACTCACGATAACTTGACATTTCGGAATGCCCAGATTTATATATATAAACCAGCTAAACGTATGGGAATGACATGAAGAATCTTCGGATAATCTTAATAGCATCAGTTTGTATCTTTTCTGTGATCTTAATTGCATGGGTAAAAGAAGGTTATCGACTGAGTGGCTACGATACAAAGGCACAGATGGAAGCCGCAGAGATTGGCGGATTCTCTGATAAGGACACCTTCCTTGCTGCAAAAAAAGTAGAAATAAGCACTGCCGAAGAGTGGGAACGGTTTCTGGCAGACATGCAGAAGGCAGGCTTCGGAGAACCTGAGGATTTCTTGACTGCCCGTAAATTAGGTATATCTACTTTAAATGAGTGGACGGACTTTAACAGCTCTATGGCCAAGGCAGGGTTCGAAAATCCGAAAGATTATAAAGAGTTTCGCGGGAGCAGCTTCCAGTCCAGGACCGAATTCTATGAAGCGAGGCGATTAGGTGCAAGCAATAGGATTCAATTACTTGGAAAATTGGCAGACGAGAAATTTCAAGATATTGAAATCGGATCTGATGAGTTTATTGGCTTTTGTAGCATGTACATTGCTAAAGCTTACGAGATAATCAAACAAAAATATGGAAATAATGAATCTGCCAATCAAGCGCTCGGCATACTAACAATTATGATGTTTAGGTATGGAGGTAATCTTGCAACATTTACAGGAAATTCTGATCAAGGAAAGGAATTAGCGGCATGGATGGATATGGGAGAAAAAAGTGCAGTTGCCAGTTTCGAAGATGAGTTAAATAATATTCAAAAGACAGGATCGGTATCTGGAAGCTTCAAAAAATGTATGGAAAATTCCCCCGCAGTGCCTAATCAGATTATGAAAAGGTTGTAATGTCAATCTTTTTAACATTTCAACCATACTAACCTGCCGGAGGCATTCATGTGGATCGGACTCCTCGTCATCGTCGTGGTCGCATGCACGGCTTTTTATTTCCTGAAACCCGTCCCCTCGGGTAAATCCAAAACTGCCGGCATCCTGACTCTGGCCGATATACCGGCAAAGGTGCCCAATCCGTCACGTTATGCCGGCATCATGTCCGTAGTGGCTTGGGAGTTTCTCGCGCCAAACCTGGGTACGGCCTGCACTTTCGCCCGTAACCACAACCGCATCCGGATGTCGGCGAGAGACTGCTCCCCCCTGCCATTGGCGGACTGCGCCTCAAAAACCTGCGAGTGCCAATACCGGCCCATCATTGATGGTCGCTGGAGACAACGCCGCCAGGATAGCGACCGCCGGACCGCATACCGCATGCAAAAGGACCGCAAAGCACCAGATCGCCGCAGAATGTCCGACCGCCGCAGGGAAAATATCGGCTGGGATGACGAGCATCTGCGATGAAACCTGGCGATTCATTCATCATTCAGCTTTATCAAGACCTCATCAGCCTGCGTTCAGGGTGTCTGAATCACAATGCAATGACTCTCTCTGAGTAGATTTATCTCCTTTTAGGTCATTACATGCCTGCGCCAGACTCCGTCTGGCGTTTTTTTTCGTCAAAAAAGCCCGACATCCTGTCAGGCTTTTCCGGTCGATGCATTCAGAGAGAGTTGAATTTCCGCATCCCCGGCCGTGCGGTACGTCCACAGAGGCATTCTGCGCTTTTTTCGTGCCGTGACTACATGAATTTTTCGGGGGTCAGCCGATTTGCGCCTTACCGCGCATATAGGGCTGAAGAACGGCCGGAACTCGGATGCTGCCATCGGAATTCTGGTAGTTTTCCATGACCGCCACCAGACAACGTCCGACAGCGACACCGGACCCGTTGAGGGTATGCACCAGCTCCGGCTTGCCGGTTTCCGGGTTGCGCCAACGTGCCTGCATACGGCGCGCCTGGAAAGCCTCGCAGTTCGAAATCGAACTGATTTCGCGATAGGCATTCTGGCCTGGCAGCCAGACCTCCAGATCGTGTGTTTTGGTGGCACTGAAGCCCATATCGCCGGTACACAGAAGCAACCGGCGATAGGCCAGCCCCAGCTTTTCCAAAATCGCCTCGGCATGAAGTGTCATCGCCTCATGTACCGCATAGCTTTCCTGCGGACGGGCGATGGCCACCAATTCGACCTTTTCGAACTGATGCTGGCGGATCATGCCGCGCACATCACGGCCATAGCTGCCGGCTTCGGCGCGGAAACACTGGGTGTGCGCGGTCAGCCACATCGGCAGGCTGGCGTCATCGACGATTTCATCGCGGACCAGATTGGTCAAGGTGACTTCGGATGTCGGAATCAGGTAGCGTTTGCTGTCTCCGACCTGGGTGCTGAACAGATCTTCCTCAAATTTCGGCAGTTGCCCGGTGCCAAGCATGCTTTCGGCATTCACAATCAACGGCGTGTTGTGCTCGACATAGCCGTGCTCGTTGCTGTGAGTATCCAGCATGAATTGCGCCAAAGCACGATGCAGCTGTGCCAGCTCACCACGCAGAACGGTAAACCGGGATCCGGAGAGCTTGACTCCTGCACCGGCATCCAGCCAGCCGTGACGCTCACCGAGGGCAACATGGTCCTTGACCTCGAAATCGAATGCCGGCGGCTGCCCGACCTTCTTGAGTTCGACATTGTCGTGTTCATCACGGCCTTGGGGAACGCTCTCATTGGGAATGTTCGGTACGACCGCCATGGCCGCTTGCATGTCATGCATGAGCGCATCCAAGGCCTGCTCGGAGGCCTTGAGTTCATCGCCGTAAGCGGCGACTTCCGCCATCAGGGCTGCAACATCTTCGCCCTTGGCTTTGGCTTGTCCGATTGCCTTGGACCTTGTGTTTCGAAGATTCTGCAGCTCCTGAGTACGGCTTTGAAGCCGTTTGCGCTCGGATTCGAAGTGTTCAAAACGGGCGACATCGAGACCGAAACCGCGAAGGCGCTGCAGTTTTTGGGCCGTTTCCGGCAGATGGCTGCGGAAAAGAATCGGGTCTAACATCGGTCGGTATCCGGAAATAATCAAATCGGACGTTAATTATCGCGCTGAAATCCTTGTTCTGCAAGGAGTTTCTTGTTTTTGGCGTTGCGTGATAAGGCCATTCACGGGGAGGAATGCTTTTTTCGCAATTCCCGGATTCGAGCCAACTTTTCCGCAATTTTCAACTCGGCACCCTGCGCCACCGGCTGGTAGTAGATCTGCTCTCCCATGGCGTCGGGAAAGCCGGTCTGGGCATAATCAATTCCCCCTTCCACATCCGGATCATAGGAATAGTTCTTGCCGTAACCCAGCCCCTTCATCAAGGAGGTCGGAGCGTTTCGGAAATGCAGCGGCACATCCAGACTGCCGGTTTCATGAATAGCGCGCTTGGCACGGTTGTAGGCCATGTAGGCGGCATTGGATTTAGCCGCAACGGAGAGATACAACACACATTCTGCCAATGCCAGCTCGCCCTCCGGCGCGCCCAGACGATCGAATGCATCCCAGGCCTGCAGGGCGATGCCAATGGCGCGGGGATCGGCAAGACCGATGTCCTCAACCGCCATGCGGGTCAGCCGCCGCGCCACATAGCCCGGATCGCAGCCCCCGTCGATCATGCGCGTGAACCAATACAGCGCGGCATCCGGATTGGAGTTGCGAACAGACTTGTGCAGGGCGGAAATCTGGTCATAAAACTGGTCACCGCCCTTGTCGAAACGGCGCGTGCGGTCGGCCAATACCTGCTGAAGAACCAAATCGGTGACTTCGCCCTGCTCCGTGCCAGCTACCTCTGCCGCGATTTCAAGCAGCGTTAGTGCGCGCCGGACATCACCGTCAGACGCCTGCGCGATGCTGCGCATCTGGCTCTCGGAAATTATAGTGCCGCCATTCAGACCTCTGTCGGGGTCGATCAGCGCCTGACGTAGCGCGGTTTCGATGGCTTCAACCGACACCGCATCCATGACATGAACCCGGCAACGTGAAAGCAAGGCCGAATTAAGCTCGAAACTTGGATTCTCGGTGGTTGCCCCGATAAACACGATACTGCCTTTCTCGATATACGGCAGAAAGGCATCCTGCTGGACTTTATTGAAGCGATGCACCTCATCGACGAACAGCACGGTCGGCTCGCCACGCAGAAAATGCTGCTCGGCCTCGGCCAGCACCTTGCGGACTTCGGGCAGACCGGACATCACCGCCGAAATCGAAATGAATCGCGCTTTGGCATAGTGTGCGACCAGCAACGCCAATGTGGTCTTGCCGCAGCCCGGAGGCCCCCAGAGAATCATCGAATGGATGCGGCCGGACTCAATGGCTTTGCGCAGGGCCGCATCCTCGGACAGCAGACGGTCCTGGCCGACCATGTCGGCCAGTCGTCGGGGCCGCATCCGCTCAGCCAAGGGCTGCAAGGCGGCATTGGCGAACAGGTCACTCATCCTGCTTTCGGATATACCAGACCCGCACCCGGGCCGAGATCCCAGCCCATGAACACCCACAAGGCGAAAAGAACGGACCAGCCAATAAAGAAGGTAATCGAGTACGGAATCATGGTTGCCACCACCGTTCCGATACCCGCCTTCGGTTCATAGCGCTGCAGGAAGGCAATAATCAGCGCGAAGTAGCTCATCATCGGCGAAATGATGTTGGTCACTGAATCGCCAACGCGATACGCCGTCTGGGTCACTTCAGGCGAGTACCCCAAAAGCATGAACATCGGCACGAACACCGGGGCCATCAATGCCCATTTGGCCGAAGCCGAGCCCATGGCGAGGTTTACCGAAGCGGTCAGGAGGATGAATCCGAGCAGAAGCGGTATTTTCGGCAGACCGAGCGCTTTCAGGAATTCCGCGCCCTCTACCGCGAAAATCAGACCAAGCTGCGTCCAATTGAAAAGCGCTACGAACTGCGCTGCAAAGAACACCAAAACAAGATAACTGGCAAGTGTCGCCATCGAGGCCGACATGCCCTTGATGACGTCATTGTCGCTTTTGATGGTTCCCGCGCCGACGCCGTAAGCAATGCCGATCAATGCGCCGGCAAAGAAAATAAGCGCCACGATGCCATGCAGAAAAGGGGCCAGCGCTTTAAGGAGATCCGGCTCACCGGGAATCCGCAGCATGCCATTTTGCGGAATTGTCGCCAGAAGAACCAATGCCGTCAGAGCTATCGTTGCAATGCCCGCCCAGAGCAATCCACGCTTTTCGGATGCGGAAAGCGCCTCAATGCGTTCATCACCTTTGCCATATTGACCGTCCGGAAAACGACGGGCGACGATTTTTTCGGTAACAAACCAACCCAACAGCGTGATGATTGGTGTTGAAACCTGCATGAAGTACATATTGGCCGCCGGGCTTACTGTATATGCCGGATCGACAATCCGCGCCGCTTCCTGCGATAAGCCCGATAGCAGCGGATCGATGGTGCCGAGCAGCAGATTGGCGGAGTACCCGCCGGAAACACCGGCGAAGGCGGCGGCAATGCCTAGGATGGGATGCCGGCCGGCAGCGACAAACAGCAGTCCCGACAAGGGCACAAGCAGAACATAACCGATTTCGCTGGCCATGTTCGACATGACGCCGGCAAAGACGATAATCGGGGTCAGAAGAAAGCGCGGGGCATTGAGCACGACAATCCTGAGACAGGCACCGATGAATCCGGAATGCTCGGCCACGCCGATGCCGATCAAAGCCACCAGGACCGTCCCCAGCGGAGCAAAGCCGGTGAAGTTGCTGACCAAGCCGCCCATGATGCGCTGAAGGCCGTCGGCACTGAGCAAATTGACCGGTGTAACCAGCTCGCCGGTCTTGGGGTGTGCTACCGAGAAGTCGAATTGGCTGGCAAACCAGCTGGCAATGACAACGAATACCGTGAGCAGGAAAAACAAGGTAGCGGGATGCGGCAGCAGATTTCCGGCCTTCTCGACGATTCCGAGAAAACGATCGACGGGGCTTTGGCGGATGGAATCATTCATGCAAAATCTCCTGGATTACTGAACTTCTTCGACGCCCTTCGGTGTCGTAAAGCGGAACTTGTTATCGGCGATGGCGGCATTTCGTTTCCAGCTGCCGAAACGGAATTCCGAGACCTGTCCGAGGTTATCGAACAAGCGCATGCTTCTGAGGCCATTGCCATCGAAACCGAGCAAAGCTTTATCAAAAGGCGAGCTTTCCGGACGTTTCGGAACGAGTTGCAACCAGCGAATACCCCGCTGCTCAGGCAACTCAGTAAGCTTGTAAAATCGCTCCAATGCTTCCGGCGATGACAAGGCGCTCAGCGGGTTGTCCTGATTCAATGCGTCCTGTGGCTTGACAGTAACCTGTTTCAGATCAGGCTCGTAGACCCATATCTTGGTGCCGTCGGCCACAATGAGCTGGTCGTTTGGTTTGCTGTACTCCCAGCGGAATCGATTGGGCGACTTCATCTGCAAAAGCCCCTGAGCAGACTGGACATTCTCCCCATTCGGCCCGGTCACCACCTGCTGGAATGTCGCCGATGCCGTTTTCAGGCCACTGGCAAAGACGTTCAGCTGTTGACGCGCGGTCTGCGCCTGAACGGGAAAGGCGATCACGAACAGCAGGATTATCAACAGTCTTTGACGCATATCAACCCTTGACCGGAGGCGGCGCCAACACCGATCGATCACCATTGTGTTCCGGCCTGGAGACAACCCCGGCTGCCTCCATGGCTTCAACCAGACGTGCGGCGCGGTTATAGCCGATTTTAAGACGGCGTTGTACGCCGGAAATCGAGGCTCGGCGGGATTCCGTGACGATTTTGACGGCCTCATCGTAAAGCGGATCGGATTCATCCCCGTTGCTGCTGGCTTCCGGCAGACCGGTGGCACCGACCACCACACCATCGCCCATCATCTGCACTTCTTCGAGAACTCCCGGAATGTACTCTGTGCCGCTGCCATGCTGCTTGAGATGCTCGACCACCCGGTGCACTTCCTCATCACTGACGAAGGCCCCGTGGATGCGCTCCGGCAGCGACGTGCCAGGCGGCATGTACAGCATATCGCCATGACCGAGCAGGGTCTCGGCACCGGATTGATCCAGAATGGTTCTGGAGTCGATCTTGCTGGACACCTGGAAGGCGATGCGGGTCGGGATGTTGGCCTTGATCAGACCGGTGATGACATCCACGGAAGGCCGCTGCGTTGCCAGAATCAGATGAATACCCGAGGCACGCGCCTTCTGTGCAAGGCGGGCAATCAATTCTTCGACTTTCTTGCCGACGATCATCATCATGTCGGCAAATTCATCGATGATGACCACGATGTAGGGCAAGGCCTCGAGTGGACGCGCCTCGATGCCAAGCTCAGGATTGGGTTTGAACAGCGGATCCATAATCGGCTGTCCGGCATCGATGGCATCCTGTACCTTGCGGTTGAAACCGGCTAGATTACGGACCCCGACCGCGCTCATCAGCTTGTAACGGCGTTCCATTTCGGCCACGCACCAGCGCAGGCCGTTGGCAGCCTCCTTCATGTCGGTCACCACCGGCGCCAGCAGATGCGGGATGCCCTGGTAAACCGACAGTTCGAGCATTTTCGGATCGATCATCAGCATGCGCACGTCCTTGGCGCTGGCCTTGTAAAGCAGGCTGAGCACCATGGCATTGACTGCCACGGACTTACCGGAGCCTGTGGTACCGGCTACAAGTAAATGCGGCATGCGCGCCAGATCGGCAACGCTCGGACGGCCACCGATATCCTTGCCGAGTGCGATGGTCAGCGGGCTGTTGGATTTATCGTATTCCTTCGAGCGCAGCAGTTCTGAAAGATAGATCATTTCACGCTGGGTATTCGGGATTTCCAGGCCGACCACCGATTTTCCGGGAATGACATCGACCACACGTACCGATTTCACTGAAAGTCCGCGCGCGATGTCCTTGTCGAGCGAAGAAATCTGGCTGCCCTTCACCCCCGGCGCCGGCTCCATTTCGAAACGGGTGACCACCGGTCCCGGATAGGCACCGACCACCTGAACATCGATCCGGAAATCCTTGAGCTTGAATTCAATCTGACGTGAAAGGGTTTCCAGCGTTTCTTCGGAATAGCCTTTGGCCTGCGGCCTGGGATCATCCAGCAGCGACAGTGGCGGAATCTCGCTGACGCCACCGGCATTGAACAGGGGAATTTGCTGTTCGCGTTCGGCACGATCGCTTTTTTCGACCAGCGTCGGCGCCGGCGCGGCGATTTTGATCGGTTCGCGTTTGGCGCGGCGTTCGCTCTCGTTTTTACGGACCTCTTCGCGCTCGGAGCGGATGGCGCGGGTGCGGCTCCATTCCGCCGCCTGATCGGTCTTTGCCGAGAAACGGCCGATCAAAGCCAACACACCGGCACCGATCCAATCCATGACCACGAACCAGGACAGACCCGTTGCCAGCGTGACCGACAGCAGGAATACGGTCAGAAGGAATAGATTTCCGCCCATGCCACCGAACAGCATGCCCATGCTTCTGCCGACCATATCGCCGATAAAGCCGCCGGACTGTGCCGGCAGGGCCGGTGCCGGACCGCCGATGAGATGGCACAGGCCGGTGCCGCTGACCAGAAAACCGACAATACCGAGCAACCGAAGCGCCGGCCCGAAATCGACCCTTCCATCGCCGTCACTGTCCATACCGAACAGTCCGATATAAGCGACACCGGTCAGTACCAAGGGTACGGTGTAGGCCATATATCCGAACAACCAGAAGCTGATATCGGCCAGATAGGCTCCGACCAATCCGCCGATGTTATGCACAGAACCGTCCAAGCTACCGGTGCGCGACCAGCCCGGATCCTGCGTGGAATAGGTGACCAGACTGGCCAACAGGTAAAGCAGAATCGGAGCAATGGCGACCAGTGCCAGTTCTTTCCACAACTTCTGGCGCTGCTGGTCCGGCGATGATGCGTTTTTAACGGTGGTTCTGGCCACAGGCAGATTACCCGAATGCAATTGACTCTAGTTTAACGGTTAAAACATAGGATTGCGCGGCTTTCGAGCCGGACCGGAGGCTTTTTTGCATCCGGTACAGGCTTGATAAATCGCGGTGCAAGCCCCAAGCTATGAGTCTGTCCAAATCGGTTTTTGCCATGTCCTCCCCCAAACACTGCCAACTGCTCATTCTCGGATCCGGTCCAGCCGGCTATACCGCCGCCGTCTATGCAGCGCGGGCCAATCTGAAACCCGTGCTGGTGACGGGGCTGCAGCAAGGCGGCCAATTGATGACCACCACCGAAGTGGATAACTGGCCCGGTGATGCCCACGGCCTGATGGGCCCGGACCTGATGACGCGCATGCAGGCGCATGCCGAACGCTTCGAAACCGAAATCATCTTCGATCACATTCATACCGCCGACCTGTCCGAACGGCCTTTCAAGCTCAAGGGCGACTCGGGGGAATACCATTGCGATGCCCTGATTATTACCACCGGCGCCAGCGCCAAGTACCTCGGCATCCCCTCCGAACAGAAATTCATGGGTAAAGGTGTCTCGGCCTGCGCCACCTGCGACGGATTCTTCTTCCGCGACCAGGATGTGGCGGTCATCGGCGGTGGTAATACCGCCGTGGAAGAAGCGCTTTACCTGTCGAACATCGCGCGTAAGGTCTATCTGGTTCACCGTCGCGACCGCCTGCGCTCGGAAAAAATCCTGCAGGATAAATTGTTCGCCAAGGCCCAGGCCGGCAAAGTCGAAATCATATGGAACCATGCCGTGGATGAAGTGCTCGGCGACGAGACGGGCGTTACCGGAATGCGCATCAAGGATGTGCATAGCGGCGAATTGCGCGAAATCGACCTGCAAGGCTTTTTTGTGGCCATTGGCCACACCCCGAACACCTCCCTGTTCGAAGGCCAAATGGATATGCGCAACGGCTACCTGAGCATCAAATCCGGACTGGAAGGCGGGGCCACCGCAACCTCGGTACCCGGCGTATTCGCTGCCGGCGATGTCGCCGATCAGGTCTACCGGCAAGCCATCACCTCGGCAGGATTTGGCTGCATGGCGGCGCTTGATGCCGAGAAATTCCTCGACAAAGAAGCCTGATCCGGGCCGCTGGAGAGGCGGCGACGATGACCGGATTCCGCATATGTTCGGCGCTTTCCGGAATCCCATCCACACAGTGGGATGCCCTGCATGACGGCAGCAATCCGTTTCTGCGGCACGCCTTTCTGGAAGGGCTTGAAAGCACCGGCTGCCTCCGTGCGGACTGGGGTTGGCGGCCGCAACACCCGACACTGTGGCGCGGTAACACCTTGGTGGCCGCGGCTCCGGGCTACCTGAAGGACAACTCACACGGCGAATTCGTTTTTGATCACGCCTGGGCGAACGCCTATGCGCGCTATGGCCTCGATTATTATCCGAAATGGCTTATTGGCATTCCCTACAGCCCGGTCACCGGACCCCGCATGATGGCGCCGGATGACGACATACGCCGTCTTCTGCTCGATGAAATGATTGCCGAAACCGAGCGCAGCGGCTGGTCTTCATTGCATGTGAATTTCTTACCGGAAAGGGAGGTCGGCGCATTTTCCCCGGAATGGCTGGCGCGCGGCGATATTCAATTCCACTGGCGCAACCGGGGATGGAAGGACTTTCCGGAATTCCTCGGGGCCTTGCAGCCGAAAAAGCGCAAGAACATCCGCCAGGAACGCGCGAAAGTCCAAGATGCGGGTTATCGTTTCCGACAGTTGCATGGCGATGAACTGGGCAAAAGCGAACTTGAGGCCATGTATGCCTTCTATGCACGTACTTTCGATGCCTACGGCAATGCCGCGGCGCTGACCCTGGATTTTTTCCGGCATCTCGCCAACACCATGCCGAGACAAATCATGTTCGTACTGGCCGAACGCGAGGGCAGCATCCGTGCTGGCGCGCTTTTTCTGCGCGGCGGCGATACGCTTTACGGACGCTATTGGGGCAGCGATGAGCAGAGCCCTGGTCTGCATTTTGAAACCTGTTATTACCAAGGCATTGATTATTGTCTGCGCGAAGGACTGACCTCTTTCGAGCCCGGCGCACAGGGTGAACACAAGATCGCCCGCGGCTTTCTGCCGACACCGACCCATAGCCGGCATTGGATCGCCGACACACGCTTTCGCCCTGCCCTGCAGGCCTGGTGCGCCGCTGAAAAGAACGCACAGGCGGAGTATGCGCTGCAGTTGCAACAAGCATCCCCCTACGCATGAGCCCTATCCGCATACCACAGCTTTCGGAACATGCGCCCGGGTGTTTTCCACCGGTAAGCCGAGCACTGAGCAATCCCGATGGGCTGTTGGCCTGGGGCGGCGGATTGGGTCCGGAATGGCTGATTCCGGCCTACCGGCAAGGGATTTTTCCCTGGTACAATCCCGGCGAGCCGATTCTGTGGTGGTCTCCAGAAATGCGCTACGGATTCGCACCCGGCTCCGTCCATCTCGGCCACAGTCGTCGTCGGCAATTGCGGAAAACGAGCTGGTCAATTCGCGCCGACACGGCGTTTGGGGACGTCATCCGGGCCTGTGCAGATGCACCGCGCGCCGGTCAATCGGGCACGTGGATTGGCGATGACATGATCGCGGCCTACAGCCAGTTGCACGCCTTGGGCATCGGTCACAGCATCGAGGTCTTTGATGGCGAGACCTTGATTGGCGGGCTATATGGCTTGACGCTGGGGCGTGTCTTCTTTGCCGAAAGCATGTTCAGCCACTGCAGTCAGGCATCGGCGGCCGCCCTGTTTGCACTGAGTGAAACCCTGAGTGGATGGCGATGGTCATGGCTTGATGCGCAGATGGAAAACCCGCATCTAAGGCTTCTGGGCGGACAACGCTTGGATCGGACGGACTATCTCGGACTGCTGGCCCGTGATGCCGCAGAAAACGGGGTCACAGCAGGCTGGACCGCCCATTTTCCGGGTCTGGAAATCAACGATTATCTGGCCAAAACCCGCTTGGCATAGGGCTTTTCTTTGCACTTCATGGCCAAACCTGTCAAAATAGTGCCTTACTCAACCGAAGCACCCATTCTGCATGTCCAAAGACGATTCAATTGAATTCGACGGCACCGTTCTGGAAACCCTGCCCAACACCATGTTCCGCGTCAAACTGGAAAACGGACATGTCATCACGGCACACATTTCCGGCAGAATGCGTAAAAACTACATCCGCATCCTCACCGGCGACAAGGTCAAGGTCGAGATGACCCCGTACGACCTCAGCAAAGGTCGCATTACCTACCGCGCCAAATAAGCCTCAGGGCTCAACCGACGCCGGCAGCAGCCGTTCGGGTTCGGGCAAGGCGTTCACCTGCAGACCACCCTCGCCGACCGTGACGCTGGCACGACCGCCGTTGACCAGTGCACCGAACAACAGCTCATCCGCCAAGGGCCGCTTGATGCGATCCTGGATCAGGCGTGCCATCGGTCGCGCTCCCATTTGGGCATCGAAACCGTTTTCGGCAAGCCACTGACGGGCATCCGGACTGACGCTCAGCACCACATGCTTTTCGTGCAATAGCGCTTCCAGCTCAATCAGGAACTTGTCGACCACGCGCAGGATGTGGTCCATGCCTAGTGCCTGGAACTGTACGATGGCATCCAAGCGGTTGCGGAATTCCGGGGTGAACTGCTTGCGGATGGCCTCCATGGCATCGGTGGTATGGTTCTGTTCGACGAAGCCCATGGAACGGCGTGCGGCAATCTGGGCGCCGGCGTTGGTGGTCAGGACGATGACGACATTCTTGAAATTGGCTTCACGGCCGTTGGTGTCGGTCAACACGCCACGGTCCATGATCTGCAACAGGATGTTGTAGACGTCCGGATGCGCTTTCTCGATTTCATCGAGAAGCAGTACGCAATGCGGAGTTTTGACGATTTTCTCGGTGAGCAGGCCGCCCTGATCAAAACCGACGTATCCCGGAGGCGCACCGACCAAACGGCTGACGGAATGCGCTTCCATGTATTCCGACATATCGAAGCGGACCAGCTCAACGCCCAGTTGCATCGCCAGTTGCTTGGTAACTTCGGTCTTGCCAACGCCAGTTGGACCGGCGAACAGGAAACTGCCGATCGGACGGTCGGGATGGCCCAGCCCGGAGCGTGCCAGCTTGATGGCGGACACCAGGGTTTCGATGGCCGGATCCTGGCCGAAAATCAGCATTTTCAGATTACGGTCGAGATTGCGCAGCACATCCTTATCGGAGGCGGACACCTGCTTGGCAGGAATGCGCGCCATCTTGGAAACGATCAGTTCGATTTCCTCGAGGTCGATGATGGATTTGCGGATATCCGGCGGCAGTAGACGCTGGCGTGCACCGGCTTCATCGATGACATCAATGGCCTTGTCCGGCAACAGACGGTCGTTGATGTGCTTGACCGAAAGATCAACGGCGGCCTGGATGGCATCGCTGCTGTAGGTCACCTCATGATGGGCTTCGAAACGCGGCTTCAGGCCATTGAGGATGGCCACCGCCTCGCTCAGCGTCGGCTCACTGATGTCGATTTTCTGGAAACGCCGCGCCAAGGCGCGGTCTTTCTCGAACACGCCGCGGTATTCCTGGAAGGTCGTTGAGCCGATGCAACGCAATTCGCCGTTCTGCAGCACCGGTTTGATCAGATTGGAGGCATCCATGGTGCCGCCGGAGGCGGAACCGGCGCCGATGATGGTATGGATTTCATCGATGAAAAGAACAGCGTTCGGCTCCTTTTTCAATTGGGCCAGCACTGCCTTCAAGCGCTTCTCGAAATCACCGCGGTATTTGGTGCCTGCAACCAGGGAACCGAGATCCAGCGCCCAGATCACGGCGGTGCGCAGCACTTCAGGCACCCGCCCTTCCACAATGCGCCAGGCCAGGCCCTCGGCGAGCGCGGTTTTCCCCACGCCGGGATCACCGACGTAAAGCGGATTGTTCTTGCGGCGGCGACACAGGACCTGGATGGTCCGCTCAACTTCTTCTTCACGGCCGATCAATGGGTCGATCTTGCCTTCAATGGCAAGCTCGTTGAGATTGACGGCGAATTCGGCCAAGGCATTTCCCTTGGCTTCCTCCGCAGCCTCGGGACCGCGGCTTTCTTCATTCTGCTCTTCGGGCGGCTCTCCGCTGCGCGCTACACCATGGGAAAGGTAGTTCACCACATCAAGCCGGGTGATGTCCTGCTTCTGCATCAGATAGACGGCATGCGAGTCTTTTTCGCTGAATATGGCGACCAGCACGTTTGCGCCAGTCACTTCCTTTTTGCCCGAGGACTGCACATGGTAGACCGCCCGCTGCAACACGCGCTGGAATCCGAGCGTCGGCTGGGTATCACGGTTGTCGTCCTCGGGAAGAATCGAAACATTGTCGCTGACGGCCTGACGCAAGCCCTTGGCGAGCTCGTCGATTTCTGCGCCACAGGCGCGGAGTACGCCAAGCGCGGAGGCGTTTTCAAGCAGCGCCAGCAACAGATGATCGACGGTCATGAATTCATGACGCGACTCACGGGCATCCTTGTAGCATTGACCGATGGATACTTCGAGTTCTTTACTGAACATAGTCTGCTCCTGTTGCCTTGATTACAGCGGTTCCATCATACTTAACAGAGGATGGTGGTTCTGGCGTGAAAATTCATTAACTTGGTTTACTTTCGATTCAGCCACTTCACGCGAGTACACGCCGCCGGTTCCGCGGCCACGGGTATGGATCTGCAACATGACCTGGGTGGCCTTTTCCTGATTCATCGCGAAGAATTCCTGCAATACGAACACGACGAAATCCATCGGGGTGAAATCATCGTTGAGCAGAATCACTTGGAAACGGCCCGGAGGCCCGACTTCGGCGCGTACCGCTTCAAGCAGGGCATCGCCGTCTTGGCGCTGGTCTGGGGTTTTGTTTCCGCTCATGTCTTATAAATAGGGCATCCCCCATCAAAATACAAGGGGTGGCAAATCGGCGATAATGGCACTATTGATAAACAAGGATTTAAGCCCCATCTCTTCCCCATGAGCTACCGAACCGGCACATTCTGGCAACCGGACGTCACCGTCGCGACCGTCGTCGTGCGCGCGGGACAGTTCTTGATGGTCGAGGAGCGCGTCAGCGGTCGTGTGGTTTACAACCAGCCCGCCGGGCATCTGGAGCCGGATGAATCGATCCTGCAGGCGGCCATCCGCGAAACCCTTGAGGAAACAGGCTGGCAAGTCAGTCTCACCGCATTCATCGGCGCCTACCAATGGAAAGCACCCGAGACCGGCCGGCAGTATCTTCGCATGGCATTTGCCGCCGATCCACTGCAGCATGATGCCGGACGCACACTGGATGAAGGCATCGTTGCGGCGCACTGGATGTTGCCATCCGAGATCGACGCTTTGACCGACCGCCACCGCAGTCCGCTGGTGGCCCGGGTCATCGCCGACTACCTGAACGGCTCGCGGCATCCGCTTAACCTGTTGCAGAGCCTGTGAGCGCAGCATGAAGATCATGTTGGGCGTTTCAGGCGGCGTCGATTCTTCGGTGGCCGCGCTGCTGCTGAAACAGCAAGGGCATGATGTCAGCGGCCTGTTCATGCAGAACTGGGACGAAGAGGACGATGGCGAATGCCGGGCCGAAGAAGACCGCAAGGATGCCCTTGCTGTATGCGGAAAACTGGGCATCCCGTTTTATTCGCGCAATTTCGCGAAAACCTACTGGTCGGAAGTATTCACCTATTTTCTGTCGGAATACAAAGCCGGACGCACGCCGAATCCGGACGTGCTATGCAACCGCGAAATCAAATTCAAGACCTTTCTCGACGAAGCCAAAACGCTGGGGTCGGATAAAATCGCGACAGGCCATTATGCGCAGGTGCGCGAGCGTGATGGCCTCTTCCAACTGGTGCGCGGCGCCGATACCGGCAAGGACCAGACTTACTTTCTGCACCAACTCGGACAGGCGCAACTGGCCGCCACGCTGTTCCCGATCGGCCATCTGCCGAAATCCGAGGTGCGTGCGCTGGCTGCCGGCGCCGGTTTCGGTACAGCCGCCAAGAAGGACTCCACCGGCATCTGCTTCATCGGTGAACGGGATTTCCGTGATTTCCTCGGTCAGTACATCCCGGCCAAAGCCGGTGAAATACGAAGTATCGATGGGCAACACGTGGGTGAACATGCCGGTGTTTTCTATTACACGCTCGGCCAGCGTGAAGGCCTGCATATCGGCGGCATCAAAGGCCGACCGCCGGCGCCCTGGTTCGTGGTCGGCAAGGACATCCATCGGAATATCCTTTACGTCGATCAAGGCATCGAATCGCTGTGGCTCCACTCCCGCACACTGCGAAGCGAAACGGCACACTGGGTAGCCGGTGCGGCGCCGGCAGCCGAGTTCCGCTGCACCGCCAAAACCCGCTACCGCCAGCAGGATGTCTACTGCACCGTACAGGTTCTTTCCGATGGCACTTTGGATGTGCTTTTTGATGAGCCGCAACGCGCCGTGACACCCGGACAATCGCTGGTACTGTATGCTGACGAGGTTTGCCTCGGCGGCGCCATCATCGCCGAAACCGATGCCCCCATGGAAATCCGACTTCGCCAGGAAACCACCGCATGAAAGACCGCGCACTCGCCCTTGCCGCCCTGTTGCAGGCCGTTGAACAGGTCAACCTGATGGCCAATCAAGGCCAGGCCCAGACCGAGCCGCTGGCAACCTGCATCAACAGCCTGTTTGTTTTCGATGCAGACCAGACGGAACAAATTTACGGCAACCGTCACCAACTCAAGGCCGGCCTGAAGTGTCTTTCCAATCAGCTGCACGGCGAAGCCGCCCGTGACAATACCATTACCCGCATCGCCCTGAACGTGCTGCATCTCGAACGCCAGTTCAACCGAAATCCGCAGGCAATGCAGGCAGTACATGCGAAACTTCTGGACATCAAAATACAGGCCGAAAACTCCGGGGCGACCCACCCGGACATCCTGGCAGCACTCGGGGCTTTGTATGCCGAAAAAGTAAGCCCGCTCGGGCCGAAAATCATGGTGCAGGGCAATCCGGTATATCTGGCCCAGGCGCAGGTGGTTTCTGAAGTACGTGCCGCACTGCTTGCCGCCGTTCGTGCCGCCGTGCTCTGGCGGCAGCTTGGAGGCAGCTACTGGGATTTCTTCCTGTCACGACGCCAGCTCAACGAAGCGACGCGGGGCCTGCTCGGTCAGGTTTAGGATTTGAGCGCGGCAAGGATATCGGCTTCGATGTCTTCCGGCTTGTCCGTCGGCGCATAGCGTTTCAGAACGGAACCGTCACGACCAATCAGGAATTTGGTGAAATTCCATTTGATGGCACCGATGCCAAGCAGTCCGCTCTTTTCCTTTTTCAGCCACTGGTAGAACGGATGCGCGCCGCCGCCGTTGACTTCGATTTTTCCAAACATCGGAAAACTCACATCGTAGCTGAGTGAGCAGAAATTCTTGATTTCTTCGGCATCCCCGGGTTCCTGGTGACCGAATTGGTCGCAGGGAAATCCGAGCACGGCAAAACCCGCATCCCGGTGCTTGCGCCAGAGCGCTTCCAAACCGGTGTACTGCGGGGTGAAGCCGCATTTGGAGGCGGTATTGACCACCAACAGCACCTTACCCTTGTAATCGGAGAGGGAAACATCCTTGCCATCGATGTCGGTGGCGGAAAACTCATAGGCAGTGGTCATGACGGACTCCTTAGCGGGTAGGAAACTAGGATAACGCAAAAGAAAAGGGCCGGTTTCCCGGCCCTTCAGGTTTTTCACACGGAAATCACCGCCATGAAAGATAAAAAATCAAGCGGATATTTTATATTCTTGAATAAGACCATGACTTCATTTTGCCGTTTTCATAGGGCATGACGCCATGGAATTGGCGCGGATCATCATCGAAGACCAAAGGCAAGAACTGGCGATCCCCGTCCCACATCGGTAGATCCATGATCTTGTCGACATCGACCCAACACAGATCACCTTCGGGATTGGCGCTGAACGGCGCACCACTGAAGCGCTTGACCAGAAAAATCAGACCATACCAATGCTCGCCGTTCTTGCCGAAAAACGGCCAGGAAATACTGCCGCGTAGGCAAATATCTTCGCAGACGATACCGGCCTCCTCCATCACTTCCCGGCGCACGCTGGCGACCACGTCCTCATCGTCCTCGACCTTACCGCCGAGCCCGTTGTACTTGCCCAGATGCTCGTCGGTATCACGGGCATTGCGATGGATCAGCAACACCTGTCGACCATCGGGTGAGAGCACATAGGCCAGCGTGGCGAGAATGGGGCAATAGGGCATGGGGACGGCAATTCCTCTAAACTGAAAGTACATTATCGCCGGATTCCCTATGAGCACCGCCACCGCACCGAAAAAAATTGCCGTCATCGGCGGCGGGCCGGCGGGCTTGATGGCAGCGCAGACTGCTGCTGAAGGCGGCGCAGAAGTCCATCTGTATGAACGCAAAGCCTCGGTCGGACGGAAATTCCTGATTGCCGGCCGTGGCGGCCTGAACCTGACCCATGCCGAACCGATGAAAGATTTCAGCATGCGTTTTCGCAGCCAAAGCGCCGAGGTAGCGACTTGGTTGGCGTCGTTTGATAATGCCGCCATGCGTCATTGGGCGGAACAACTCGGCATCGCCACCTTTGTCGGCAGCTCCGGCCGGGTATTCCCAACCGACATGAAGGCGGCCCCCTTGCTGCGGGCCTGGCTGAAACACCTGCGCGCCTTGGGCGTACAATTCCACGTCAATCACCAAGCCCTCGCCTTTGAAGGCGAACGACAACTGCGCCTGCAATCGCCGGATGGTGAAGTGCGGATTTCGGCAGACGCATTCATTCTGGCACTCGGCGGTGCCAGCTGGCCGCAACTGGGTTCGGATGGCAGCTGGCAGCATGGCCTGATGCCGGACGGATTGGACATCACCCCGCTGGAACCGGCCAACTGCGGCTTCGAAACCGGCTGGTCGGATTTCTTCAAACGTAAATTTTCCGGCGAGCCACTGAAACCCCTGCGAATCCGTCTTGCCAAAGGCGATGCTCTCGGACTGCAGGGGGAGTGCGTAATCAGCGAGTACGGCATAGAAGGCAGTCTCATTTACGCACTCAGCGCCGATATCCGCGAAACCATCGCACGGGACGGAAAGTGCACCTTGCTGCTGGATCTTCTGCCGGATCATGATCTGGCCCGCATCACCGCAGCCGCCGGCAAACCCCGCAATGGACGGAGTCTCAGCGATTTCCTGCGCCGTCATTTCCGAATCTCAGGAGTAAAAACCGCTTTGCTTTACGAGTTGGGCGATAAGAGCCGATTTGCGGAACCCATGCATCTTGCAGAACTGCTCAAGGCTCTGCCCTTGACCGTCACTGCGCCTCGACCGATTGCCGAGGCGATCAGCACTGCCGGAGGGGTGGCGCTGGCACAACTGGACACACACTTGATGTGGCGTCGTTATCCGGCTCTGTTCTTCGCCGGTGAAATGCTGGATTGGGAAGCGCCGACTGGCGGGTATCTGTTGACTGCCAGCATGGCCAGCGGGCGATGTGCGGCCTTGGGCGCACTCGGTATACCTGTCGAATAATACGTAACCCATGAATTGCAATACATTCTGACTGAAATCCCAACGGACACGGGTTATCATGAAGTTCCATTACCGAATCGAGCCCACCCCATGACCCTGCGTGCCGTTCTCGTCCTTGTTCTGTTTAACGCGCTGCCGGCCAGCGCCGCCGATAAACCGGCAGCGCCCTACACCATTGCGGTGTGGAGCGATGTGTCATTCACAACTGAGGGCGGCGTGGCTGAAAGCCAAATCATCAAGGAAACCGATTACCCTGCAAAATTCGTTGATGCGGTCAAGACCAAGATTGCCGCCATGCGCATTACCCCACCAGAACAGGATGGCAAACCGGCGGCATTGCGCAGTGGCGTGCGCGTAACCTATTTGATTACCCCCTCCGCTTCCGGGGCCAGCGTCAGTCTGCAGGAGACATTGTTGGCTCCATTGCCAGTACGTGAAATCTACGCGGCGTTTCCGAAATCGCTGAATCGAGAAGACAGCTGGCAGGGTCGAATCGATATTCGATGCGAGATTGATACTAGCGGACAATGTCTGAATCCAGTCATGACCGCGGACAATGGCAGTTTGCCGGAAGATGCCCGTCGATTTGCCAAGGACTCCATCACCAAATGGAAATTCGCGCCGCAAACACTCAATGGCCAGGCCATACCGGGCGAATTCCGCATGAGCTTCGACATCGTACCCAATCCACGCCAGATTGAAGATTTCCGGGACCCGCGCAAACTGTAAGATTCGCGAACCGGAATTACCAGTCGCTGCGCTCCGGCAAAAGTCCTTTCAGTTCGGCATCGGTTAGATTACGCCACTGCCCCACTTTCAAGGCGCCGAGCTTTACATTGATGATGCGGACGCGCCGCAACTGGGTGACGCGGTAGCCGAAAGCCGCCACCATCAGTCGGATCTGCCGGTTCAGGCCCTGGGTCAGGGTAATGGCGAAACCGTAGGGCGCGATTTTCCGGGTCTTGCAGGGTAATGTCATGTCACGGTGAATACGGACGCCTTTGGCCATACCGCGCAGGAATTCTTCGGTCACCGCTTTATTGACTGCGACCAGATATTCCTTCTCCTTGCGGTTCTCCGCACGCAGCAATTCATTGACGATGTCACCGTTGCTGGTCAGCAGGATCAGCCCCTCGGAATCCTTGTCCAGACGGCCGATCGGAAAGATACGTTGCTCATGATCGACAAAATCGACGATATTGCCCTTGACGCTCTGATCGGTCGTGCAGGTGATGCCGACCGGTTTGTTCAAGGCGATATAGACATGTTTGCGTGTACCGGGTTTGGCTTTACGGATTCGCAAGGTCTGGCCGTCGACCAAAACACTATCCCCATCTTCCACCCGTGTGGTCAGCGACGGCTTGGTGCCATTGACTGTAACCCGACCTTCCTTGATCAGCGCATCGGCCTCGCGCCGGGAACAGAAGCCGGTGTCGGAGATGAATTTGTTGACACGCACCGTCACCGGTCAATTGCCGCTGTCAAAGGAATGCAGGGTGATGTCGAAAACCAACTTGCCCTTGGGGGTATCACCACCGGGAATCGCGTCATAGGCGAGATTGCCCGGTATCCAGAAACGGAAGGTGTCTCCGGGACGCATCAACAGAACACCCTCCTGCCAGCCTTGGATCAGGCCGCGCAGCGGAAACCGCGAAGGGGCCCCGCGTGGCAGGGAGCTGTCGAACATGCGGCCTTGGAAGTCCCAGCCGATGTAGTCGATTTCGATGGCACTTTCAGGCGACGGGCTCGGTCCGTCTTTGCCGCGTTGCAGAATCACGTAGCGTAAACCGCTGGCGGTGCGGATGGCATTGGCCGGCGGCAGGCGCAGGTTATCCGGTGGCGCGAGACGTTGCGCAAGCGCCGCGGCATCCATTTTTTCCTGAGCGGCAGACTCGGTTGATGTCAAAAACAAAAAAGCAAAACTGATAAGGAACGATTTGAACATGGCAATCCTCTAAACGGCCGGGGACAACAAACGCACGCGGAAACTCCGGCCTTTGATTTTATCCTGTCTGAGTAACTGCAGCGCCTTGTCGGCCACGTTTTTGTGCAGAGCGACATAGGCGCGGGTATCGAACAAGGCGATTTTACCGACTTGTGTGGCTGCGATCTGCTGTTTGCCGGTCAATGCGCCAAGAATATCGCCGGGACGCAGTTTATCCTTGCGGCCGGCATCGATCACCAGGGTTTTCCAATCCGCCTTCAAGGGAGCGAGTTTGATGGCGCTTAAATCAATCCGCTGCCATTGTGCCGTCAGGCTCATCTGTTCTTCCACCGCCTTGACCCGGCCGATTTCCGAGGAAGCCACCAGCGCCAGTGCGCGCCCGTCCTTGCCGGCTCGTCCGGTACGGCCGACCCGATGCACATGCACATCGGCTTGATGCGCCAACTCATAACTGATCACCAGTGGCAGATCGGAGACATCCAGCCCGCGCGCCGCGACATCGGTAGCCACCAGCACGCGCACACTGCCATTCTGGAAACGCACCATGGCCTCGTCACGGTCGCGCTGCTCCAGATCGCCATGCAAGGCGCAGACATCGAAACCGGCTTTGGCCAAATGCTGCTCGACCTGTTGGCAATCGATTTTGGTGTTGCAGAACACCAATGCCTGTGCCGGCTGCAGCTGACCGAGCAAGTGCAGCAAGGCATCGGCTTTACGGCTGATCGGCACTTCGAAAAACAATTGTTCGATATGTTCTGAACGGGTATCGGTATCGAGCAGGATTTCTTTCGGATCGCGCTGATAGCTCTTCGAAAGTGCCCGCACGGCGTCCGGGAAAGTGGCCGAAAACAGCAAGGTCTGCCGCTTTTTCGGCAGAGCCTTCTGAATGGTCTGAATGGCCGGCTCGAAACCCATATCAAGCATGCGATCGGCTTCGTCCAACACCAGGGTTTTCATGGCATCCAGCTTCAATGCGCCGGTTTCAATCAATTCCAGAATCCGGCCCGGTGTGCCGACCACGATGGCCGGCTCATGCACCAGTGATTCGACATGCACCCGCACCGGTATGCCGCCATAGAACGCCGAGACTTTCACGTTGGGAAGGCGCACGGCGACCTTGCGAATGGCCTGGGTGACCTGATCCGCCAGTTCCCGGGTTGGGCACAGCACCAGCGCCTGCACGCCACTGGGCGCATCCAAACCGGAAAGAATGCCCAAGGCAAAGGCCAGCGTCTTGCCACTGCCGGTCTTTGCCTGCGCCAATACATCGGCACCGGCCAGAATATCGGCCAAACTGGCCTGCTGGATCGGCGTCGGTTCGGTGATGCCTTGGCTGGCGATGGCTTCTACTAATTCTGATCGAAGTGACCATTGGCTAAAATCGGACATGTACTCAATCCAGAAAACGCCGATTCGGCGCAATGTGCATAGTATGACGGGTTTGCCGCCGGCTTCCCATTGTTTTTGGCAGACACTTCCCTAGCCGTTCAGGGTTTCGCGTACCCGTTCAAAATTGCTTGCTTGTCCTGCCACAGGCCGTTCATCCATTGCTGGAACTGCGCCCGGAATGCGCGGTCGTTTTCATAATCGCCGGCACGCAGCGCGTCCGGTATCGGGCGCAGGCGGACTTCGACATGCACGTGTTTGATGCGGTCGGCGATCAGATCGGCCATGCCCGGAATACCGTTCGGATAATGCAGGGTCACGTCCAAAATGGCATGCAGGCCCTTGCCCATGGCGTCCAGCGCATAAGCCATGCCGCCCGATTTCGGTTTCAGTAAAGCCGGCAAGGGCGACTGCTGCTGGGCGTGTTTGGCTGGTGTGAAGCGGGTGCCTTCGGGAAAAATCATGATCGACACCGGCTTGCCGAGAAATTTCTCACAGGCCTTGCGGGTCGCGGCAATGTCCATTCCCGCCAGTTCCGGGCGCTTCTGCAACTGCGATTTTGTGTGGCGCTGCATGAACGGGAAATCCAGCGCCCACCAAGCCAGCCCCAACATCGGCACCCAGAACAGTTCTTTCTTCAGGAAAAAGCGCATGAACGGAATGCGTTTGTTGAACACCTTCTGCAGCACCAGGATATCGACCCAGCTCTGATGGTTGGAGAGCACCAGATAATGGCCGTCAGTCGCAAGCGCACTGTCTTCGCGGTAATGCACCTGCAAGGTGGTCATATGATCCATCATCCAGCTGTTGAAGCCGATCCAGGCTTCAGCCAAACCGATGATCCAGCGATCCAACAGGACTTGCAGGGATTTGATCGGCAGCAGGGCCTTAAGCAGCGCGCACAGCAGAAGCAGCGACACCCGGATCACGGTGTTGGCGATGATCAACAGGTAAATCAACGGAACGCGAAGCAGCAACGGAATTCGGGCAAGCATGGCAGGCCTTGGCGGATATGGGGTACGGGCGCCGAGTTGGCTATACTGACAGCACCCTGTAACCGGCATTTTATCATGAGAGTTTCCGCGCTCGTTCTGGCTCTGTTGGCCACATCCACCCTGCCCGCTGCCGATCTGCGCACGCATGCCGAACGCAGCGAGTACCGGGAAACCGGGCGCTATGCCGAAGTCGAGAACCTGTGCAAGCAATTCGAAAGCGATTATCCGGAGCAGGTCCGGTGTTTTTCTTTCGGCACCAGCCCCGAAGGCCGCCCGATGTGGGCGCTGGCCGCCAATGCCGATGGCGTAGTGACGCCGGAACAGGCGCAGCGCGCCGACCTGCCGGTGGTGCTGTTCCAGGGCGGTATCCACGCCGGTGAAATCGACGGCAAGGACGCCGGCTTCCGGGTGCTGCGCGAACTTCTGCAGGAACCCAAAAAACCGAATCTCCTGCGCAGCCAGGTCATGCTGTTCGTGCCGGTATTCAACGTTGACGGCCATGAACGCTTCGCGGCCTGGAACCGGCCGAACCAGCGCGGTCCGGCGGAAATGGGCTGGCGCACCACCGGCCAGAACTTCAACCTCAACCGGGATTACTTGAAAGCCGATGCCCCGGAAATGCAGCACATGCTCGACCTGGTCAATGCATGGGATCCGCTGTTCTACGTGGATTTGCATGTGACCGACGGTGCCCAGTTCCGGCATGACATTTCCGTACAGGTGGAACCGAAATTCGCCGGCGATGCCGATCTGCAGGCCATCGGCCGGAAATTCCAGGACGGTGTGCTGGAAGATTTACGCCAGGGTGGCTCTTTGCCGCTGCCCTACTACCCCTCATTCATCGAAAACGACAACCCGGCTTCCGGTTTCGCCGACGGTGTCTCCACACCGCGTTTCTCGACCGGCTATTTCCTGCTGCGCAACCGCTTCGGCGTACTGGTGGAAACCCATTCCTGGAAAACCTACCCGCAACGGGTGGATGCCACCGCACGCAGTATCCGCGCCATGATGCGCGAGGTCGCTCGCAACGGTGGACAATGGCGCCAGCGTGTACTGGCCGCCGATGCCGCCGCGATGAAACTGGGCGGACAGCCGGTGGCGCTGGATTACACCCATAGCGAAAAGGCGCGCCGCATCGACTTTCTCGGTTACGCCTACACGCGCACGCCCTCCGAAGTGTCCGGCAGCGTAATGACGCGCTACGATGAAACGACGCCGGCCATCTGGAAGCTGCCGCTGTTCGATGACATCCAGCCGAAACTGACCGTGACCGCGCCGCGAGGCGGCTACCTGATTCCGCCGATGTACGCGGCGAAACTCGGGCCGCAATTAGCCCGGCATGGCATCGCGTTCACGCCGATGAAAACCCCGCAGACCGCGGCCGTTGCCGAATTCCGCGCCGAGAGCGCGAGCTTCAGTAAAGCCTCGTTCGAAAGCCGTCAGACGCTGAGCGTCACCGGGCAATGGCAGGCCGCACGTGCCGAAATCCCCTCCGGTACGCTGTTCGTGCCGATCGCCCAGCCGAAGGCGCGGTTGGTGATGGCGCTGCTGGAACCGCAGGCACCCGATTCCTATCTGTCCTGGGGCCTGTTCAACAACCACTTCGAGCGTAAGGAATACATGGAAGATTACGTG
>NZ_JBILBO010000011.1:0-57298 GCF_044353605.1 Arenimonas sp. | reverse complement strand
TCCACCGGTGTGGCCAAACTCGACCAGCATCTGCTGGGCGCTGATTTCTTCGATGCCGCCAAATACCCGACGGCCAGCTTCAAGAGCAAGTCGGTGCATGTGGCCAGTGCCAAGGAACTGCATGTCAGCGGCGACCTGACCATCCATGGCGTCACCAAACCGGCCACGCTGACCGTGAAGGTCAACGGCATCGGCAATCATCCGATGAAGAAGATTCCGGCAGCCGGCTTTGATGCCAGCACCGTGATCAAGCGTTCCGATTTCGGCGTGGGCGCCTATGTGCCGGCGGTCAGCGATGAAGTCCGCATCAGCATCACCTTGGAAGCCACCGAGGCCAAGTAAGGCCCCGCGGTGTCGTGTTGCGACAAAACCCGCTTCGGCGGGTTTTGTTTTGCCGATTGCCGTGTGAACGGGTAAAATGGCCGCTCATACAGGAGTCCGCCGCATGACCGCCAACGCCGCCAATACGCCGAAAGAAACCGTGATTGAAGTGACGCGCGCGCAGTTGCCGTTGACCTGCCCGAGCGCCGACATGGCGCTGTGGAACCAGCATCCGAAAGTCGTCATTCCGATCGAGGCCAATGGCACGGCCAAGTGTCCTTACTGCGGCGCGGCCTACCGTTTGGCCGATTGATTCAGTACGGGCTTTGCCCGTCCGGCTGGCGCTTGAAGCGGGCGTGCAGCCACAGATACTGCTCCGGACAGCGGCGGATCATCGCCTCGAACAGCGCCATGACGCGTGCGGTGTCGGCCACCGCATCGTCGCTGGGAAAATCGTCGAGTGCGCGTCCGATTTCAATCTCATACCCGCCCTCGGAGGTGCGTCGGTGGAACAGCGGTACCACGGTAGCGCCGCTGAGTTTGGCCAGTTGATGGGTGGAGGTCAGACTCCAGGCCGGGTTGCCGAAGAAAGGAACAAATACGCTGTCGCCACGGCGTGTTTCCTGATCGGGGGCGAACCAGAGAACGCCGCCCGCTTTCAGATGGCGCAGCACGGCCCGCAATTCATCGCGGGTATACATGGCCGCGGTGTAGGCGCGTCGTCCTTCGCTGACGCTCCACTCGAAGGCGGCCGAATCGAAGGGACGGTACATGCCGCCGATGGCCGCATGCCGGGCGAGGATCTTGACGCAGTATTCCAAAGTCATCAGATGCGCCGAGACCAACAACACCCCTTTGCCGCGGGCTTGGGCGTCCTGAAGATGATTCAGGCCATGAATCGGGGTCAGCGCATCGGCCGGACGAAGATTTCCCCACCAGCCGCGCGCGAATTCAAACAGCGAGAAAGCCATGGAGTCGAAGCTGTCGCGCCAGAGTTTTTCCTGCGCCGCTTCGTCCAGTTCGGGAAAGCACAGGCGGATGTTGGTTCGGGCGATGTGCCCGCGCTCGCGCATCAGCAGGCGCATCAGCCGCGCCAGCAGCCAGGCCAGAGGCCGGTAACAGGCCCAAGGCAGGTGCGCGATCAGCCAACCGCACCCAATGCCGATCCAGGACGGCAGGTGCGCAAACAGGGCGGGGCGGGGAGAGGGCGGCGGCACGTGCAGTGTCCTGGGTTATGCTTATCCAAATGGCTTCCGTATCTTATCCCATCCTTTCGCGCCTGATGTATGCCGCCCTCTGGGTGCTGGCCCTTCCGGCCGTCATCCTGCTGCTGCTTTTCCGCAGTCTGGCGCAGCCGGCCTATCGGCGGCATCTGTCCGAACGTTTTTCAATCTATGCGTCCCCTTCTGGGGTCGCGCCGCTGTGGTGCCATGCCGCTTCCATGGGCGAAGTGCATGCCTTGAAACCCCTGCTGCTGGCCTTGCGCACGGACTTCCCGGAATTGCCGCTGTTGATTACCTGCCAGACGCCGGCCGGCCGTCATGCCGCGCAGGCGCTCGCGCTCGGGTCCTGCACCACGGTGTATCTGCCGATGGATCTACGTTGGCTCACGCACCGGTTTCTCGCCCATTTCCGGCCGCGCGCCGCATTGATCGTGGAAACCGAAATCTGGCCGAATCTTTTTCAGGCCACCCATCGCGCCGGCGTTCCCCTGATGATGGTCAACGCCCGTATCACCGAGCGTTCGTTACGTCGTTATCGCCGGTTCGGCGGTGTGTTCCGCGCTGCCTTGACGATCCCCGAGGCCATTCTTTGCCAAAGCGCTGCCGATGCCCGTCGATTTGTTGAGGCCGGTGCCCGCGCCGAGGCCGTGTCCGTCACCGGAAATTTGAAGTGGGATCTGGCCGTGGATGCCGAAATGATGGCCTCCGGCCTTCGCCGTCGCGCGGCTTGGGCACAAACACCGGTCTGGATGGCGGCCAGTACGCATCCCGATGAAGAAGCGGCGGTGCTGTCGGCGCATGCGGCGGTGCTGGCGCAGTGGCCGATGGCTTTGTTGGTCTGGGCGCCGCGGCATCCCGAACGTTTTGCCGCGGCTGTCGCGGCCGCACAAACGCGGGGCCTTCAGGTACAGCGCCGCAGTCTTCAGCCGGAACCTTCCGCCCAGGCGCAGGTGTTCGTGCTTGATACGCTCGGTGAACTGCGCAGCTTCATGCCCGGCATGGATCTGGTTTTCGTCGGTGGCAGTCTGCAGGCCATCGGCGGCCACAATGTGTTGGAGCCGGCGGCGGTGGGTGCTCCAGTGCTGGTCGGCCCGCATACGGCGCATTTCGCCGACAGTGTGGCGGCGCTCAGTGAAGCGGGCGGTTTGCTTCAGGTGGCCGATGCCGATGCGCTCGTGCAGCAGGTCACTGCGTTGTTGGCCGATCCGGCACGGCGTGAGCGGATGGCGGTTGCCAATAGCGCCTGCGTGGCAGCGAACCGCGGAGCGCTGGAAACAACAAAGGCACGGGTTTCCCCGTGCCTTGGTACTGCAGACTGATTAACCGGAATTACTGCAGTTTGGCTTCAGCGTCTTCGGTCAGGAAGCGGTTGACCGTTTCCACATCCGCCACTTCCAAGGTGCCGGCGGCTTGTTTCAGGCGCAGGGTGTTGACCAGATAGTTGTGACGGGCACGCGAGTATTCGCGGGCAGCGGTGAACAGCTGCTGTTGCGCCAGCAACACATCGACGATGGTGCGCGTGCCGACTTCAAGACCGACTTCGCCGGCTTCCAGCGCGGATTTCGCGGAAACCACCGCCAAGCGGCGGGCCTCCACTTCAGCCAGTCCGGACTCCAGGTTGCGGTCGGCATTGCGAACCTGACGCGCGATCTGGCGCTTGGTCTGTTCCAGCTGCTCGGCGGCGATATCGCGGTTGGCCACGGCCTGACGCACACGGGATTGGGTGGCACCACCGGTGAAAATCGGCACCACCAGCGCCACGTTCACGCCGGTCGAGGTGGAGTCCTTGGCCGAGAACGGTCCGGTATTGCCGTCTTTCAGAGTGCTGTCACTCCAGCTGGCGCTGGCATCGAGATAGGGCATGTGCCCGGAGCGGGCCAGACGGACATCGTCTTCGGCGGCTTTCAGGGCGTTTTCGCGGGCAATCACGTTGGGATTGTTGGCCAGCGCGTCATTGACCAGCTCTTCGGTGGCTTTGCGGGATTCACCGACGGGTTGGAAATCGTTCGGCAAGCCCTTGATGCGCGACTCCGGCAACGGGCCGGTGATTTCAAGCAAGGCTTCGCGTGCATCAATCAGCACGTTGCCGGCCAGAATGGTGTTGGCGCGCGAGGAATCGTAACGGGCACGGGCTTCATGCACGTCGGTGATCGGGGCGAGACCGACTTCCAGGCGCTTTTCGGCCTGATCGAGCTGACGCTTGACCGCGCGTTCTTCGGCACGCGATGCCGCCAGGCTGTCGATGGCAGTCAGCACATTGAAGTAGGCTTCCGAGACGCGGATGATCAAGCTGTCGTTGGCCGAATCCAGTTCCGAATCCGATTGCAGGGCGCGGGCTTTGCTGCCCGAAAGCCGGGCATAGTTGCCGTAGTTGTAAATGCTCTGGCTCAGGCTGGCGCTGTTCTGCTGCTGGGTGCTCGAACTGCTGAAGGTGGTGTTGTTGTTCAGTGTGCCATCGGTATCGTTCTTGTTCAGGCTCATGCGTCCGTTGATCTGCGGCAGCAGATTGGAACGCGACTGCACCACGCCCTCCTTGGAGATGGCGTTCTGCGATTCACTGATGGCCAGCGTCGGGTCGCCTTGGCGCGCCTGGGTGTATGACTGGACCAGATCAACGGCGAAGGCCGGCGAAGAACTCAGTGCCAGTGCGGTGGCCAAAGCCAGGGGGGTCGCTTTGAAACGCATGCGGAATTCCTTCATCAAAGGGAAAAGCGGTCAACCGGCTGGGCACCGGTGAGGTAGGGGATATCGGTTTCGAACAGGCTTTCGGTATCGAAGCCCTGCGCGGTGCGGGTCAGGCATACCGCTTCCTGCACCGGCGACTGGCCGCGGATGATGAACAGGCGGCCACCGGGGCGCAGCCAGTTCAGAAAGGATGGCGGCACCTCGGTGACGGCACCGGTTACGGCGATGGCATCGAACTGCTGGCCCGGATCGAAGGCCAAGGCATCGGCCTGCTCGAAACGGACGTTGTTCAAATCAAGTTCGGCCAAACGGGTTTTGGCGGCGGCAATGAAATCGGCATGCAGATCGACGGTGACCAGAGAGCGGCACAGACGGGCCAGGCAGGCGGTGATGAAACCGGTGCCCGTGCCGATTTCCAGCACTTCATCATTCGGCTGCAGTTTCAGGCCCTGCAACATGCGACCTTCCAGCACCGGCTTGAACATGGTTTCGCCGTGGCCGATCGGCAAGGCGGTATCGGCGAAGGCCAGGTCACGGTAGGCCGGCGGCACGAAATTCTCGCGTGGAATCGCCGACATCGCGGCCAGCACCTGCAGATCGACGATGTCCCAGGGGCGGACCTGTTGTTCGATCATGGCGTGGCGTGCGTGTTCAACATTCATCGTCATTGCGTATATCCTCCGGCAAGAGCGCATATTGTAAGGCTTTTGCCTGTGTGCAGAAAGTGATTATCCCTGTTCGCCGTGGCCTGAAAACGTGCCAAAAGTCATCTTTCAAGACGTTTGCGGACGATAGGCACGAAGGAAGAGAGAAACCACTTCCTTGACATGGGTTTCGCGTTCGGCTTTTTCCGGCGGCGGACACAGGCCCATCATGACCCGCATGTAGACCAGACCTTTGAGCAGGCAGAAAAAATGTTCGGCGGCCAGGCGCGGTTCCGCAATCGCCAAGGCGCCGCTGCGCGAGGCCTGCTCGAGGAAGCTGCGCATCTCCGACAGCATCCGGGCCGGGCCGGCGTTGAAGAACAGGCCGGCATGATCGCCGTCGGCACCGGATTGCTGGATGATCATCCGGTGCAGGGTCAGCGCCTTTTCGTCCATGATCAGGTCGAGAAAGCCGTTACCGATGGCGCGCAGGGCCTGCTCCAGATCGAGGCCGGGCGCGGGTTTGAAGCTGCTGGCCGGAAGCTGCTGCTCGCAGCAGTCAATCACCGACTGCGTGTACAGGTCTTCCTTGTCGACGAAGTGACTGTACAGGGTCAGTTTCGAGACGTTCGCCTTTTCAGCGATTTCCATCATGCTGACGCCGGAAAAACCTTTGGCCGGAAACAGCTCGGCCGCGGCCTGCAAAATGGCCTGGCGTTTTTCCGGATTTTTCGGGCGTCCGAGTTTTTGGGGATTTCGCAGATTCATCACATTAGTGTACCAATTAGTACAATATAATGATAGTATACCAATCAGTACAATAATTCGGATATCCCCATGCGCCGCTTCCCCCTCCGCCCTCTTGGCCTTGCCGCTGTCCTATTGCTGACCCTGAGCGCCTGTTCCAGCGGCCCGGAACCCGATTCCCGGCGCTTGGTGCTGGTCACCCAGGCGCAGCCCAGCGGTGCCGCCTCCCAGGTGTTTGCCGGTGAAGTCCGGGCCCGTGAGGAAGTCACTCTGTCGTTCCGGGTGGCTGGAAAAATCGCCAACCGTTACGCCGACGCCGGAACCCGGGTGCAGGCCGGCCAGATTCTGGCGCGTTTGGACGACGATGATCTTGCCTTGCAAAGCCAAGCCGCCGACGCCTCGGTGCAGGCCCTGCGCGCCGACCGCGATCTGGCGGCGGCCGAGTTAACCCGCTATCGCGAACTGGTCGGCAAACAGCTGGTGTCGCAATCCCTGTATGACAGTAAAAAAGCCCAGGCGCAGGCGGCGCAGTCCCGCTATCAGCAGGCGGTCGCACAATCCAAAGTCAACAGCAACCAGACCGGCTATGCCGTGATCCGTGCGCCTGCCAACGGGGTCATCAGTCAGCGCTTGGCTGAAGCCGGACAGGTGGTTTCCGCCGGCCAGCCGGTGTTCGCCTTTGCCGCCGATGGTGCCCGTGATGTTTCCATTACGGTTGCCGAACAGCACCTGCCGAATCTTCGTGTCGGGCAGCCGGTGAAGCTCGAACTGTGGACGCAGGAAGGTCAGGTTTACGAGGGTAAAATCCGCGAAATCGCCGCCGCCGCCGATGCCCTGACCCGCACGTATGCCGTGCGCGTGGCCTTCGATGATGCCGCTGCGGTGACCCAGCTCGGCCAGAGCGCGCGCGTGTACATGACGGAAACGACCGATCAGGGACTTTCGGTGCCCTTGTCGGCCTTGACTGAAAGCAATGGCAAACCGGCGGTCTGGGTCATCGCCCGGGATGGCCGCCTGCAGAAACGCGGTGTTGCCGTTCGCCGTTACGGCGCGCGCAGTGCCGAAATCAGTGCGGGTCTGGCCCAGAACGAGTGGATTGTGCAGGCCGGCGTGCATCTGCTGCGCGAAGGCGAAAGCGTGCGCGCGGTCGATGCCGACAATCGTCCGGTGGCCGTGGCCGGCACCACCAAGGCTGCGCGATGAGCGTCAATTTATCCGCCTGGGCGATCAAGAACCGCACCTTGGTGCGTTATGCCATGCTGGTGCTGGCCCTGGTCGGCATTTTCAGTTATCAGAAGCTGGGCCAGTCCGAAGATCCGCCATTCACCTTCAAGGTCATGGTGGTGCGCACCTTCTGGCCGGGGGCGACGGCGGCTGAAGTCAGTCAGCAGGTGACCGACCGCATTGAAAAGAAACTGCTGGAAACCGGGCAGTACGAATTCCTGCGCTCGTATTCCAAACCCGGCGAGTCGATGGTGATGTTCATGGCCAAAGACGCCATGACCTCCGACCATGTTCCCGAGCTGTGGTACCAAGTGCGCAAAAAAGTCGGAGATATCCGGCACACGCTGCCGCAGGGCGTGCAGGGCCCGTTTTTCAATGACGAATTCGGCGACACCTTCGGCAACATCTACGCACTCAGCGGCGAAGGCTTCGATTACGCCACGCTGAAGAACTACGCCGAACGCATCGAACTCGAACTGCACCGCGTTCCGGATGTGGCGAAAGTCGAGCTGGTCGGACTGCAGGATGAAAAGATCTGGATCAACCTGTCCAACACCAAGCTGGCCACCCTCGGCCTGTCGATGTATCAGGTGCAACAGGCCATCGATGCCCAGAATGCGGTCAACAGCAGCAGCTTCTTCGAAACCGAAACCGACCGCGTGCAACTGCGCGTCAGCGGCGGATTTAAATCCATCGACGAAATCCGCAACTTCCCGGTGCGCGCCAACGGCCGCAACTTCCGGTTGGGCGAAATCGCCGAAGTGTCGCGCGGATTTGCCGATCCGGCCGCGCCGAAAATGCGCTTCATGGGCAAAGAAGGCATCGGCATCGCGGTCTCGATGCGCAAGGGCGGCGACATCATCGCGCTCGGCGAACAGCTTGAAACGGAATTCCAGCGTCTGCAGAACACCCTGCCGGCCGGCATCAAGCTCGAGAAGGTGTCGGACCAGCCGGCGGCGGTCAAGCATTCGGTGCGCGAATTCGTCCGCGTGCTGGCCGAGGCGGTCATCATCGTGCTGCTGGTCAGCTTCTTCTCGCTCGGCAAGCGTCCAGGCTTGGTGGTGGCTCTGTCGATTCCGCTGGTGCTGGCGATGACTTTCGCGACCATGTACTACTTCGGCATCGGACTGCACAAAATCTCGCTCGGCGCACTCATTCTCGCGCTCGGACTTTTGGTTGACGACGCCATCATCGCGGTTGAGATGATGGCCATCAAAATGGAGCAGGGCTTCGACCGGCTCTCGGCGGCTTCATACGCCTATACCAGCACGGCTTTCCCGATGCTGACCGGAACGCTGATTACCGCCGCCGGATTCCTGCCGATCGCCACCGCCAATTCCTCGACCGGCGAATACACGCGATCCATCTTCCAGGTGGTCACCATTGCCTTGTTGCTCAGCTGGATCGTGGCGGTCATCTTCATTCCTTTCCTGGGCTACCGGCTGTTGCCGGATGCGCATACGCCTGAAACGCCATCAGCCCGCAAACCGTCCCGCTTGAAGCAACGTCTGTCGCTGCTGCTTCCCCGCGTGGTGCAGGGCTGGCTGGCGGATTCCCACGCCGCGCATCAGGACCCCTACGGCACGCCGTTTTACCGCCAACTCAAACAATGGGTCGGCTGGTGCCTGCAGCACCGGCGAACCGTGATTCTGGGCACCATTGCCGCATTCGTGGCTTCGGTACTGTTGTTCCGTTTCATTCCGCAGCAGTTCTTCCCGTCGTCCACACGGCTTGAGCTGATGGTCGATGTGGAGCTGGCCGAAGGCGCTTCACTCATAGACACCCAGCGTGTTGCCGAGCAGCTCGAGCGTGAGCTGGCCAAACGCAAGGAACTGGTCAATTTCGTCAGTCATGTCGGCGCCGGTTCGCCGCGCTTCTATCTGCCGCTCGACCAGAAACTGCCGCAGGCCAATTTCGCGCAATTCGTCATCCTGACCAAGGACATCGAGTCGCGTGAGCGGACCCGGCTCTGGCTGATTGATTTGATGCATGAAAAATTCCCGACCGTGCAGACGCGGGTGTCGCGTCTTGAAAACGGTCCGCCGGTCGGCTATCCGATCCAGTTCCGGGTTTCCGGCGAGCACATCGATGAAGTCAAACGCCTTGCCCATGCCGTGGCCGACAAAGTGCGCGCCAATCCGCATGTGGCCAACGTCAATCTGGACTGGGACGAACCCAGCAAGATTGTCCGTCTGAACATCGACCAGGACCGCGCCCGCGCATTGGGCATCACCTCCACGCATCTGGCCGCATTCCTGCGCGGATCGCTGTCGGGCACCAATGTCAGCACCTACCGCGAGGGCAATGAGCTGATTGAAATCCTGCTGCGTGGTCCGGACAACGAGCGCGCCAATCTCGATCTGCTTGGCAGCCTGTCGGTGCCGGTCGACTCCGGCACCAGTGTGCCGCTGTCGCAGATCGCCACGCTCGAATACACCATGGAAGACGGCATCATCTGGCATCGCAATCGCCTGCCGACCATTACCGTCCGTGCCGACATCTACGACGAAACCGCGCCGCCGTCGGTGACCGCACAGATTCTGCCGGAACTGGAAAGCATCCGCGCGGCACTGCCGACCGGCTATCTGCTGGAAACCGGCGGCACTGTGGAAGACTCCGACCGTGGCTCCAAATCCGTGGCCGCCGGCATGCCGCTGTTCCTTTTGGTGGTAATGACCCTGCTGATGCTGCAGCTGAAAAGCTTCCGCCGTGCCTTCATGGTGCTGCTGACCGCACCGCTGGGCCTGATCGGCGTGACCGCCTTCCTGTTGATTTTCCGTGTGCCGTTCGGCTTCGTGGCCATGCTGGGCACCATCGCGCTGTCGGGCATGATCATGCGCAACTCGGTCATCCTGGTCGATCAGATCGATCATGACATCCGTGCCGGCAGTGCGCCCTATGCCGCCATCATTGATGCCACCGTGCGCCGTTTCCGCCCGATCGTGCTGACCGCACTGGCGGCGGTGCTGGCGATGATTCCGCTGTCGCGCAGTGTGTTCTTCGGCCCCATGGCGGTATCGATCATGGGTGGACTGATCGTGGCAACCCTGTTGACCATATTCTTCCTGCCGGCCCTGTACGCGGCCTGGTTCAAGGTCGAGCGCGATACGCCGGCGCAGTCGGTGCATTGACGGCGCGGGAGACGAAACCATGCAGACCATCGAGATTGCCGTAGGTGCAGACGATCGCCTGATCGGGCATCTGTTTAAGGCTGAACCGGCAAGCCGGAAAGGCCGCAGCGTCATCGTCGGTCCGGCCACGGCGGTGCCGCAGACCTTCTATTACAACTTCTGCCGCTATCTTGCCGGTCACGGATTCGACGTGCTCACCTTTGATTTCCGCAGCGTCGGTCAATCGAAGCTGCGTCCGATCCGGGAGTATGCCGACATCGGATTCTCGTCGTGGGCCGAACAGGATTATCCGGCGGTCATCGACTGGATGCATGCGCAGCACCCGCAGCAGCCGCTGTACATCGTCGGCCACAGCGTCGGCGGCTGGATGCCGGCCCTGACCCGCGCCAGTGGCCGCATCGATGGCCTACTCGGCATCGCGGCTTTGTCGGCCTATTGGCCCTTGATGGCGCGCCCGCACCGCTATTTCCATTGGTTCGCATGGCGCGCCTTGGTGCCGTTGAGCACAGCCGTGTTCGGGTATTGGCCGGGATGGGCCGGGCTCAGCCATGATCTGCCCACCACGCTCGGCCGCGAATTCGCCGAATGGGCGCAACAGGCCGACTTCGTGTTCGATGCCCGCCAATTCGATGCCCGGGGCAATGCCCGTCAATTCAACGGCCATCTGCATCTTTACCAGATCAGCGACGACCCCTGGGGCACGCCGGAAGCGGTACGCAGCCTGATTACCCATTATCCGAATGCACGCAGTGCCGCCATGGAAACCCTGCGTCCGGCGGATTTCGGAGGCAAAGCCATTGGCCATCTGAATTTCTTCCGCAGTGCGCACAAGGACACCCTGTGGCCGCACGCCCTCAAGCAGCTCGAAGCCTTCGGCGGATAAACGCCGCATAACCGGTGCTGCGTGCCGCATCGCCAAGGTGCCCGGCTTTTGCTTTAATAGGCCGACCCGTTACGAGGAACACCTGATGTCCACTTCGACTCCCAAAAGCGCCTGGATTCTTGCCGGCGGCATTCTGTTTGGCCTTTTCCTCTTGGGGCTGACCCTCGGTCAGAGCCTGATCCGGTTCAAGGAATACGAACGCACGGTCACCGTCAAAGGTCTGTCGGAGCGCAACGTGCCGGCCGATACCGCGCTCTGGCCGGTGACCTTCGCGGCCAGCGGCAACGAATTGTCCGCGGTGTATACGCAGCTCGAGAAAGACGGAGTCAAGGTCCGTCAGTTCCTGCGGGATAAAGGCTTCAAGGATGAAGAGATCACGCTCTCGGCACCGAACGTGAATGACAAGGGGCAGTACGCCGATGACAATCGCGGCGGATTGCGCTACTACGCGACGCAGACCGCCACGGTGTACACCAAGAACATCGATCTGGTGCGGGCGATGAACACCCAGATCGCCGAGCTCGGCAAGCAGGGCGTGGGAGTCGGCGGCGGTTATCAGTCCACCGATTATCAATTCTCCGGGCTGAACGCGCTCAAGCCGCAGATGATCGAGGAAGCCACCCGCAACGCCCGCCAGGTGGCCCAGAAGTTCGCCGAAGACTCCAACAGCAAGCTCGGCAAGATCAAATCGGCCAGCCAGGGTCAGTTCAGCCTGGAGGCGCGCGATGCCAATACCCCGCACATCAAGGCCGTGCGGGTGGTGGCGACGGTCGAGTATTACCTCTCGGATTAAGCCGTTCAGGCGCGGACCCGCCGATTGTGGGACAATAGCCCTCAATTCATCCAGAGTATGCCGTCATGAGAAAAGCTCGCGCCCGTCGTCGCGCTGCCCGCCTGAAAGGCCGGTAAGCCCAAGAAACCCGCCGAATGGCGGGTTTTTTATATGCCTGACCTGAGCATTATGATTCGTGGCATAAGCTTGATGTAGGTCAGGGCAGGTGTCAGATGAGGCTCCTAGACTGTCTTCAGTTGTCCATGGAGATGCTCATGATGTACGTCCGCTTTGCCCTCAGTCCCCTGATGCTGGCTTTGCTTGCCAGTCCTGTTTTCGGCGCCGATACCGGCTCAGGAAAGATTCTGTTCGATACACGTTGGCGACTGGAAAGCGTTGACGATGATGCATTCGCCGATTCGGCCTTGGCCAACACGCTGCGTGCGCGTCTGGGTTACCAGACGGCCGTGCATTCGGGCTGGAGCGGTGTCATTGAGCTGGAAGCCACTCAGCATCTGTTCGGCGAAGATTTCAACAGCACCGCCAACGGTCAAACAGCGTATCCGACCATACTTGACCCGGATAACAGCGAGCTGAACCAAGCCTATGTGCGCTATGCCCCGGAGGCGTCAAGCCAGTTCACGCTTGGTCGCCAACGCCTTCAATGGGACAATCAGCGTTTCTTCGGCAATGTCGGTTGGCGGCAGAACGAGCAGACCTTCGACGCCCTGGATGTGCAGCACGCCTTCAAGAATGGCCTGAAATTCCGCTATGACTATCTGGATCGGGCGCAGCGGGTGACCGGAGCCGATCATCCGAATGAAAATCTGGCCCGTTACCAGCTGGACGCGCATCTGCTGGCGCTGAGCGGAAAAGCCGGGCCGGGTACCTTGACCGGCTACGCCCATTTCATCGACAACCAAACCCTGCCGCTGACTTCGCACCGCAATCTCGGCCTGCGTTATACCGCCAAGAAAGAGATGCCGGACGGTATCGGCTGGTTGGCCACGGCAGAATATGCCAAACAGGATGCCTACGCCGATGGCGCTGTGGCCATCGATGCCCATTACCTGTTGCTGGAGGGCGGTCTGGTCTGGAAATCCAATACCTTTAAAGCAGGCTGGGAACAACTGGGCGGTAACGGTAATTACGGCTTTGCCACTCCATTCGCCACCCTGCATGCTTTCAACGGCTGGGCCGACAAATTCCTGAATACGCCGGTTGATGGTCTGGACGATGCCTATCTCAGCTGGAACCGCAAATTCGGCAAGACCACCGCCGTTGCGGCTTGGCACGATTACCAGTCCGATGCGGGCAGCCGTCACTACGGCAGCGAATGGAATGTATCGCTGGCCTATGCCTTCAATAAACACTGGGCCGGCTTGCTCAAACTCGCCGACTATCAGGCGGACACCTTCGCGCGGGATACCCGCAAGCTTTGGGTCAGCGTCGAATACGTATACTGATCAGGCATGTGGTTCGTTTTGAAAAGCCGCCGAAAGGCGGCTTTTCGTTGACGAAATATCGACCATTAAAAAAATAGGTGAATCGAAAATGCATTCCTACATTCTGCTGCTGCATCTTCTCGGGGCCTCAATCTGGACTGGCGGCCACCTCCTGCTAGCGCTGACGGTGCTGCCCGATGCATTACGCCGTCGATCGACGGAAGCGCTGATGCGCTTCGAATCCCAGTTCGAACGCATCGGCATACCCGCGTTGGCTGTGCAGGTGCTTACCGGGCTCTGGCTCGCCCATGACATGCTGCCCGACATCACAATGTGGTTCAATCTTGCCGTGCCCATGGCGCGCCCTATCGCGTTGAAGCTGGCGCTGCTGGCCTTGACCGTAATCTTGGCTGTGGATGCACGGTTGCGTGTGATTCCAAGACTTTGTGCGGAAAGCTTGAATGACCTTGCCTGGCATATCGTTGCGGTCACGCTGATTGCTGTGGTATTTGTGGCAACGGGCGTTGCATTCCGTGCCGGTTGGTTTTACTGATCCGGGTGATATGCCGGAAAAAGAAAACCCCGGCCGCAGCCGGGGTTTTCGGGATGTACTGGCATACCGGACTCAGTAGATATCCTTGCCGGTATTGAATACATTGAATTTACCTGTCGGCGTAATCAAGCGGGGATCCTTGATGACTGCCTTCAGCTTGCGGGTTTTGTCATCAACAACGACCAAGGCCGATTTCTGATCTTTGCCGTTCCAGACTGAGAACCAGACCTCATCACCGGCAAGATTGTATTCAGGCTGTACCACGCGCTTGGGACCTTCACCCAGATCGGCCCATTCGGCTATCGGGAGCACTTCAAAGCCGGCAGCAAGGTTCTTGGTATTGAATACTGCGATGCTTTGGCTGATTTTCGGGTCCGGATTCAACGTGGTGTCGACCCACAGATTATTGGATTTCGGATGGGTTTTGACGAACAGCGAGCCGCCGCCCTGACCTTTGGCCACTTCAACGACTTTCCAAGCGTATTGCGGGTGCTTTTCAGGATCGGTTCCGATCATCGTCACTTTCTCATTGCCGAGTGCCGAAGTGACCCAGACTGGACCATATTTGGGATGATTGAAGTTGGCGCCGCGTCCGGGATGCGGAATTTTGTCGACATCGACAAGAGCAGCCATTTTCTGTGTGCGGGAGTCAACCACGGCAATCTTGTCGCTTTGGTTGGCAGCGGTCAGGAAATACCGGTGCGAAGAATCCCAGCCGCCGTCATGAAGGAAACGTGCAGCATCGAGCGTCGTGATTTTCAGATTGATGATATCGCGGTAATCAACCAATAGAATACGGCCGGTTTCCTTGACGTTGACGATGAATTCCGGGTGCTCGTGACTGGCTACAATGGCGGCGACGCGAGGCTCCGGGTGATACTCCTGCGTATCCACAGTCATGCCCCGCGTGGACACGATTTTTTTCGGCTCCAGGCTCGGACCATCCATGATGACGAATTGCGGAGGCCAGTAGGCACCGGCGATGGCGTACTTGTCTTCATAGCCCTTGTATTTCGATGTTTCCACCGAGCGGGCTTCGAGGCCGATTTTGATTTCTGCAACCCGATCCGGCTTGGCCATCCACAGATCGACAAGATCAATCTTCCCGTCCCGGCCAATGGTATACATATAACGGCGCGAATCGGATGGCCTTGAAATATGCACGGCGTAACCGGTTTTGATGACATTGATGATCTGCTTGGTGTCACCGTCAATCAAGGCGATTTCACCGGAGTCACGAAGGGTAACTACAAAGATATTATCGATGTTGTAGCCGTTCATTTTCTTGGTCGGGCGTTTGTCGACCGGTATCACGACCTTCCAACTTTCCTTCATTTCCTTCATGCCCCATTCCGGCGGGCTGGCGGGTTCATGCTGAACATAGCGGGCCATCATGTTGACCTGCTCGGGACTTAGGTCGCCAGAGGTGCCCCAATTCGGCATGCCGGCCGGCGAACCGAATTTGATCAGAGATTCAAGGTACTGAGTGCCTTTCTTTCGTGTGATATCGGGAGTCAATGGTTTGCCCGTGGCGCCTTTGCGGAGCACGCCGTGGCAGCCGGCGCAGCGCTCGAAATATATCTTGCTGGCTTGTGCGAATTCGGCTTTGCTCATCGGTGGCGCGTCCGGATTGATGATCATCTCCACACCCATTGAGCCTGCGGTAGATGGCGCACCCTGATAGTTCATCACGCCTTCCTTGGTCGAGGGATGGCGCTCACCTTGAGCTTTGTCATCGGAAACCGCAAGCTTGACCCGCTCGGCCTTGACCTGCGGCGCAGTTACCAGTTTCGGCGTATTGCCCCAACTGGCGTAAACATAGCCGACAATGTTGGCGATTTCCTCATCAGACAGATGGCTCATGGCGGGCATGACACCGTCATAATCGACGCCGTTGACCTTGAGCTTGCCCGTGATGCCTTTGAGGATTGACGAGAGTACGGTCGCCGGGGTGTTGGCGCTCAGGAAGTCGGAACCTGCGAGCGGGGGGAACGCCCCGGCCAGCCCCTTTCCATCGGGCTGATGGCAAGCGGCACAGTTGGCCAAATATGCGGCTTGGCCGGCCTCAAGGGCAGCTTTCGGCGGCCGCTCGTTGCTGATGTCACTGGTTGCCACCACGCCGCCGATGACGCTTAGGCCGATTGACAGTACCAGAAGTTTCTGCAAGGGTTTTCTTGCCATGGGATATGCCTCGTTAAGTAAGGAAAATGCACGTCTTTCCGACGTCCTGCGGCCATAGTGCGCCCCACCGATTAGCGATTCCCTGACCTAGGTCAAGTCAAGACCATGTTGCTTTCCAAGATTGACAAAATGCCTGTATCCGGCCAGCCGGATGGCTTACTCTGTGCGGAGATCGATGCCATGGAATCCGTTGATGCGAAAACCGCTCGTCACCGCAGTAGCGCTCATTTTTAGCCAAACCCTCCCAGCCCAGTCCATCCCGGCCGATATTATGGATTCAGTGGTTGTCGTCGGCCAGCGCCGTCCCGAGCCGATTGAGCAAGTTGTCGGCGCGGTCAGCGTCATCGACCACGAGAACATGCAGAAACGCTCGGTGCAGCGCATCGACGAGATGGTGCGTTACGTGCCCAACGTCGAAGTCACCCAGGACAGCAACCGCTTCGGCAACCAGGGCTTCAACATCCGCGGCCTGGAGGGCAACCGGGTCAGCATCGAAATTGACGGCATTCCGCTGTCCGACAGCTTCTCCGTCGGGCAGTTCGCCTCCGCCGGACGCGATCTGGTCGAGCTAGGCGTCATCGATCATGTCGAAATCCTGCGTGGTCCGGCGTCCACGCTGTATGGCAGCAAAGCCCTGGCCGGCGTAGTAGCCTACACCACGCTGGATCCGGTCAATGCCGACTTTTCCGACGGCATGCTGCGCGCCGGAGCCAGCCTTGGTGCGCACTCGCGCGACGACAGCCAGAGCTGGTCTGCAAATATAATGGCCAGCGGATTGGAAAAGCGTTTTACCTTTCTCGCTGCGGCAGGCCAGATCAGCGGCCATGAAATAAGCAACCACTCCGACGCCCCGGAAGACCAAGCCAATCCAGCCGACAGCCATCGCAACAGCGCATTGCTGAAGTTCGGCATGGATTTCGCCTCCGCCGGACGCTGGCAGCTGGCCGTTGATCACAGCGACGGCGAACAGAAAACCGACCTGCAGTCCCTGCTGTTCGGACCGGGCCGGTTTTCCACCACCTACGCACTGACCGCCGATGACGAATACAGTCGCGACCGCGCCAGCGTGCATGGCGCCATCGCTGAACTTGGCGCGCTGCGCGACGTATCGGTGCTGCTGTACCGTCAGGACAGCGACACCCGGCAGTTCAGCGAACAATACCGCCTGACCGACCGGACCACGCGCTTCCCTTCCAAGCGCGAACGCGATTTCCGCCTCGAGCAGACCAGCACCGGCCTGGAATTGAACGCGCAGTGGCGCGGGCAGTGGCTGGGCGCCGAACACTGGCAGATCTTCGGCATCGACGCTGCACGCCATGAATACAGCAGCATCCGCTACGGCACCGAAACCAATCTGCTCACCGGCGCGGAAAGCAATGTGATTCTAGGCGAAGTGTTACCGGTGCGCGACTTCCCGAACAGCGAAAGCGAGGAGTTCGGTGTGTTCTGGCAGGATGAAATCACCCTGACGCCGCAATGGGCGGTCATTCCCGGATTGCGCTGGGAGATGAGCAGAATGCACGGTTTCGCCGACGCGGTCTGGCTGGCCGATAATCCGAATGCCGACATCGCCGGCACCGACAACGACGCACTGACCCCGAAACTCGGCCTGCGCTGGAAGGGCCTGCAGTGGTCCAGCTATCTGCAATACGTCTACGGCTACCGTGCGCCGCCGTTTTCCGATGTCAACATCGGCCTTAACCTGCCGGCTTTCAATTATGTAGCGCTGCCCAATCCCGACCTGAAACCCGAACGCAGCCATGGCCTGGAGCTGGGCCTGCGCTTCGGCGGCGAGTACGCGCAGGGCAGCCTGGCGGTGTTCGACAACCGCTTCGAGGACCTGATCGAATCGCGCGCCAACCAGGGCGTGAACGCCGATGGCCAGCTGGTGTTCCAGTCGGTCAACCGCGACAGCGCCCGTATCGTCGGCGTGGAATTTGAGTTCCAGCTGGGCCTAGACGCCTTCTGGGATGATGCCGATGCCTGGCGTCTGCAGGCCACCGGCTCGTGGTCAAAGGGCGATGATACCCAACGCGACCAGCCGTTGAATTCGATCATGCCGGCACGGATGACGCTCGGTATCGGCTATGCACCCGGCAATGGCCGCTGGGGCGCTGAACTGCTAGGCACCGGCGTGGCTGCGGTGACCCGCGTCGACCGTAGCGCCGCCGATCTGTATGCACCGCCGGGCTATGCCGTACTGGATGCCAACCTCTGGTACGAGTTCGCGCCCGACCTGCGCCTGGTACTCTCGTTCGGCAATCTGGCCGACCGTACCTACTGGCAGTGGGCCAGCATGCGCGGCGTATTGGCCAACGCCGACAATCTGCCGTTCTATACCGCCAGCGGCCGGAGTTATGCCATCAGCCTGAATGGCTCTTGGTGACCTGGCCTCAGTAAAACCAGCCCAACGGCTGGTGGCTGCGCGCCACAGACAACATAAAGGCATAGACGCACAGCGCCGCGATGAAGCACAGCCAGCGGGCTTTCAGGCTGCGTCCGCGCTTAAGCGCGAAACTGCCCAGCACCACGTACACCACAAGCAAGACCAGCTTCACGGTCAACCAGCCAGTGGCGAACACGCCGCTTGGCAGCAGGGTCGCCAGCATCAGCGCGGCCGTCAGCAGCACGGTATCTATGCTGTAACTCAGATAGCGCATCGGCGCCGACATCGCCCAGGCCCTGCCGTTCAGTAGCAGCAGGCCGCGCAAAGCGAAAAGTCCGCCGCTGGCCAGCACGGACACGATATGTACGGTTTTGATCGGCAGGTAAAACGTGATCATTTCAGTCGGCCTTTCCGTCCGCGCGCGGCGTCAGATAAATCCACACCGAACGCAGCACCCACGGTGTAAACGCCAGCAGCCAGAGTAATCCAGCGGCGCTGTGCCAGACTAGGATATCCGGCGCCAGCTCAGCACCGATCCGCACCAGCGCGGTGATCTGGATGACGATGAACGCAAATGCCGCCACGCCGCCCAGTTGCAATGGCCTACCGGAGTGGCCTTGGGTCACCCGCGTCACCATCGCCACCAGCAGGCTGCCGAAGAATCCGATGAACAGCGCATGTGCCGGTGCGCGGCCGAGCACGAACCCGCCGCCCTGCAAAAACCAAAGGCTTTGCACGCTGTACAGCAGCGCGGCGGCCGGCAGCCAGGCAAACCCGACCATCAGCACTCTCAGCAAAGCCGGCATGGTGCGGGCGCGCGGCCACCAACGCCAAAGCAGCCAGGCGCTTAATCCAGCCAGCGGCAGGTCGGCCAGCCACAGCCACGCATAGGCATGCGCCAACTCCATGCCCAGGTGCAGCATAGCCAGCAGCCAGAACAGCGCAAGCGCTCCCATCGGCCGGATCACTTTATAGCCCGGCAGAGCCGCGCTGGCGAAGAACGGCAGCATGCGGTGACAGACTGTGAAATAGATCGGCAACAGCAGTCCGAAGCCGCCGAACTTGATGGCCGCGAACATCCAATGCGCATCGCGGCTGAACAGATAGGCGAACATCAGTCCGATGCCGACGAGGCCCAGCAGCAACGCGGTGAATGCACTGACGGCATGCCATGTGGTCTGCTTCTCGCGCCAGAGTAGCATCGCCAGGAACAGGCAGCCGGCCAACCAGCCGGACAGCGTCAGCAGCAGACCGAGAAACAGCACATGGCCGAAGCCGAACAGTGACACCAGGGTCAGCACCTGCCCGGCCAGTAGACCGAAACCGACCGGAACGTAATGCCATTTGCTATAGGCCGGCAGGCCCATCCAACGCGGAAACACCGTCAGCAGGAAGCCGAACATGAACGACGGCAGCACCTGATACTGCATGATGAACGCGTGCAGCCAACCGGCCGGGATATCCAGCTGTGGCATGGCGGCTAATTGCCAACGGGAATTGATCAACCAGAAGGTCCACCATGCCATGGCCAGCAGGACATTGCCGGCTCCGACGAAGAACAGCAACCGGTGCGGCGCGGCGGCGAGCAGGCGAAGGTCGGGCATGGATGTGGAATCGAGCTTGGCGGTCATGATGGGTTTCCTGTGGATGCTTTAAGGCGCGATGCACTGGCTGTGCCTTGACGCAGGCCAATAACCGGACACATGGCTTTTCAGCCCCCGCATCCACCGCAGCACTCGGAAGGAACGTCTTCAAGCGCCGAGTCGGCAACCGGGAAGCCGGCCTGTGCCATCAACGCCAGCAGTTCCGGACCGTTTAGGCAGCTTGAAAAGCGCAGCAGGGAGGCCGCCTTGTCGAAGTCAAGCAACGCTGCGGGATCGGCCTCAGTCAGCGCCTGCTCGATGATGGCAAGGTCAACAGGAATTTCGTGTGTTCTGATGTTGTATTTCATGCGGCGTGCCTCTTTCCACGTATCCGACATCGTTGCCGAGGGTGCCGTCAGAATGGCATATTGCCGGCTCGGGTGCGTTGATGTAGGTCAGGCGACTGGTTCCAATGGCCCCGGATCAATCGAAACTGCGGCCCTCACCGGCTTCCTCGTACGTCACGCCGTCACGGATGTGGTAAATGCGTTTGAAGGTCGGAATAATCTTTTCATCGTGGGTGACCACGATGACCGCAGTTTCGAACTTGCGGGCCATCTCGTTCAATATCCGGATGACCGACATGGCGCGGACGCTGTCCAGGGGTGCGGTCGGCTCATCGGCGAGAATCACTGGCGGGCGGTTGACCAGGCCGCGGGCGATGGAAACCCGCTGCTGTTCGCCGCCCGACAGCTGTGCCGGCATGGCTTTGGCGCGGTGGGCCACATCCAGCGCCAGCAGGAGCTCCAGGGCGCTCCGGCGCGCATCGGCATTGGTATGGCCGGCAAGCATCTGCGGCAAGGCGACATTATCGGTGACATCGAGGAATGGAATCAGGTAGGGCGCCTGGAACACGAATCCGATCTTGTCGCGCCGCAAAGCGCGCAGGTCCGGGATTTTCCAGCCATCGTGGTAAATCACCTCATCGCCCAAGGTCATCCGGCCGCCGCTTGGATCAATGACCGCCCCCAGGCATTTCAGCAAGGTGCTCTTGCCCGATCCGGAGGGACCCACCAAGCCGACCACCTCCCCCGGCGCCACGATCATATTGACCTGTTTAAGCGCATCCACTGCGGTGTCGCCCTCGCCATAACGCTTGCGCAGGTCTTCGATTCGGATGCCGCGGGCGCTTTGATCATCCACCGATAGCCTCCGCCGGATCGACTTTCAGGGCGGCATATATCGCCAGGATACTGGCCAGCATGCATATCACGACCACCGCCACGAAACCGCGTACGGCATCACCGGGCTCCAGCAGGACGTATTTCGGAAAGAACGGCGCCCATGCGGTGGCGACGACCTTGCCGACCATGAAACCGATGAAACCTAAAGCGACCGCCTGCTGCATGATCATCGAGGCGATGGTGATGCTGTGCGTGCCGATCAGTTTCAGCACCGCGATCTCGCGGATCTTGCCCATGGTCAGCGTATAAATGATGAATGCGACGATGGCCGCGCTGACGATGGCCAGGATCACCAGGAACATGCCGATCTGTTTCGCGGATGTCGCGATCAGCTTGGCGATCAGGATTTCCCGCATCTGTGCACGGGAGTATACGGTGAGCCGCACGCCCTGCCGAATCGATTCCGCCACCGCTTCGGCATCGGTGCCAGGTTTCAGTTGCACCAGCACGGCGTTGACGTAACTGTTGCTGCTTTGCGTGGCGGTCACCGCATCAAGCAGGTCCGGATTGCCAGGCCGGTTGAACGCCGGATTCTGCGCCGTGCGCGCCCGCTGCTGAACGATGGCGTCGTTGTCCTTCAGGAACTGCGCCTGCTGCGCGTCTTTAAGCGGTATGAACAACATCGGATCGCCGCCCGAAGACACCATCCGGCGCGTCAGTCCGACCACGGTGTAGTCATTGCGGCGGATGCGGATGCGGTCACCGAGCGCGAAGCCGGCGGATGCGTCGGCCAGTACTTCATAGTGACTGCGGATCAAGCGCCGTCCGGCGATTAGGTAATCCGGCTGGCCGGGCTGTCCTGCAGCTCCCGGCTCGATGCCGACCACCATGGCGCGCACGTCACGCTGGCCGTCGGTCCTCATCTGGCGCACCTGCATGGTCAGGTAGGTGGCATTGGCGGCGCGATCGACGCCTTGGATGCCGAGCACGCTACGGTAGGCGTCATCGTAAATGCTTGAGGACTCGGCATAGGGACCGAGCGTGTCCTGCTGCACCACCCACAGGTCGGCGCCGCTGTTTTCCAGAAGTACATTGGCGTCGTCCACCATGCCCCGGTATACACCGGCCATGGTCAGGGTAACGCCGATCAGCAGGCCAAGGCCAACGCCGGTGAACACGAACTTGCCCCAGGCATGCAGGATATCGCGACCGGCCAGACTAATCACTGCCTGGCACCCTGGATTTCATCGATCACGTCTATGCGGCTGTTGGCACTCAAGGATTTTCTGCTGTATAAAATGATGCTTTCACCGCCGCGCAGTCCTTCAAGCACCTGAACACGGCCCTTAAGATCGACCGCGCCCAGTTTGACAGGCATAAAGCGCAAATCGCCATCTTCCAACAACCACACGCCGAGCATGCCGTCAACGCGGCGCACGGCCGCATTCGGAATAGCCGGAGCCGTCGGCAAAGTGTTCAAAACAACATTGACTTCGGCTATTTCACCAATGGCCGGCAATATCGTAGGTAGAGGAATAAGGGACACCTTTGCCAGCAACTCTTCCGTGACGGCGTCCGCATAGGACTCAACCCGCGCCACACGGCCGGCAAACGGCGCCTCAGGCTGCGAGCGCAGTGAAATCTGCGCGGCCAATCCTGCCCGCAGGCCCTGCGCGCGCTTTTGATCGAAACGGACGTTCAGCCATAAGCTGGCCGGATCGACAACTTCCAGCACCGATTGGCCGGCCACCACCGTTGTGCCCGGATCGGCCTCGCGGCGGATCACGACGCCATCCACCGGCGCTATCAGCTGCAGACTGTCGCGCAGCTGTTTCTGGCCAAGCCGGTCGGCACGCAGACCGGCCAGCTCCTGTTGCGTGGCTTCCAGGCCGGCGTGCGCCGCCGATACGGATGCAGCCGCCATGCGTTGTTCCTGGCGCTTGCTTTCAACCGATTCGGCGCTGACCATGCGCGACTTGCCGAGTTCGCTGTATCGTTTTGCCTGGGCGGATGCAAACCCGGCACGCGCTTCGGCTTCACGCACCTGCGCCTGCGCCCCCAGAACGTTCGCCTGGGCGCGCTTGATGGCTGCGTCCTGGGCGCGCAGACGCTCATCGAAATCGACGGGGTCCACTTCACCCAGTAGTTGCCCCGCCTTGACGGTATCACCTGGTTGAACAAGCACGGATTTCAAGCGCCCGGCAGCGACCGATCCGATCTTATGGACATAGCGCGCTTCAACCAGACCTATGCCTGTCAGTGCCGGCGCCAGTTCAATGCGTTCCACCTGCACCGATGTCACCGGCACCGGCGCAAGCGGACCGGAGCGCAATGCGACAAACAGGAACAGTCCGAACAGCGCCAGCAGAAAAGCCGACAGCCATAATGTTTTGCCGCGGTTGCCGAGCAAAGATTTCATGTCAGACCCTCAATCCGCGCAGATACAGGGCTAAAACGCCGGGCGCATTGCGCTGAATATGCAGAATATCGCCTGCCATCATCGATTGCATCACCAGACCCTGGATGCTGCCGATGAACAACATGACAGCGGCGCGGGCATCAAGCTCCGGATCCACTTCGCCCTGCGCTTTGGCACGCTCGATCAGACCGTGCAGGCGCGCGGCGTACATTTCAAGCAGCTGCTGCGCGAGTTGCTTGGCCGGTGACGGCCCGGGCTTTTGCAGCACGCCGAACAGCATGCGTGGCACGCCGGGATGCTCGGATACAAACTCGATATGCGCCGTGAACATCGCCTGCAATGCCGCTGTCGGCGAATCCAGCCCCGACGCGGCCTGCTCGATGCGTGCCATCAACTGTTCAGCCACCCAGCCCAAAACCGAGCCCCAAAGCGCTTCCTTGCTCGGAAAATGCCGGAATAAAGCGCCTTGCGTCACCTGCATGTGCTCGGCGATGGCGGCGGTGGTGATTTCGCCCGGATCCTGCCCGGCGGCGAGATCGATGACGGTCTGCACCGTCAGAGCGCGGCGCTCATCAGCGGATAGGTTTTTAGCGCGGGTGTTCATGCATTCATCCATAAGATAGTAATTACTTACTATCTTATGCTATTAAAGATAAAATTGCAAGTGTGGCCATTCGGCAATCCATAAAAAAAGGGCCGCTTGCGCGGCCCCGGGGAGGCGATTGTAGCGTTAATTTACCTTTTGGGAACAACCCAGAGACGAAGTACGAACCAGGCCAGAAGTACGGCGCCAATCGAGAAGATCGTATCGCCGGGTACGCGCATCCAGATCAGCAGGTCGATGATCGGCCGGCCCATGAATTCCGCCGAGCGTGCATACCAATACCCATGTTCAAGTGCGGCATTGAGTTGCAGCAGACCCAGCGGCAGCAGCGTCAGCAGAGCCATCAGACTAAGACCGATGTTCAGCGTCCAGAAACTGTTGCGCAACAGCTTGCCATTCCATTCGACATCCGGTTTCAGTCCACGGATACAGAACAGAAGTAGGCCGATGCCGAGCATGCCGTATACCCCGAAAAGTGCAGTATGTCCATGCAGGGGGGTCAGATTAAGACCCTGCATATAGTAAAGAGCCAGCGGGGTGTTAATCAGGAACCCGAATAGACCGGCGCCGACAAGATTCCAGAACGAAACCGCAATGAAAAACATGATTGGCCACTGGTAACGCGCCATCCACGGCGTTGCCTTGCTGTGTGACCAGGTTTCATAGGCTTCAATGCCGATAAGTGCCAGAGGGACGACTTCCAAGGCAGAAAACGATGCGCCGAGCGCGACCACGGCGGTCGTGGTGCCGGTGAAGTAGAGGTGATGGAATGTGCCCAGAATGCCGCCCGCCATGAACACAATGGTGGCGAATAGGACATTGATGGTGGCGGATTTGCCGCGAACCAGTCCGAGTTTGACGAACAGGAAGCTCATCACCGCCACTGCAAATACCTCGAAGAAGCCTTCGACCCACAAGTGAACAACCCACCAGCGCCAGTACTCAACCATCGACAGATGGGTATGCTCGCCCCACATCAGACCGGCGGCATAAAACATGCCGATAGCCACGGTGGACAGAAACAATAATCCGACGATGGATGACATTTCGTCCTTGCGGCGCAGCGCCGGCCATAATGCACGCCCCATCAACAGCAGCCAAACCATCAGTCCGACAAACAGGAAAGCCTGCCAGAATCGACCGATATCGACGTACTCCCATCCTTGATGTCCGAACCAGAAGTTGTTGGCCAAGCCGAGCTTCTGCATCACGGCGAACCATTGACCGGTGAAAGCGCCGACCACGATGATCAGCAGACAGGTGAACAGGAAGTTGACACCAGCGCGCTGGAATTTCGGTTCAACACCAGAAATGGCCGGTGCAATATATAAACCGGTGCCGAGCCAGGCCGTGGCAATCCACAAAACAGCAAGCTGGGTATGCCAGCTTCGTGTTAGCGAGTAAGGTAGTACTTCGGCCAGATTGAAACCATAAAAGTTCTGGCCTTCAACCTGGAAATGTGCAGTAAAAGCACCGAGCAGAATTTGCACCAGGAATAGTGCCAGAACCACCCAGAAGTACTTTGCGGTGGCCTTCATCGAGGGTGTAATAGTCAATCCGCGTAACGGATCGGTTGCGGGCGGTGTCGGCGAACCTTCACGTCCGTGATAGACCGCGTAATGCCATCCGAGCAGGGCAATACCTGCAATCATGAACAGCACACTGAATACCGTCCAAAGGAAGGTGCTTGATGTGGCCTGATTTCCGACGGTCGGGTCATACGGCCAGTTATTCGTATAGCTAACCTCTTGACCGGGACGATTGGTTACCGCCGCCCAGGATGTCCAGAAGAAGAAAGCACCCATTTGCCGGCGGTGCTCAGCCGTATCGACCGTGCCTTCCTTCATGGCATAGGTTTCACGCAGGGAGGCTCCGGCTGGATCACTGCTGAATACCGATTCGTAATGGTTGGCAACCGTGGCGATGGCTTCGGCACGTTCCTCACTGATGGTCAAGGTCCCCGTGGCGACATCGAAGCGATTGCTACGGATATCCGGCTGGAGTTCAGCCTTGAGTTTGGCCTGTTCGCCTGCGCTGAGTTCGCCGAAGTCCTTACCATATTGAGCCTTGGCGCGCAGGTCCAGCCAGGCTTCGGATTCCCTGTGTAACCAGTCCGCGCTCCAGTCTGGTGCGACTAATGCCCCATGTCCCCATATTGAACCCAGCTGTTGACCGCCAATGCTCTGCCAGACTGTGCGTCCGGTCTCGATATCACTGCGGGTGAAAACCGTCTTTCCGCCTTCCGATACAATCTTTTCGGGGATGGGTGGCTGCTGGCGGTGGATTTCACCCCCCATCCAAAGCAATACGCCGAAGCCGATGGTCAAAAGCAACCCCAGCCCGATCCATAAACGTTTCGTGGTATCCATGACACAGTCCTCTCATTAGGGATGCGTCATGGTCTCCTTTCAGCCGAGGTGGCCGCATTGATGTAGGTCAAGCTGAAATCAAATGCGCAGAACCGGCTTGGCCAATGCTTCCAGCTCAGCGCGTTTGGCGAGATGAAATTCGCGCCGATCCACTTCAATCAGGCCGCTATCCTGCATGCGACGCAGTACCCGGCTGACCGTCTCAGGAGCCAGACGCAGGTAGTTGGCCATATCCGTCCTATTCATGGTCAGCAGCAGATGGCTCGCTGAGAAGCCACGTGCAGCGTAGCGCCTTGAAATCGAAATCAGGAAAGCCGCCAAGCGTTGTTCGGCGCTGTAATCGCCAGCCAGCAGAGAAGCTTTGTTGATATCCTGACTAAGAAGTCGAAACAGATGCGCCTGCAGGCCCGGCATTTTTCCGGCCAGAACCGCCATTTTTGGGAAAGAAAACCGGCAGAGCATCACGGTATCCAAAGCCACCACATTACAGGGGTATTTGTTTTGGTGAATGGCATTGAGACCGACGACTTCTCCAGGCAGAAAGAAGCCTAGAACCTGCGCATCGCCATTGCTGTCAATTACGGTGGTCTTGACCGTGCCTGCACGGACAGCTGCGATAGCTTTGAAATCATCGCCTTCGCGGAAAATCACATCCCCCTCATGGAAAGGACCGATGTGCTCAACAAGAACGTGCAAATCCATCAGCGCCGACTTGTCATAGCCCTCCGAAAGGCAGGCCTGAGAGAATGCGCAGGTGCTACAGAATTTCAGGTGGCTGCCATCATCGGCCGGCGCCGGTTGCTTACGGTAAGGCGTATAGTTCACGATCGACACCACGCAAATCTGGATTTAAAGCGGAGACGGCGGTTTGTCGACGGTTTTTGCATACGCCAATTATAGCCAAGATTGAGGCGTAAACTGCCACTTTATGGTCTAATACGCACTCAAGCAGGGGTGCCGGACGGCTGAGACATACCCTTAGAACCTGATGCGGTTAGCCCCGCCGGAGGGAGCTTCGGACTCGATCATCGGGCCGCCTGCGTTCATTGCCCGAGGATTTCCATGAACGCGCAACTCAATCCGCTGCAACAGCAGGCCCAGACCCTTTCCGAATCGGTAACCGCGCCGATTCCCGGCTCCCGCAAAATCCATGTCGAAGGCTCACGTCCGGACATCCGCGTGCCGATGCGCGAAATCGCGCTGTCGCCGACCCCGAAACTGTTCGGTGAAGACCTCAACCACCCGTTCTGCGTATACGACACCTCCGGTCCGTACACCGATGCCGGCATTGCCATTGATCTTCTCAAGGGCCTAGCGCCGGTGCGCGCGGCTTGGATCGCCGAGCGTGGCGACAGTGAAATCCTCGGTGGTCTGAGTTCCGAGTTCGGCCGCTCCCGTGAACACGATACCGCGCTCGACGGCGTGCGTTTCGGCAACCGGCCGCCACCGCGGCGCGCACTGGCCGGGGGCAATGTCAGCCAGATGCATTACGCCCGCCGGGGTATCATCACCCCGGAAATGGAATACATCGCCATCCGCGAAAACCAGCGCATCGATGCCATCAGCGAAGCGCATCTGCTGCGCCAGCACCGTGGTGAAAATTTCGGTGCCAGCATTCCGCAGAAAATCACCCCCGAGTTCGTACGCAGCGAAGTAGCGCGCGGACGTGCGGTGATTCCGGCCAACATCAACCATCCGGAATTGGAGCCGATGATCATCGGCCGCAATTTCCTGACCAAGGTCAACGCCAACATCGGAAATTCGGCGGTGTCTTCCGGCATCGCCGAAGAAGTGGAGAAGTTGGTCTGGTCGATCCGCTGGGGCGCCGATACGGTAATGGATCTGTCGACCGGCAAGAACATCCACGAAACCCGCGAGTGGATATTACGCAATTCGCCGGTACCGATCGGTACCGTGCCGATCTACCAGGCATTGGAGAAAGTCGATGGCCGCGCCGAAGAACTGACCTGGGACATCTTCCGAGATACCTTGATCGAGCAGGCCGAGCAGGGCGTGGACTACTTCACCATTCACGCCGGCGTCTTGCTGCGCTATGTGCCGATGACCGCCAGGCGCGTGACCGGCATTGTCTCGCGCGGCGGTTCAATCATGGCCAAGTGGTGCCTGGCGCACCACAAGGAAAATTTCCTGTATACGCATTTCGAAGACATCTGCGAGATCATGAAAGCCTACGACGTCAGCTTCTCGCTCGGTGATGGCCTGCGCCCCGGCTGCATTGCCGATGCCAATGACGACGCCCAGTTCGGCGAACTCGAAACACTCGGCGAACTGACCCAGATTGCCTGGAAACACGATGTGCAGACCATCATCGAAGGCCCCGGACACGTGCCGATGCACTTGATCAAAGAAAATATGGACAAGCAACTACGCGAATGCGGCGAGGCGCCGTTCTATACCCTCGGACCATTGACCACCGACATCGCGCCGGGCTACGACCACATCACCAGCGCCATCGGCGCCGCCATGATTGGTTGGTACGGCACCGCCATGCTCTGTTACGTGACCCCGAAGGAGCATCTCGGCCTGCCCAACAAGCAGGACGTGCGTGAAGGCCTGATGGCCTACAAGATCGCCGCACACGCCGCTGATTTGGCCAAGGGCCATCCGGGCGCGCAGGCACGCGATAACGCACTGAGCAAAGCCCGTTTCGAGTTCCGTTGGGAAGACCAGTTCAATCTCGGTCTGGATCCGGAACGCGCGCGCGAATACCACGACGAGACCATGCCCAAACAGGCGCACAAGGTCGCGCACTTCTGCTCGATGTGCGGCCCGCATTTCTGTTCGATGAAGATCAGCCAGGACGTGCGCGAATTCGCCGACCAGCAGGATGTGGCCAAAGGCATGGCTGAGAAATCCCAGGAATTCCTGGCACAAGGTGCCGAGGTCTACCGTCCGGAATAAGCCTTATGGCCGGACCGGTGCGGCCTGTAGCGAAACCCGTTTCTTGCCGCCGTCCAGCGCTTGCGTGCCGATTTCGGCAAAACCGAACCGGTCGTGGAAGCGCCGCGACGGCTCGTTCGGTGGCTCGATGTTGTACTCGCAGGTCAGCACCGGAACACCCTGCGCACGTGCCTGATCGAACAGCGTTTCGTAGAGGCGGGTGCCGAGTTTCAGTCCGGCGTGTTCAGGGGCAATCACGATCCGGTCCACGTACAGAAACACCGGATAGCGAGCCGCGAAGAAATCATAATTGGGATTCGCATAGCCGGCGCGTTCGCGCATGGCCAGCAGGAAACCGGCCACGCAATCATCGACGGTGATCACCCAGTTGCAATTCGCCATCGTCCGCAATTCTTGAAGCCGCAAAGCATCCATCGCACTGGTGTGCTGAACGGCAACATTATTCAGCGCCAGAATCGCGGACGCATCGTCTGCGCCGGCATTGCGGATGCGGATATCCGTCATCAGGGCAATGGCAGTAGTGCGACCGGCGCCCGTCCGCTGGCGGCGCTGATGAGGCCGAGCACGCGTGCCGGCTCGCTGCCCAACCAATCCCAGTGGAAACGCCAGGTCCAGTTGTGTGCGCCGATGGTGCCGGGCACGTTCATCCGGTGCGTTCCATCCAGGCCGAGTACGTCCTGCAGCGGAAATACCGCGATATTCGCCACTGAATTGCAGCAGGCACGGATCATCGCCCAATGCGCGTTATCGGCATCGGTGGCCAGATAACTGCCGGCATAGATGCGCTCGCGTTCACTGGCCGAATCCCACCAGCCGCGCACAGTGTCGTTGTCGTGAGTGCCGGTATAGGCCACGAAATTCCGGCCCCAGTTATGCGGCAGGAAATCGTCGGTACCGTCGGTGCCGAAGCCGAACTGCAGGATTTTCATGCCCGGAAACGCGAAGCCGTCACGCAGCGCGATCACGTCCTCGGTAATCAGGCCGAGATCTTCGGCAACGATCGGAAGCTTGCCGAGCGTACGCTCGATGGCCTCGAACAGGGCCTTGCCCGGACCGGGAATCCAGCGGCCCTCTTCGGCGGTCGGGCAGCTCGCGGGAATTTCGTAATAGCCGGCGAAGCCGCGGAAGTGGTCAATGCGAAACACGTCGGCTTGGTTCAAGGCCCGTTTCAGGCGCGCGCTCCACCAGGCGTAATCCTCTTCCGCCATTTTTCCCCAGCGGTAAAGCGGATTGCCCCAGCGTTGTCCGGTCGGTGCCATCGCATCCGGCGGACAACCGGCGACCACGGTCGGCTGGAAATGCTGATCCAGCGTGTACAGGTCCGGACGCGACCAGCAGTCGGCGCTGTGGTGGGCGATGAAGATCGGCAGATCGCCCATGATGGCGATGCCCTTGCCGTTGGCATACTGCTTGAGTGTCGCCAGCTGGGTATCGAAACACCACTGCACGAACGCCCAGAACGCGATTTCATCGCGCAGACGTGTGCGCGCTTCGGCCAGTGCGGACGTTTCGCGACGGCATAATGCCTCCGGCCACTGCCACCAGGCCTTGCCGGCATTTTCGGTTTCCAGCGCCATGAACAGCGCATAGTCATCCAGCCAGGAGGCTTCGCGGCTGCGCCATGCGGAAAACGCCGCCTGTTCACTGGCATTGTTCTTGGCCACAAAGCCGGCGAATGCGGCGCGCAGCTGGGTCAGGCGCCAGGGCACTACTTGTGCGAAATCGACGCGCAATGCGTTGAAACCATCCTTCGGCATTTCCGGTTTGTCCAGCCATTCGGCCATCAGCAGAGGTTCCAGTGCGACCATCAACGGCGAACCGGCGAAGGCCGACACGCTCTGGTACGGAGAATCGCCGGGGCCGATTGGCGTGGTCGGCAGCCATTGCCAGATTTTCTGTCCGGCCGTTGCCAGCCAATCGACGAACCGGAACGCATCCGGTCCGAAGTCGCCGATGCCGTTCGGGCCGGGCAGTGAGGTGACATGCAGCAGTACACCGGCTTGGCGTTGTTGCAGATCGATCATGGATGAAACTCCTGTGCAATTTGGGCGCGCGCGAGAATGAGCAGAGAGTGCGCGGGAACGGTGACATGATAAATCGGTTCGTGCGAGGCTGGAGCTTCCGGCGTCGTGGTATCGAGCACAATCCGCCACGGACCGTGCGCAAGCCGGACGCTACGCTCGACATCCTGCGGGTTGAACACGACGCAGGAATCCGGCACCGCTTCCGCGCCGTCCTGTACTTGGCAGGCGAACACGCTATCGCTGCGGTCGTGCCAGTCGTGCAGCTGCATGCGTTCGCCGGCCGCGCTGTACCAGTGCAGCTGCGGTGTGCTGCCGGTATCGCCTTCGTCGGCGAACCAGCGCGGATAGCGCAGCAGCGGATTGATGCGGCGCAGTGCCGCCAGTTTCGAAACCAGCAGGGCCGTGCCCGGATCGCGGTCGCCGGCAGACCAATCCAGCCAGCCGGTGGGATTGTCCTGGCAGTAAGCGTTGTTGTTGCCGGACTGCGAATTGCCGAATTCATCTCCGGCACACAGCATCGGTGTGCCCTGCGCCACCATGACCGTGGCCAAAAGCGCGCGCCGCACGCGGATCCGGGTTTCGTGGATGGCGGTATCGGCACTGTCGCCTTCGGCGCTGAAGTTGGCGCTGACTTCATTGGCGTGGCCGTCGCGGTTGTTTTCACCATTGGCATGGTTACGTTTTTGCGTGTAGCTCACGGCATCGTTGAGCGTAAAGCCGTCATGTGCAGCGACGAAATTGACGCTGGCAACCGGTTGCCGGCCGCCATGGTGGAAGACATCGCTCGAGCCGGTGACCCGGCGTGCGAATTCGCCGCGGCTGACGCCGGTTCCGAGCCAGTACCCGCGTACCGCATCGCGGAAGCGGTCATTCCATTCCAGGAATTTTCCGGGAAAACGGCCAAGCTGGTAACCGCCCGGACCGGTATCCCAGGGCTCTGCAATCCAATGCACGCCGGCCAAAACCGGATCCTGCCGCAATGCCGTGAAGAACGGCGCCGAGGCATCGAAGCCCTGCCGGGTGCGGCCGAGCACCGGTGCCAGATCGAAACGGAAGCCGTCAACACCCATCACTTCGACCCAATACCGCAGCACATCCATCACGAACTGCGCCACACGCGGATGTACCACGCGCAGAGTGTTGCCACAGCCACTGTGATTTTCGTAACGGCTGCGGTCATCGGGCGACAGTATGTACCAGCTGGCATTATCGAGGCCGCGGAAACTTAAGGTCGGGCCGTCGGCACCGCCCTCTGCAGTGTGATTGAATACCACATCAATGACCACTTCCAGACCATGCGCGTGCAGGGTCTGCACCATTTGCCGGAATTCCTCGCGTTGCATTTCCGGTGTTTTGGCGGCGCACAGACGCGGATCCGGACAGAAAAAACCGATCGGATTGTACCCCCAGTAATTGACCAATCCTTTCTCGGCCAAGTGACGCTCGCTGAGCGCATACTGCACCGGCAGCAGCGAGAGGGTGGTCACCCCCAGTTTCTTGAAATGTGCGATGGCCGCCGGATGCGCGAGCGCCGCGAAACTGCCCCGCAGCTCTTCCGGAATACCCAGTAGCTGCATGCTGAAACCTTTGACATGCAGTTCGTACAGCACCAGATCCGCGGCGGCATGCCGCGGCCGGTTGCCGCTGCCCGGTGCCAGCCCTGGATCGACCAGCACACGGCTTTTCAGCGCACTGGTGCCGTTGTCGCAGGCGTCGACAAGGCGGTCGCCTTCTGGGTGGTCGCGCAGGCATCCGTGATGTTCGTCCTGCCAGTCGAAATGGCCCTCGATGGCGCGTGTATAGGGATCAAGCAACAGCTTGTTGGCATTGAAACGCCTTCCGTTTTCCGGCCGGTAGTCGCCATGCGCGCGGTAGCCGTAGTGCAGTCCGGGCGTCGCGCCCTCGAGGAAGCCGTGGAAGATGCCGTCATCCGGACCATGCAGCCGGTAGCGTTTGAGTTCGGTTGCGCCGTCATTGGCATACAGACACAATTCAACGGCTTGTGCGCGTTGCGAAAACACCGCGAAGTTGATGCCGCCATTGCCGGCATGCGCGCCCAGTGGCGCATCCCTGCCTGGCTCCAGTTGCTCGGGCAGCGCATTCATGGCGAGGGCACCAGAAACACGGTCGACAGCGGCGGCAAGGTCACCATCAGTGAACGGGCGTGACCGTCGGAGGCGATGTTTTGGATTTGCAGCACGGCACCGATGTTGCCGGCATCACTGCCGCCGTAGTGGTGTGAATCGGTGTTCAGCGCTTCCTGCCAACGCGCTGCCACGCCTTCCGGAAGGCCGATGCGGTAACCCGGCCGCGGAACCGGCGTCATGTTGGAAAGGACGATCACGGCATTGCCGTTACCGTCAGAGCGCAGCCAAGACAGCACCGAGTTATCGGCATCGCCGCCATTAAGCCATTGGAAGCCTTCGGGCTCGCAGTCCGTGGCATGCAGCGCCGGCTGGTCGCGGTACAGCGTATTGAGATCGTGGACCAGGCGCTGGATGCCGGCATGACGTGCATCCTCCAACAGCGACCACGGCAGGGCCTGATCATGATGCCATTCGGTGGGTTGTGCGAATTCCTGACCCATGAACAGCAGCTTCTTGCCCGGGTGGCCCCACATGAAACCGTAATAAGCGCGCAGGTTGGCAAAGCGCTGCCAGTCATCGCCCGGCATCTTGGCCAGCAGCGAGCCTTTGCCGTGCACGACTTCGTCGTGCGAAAGCGGCAACATGAAATTCTCACTGAAGGCATACACCAGACTGAAGGTGATTTTGTCGTGGTGCCAACGCCGGTGTACCGGATCTTCATGCATGTACTGCAGGGAATCATTCATCCAGCCCATGTTCCATTTGAAATGGAAACCCAGACCGCCGGCATGCACCGGTGTGGTCACGCCAGGGAATGCGGTCGATTCCTCGGCAATGGTGATGGCACCGGCACTGCCGCCGATTTCGGTATTGATGTGCTGGAATAGCGATATCGCTTCCAGATTTTCACGGCCACCGAAGGCGTTCGGCAGCCATTCGCCGGACTTGCGTGAATAGTCGCGGTAAAGCATCGAGGCGACCGCATCGACGCGCAGACCATCGACGCCCCAGCGCTCGATCCAATAGCGGGCGCTGCCGCTCAGGAAGTTGCGGACTTCATTGCGCCCGAAATTGTAGATGGCGGTGTTCCAGTCGTGGTGCCAGCCCTCGCGCGGGTCGGCATATTCGTAAAGCGCCGAGCCGTCGAACTGCGCCAGACCATGGCCGTCGATCGGAAAGTGCGCCGGCACCCAGTCCAGCAATAGCCCCAAGCCATGTGTGTGGCAAGCAGCGACAAAGCGGCCGAAGCCCTCGGGCGGACCGAAGCGGGCACTCGGCGCGAACAGGCCGAGGGTCTGGTAGCCCCAGGAACCGTCGAACGGATGTTCGCTGATTGGCATTAGTTGCACATGGGTGAATCCCAGTGATGCCGCATACGCCGGCAAGGTTTCGGCCAGTTCATCCCAGCTTGCGAATCCACCATCGGCGCCCTTGCGCCAGGATCCGGCATGCACTTCATACACACTGATCGGCGCGTCACGTTGGTTTGCAGCGATGCGTTCTAGCGGTAGCGCGCTCGGTTCCGGCAATGCCGCGACCCGGCTCGCGGTGCCCGGAGGCAGTTCTGCAGCACGCGCATAGGGGTCGGCCTTGGCCGGCAACAGGCCACCATCGGCGGCAGTGATTTCGAATTTGTACAGATCGCCGAGGGCGGCATGTGGAATGAAGATTTCCCAGACGCCCGCAGCATGACGTAGACGCATCGGGTGCCGTCGGCCATCCCAGGCATTGAACATACCGATCGTACTGACACGACGCGCATTCGGCGCCCAGACCGCGAAACGCACGCCATCAATGTCATCAACACGTTGCAGGTGTGCACCGAGCACGGCGTAGGGTGCAGGGTGGTTGCCATCGCGCAGCAGCTCAAGATCGCGCTCGTCGAGTTGCGGCCCGAACGCGTAGGCGTCGGCCAGCTCGGTTTCGCCATGTGGCCAGCGGATGCGCAGCCGGTAGGCGAAGGGTTTACGGCGGCGCGGAACAGCGCCTTCAAACAGACCATCGGCGTGGCGCATCGGGAGATGGCAAAGCGGTTTTCCAGTTGCTGCATCGATGACGCTGACCTGCTCCGCGCCCGGCAGCAGGGCTCTCAACCAGAGCCGGCCATCGGCATCGGCATGCAGACCGAGCACGGCGAAGGGGTCGGCATGACGCGCCGCAAGCAGGTCGGCGGCGTCACGAGCCTCAAGCATGCGGTGTGCCGGAAGCCAGGCTGTCTGCCGACCAGACCCGCGTGACATACTCGCGGATGGTGCGGTCGGCGGAGAAGCCGCCCATGCCGGCGATATTGCGGGCGACCGCGGCCTGCCAACGTGCAGGTTGTGCGTAGAGGGCATCCACGCGCTGCTGCGCGGCCACGTAGTCGGCGAAATCGGCGAGCAGGAAGTAGCGGTCGCGTCCGATCAGATCATCGATCAGGGCTTTGTAGCGTGTCGGTTCGCCGGGGCTGAATACGCCGCGGCCAATGGCGTCGAGCACGGCATGCAAGGCCGGATTCTGCTGGGCGATCCACAGCGGCAGATAACCGAGGTCGCGCAGTTTTTCGATGCCGTCGGCGCGGTGACCGAAAACGAACACATCCGATTCGCCGATGGCTTCCGCCATTTCGATGGTGGCACCATCCCAGGTGCCGATGGTCAGCGCGCCGTTCAGAGCGAACTTCATGTTGCCGGTTCCCGAGGCTTCGGTGCCGGCGGTGGAAATCTGTTCGGAAAGATCGGCCGCCGGAATGATGGCTTCGGCCAGGCTGACACCGTAATTGGGCAAGAACACCAGTTTCAGCCGGCCCTGCAGACGTTCATCGGCATTGATGACACGGCCGATATCGTGTGCCAGGCGGATGATCTGCTTGGCGGTGTGATAAGCCGACGCGGCCTTGCCGGCGATGATGACCGTCCGCGCCTGCCAGCCCTTGCCATCCGGGCCGGCCGGATCGGCGAGCATGGCCTGGTAGCGGGCGACCACATGCAGCAGATTCAGCAACTGGCGTTTGTATTCATGGATGCGCTTGACCTGCACATCGAACAGCGAACGGCTGTCGACGCGGATGCCGGTTTCGCACAGGATGCGTTCGGCCAGCCGCGCTTTGTTGGCGAATTTGATGAGACCCAGACTCTGGCCGAGTGCCGGATCGTCGGCCTGCGCACGCAGGGCTTTCAATCCGTCCAGATTACGGCGCCAGTCCTTGCCGATGCGGGCATCGAGCAGCGTGGACAGACCGGGGTTCGCCTGCTGCAGCCAACGGCGCGGAGTGACGCCGTTGGTGACATTGTGGAAACGTTCCGGGAACAGTCGGGCGTAGTCCGCGAAGATGGTATCGACCATCAACTGCGAATGCAACGCAGCCACACCGTTGACGCGGTGCGAAGCGACCACTGCCAGCGCCGCCATGCGCACATGACGGACGCCGCTTTCATCAATCAAGGAGACACGCTTGGCCAGCTCCTCGTCGTCCGGGAAGCGTGCGCGCACATCGGCCAGGAACCGGTAGTTGATGTCGTAGATGATTTCCAGATGCCGCGGCAGCAAAGACTCCATCAAGGCCACCGGCCAGGTTTCCAGCGCTTCCGGCATCAGGGTGTGATTGGTGTAGGACACGGCCTCACGGGTGATGCGCCAGGCATCGTCCCATTTCATGCCATGGTCATCGACCAGCAGGCGCATCAGTTCAGCCGGCGCCAGCGCCGGATGGGTATCGTTCAGATGGATAGCGTTGTGTCGTCCGAGCGAATCGAGCGTGCCGAATTCGGCCAGATGGCGCTGTAACAGATCCTGCAGCGAGGCGCTGACAAGAAAGGCCTCCTGGCGAAGCCGCAGTTCGCGTCCGGCACCATGACTGTCATCGGGGTACAGCACCCAGTTCAGGGATTCGGCTTGCCATTCCGGTTTTGCCGCCGCGGCATAGTCTCCGCGCACGACCGCCTGAAAATCCACGGCCTGCGCGGGCAGAGCCTGCCACTGACGAAGTGTGGATACCCGTGCACCATGATGTGCCGGGACGATGAAATCGAAAGCGCGCGCACGCACACGTTCGGCCGGCACCCACTGCCGGCCACTGCTGCGGTCGGTTTCCAGACGGCCGCTGGTACGGGTGGACTCCACCCGGCCGCCAAATCCGATGCTGTATTCGATGGCGGTACGTTCGATATCCCAAAGCCCGCCATCGCGTAGCCAATCATCCGCGGTCTCTACCTGTACGCCATCCGGTGTGGCCTGTTTGAACATGCCGAAGCGATAACGCAGCCCATAACCGAAGGACGGCAGTTCCAGCTCGGCAAAGGCATCCAGAAAGCAGGCTGCGAGTCGGCCGAGGCCGCCATTGCCAAGCGCGGCATCACTTTCACCTTCCAGGACATCGGTCCACTCGATACCTTGCTCGGCCATGATGCTGCGGAGCAGGGGTTCGATTCCGAGTGCCGCCAGGGCATTGCCCAGCGCCCGCCCCATCAGGAATTCCATGGAGAGGTAATGTACGCGCCGGCAGGGGGCCAGTTTGCCGCGAACGGCATCGGCTTTCTGGGTGTTTGCCCAACGCGTCGCCAGTTCGTCACGGCAGGCTTCCGCTGCCATGCGCAATGCTGCACGCGCATCCAGAGGCCCGGGCTGTTGCGCGGCAAGCAGCTTGAAGCGGGTCAGCACCGCGTTTTGCAGGGCGTCACGGGTGTCGGTATCCAGCGGGGATGTCGTGTCATTCATAAGTTGGCAGGCGGGCTGTTCATTATTGTGGGAATAACGCCACGCCGGCGTCATTGAAACCACAGCCAGTGTAGAAGCCATGCCCCTGTGGGGCAAGGAAAATGCAAACGTATTCATGACCTCGGATTGCAGGTAAGTCCATGAAAAAAGGTGTATTACTGCAATTTGAGAGGATGCTCAATCGGCTCTGTTTGGCGCCTGATTAAGGTATGCGAGCCTGTTTTCCATAATGATGTAAGAAATTACAGCACTAAGTTCTAAAGAGGCTACCTCCATCGCCATGCTTAGCTCGCGGTTTTGGCTGATTGCATGGGATGTCTTGAGTGATTCGGTATGAATCAGCGGCAGGTTTCGGCCAAGGCGGTCAGGCGTTCCGAGAGTAGACCTTTCTGTGCGAAATCCCATTGCCCCCGCAACTCGATGTCGGCGACCCGCCAGTGGTCGTCTTCGCGTGCCAACAGAAGGGCGTCGGTCCAGTTGACCGGTTTGGCATTGAGCTCCGAAGTCCCGTAGCTCCAATGCATTTCGGCAATCGCATGGGATGTTTCCGTCGTGATTTTTCCAACACCGCCGCTGCTTGCGCCTTCAAACAGCGAGGTGAGCAGATCGCCCTGCACCAACGGGGGCTCACTGTTGCCCACTTTCGCCAGATGGCATTCATGCGCTTGGATGGCGGCCTCAAACTGTGCCCGGAATTCCCGGGTCAGCAGCGGTGCCAATTTTTCCATTTCGACACGGCTCGGCATACCGGGCGCATGGTCCCGGAAGTAATAGGCCCGGAAATCCTCGGCGGAAGTGCGAGGATCCGAGGGCCTGTCCGACACCTGTCCGCAGCCGGTCAGAGCAAGCAGCACCACTATCAGCGTATGGGTACGCATGATCAGGCTTCCAGTTCGTTGGTGGGCCCGGGCTTCAGCAGTGCACGGAGGCGGTAGCCGCTAATCAGAAGAAGCATGGTCAGCATAGGAATTCCCTTTGGAAGGACAGCACATGGAATACGTGCCGCACCCTAATACACTTTCCATCTTACGGATTCGGTATCCGCGCTTGTGGCGGAAATGTGAAATTTGTCCCTGCATGTGCCAAAAAAATCCCGCCATGACGGCGGGCAAGAGGGGATAGGACGTACTCAATTTCCAATAGCCGGCGCGTTGCACCGGGCTCATGAAAACAGGATAGGCACGCTCCCTGTGAAGCGTTTTGACTCAAATCAATCCGGCCACCCCGGCCGGATTTCCGTAGTGATGTATGTCAACACGAGAAGTGCATCCGGTGTACTGCACTTCTGGGCTCAAAGGGCTTCCACCCAGACCGGGACGCCATTCAGCGCGGCGTTTCCGGACGGCCCATCAAGTGCGGTCCGGCCGGTGAGGTCGTTGTAGCTGGGGCCGGTCAAGGCCTCGGCACGGCGCAATTGAAGGCCAACACGTTGGTGACCGAAGCCATGCGGCAGGCACACCACGCCGGGACGAACGGCATCGCTGACCTTGACCGCAACGGCGATGCTGCCGTTCTGCGAGCGTACCCGCACCGTGTAGCCATCGCTCAGTTTGCGCCGATCCAGATCATCGGCATGCATCCACAGCTCATGCCGTGTTGGCCCCTTCACCAACCGCGGCGCATTGTGCATCCAGGAATTGTTGCTGCGGATGTCGCGTCGGCCAATGAGCAACAGGGCGTCTTCGGCCGGCGGCTGCATCGGCACTGCCGCCAAGTCAGCCAGTGCTTTCATGAACAGCAGAGGCGCCGCTTCGATGCAGGCGCTTGCGGTTTCAAGGCGTGCCAGCAGGCCGGGCCGCAGTGGTCCGAGGTCGAGTCCGTGTTCGGCGGCCTCCAGTTCGGCCATGCTCAGACCGGAGCTGCCACGCGCCAGCCCGGCGGCGATGAGTGCTTTCGGCGGCGGCAGCGTCCGCCATTCGCGTCCGCTGGCAGCCGCGAAGGCGGCGCCGAGACCGTTGATGATTTCCCAGTCGGCGCGCTCTTCCGGCGCGCGTTCCTGCACGGGTTTGTTCAGGCGCGCCACCCGGCGCACGGCAAAGGCATTGAATACCGAATCGTAATGGTCTTGGGTCAGGAAGGATGCCGGTGGCAGAATCAGATCGGCATGGCGTGTGCTTTCATTGATGTAGATATCGATACTGAGCATGAAATCCAGCCCAGACAGTGCCGCATCCAAGGCAACGCCGTCGGGCGTGGACAGCACCGGATTGCCGGCGCTGGTAATCAGTGCGCGGATCTCTCCCGTGCCGGGCGTGCTGATTTCCTCGCACAGGGCCGATACCGGCAGCTCGCCGGCGAATTCCGGCAGTTTGCGCACGCGGCTGTGCCAACGACCGCGCGCGCCGGGCGAGGTGCCGGGGCCGGTAATCGGCAGTACCGCATCATTCACCAGCGCTCCGCCGGGTTTATCCAAATTACCGGTATACAGATTGATCAGTTGCAGCAGCCATTGGCACAGGCTGCCATGCGCTTGTACCGAGACACCCATGCGGCCGTAGGCGACGGCGCGTTCTGCGTGGTAGAACTCGGACGCCATGCGGGTGATGGATTCGGCCGGAATGCCGGTCCGTGCTTGGACTTCGGGCACGTTGAAGGCGCCGATAACTGCCATTGCGGCCTCGAAGCCCTGCAATTGACCGGAGTAGGCCGCCAAGCGAGGCATCCCGTGCGCCTGCAACGCCTGCAGGAAAGCCACCAGGAAATAGACGTCGGCGGCAGGGGTAATGAAATGATGTTCGCTGGCGAGCTCGGCGGTTTCGGTGCGACGAGGATCGATGACCACCAACTTGCCACGTGCCGTCAGCGCCTTGATGCGTGCCCGCACGTCTGGAACCGTCATCAGGCTACCGTTGGAGGCGATTGGATTGGCGCCGAGCATCAGGAAATAATCGGTATGATCGATGTCCGGAATCGGCAGCAGAAATTGATGGCCGTACATCTGCGCGTTGACCAGCTGGTGCGGCCATTGGTCGACCGAGGATGCGCTGAATACATTCGGGCTGCGGATCAGTTTGAGCAGGGATGGCAAATAGGCGATGTGTCCGAAATGGTGCACGTTCGGATTGCCGAGATAGGTGCCGATAGCGGCGGCACCGTGTTCGGCTTGAATGGCAGCCAGTCGTTCACCGGCAAAAGCAAAGGCCTCGTCCCAGCCGATTTCATGCCATTGCCCGTTCTCGCGCCGCATCGGACGGCGAAGGCGGTCGGGATCGTTTTCCAGATCGAGAATGGCATTGCCCTTCGGACAGATGTGACCGCGGCTGAACGGATCGGCGTCGTCACCGCGAATGGCCGCAAGCCGGCCGTCTTCGTACTGCAGCTCGAGGCCGCAGATGGCTTCGCACAGGGGGCAGGCGCGGAATTTGGATTGGCGGGCCATGGCATCAGTCTCGCTATGTAAGTCAATTCCAGATTAGGTCTTCAAACCCCAAGAGGCAAGCAGCGGTTTGGTTGTATTCCCTAGGCATCGAACATCAGCATCAGATAGGCGGCGAACATCAGGATATGCACGGCCCCCAGCATGGCATTGGTACGACTATTCGAAAAAGTAATTGTGCTGACTGAAAGCAGCAGCGCAAGCAAAATGGTGTTAACCGGACTCAGGCCGAGCATGATAGTGCTCTCGGTCACTAGTCCAATCATCAAAACGGCCGGAACGGTCAGGCCGATGGTCGCCAACACCGAGCCCAGCAGGATGTTGACGGCGCGCTGCAGCTGGTTGTTGAGCGCGGCTTTGACCGCACTCATCGCCTCTGGGGCGAGAATCAGCAAGGCCACCACGAAGCCGTTGAGTACATCCGGTGCCCCGAGCACATCGGTGCCGTACTCCAGCGGCAGCGCGAGTTTCTTGGCTAGCAAGACCATCGGCAGGATGTACAGCAGCAGGAAAATGGCATGGTAGGTGGTGGAGCGAGTCTCATGATGGCCATGAATCAGGTCATCCTCGCGCCGGTGGGTTTCCGCTGGCGCTGTGAAGTAATCGCTGTGCCGACTGGTCTGTACACCGAGAAAAATTCCGTAGATACCAAGCGACATCGCACTCAGGAAAATGCTCTGGAATGCGGATAGCGTGCCGGCTGAGGTGCTGGTGGTGAAATTGGGCAGGATCAGCCCGAGCACGGCCAGTGGAATAATCAGTGCGAGGAAAGTCCTGGCGCCCTCGAGGTTGTAACTTTGTTCGTGGTGCTTGAGGCCGCCAACTAATAATGAAACACCAGCGATGCCACCGAGTAGAATCATCACCACTGAGAACATGGTATCCCGCGCCATAGTCGGGTTGCCGTCACCCGAAAGCATCACTGCAGAAATCATGAGTACTTCCACGCCGATGATCGAGAGCGTGAGCACGAGCGTACCGAAGGGCTCCCCGAGCAGTTCGGCAAGGCTTTCGGCATGACGGACAATTGCGAAAGCCGACATCAGGATGACCGTTAGCAGCCAGCCGAGCATGCCTGCGAACCAAAGCGGATCATGCAGGTTCGAAAGCCAGACATTGCCGTACTTAGCGAACAACAGCATGCTCAGCATGCTGAGCACCAGCGGATATTCGCGCCGGAGCAACGCGCCGAGAGCCGAGCTGCTTTCTGGGTCGATTGAGGTTCTCATGACTTCATTCTAGTACGCTGGGCTGAAAAAAACCGCCTTCCGGCGGTTTTTTCAGACTTAGAAATTCGGTTTTTCCGGCGCTTCCTCGAAGCGGGTCACCGATTCAAGAATGATGCGTTTGGCTTCCTCTGCGTCGCCCCATCCGTCGAGTTTGACCCATTTGTCTTTTTCAAGGTCCTTGTAGTGCTCGAAGAAATGGCCGATGCGGTCGAGCCAGTGCTGCGACACCTGGCCGATGTCATTGATGTGGGAGTAGCCGTCGAATACCTTGTCGATCGGCACCGCCACTAGCTTCTCGTCGGACCCGGCTTCGTCCTTCATGCGCAGGACGCCGACGGGGCGGCAGCGGATGACCGAGCCCGGGACCAACGGCAGCGGCAGAATGACCAGCACATCGGCCGGATCGCCATCGCCGCACAGGGTGTGTGGAATGTAACCGTAATTGCAGGGGTAGCGCATCGGCGTCGACAGGATGCGGTCGACGAAGATGGCACCGGTGGCTTTGTCCACCTCGTATTTCACCGGCTCGGCGTCTTTCGGGATTTCGATGATGACATTCACTTCATTCGGAACGTCTTTACCGGTCTGCACCAGATCCAGGCCCATGGCTTACTCCTTCAGTTTCAAGGCGTGCATCATACCGCAGACGGACTGAATATTCACTCAACAGGGCCGATGTGTCCAGGGGTTGCTATGCCGGGATGGCTGGCTATGCCGGTGGCTTGACCTCAATCAAGGGGTGTGGCCGAATTTGCGGTAAACTGGCTCCATCAGTACCTACAACAAGGAGTTTTTCATGCAGTCGTCCATGCTTTCGCATTCCCTCGCTATCGAATTTCCGGAGCTCAGCGAGAAAATCCATGCGCTTAAGGTCAGCAATCACCATTTTGCACGCTTGCTTGCCGAGCATGATGCCATCGACCAGCGCATCATCCGCGATGAGGAAAAAATCGAGCCATTGAATGATGAAACTCTGCACGAACTCAAGCAGCAGCGTCTGAAACTGAAGGACGAGCTCTATCAGATGGCCACGGCCGCCTGAACCCCGGCGATTGAACCAAAAAAGGCGCCTTCCGGCGCCTTTTTCATCTGGCGGATCGCAATCAGCCCGGACTGTAGCAGAACACGTTCAGTTTGTTGCCATCGAGATCGCGGAAGTATCCAGCATAGAATCCGCTCATGCCTCGCGGCCCCGCCGGGCCGTCGTCGGTGCCACCGAGCGCGAGGGCTTTGGCATACAGGCGATCGACTTTTTCATTGCTATCCAATGCCAGCGCCACCATGCTGCCATTGCCAACGGTGGCCGGCTTTCCGTCGAATGGCAGACAGATTCCGAGACTGGGTGCTTCCGAGCTTACTGCCCAAGCGATGAAGCGATCGGATTCCATGAAACGAGTGGCTCCAATTTCAGCCAACAAAGCATCATAAAAGGCGGCGGCACGGGGTAAATCGTTGGTACCCAAAAGGGCATAACCGATCATGTGGCATTCCTAAGAATAGATTGTTCCGGGACAGACACTTTAGCAAAAACCGGATGTTTAAGCGCCGGGAAAACCGCCGCTCTGCGCAATCCAGCGTCCGATCAACAGTACGGTAGCAATGACCGCCGACAGGCCTATGATGAAGCCGATTATTCCGGCAATGAAGGAAATCAGCATCAGCAGCCCGTCGCGCTCGACCATGGCGAAACCGAAAAGGGCGATGGCAATCCCTGGCGGCACGTTGGTGAACGGTCCAGGCAGCAAAATCACCGAGGCCAGAATGAAACAGCAGACCGCGGCAATCCGGTTCACGGCAGATCCGGTCAATACGTGCCAGCGCGGTTTGGCGAAACGCTCCAATCGCAGTAGCCATTTTTCTTTGCTTTGGATACCGGCCTGAACGGTATCGGCCGAGAATTGCTTGCCATCGAAACGTTTCGGCATGGTCGGCCGATGTCGGCCGAGTGCCTGTTGTGCGGAGAACAGCAGAATCGGGACGGCCATCACCGAACACAGGCCGGTGGGTAGTGCGGCGGCCAACATTCCGAACAGGATGTAAACAAATCCGAAGCCACGTTGACCCATAGCGTTCAGCAGGTCGCTCAAATGGATATGTCTTCCGCGATAGCCGTCCAGTAGATGGATTAATGCGGCATGCAGAGGGCCATCATGGGCGGGTGCGGATTGTGCGGGTGGCGTGGACTCCATCGGCACAGTATGGCGTAGCGTCACCAGGAGTGGGTGAACCCTTCATGAAAAACCCCGCCGAGGCGGGGTTTTTCATCAAACGGATAGGGCCTGATCAGGCCAGGAACGGAATCAGCAACAGGGCCACGATGTTGATGATCTTGATCAGCGGGTTGATGGCCGGGCCGGCGGTGTCCTTGTAAGGATCGCCGACGGTGTCTCCGGTGACCGCAGCCTTGTGGGCCTCGGAACCTTTGCCGCCATGATGGCCTTCTTCGATGTACTTCTTGGCGTTATCCCAAGCACCGCCGCCGGTACACATCGAGATGGCCACGAACAGGCCGGTCACGATAGTACCCATCAGCAGGCCGCCGAGGGCATCGGCGCCGAGGGTCATGCCGACCACGACCGGAATCAGCAACGGCAGCAGCGAGGGCACGATCATTTCGCGGATGGCGGATTTGGTCAGCAAATCGACGGCTTTGTCGTACTGCGGCTTGCCGGTACCTTCCATGATGCCCGGAATCTCGCGGAACTGGCGACGCACTTCCTCGACCACCGCGCCGGCGGCGCGGCCCACGGCCTGCATGGCCATGGCACCGAACAGATAGGGAATCATGCCGCCGATCAGCAGGCCGATGACCACCTGCGGGTTGTCGATGGAGAAGTTGACCGGTGCGAAGCCTTCGCCGCGTTCGGCCAGCTTGTGCGAGTAATCGGCGAACAGAACCAGTGCGGCCAGGCCGGCCGAACCGATGGCATAACCCTTGGTGACGGCTTTGGTGGTGTTGCCGACGGCGTCCAGAGCATCGGTGGTGACCCGGATTTCCTTATCCATGCCCGACATTTCGGCGATGCCGCCGGCGTTATCGGTAATCGGACCGTAGGCATCCAGCGCGACGATCATGCCCGCCATTGACAGCATGGCGGTGGCGGCCACGGCCACGCCGTAAAGGCCGGCGAGGTGGTAGCAGCCGTAAATCGAAGCGGCTACAGCCAGCACCGGAGCGGCAGTCGATTTCATCGACACCGCCAGACCGGCGATGACATTGGTGCCGTGGCCGGTCTCGGAGGCTTTGGCCACGTCTTGCACCGGTGCGAATTCGGTCGCGGTGTAGTATTCGGTGATCACCACCAGCGCGGCGGTGAGTCCAAGGCCGATCAGTGCGGACCAGAAGATGCCGTTGGAGTGTTCCAGGCTGAACATGGAGTCCGTCACGAAATAGAATGCGACGGCCGCCAATAGGCCGGAAACGCCAAGGCCGCGGTACAGCGCATTCATAATTTTGCCGCCGTCGCGGGTCTTCACGAAGAAGGTGCCGACGATGGACGCGATAATCGAGACCGCACCCAGCACCAGCGGATACATCACGCCATTCCAGCCGTAGTCGGCGAAGAAAATGCCGGCGATGAGCATGGCGGCGATGATGGTCACGGCGTAGGTTTCGAACAGGTCGGCGGCCATACCGGCGCAATCACCGACGTTGTCACCGACGTTATCGGCGATGACGGCTGGGTTGCGCGGGTCATCTTCCGGAATACCGGCTTCGACTTTACCCACCAGGTCGGCGCCGACGTCGGCCCCCTTGGTGAAGATGCCGCCACCCAGACGGGCGAAGATGGAAATCAACGAGCTACCGAAGGCCAAACCAATCATCGGCTGCATCGCAGCCTTGACCGTATCGGCGGTCTGTTCGCCGCCGGATTTGATCAGCATGAAGTAACCGGCCACGCCCAGCAGACCGAGACCGACCACCAGCATGCCGGTGATGGCACCGCCCTTGAAGCTGACGTTGAGGGCATCATTCAGGCTGCGGGTAGCGGCCTGTGCGGTGCGCACATTGGCGCGCACGGAAACGAACATGCCGATGAAGCCGGCCACGCCCGAGAGCACGGCGCCGATGGCGAAGCCGACGGCGGTGGACCAGCCCAGCTGCGGCACGAGACCGATCACCAGGAAAAGAATGACGCCGACGATGGCGATGGTGCGGTACTGGCGCCGCAGGTAGGCGCCTGCGCCCTCCTGGATGGCGGCCGCGATGGCCTGCATTTTATCGTTGCCGGCATCCTGTTTGAGGATCCAGCTAGTAGTGTAAAGCCCGTAAATGATGGCCAAGGCCGCACAGGCCAGAGCGAGTTCCAATCCGTATTGCGCTAACATTCCATACTCCCTTATTCATGAAGGATCGGGCGGTCTTTGCCGCCGCCCCAAGAGTATGCCAGAGCCCGGGAAACTTAACTAGGGCTGAATGAATATGGGGTCCGCCTATTTCACCCACGCCTTCAGCTTTTTCTTCACCAAGGGCAGTTTCGGCTTGAAATGCAGTGGCAGGCCGTTTTTCCCGAGCGGGACCGCGGCTTGGCCCTGAATCAACGGCGACAGGTAACGGCGGCAGGCGGCGGTGATTCCGAAGCCATCTTTGCGGATGAACGCATCCGGCATCTTTTTCTCGACATTGGCAATGCGGCTCAGCGGCACCGGATCGATGTGCCACCGGTAGGGCGCATCGGAGGTGCGGATGATGGCCGGCATCACGCCGTTGTTGCCGGAAAGCGCCAGCTCGACCGCGGCCTTGCCGACCGCCATGGCCTGGTCGAGATCGACCTGCGAAGCCAGATGGCGTGCCGAGCGTTGCAGATAGTCGGGTACGGTCCAATGCACTTTCATGCCGAGCGCATCCTTGACCATGCCCGCCAGCATCGGTGCGGCGCCGCCGAGCTGGCTGTGGCCGAAGGCGTCCACGCTGCCCTCGGCCTGGGCCAGGAATTTGCCGTCCGGCGTTTTCACGCCCTCGGAAACCACCACCACGCAATAGCCGATTTTGGCTACGGTGTCCTTGACCTTGGCGAGGAACACGGCTTTGTCGAAGGCGCGCTCCGGGAACAGGATGATGTGCGGGGCGTCTTTGGCGGTCTCACCGGCCAGTCCGGCGGCAGCGGCCAGCCAACCGGCGTGGCGACCCATGACTTCATAGACGAAGACTTTGGTCGAGGTTTCAGCCATGGCTTCCACATCGATGGCCGCTTCCAGGACTGAAACCGCGGTATAGCGGGCGGCCGAACCGAAGCCGGGGCAACAGTCGGTGATGACCAGATCGTTGTCGACCGTTTTCGGAACCGCCACGCAGGTCAGTTCATAGCCCGATTGTTGCGCCAACTGCGAAATTTTCAGGGCGGTATCGGCCGAATCATTGCCGCCGTTGTACAGGAAATAACGGATGTCATGTGCCTTGAATACATCCAATAGACGCTGATACTGGGCGGCATCCTGCTCGAGTGATTTCAGCTTGTAGCGGCAAGAACCGAAAGCGCCGCCGGGCGTGTGCGCCAACGCTTTGATTTCACTGGAGGTAAGCGCCGCTGTGTCGAACATCTGTTCGCGCAAAATGCCGAGAATGCCGTTCTTGCCGGCATACACCGGTATTTTTCGGGCGTGCGCCTGTGCAAGGACCGCGCTGGCGCTGGCGTTGATGACGGCGGTAACGCCGCCGGACTGGGCGTAAAGTAATCTGCCTTTCGACATAAACATCCTTTAAAATTGACGAAACAGACGGCAACGGTTAGGGTGTCATTATGGCAAATTTTCGCCGTGGCAGCCGGCTTTCCGATTGGCGCCCGTCCATCATTTCAATGACTTTCTGAGGTTTTATGCGATTGGTTCTTCTCGGTGCCCCCGGTTCGGGCAAAGGCACCCAAGCGGCGCGATTGAAGGAATATCTGAACGTCCCGCACATTTCCACTGGCGAGTTGTTGCGTGCTGCCGTGGCCGCCGGGACCCCGCTCGGCTTGCAGGCCAAGGAAGTGATGGAGGCGGGGGGACTGGTTTCCGATGATGTGGTGCTCGGCATGCTCGAGGAGCGTCTGCTCAAGCCGGATACCGGGAACGGCTTCATCCTCGACGGCTATCCGCGCAACTTAATTCAAGCCAATGCGCTCGGCGCCTTGTTGATGAAACTGAATCAGCCGATTGACATCGCCGTGCAGCTGGATGTCGATACCGAATTGTTGGTCGACCGCTTGGCCGGCCGTGCCAAGGCCGAAGGCCGTGCCGACGACAGCCCGGAATCGGTGCGTAAGCGCCTGGGTGTTTATGAAAGCCAGACCGCGCCGGTGGTCGATTACTACCGCAACCTCGGCAAGTTGGCGCATTTGAACGGCGTCGGCACGCTCGATGAGGTGTTCACCCGCATCACCGAGGCTTTGGCCGGAACGCCGGAAGTCGGCTGAAACCCGCCATGAATCTGCATATCCTGGGCATCTGCGGCACCTTCATGGGCGGCGTAGCGGCATTGGCGCGCGAACTCGGTCACCGCGTGCAGGGCTCGGATGCCAATGTTTATCCGCCGATGTCGACCCAGCTCGAGCAGCTCGGCATTGGTCTGCATTCGGGATACGATCCCAACGACATCGCTGCCGATGCCGATTGCGTAGTCATCGGCAATGCGCTGTCGCGCGGCAATCCTGCCGTCGAGCATGTCCTCAACCGGCAGATCAACTACCGCTCCGGCGCGCAATGGCTTGCGGAAAACGTCCTTCCCGGCCGGCATACGCTGGCGGTGGCCGGAACCCACGGTAAAACCACCACCACGTCGATTCTGGCGTTTCTACTGGAAGCAGCCGGCCGTGATCCGGGCTTTTTGGTCGGCGGCGTGCCGGAGAACTTTGGTGTGTCGGCACGTATTGGTTCCGGAAAGGAATTCGTCGTTGAAGCCGATGAGTACGACACCGCATTCTTCGACAAGCGTTCCAAGTTCGTGCACTACGGCCCGCGTGTGGCCATCCTCAACAATCTGGAATTCGACCATGCCGATATTTTTCCGGATCTGGATGCAATCCAGCGCCAGTTCCACCATCTGGTCCGTATCGTGCCGGGCGAAGGCCGCCTGATCGTCAACGGCGAAGATACCGCGTTGTCCGAAGTGCTTGCCATGGGTTGCTGGACGCCGGTCGAGCGTTTCGCCATCGATGCCGAGGCCGAATGGCAGGCCGAACTGGTACAAACCGACGGTTCTGAATTCATCCTGAAACATCTCGGTCGGGCGCTTGGCACTGTGCGCTGGAATCTGCTCGGACGTCACAATGTGATGAACGCATTGGCGGCTTTCGCCGCCTGTCATGCGGTCGGCGTCGCTGTGCCGGATATTATTCCGGCGCTGGTCGATTTCGTCAGCGTCAAACGCCGTATGGAAGTCATCGGCACCGCGGCCGAGGTCACGGTGTATGACGATTTCGCGCATCACCCGACCGCCATCGCCACTACCTTGGAGGGCTTGCGAGCCAAGGTCGGTGCCGCTCGCATTGTGGTGGCCATGGAGCCACGTTCCAATTCAATGCGTCTCGGCGCACATTCGGCGCAGATTGCGCCCTCGCTGGCCGATGCCGATGCGGTGGTGTTTCTGCACCGGCCGGAACTGTCTTGGGATGCCGAGGCGGTCGTGTCCGCACTCCGGGGTGAGGGCCATAAGGTCGCCAGCGTCGATGCTTTAATCGATACGCTCAAGGCGTTGGTGCGTCGCGGTGACCATGTCGTATTCATGTCCAACGGTGGTTTCGAAGACGCGCCACGTCGCTGTCTGAAAGCCCTGAAATCCTGATATTCCGCCATTCCGGAGGTCGTATGTCCTTACAGGGAAAAACCCTTTTCATCACCGGCGCCTCGCGCGGCATCGGTCTGGCCATCGCCCGTAAAGCCGGCAGTCTCGGTGCCAATGTGGTGGTTGCCGCCAAATCGGCGGCCGTCAATCCGAAGTTGCCGGGAACCATCTTCACTGCCGCCGCCGAGGTGGAAGCAGCCGGTGGTAAAGCGCTCGCCATCCAATGCGATATCCGCGACGAGGCCAATGTCGAAACGGCCATGGCGCAGGCGGCGGAACATTTCGGCGGCATCGATGTGCTGGTCAACAATGCCAGCGCCATCTGGTTGCGCGGAATTCTGGATACACCCATGAAACGCTTCGATTTGATGAGCCAGGTGAATTCGCGCGGTACGTTTCTGTGCGCGCAAAAGGCGCTGCCGTATCTGCTGAAGTCCGAAAACCCACATATTCTGACCTTGGCGCCGCCGCCAAATCTCGATCCGAAATGGTGGGGTTCATTTACTGGCTACACCCTGGCGAAAATGGGCATGAGCTTCGTCACCCTTGGTTTGGCCGAAGAATTCAAGGGACGTGTTGCTGTCAATGCCCTATGGCCAAAGACGGTCATCGCAACCGATGCCATCAACATGATTCCCGGTGTGGATACCAACGCCGCCCGCAACGCTGAAATCGTTGCTGATGCGGCCATGGCTATTTTGCTTCAGAAGTTCAGTGCCGCCACCGGCCAGTTCTATATTGATGAAGACCTGTTGCGCGAAAACGGAGTTACGGATTTCGAGCAGTACGCCGTAGTTCCGGGAACGCCGCTGCTTCCCGATTTTTTTCTGTAAGGGATTGCCATGAAGTACCTGCACACCATGGTCCGTGTCAGTGATTTGGACGCTTCACTGCGGTTTTACTGTGAAGGTCTTGGGCTGAAGGAAGTCCGGCGCATGGAAAACAGCGTCGGCCGTTTCACGCTCGTGTTCCTTGCCGCCGATGAGACGCCAACAGCCGAAATCGAGCTGACCCATAACTGGGATCCAGAAGCCGAGTACGGCAGCTCCCGCAATTTCGGCCATCTGGCCTTCCGGGTCGATGATCTTTATGCGGTTTGTGCGCGATTGCAGGCGATGGGCTACACCATCAACCGACCGCCGCGCGATGGGCATATGGTGTTCGTACGTTCGCCTGACCTGATTTCCATCGAGCTACTGCAGGAAGGCCATCTTCCGCCGCAGGAGCCGTGGCTGTCGATGCCCAATACCGGCAGCTGGTAATCGGTCAGAGCAGGGCCTGCTTCAGGTCGTCAATCAGATCGTCCGGATGCTCCAGACCGACCGACATGCGGATCAGATTATCCGCTGAGACCGGATGCGGTCCTTCGATTGAGGCGCGGTGTTCGATCAGGGATTCAACGCCGCCGAGCGAGGTGGCGTTGGTGAAGATCCGCACGCGCGAGGCAAAACGCAAAGCGGCATCGCGGCCACCGGCGAATTGCACCGAAAGCATGCCGCCGAAATCGCGCATCTGTTTTGCGGCCACTTCATGCCCGCGGTGGCTGGATAGTCCCGGATAATGCACCGCCGAGACTTCCGGTTGCGCCTGCAGGAATTCGGCAACACGCCGGGCATTGCTGCAATGCCAAGCCATGCGTGCCGGCAGTGAACGCGCCCCGCGCAGGATTAGCCAGCTGTTGAAGGGCGAGGCGATGTTGCCGGTGATATGGCGGCGATGCGCGGCCTGTTCATAGACTGAATCGGCCTGTGCGAATACCAGTGCGCCGCCCATGACATCGCTGTGGCCGCCGAGGTATTTGGTGGTGGAATGCATTACCGCATCAGCGCCGAGTGCCAGCGGCTGTTGAAGCGCCGGCGTTGCAAAGGTGTTGTCGCAGACCAGGCGCGCGCCGTGGGCGTGTGCGATCTCGGCCAAGGCCGCGATGTCGGCGATGGCCAGCAAAGGATTGGAGGGGGTTTCCGCCCAGATCAGCGCCGTTTCCGGGCGTAGCGCCGCACGCACTGCAGACAGGTCCGACATGTCCAAAGCGGTGGCGGTGATTGCCCGCTGGGGCAGGAATTCGTTGAACAGCGTGCGCAGACCGGTGTAACAGTCATTGGGAATCAGCACATGCGCCCCGTTGGCCAAACACTCCAGATAGCCCTGCATGGCCGCCATGCCCGAGGCATAAACCAAAGCGCGCTCGCCGCCTTCCAGTGCCGTCAGGCAGATTTCAAGACGATCCTGGGTCGGGTTGGTTTCGCGTTGGTATTCGTAGCCGGCGCGGCGTTCGCCGGCGGCGCCGTGTTTGAAGGTCGTGCTCAGGTGCAGCGGAGGGGCGACCGCACCGGTTTCGGCATCGGCTTCGGCGCCGGCATGGATGGCAAGGGTTTCAAAGCGCATGGGTTTCTCCGGTGCTCAGGCCACGGTTGGCCAGTTCCTGTTGGAAGTGATTGTCGTCCTGATAGACGAAGGCGTCCAGTCCAGCCTGGCGGGCACCATCCACATTGCCCGCTTTGTCATCCACGAACAGGGTCGAGGCTGGCGAAAAACCCAGACGCTGCAGGCACAGCAGAAAGGCTTCCGGATCGGGTTTGCATCGTCCAATGCTGCCGGAACAGATGAAGCGTGTGCGGAACACCGGCATCAGCTCAGGCACGATGCGTTCGGCATGTTGGGCCAGCCAATGCCCGTTGTTGCTGAAGATGCCGAATTGCACCTGTCCCGCCAGACTTTCGCAGATATCCAGCAGGGGTTGACGCACGCATGTTCCTGCGCGCCGGGCGGCGATGAAATCCGCGCTGGGAATATCCAGACCCCATTCGCTGCGCAGACGGTCCATGTAATCATCGAGCCCGAATTCGCCGCGGTCGGAACGATTCTCCAGACCGCTGTCGAACACGGCGCGCTCAATCATTTTTGCATCGACGCCGGCGGTTTCAGCCAAAGCGCGGCAGCGGCGTTCGTGGCTGTAGTCCGCCAATACCTCGTCGAGATCGAGCAGCAGCAGTTTCGGCGGCATCAGGCGGCGGCGATTTCGGCGAAAACGACGCGTGCTGCGGACAGGGTCTGTTGTATTTCGGCATCGCCGTGCTTGGCTGACAGAAAGCCCGCTTCGAATGCCGAGGGTGCGAAATACACACCCCGCTCCAGCATGCCGTGGAAGAAACGGTTGAAGCGGCTGCTGTCGGAGCGCATGGCATCGGCATAGCCATTGATCGGGCCTTCGCAGAAATACAGACCGAACATGGCGCAGACGCCGGTGGTGGTGAACGCAATGCCGACCTCGGCGGCGGCGGCCTCGAGTCCGTCGCACAGTCGTCGAGTGTTTTGGGCAAGTCCCTCGTAGAATCCGGGTTCCTGAATCAGTTTCAATGTGGCCAGACCGGCCGCCATCGCTACTGGATTGCCGCTGAGCGTGCCGGCTTGGTAGATTGGACCGCTCGGTGCGATCTGGCTCAGCAGATCACGGCGTCCGCCGTAGGCGCCGACCGGCATGCCGCCACCGATGATCTTGCCGAAGGTGGTGAGGTCCGGGGTAATGCCGTACAGCGCCTGGGCGCCACCGAGCGCGACCCGGAATCCGGTCATCACTTCATCGAAAATCAGCAAGCTGCCGTATTGCGTGCACAGGTCGCGCAGATGCTGCAGATAACCCTCGGCCGGCAGGATGCAATTGGCATTGCCCACGATCGGCTCGACGATGACGCCGGCGATGTCTTCGCCGAGTTCGGCGAACAGGCGCGTCGCGCCCTCGAAATCGTTATAGGTCAAAGTCAGAGTCAGGTCGGCCAGGGTTTTCGGCACGCCAGGCGAATTCGGCACGCCGAGCGTGAGCATGCCCGAGCCGGCCTTGACCAGGAAGGAGTCGCCATGGCCATGATAGCAGCCCTCGAATTTCACAATACGGTTGCGGCCTGTGGCGCCGCGCGCCAAGCGGATGGCGGACAGCGTGGCTTCGGTACCGGAATTGACCATGCGCACCATTTCGCAGCTCGGCACGAGGCGGGTGATGGTCTGTGCCATGGTCACTTCCAGCGCATTCGGCACGCCGAAACTCAGGCCGTCACGCATGACGCTGTCCACGGCGGCAATCACGGCCGGGTGCGCGTGACCGGCAATCATCGGGCCCCACGAACCGATGTAGTCGATGTAGCGGTTGCCGTCCACGTCAATGAGGTAGGCACCCTCGGCGCGTTTGGCGAAGAACGGTTCGCCGCCGACCGATTTGAAGGCGCGCACCGGCGAATTGACGCCACCGGGCATCAGGGGCAGGGCTTGCTGGAACAGGGCATGGCTTTGATCGTGGTTCATGGGTCAACCTGGCTGAAGGAGTGATGGTAGGTGGCGAGTGCCGCGGACGGATCCGGGGCGTCGAAGACACCGGAAATCACCGCAATGAAATCGGCACCGGCATCGCGCAATTGGGCACTATTATCGGGTGTTATGCCGCCGATGGCGACTGTCGGCTTGCCCAGGCTCCGGGCATCGGCGAACAGATGCAGCGGTGCCTGCGGCGCCAAGGGCTTGGTCGGCGAGGGAAACACGGCGCCGAAGGCCAGATAATCGACATCCAGCACAGCCGCGGCGCGTGCCCGTACCATGTCGTCGTAGCACGATACGCCGATCAGCGCCTGGTTTCCCAAGGCGTCGCGCACCGCTGCCGGGTCATCATCATGCTTGCCCAGATGCACGCCATCGGCACCGAGGGCAGCGGCCAGCCGCCAGTCATCGTTGATCAACAGCGGCACCCCGACTTTCCGGCAACATTCCAGCAGGGCACCGGCCTGTTGGCGTTTCAGGAAGGCGGGAGCGTCTTTATTCCGGTACTGAAACAGGGCCACAGGCTGCATCAGCAGTTCCTCGCAGAGGGCAAGCAGACGGTGGGTGTCGTCCAGGTCCGGCGTGATCAGGTACACGCCGCGGCGGTTTTCCAAGCGGGAAGGCATCAGGCTGAAATATAATGGCGGCAGAACTTCATTCTAGGTGCTTTTATGTCGGACAACGCGGAATTTCGCAGCTGGATCTGCATCGTGTGCGGATTTGAATACCATGAGGCCGAAGGCTGGCCGGATGAAGGCATCGCGCCCGGCACCCGATGGGAAGACGTGCCGGAAGACTGGTGCTGCCCGGACTGCGGTGTCGGCAAGGCCGATTTCGAAATGGTGATGGCTTAATTCAGACGCTTCTGTAAAGCCGAGCCCTCAATCAGAAGATTGCGGACGGCATCGGCATCGTCGGCTTCAGGGCGTAATTGCAGGTAGCGCGTGAAGTCCGCATCGGCGCCTTTGCGGTAGCCGATTTCCGCATAGGCTATTCCCCTGTCGCGCAGGGCATCCGGAAGATCGGGTGAAAGCTTGAGAATCCGGTCGGCACTGCGTGCGACCCGCTCGTGATCTCCTTGATGTTGGTAAATCGTCTGTAGGTTGCGCAGCATCCGCATCAAAATCGTACGGACGCTGGCGGGCGCCAGAATCTGAAACAGCTGTGAATCGCTGGGCGGCTGGCCGTCCAGATGCGGAGTGACGCGCTCCCGCAACTCTTCGATGCTGACCGGGCGGCCCTGATTGAACGGATCCAGCACCAGAATGCCATCGTCAACCGGAAGCCTCACCAAAAAATGTCCGGGGAATGAAATTCCCTCGAGGGGCAGGCCAATCCGGTGCATGACGGCGATATGCACTACGGCCAGCGAAATCGGAATCCCCAGCCGGCGGTCAAAAACCTGATTCAAGTAACTGTTGCGCGGATCTTCGTAGTCCATCGCGTTGCCGCTAAAGCCCAGTTCCTTGTAGAGGAAGTGGTTGATGGCGGTCAGTTTCGAGGGAATATCCAAGCCGTCGCTCAGCGAGCCGCTCAGGCGGCGGCCATACCCGTCAACCATGGCCAGATAGGCGTCGGTCTCGAGTTCCGGATATTCATCGCGGGCGATCAGCAGGGCGGTTTCCAGCAAAGGCAGTTGGGTATCCTTCAGGTTTGCAAGCTGATTCCAGTCCGGCAGTCCGTCATTAATGGCCATCTGGGGCTCCTTTTTTGGATTATTGAGCGGGTTGCACGCCATTCAAAAGCAGGGGGTCCCCCGGCTTCAGGCCCAGCTTGCTGGCCTGTCCGGCATTCAGTTCCAGCACATAGCGTGCCGGGCCGGCGCTTGGGAAGGCCGGACATTGCAGTTGGTCCCCGCAGGGCGGCACCCCCAGTTGGGCGGAAACCAGCTTAAGCTTGCTGTCGAAGTAGAGGATGTCGAGCGGAATGTAGGTGTTTTTCATCCAATACGCCAAGGGCTCTTCATTGTCATGGATGAACAGCATGCCGGCGTCGACGGGCATGTCCCTGCGGAACATCAGGCCGCGCTCCCGCAGCTCCGGCGTGTCGGCCAGTTCGACCGTGTAGCGTTTGCCTTTCAGCTCAACGGAAGGCGCGTCGGCAAGCTCTGCACAGCCGGTGGCCGAGAGCACAAGGTTGAACATGAGGCCGAGCAGGAGAGCATTGCGCATAGCGGGTTTTCCGAAGGGTATGTAGGACAGAATTCCCTGTTTGTGCCCCTGTCGTCAAGCACTTGAGTGGTGCATGGCTCGTATTGGTGGCTCCTTCAAGATTGTCGGTGGGCCGGTAACTGAACTGCAGGTTAACTTTCCTGGAAAGCGGTTGACGGTATTTCAGATTCTTGTCATAATGTTTAACTCACTTCGGGGCAAATGCTTCGTAGTGAACGCATCAAATCAGATGGAAATAAACTTCCAAATGTTGACGCGGCCCAAAAGGTCTGCCATACTGTGCGACCACTTTGAGACGAAATGTTTCAAAGGCTTCAGCCTTCGGGCGCGGAGCAAACCGTTCTTTGTAAATGTGCGCAGGAAATTTGTGCGG
>NZ_JBILBO010000021.1:0-18954 GCF_044353605.1 Arenimonas sp. | reverse complement strand
GGCTTTTGAAATCGCACGGGTGTTCAAGCGCCCGCTCGAGCAGGTGTTTCAATACGCGGAGGAGTGATTCCAGACGCTGCTGTTTATGGCATCAGAGTTTGTTGGCCAGCAGCAGGAGTATGCCGACAAGCACGGATACGCCGAGGATCATCAGCACCCATTTGCCGGCTGTTTTTTGGGAACTCAGGTGATCCTCATAGGCGCGCCGATCCAGATAGAGGCCGCCGTCCGGGGTGCTGCGGATGATGCCGCGCTTTTGGTAATGCGCGACCAGTGCGCTCTGCTCGCCAGCCAAATCCGCTGCGGGCATGGCGGTTTCGCGGCTGAATGCACCCTGATCTTTCAATTGATCAAGCAGTTGTTTGTGTTGTTTTGCGGCCGAGGCAATGGCGGCCTGAAGTGCGGGATTCACGAGGCTGACTCCAAATGCAGAACCATGATTGTTGACGCCGGAAACAGCGCCGTCAAGTCCGTTCATGCTTCAGCGTGCGGGCAAGGTACACCACCACGGCCACATTGATGGCCAGCGCACCGACCACAAACACGCTGTAGCCCTGTGTCAGTTCATATAACTCGAAAGGAATGTAGACACCGCCGGTAATGGCAGCGAACCATTTGGCCCAGGCGCGGTTCTGCCAGAGGCCCATGCCCTCGATGAAACGCAATCCGGCATACAGCAGCGCCGCCAGACCGAGCAGGGTGATGCTGCGGTCCGACAGACTGCCGATATTGGCCACGAACAAATCCGGGTAGTGGCTGCTTGGGTTCAGGTGCAGCCGTTCGACCATTTGTTTGGCCAACGTGCGTGGGGTGTATTGAAATAGCGACAGCAGCCATAGTCCGGTCATCATCGCCAGCACACCTTTGATGGCCTCAAGCACGGCAATCCAGCGCACGCCATGACGGGGTGCCGGCACGGCCTTAATGGCTCCGCGCAACCGAATAGTCGGCCAAATCCAGCAACGCCTTTTTCCAGGCGCTTTCCGGGAGCGCGTGCAAAGCCGCTTTGGCCGCGTCGGCATGGAAATGAGCCTTGTCGGTGCAATAGCGCAGGCTATCGCTGCTGGCAATCGCCGCCAGAACCTCCGGCATGGCCGTGGCATCGCCGGTAGCAATGATCAGCCGCAGACGTTCACGCACGGAAGCCTCGGCCAAGCCCATGGCATGAATAAGCGGCAGGGTGGCTTTGCCTTCGGCGAGGTCATCGCCGAGATTTTTCCCCAAGGCTTCGGCATCGCCCACATAATCGAGGACATCGTCGGCAATCTGGAAAGCCATTCCCAAATGCAGACCGTAATCATCCATGGCGGCACAGGCGGTGCTATCGGCACCAGCCAGATGCGCAGCCAGACCGGTAGCCGCGGAAAACAGCGCCGCGGTCTTGCGCTCAATGACATTCAGATAGGCGGCTTCGTCGGTGTCCGGATTATGGACATGCAGCAACTGCAGCACTTCGCCCTCGGCGATGCGGTTGGTGGTGTCAGCCAGACGTTTCTGAATGGCCATCGAATCCAGACCCACCATCAACTGAAACGCGCGCGAATACAGAAAATCCCCGACCAGCACGCTTGGTGCGTTACCCCAGAGCGCGTTGGCGGTTTTGCGCCCGCGGCGCAGATCGGATTCATCGACCACATCGTCGTGCAGCAAGGTGGCGGTATGGATGAACTCGATGATGGCGGCCAGCGCGGTGTGGTCCTGCCCGCGGTAACCGGCGGCGCGCGCGGCCAAGGCCGTCAGCATCGGGCGCAGGCGCTTGCCTCCGGCAACGATGATGTGTTCGGAAATCTGGTTGATCAGCATAACGTCCGAATGCAATTCGGCCCGAATCAGGACGTCAACCGCGGCCATTTCGTCCCTTGCCAGGGTCTGGATGGATTCAATGCTCATAAATCAACTACTTAAGTTTCAGGTATCCCAGGCAATTATATGTCTTCCGACCCCGACACGGGGGGATTTCCGATGCCGGCAGAAATGCTTTGGGATATTGCCGGTTGAAAGCTATACTTAATCTGTCTCTACACCCACTTTTGAAAGGAACCCGCCATGGCTCGTGGCATCAACAAAGTCATCCTCGTCGGCACCGTCGGCAAAGATCCGGAAGTCCGTTATTTCCAGTCCGGTGATGCCTATTGCACGCTGTCGGTCGCCACTTCCGAACAATGGAAGGACAAAGCCGGTGAGAAGCAGGAAAAAACCGAATGGCACCGCGTCAAGTTCACCCGCAAGCTGGCGGAAATCGTCGGTGAGTACGTGCGCAAAGGCCAGATGATCTATGTCGAAGGCAAACTGGAAACCCAGAAGTACACCGACAAACAGGGCATCGAACGTTACAGCACCGATGTCGTGGCCAATGAGATGCAGATGCTCGGCGGCAAGAAAGAGGGTGGTGATCGCGGCGGCTCCCGTGAAGACAGCGGCTGGTCCAGCGGCGGTGATAAATTCAGCACCCCGAAGCCGGCAGCGCGTAGTGCCCCGGCAGCGGTTGCTACGCCCGCCGACAACGATCCGTTCGGCGATGACGTGCCGTTCTGATTCAGCCGAACTGCTTCCAAAAAAAACCGCCCTTTGGGCGGTTTTTTCTTTGGCGATGATTGCCGTGATTAGGATGGTTCGCGGGTGAGTCGGTTGAGCAAAGGCGACAGCACCAGCAGCGCCACGCCGGCAATCACGCCAATCCACATCATGTCGCCGAACACCTCGCCGTAGACGCCAAGCGCCTTGACTTTATCGATGCTGCCATCCGGGTTGGGGTCAATCGACGCCCAGGTGCCGAGCCGGCCGGCGATCATTTCGCCGAAGGCCGAGAACAGGAACCAGGCCCCCATCATCAGGCCGACCACACGCGGTACCGACAGTGTGGTCACGGCCGATAATCCGATCGGCGACAGCATCATTTCGCCGATGACCATCAGCGCGTAGGCCAGCACCATCCACCACAGACTGACCAGTCCGTCATCGCCCGGCGCATGGCTGGCCATCATCAGTACACCGAAAGCCAGGCCCAGGAACACCAAGGCCCAACCGAATTTGGCCGGCAGACTCGGGTTCAGGCCGTAGTGGTCGAGTTTCGGCCAGAGCCAGGCAAACAGCGGGCTGAAGGCAATGACGAAGATGGCGCCGATGGACGTGGTTTGTCCGGCCGTCCATTCCACGCCAAAGGTGCTGCGGTCCATCACGCGTTCCGCGAAGGCCACCCAGCTGCCGTAGCTTTGCTCGTACAAGCCCCAGAACAACGAGCTGATCACGATCAAGGCCATCAATACAATCATCCGGCCGCGCTCGGCGGCAGTGATGCCGGAGAAAAGGAATTTGAAGAACCAGACGAACAGCCCCAGCCCCATGACCACGGCGACCAATTCGGTCATGGTCACTTCATGGCCGCCGGCGATCGGTCCCAGAAAGCTGAAGTCCACTTTCATCTGAAGTACCTGCCACACCAGCAGTGCCGAGAAACTGCCGGACAGATAGATCCACCATTCACGGCTGATGCCGGCAAACCAAGGAGCCGACAGTGCGGCCGGATTCGGCGGTTCGGCTTGTCCGGCCAGATGTTTCTGACCCAGCAGGAACTGCACCAGACCCAGTGCCATCATCACGCCCGCCAGGCCGAAGCCGTAACCCCAGCCGATTTTTTCGCCGATGTAGGCCACAATCAACGAGGACAGGGCGGCGCCGATATTGATGCCCATGTAGAAAATGGTGAAACCCGAGTCGCGGCGGGGATCGTTGTCGGCATACAGGCGGCCGACGATGGTGGAAATGTTCGGTTTGAGAAAGCCCACGCCGACCGCAATCAGTGCCAATGAGGCATACATGATCTGGATGGCAAACCCATCCTGAGTGGCTTGGCCGGCGATTCCCTGTGCCGGTGTACCGGTATAGGCCATGCCCAATTGTCCCAGTACCAGCAGCAAGCCACCGAATACCACCGCCTTGCGCATGCCGAGCCAGCGATCGGCCAGAGCGCCGCCGAGCAAGGGCAGGGCGTAAGCCAAGCCGGCATAAGTGCCCAGCAGCAGGTAGCCGTTGTCATCGGTAAACAAGTGGTATTTGGTCAGATACAGAAACAGCAGGGCCTTCATGCCGTAGAACGAAAAGCGCTCCCACATTTCGGTCATGAAACAGACGAAAAGCCCTTTGGGATGGCCAAAAATCTGGGATTGCTGGGCGAGCGCGGCGTCGGTCATGGGACAGGTCCTGACAGTGGTCAGTCGCCAGTATAGCGCCGGATGGAGTACCATAACCGGGTGTTCCTGCGAGGTTTATCGATGAAAGCGCGATTGCTGCTGTTGGCCCTGTTGACCCCCTTTTCGGCGACCGCCGCGTCCGACGCCAAGGCCCCGTTCACCATCCGCGACCTGGTCGCCTACGAGCGTGTTTCATCGCCGACGCTCTCCCCGAACGGCCGTTTGGCGGTGTTCGCGGTACGCCAGACCGACCTGGCCGCCAATCGCGGCAAGACCGGACTGTGGATCGAAGATCTGTTCGCCCGTGATGCCGCGCCGCCGGTGCGCTTCACTGCAGAGGATCTGAACGTCAATTCCCCGAGCTTCGCCCCGGATGGCAAAACCGTGTTCTTCCTGAGCGCCAAATCCGGCAGCATGCAATTGTGGTCGCAGGCCGTCGGTAGCCAAAACGCGGTGCAGGTCTCCGATGTCCCGCTCGATATCGGTTCCTACAAGCTGTCCCCCGACGGCAAGCATGTGGCATTTAGCGTGGAGGTGTTTACTGATTGTGCAGACATCGCCTGCAGCAAACAGCGTCTGGATGCCAAGGCCGCCAACAAAGCCAGCGGCATGCTGTTCGACAAGTTATTTATCCGGCACTGGGACACCTATGCCGATGGCCGCCGCAATCAACTGTTCATCGCCCCGCTGCAAAACGGCAAGCTCGGCGCCGCCGTGCGTCTGGCCAATGTCGATGGCGATATTCCCTCGAAACCCTTTGGTGATGCCAGCGAATACGCCTGGGCTCCCGGTGGCGGCATGCTGGTCTTTTCCGTTCGCATCGCCGGCAGAACCGAAGCGTGGTCGACCAACTTCGATCTGTACCGTGTCATCATCGGCGATCACAACATGCATCTGGTCGATAATCTGACCGCCGCCAACAAAGCCTGGGACACCTCGCCGGTGTTCAGCCCCGATGGCAAAACCCTGTACTACCGCGCCATGAAGCGTCCGGGCTTCGAGGCCGATCGTTTCGCCATCATGGCCATGGAACTGGCCACCGGCAAAACCCGTGAAGTCGCTCCGCGTCTGGACAATTCCGCTGAATCGTTGGTCATCAGCGATGATGGCAAGACCCTGTTCACCACCACCCAGGACACCGGCGAAATGCCGCTGTTCGCCGTCGATATCGCCAACGGCGAGGCCGCACTGGTGGCCCGCGAGGGTAGCGTGCGCGAATTCGCCGTGGCCGGCAATCAGGTGCTGTTCACCCGCGACCGTCTGGATTCTCCGGCCCAGCTGTTCCTCAGCGATGCCACTGGCCGCACTGTGCGCCAGATCAGCGTCAACAACCGCGAGGCCATGGCCAAGACGGCCTGGGGCGCGTTCGAACAATTCACATTCATCGGCTGGAACGATGAAACCGTACACGGCTATGTGGTCAAGCCGGCCAACTACGTCGAAGGCCGCAAATACCCGGTGGCCTTCCTGATCCACGGCGGCCCGCAGGGCAGTTTCAGCAACGGCTGGAGCTATCGCTGGAATCCGCAGACCTACGCCGGTCAGGGTTTTGCCGTGGTCATGATCGACTTCCACGGATCCACCGGTTACGGCCAAGCGTTTACCGATTCCATTTCCGGGCATTGGGGCGATCGTCCGCTGGAAGATCTGCAGAAAGGCTATGCACACGCTCTGAAGCAGTACGGATTCCTCGATAAAAATCGCGCCTGCGCGCTCGGTGCCAGTTACGGCGGGTACATGGTCAACTGGATCGCCGGTAATTGGCCGGAACCCTGGAAGTGCCTAATCAACCACGACGGCGTGTTCGACACGCGCATGATGGGTTATGCCACCGAAGAGCTCTGGTTCACCGAGTGGGAAAACGGCGGAACCCCTTACGATGTGCCGCAGAATTATGAGAAATTCAATCCGGTCAATCATGTCGCCAAGTGGCGCGTGCCGATGCTGGTGGTGCAGGGCGAGCTCGACTACCGCATTCCGCCGGAGCAGGGTATCGCCACCTTCACCGCGCTGCAGCGCAAAGGTATCGAAAGCCAGCTGCTGTTGTTCCCGGATGAAAACCACTGGGTACTCAAACCGCAGAACAGCATTCTGTGGCACGACACCGTCAACAGTTGGCTGAAGCGCTGGACCTCGGAGGAAAAACCGAAATGAGCGAGGACATCGATTCGTTCAAGGGCCTGAAAGGCAACCGCAGTGACTGCTCGAAGTGCTCCATCCAGGTGCTGTGCCTGCCGGCCAATATCCAAGCCGAGGAGTTCGAACGTCTGAACACCATCGTGCAACGGCGTCGGCCGCTCAAGCGCGGCGACGTGTTGTTTTCTGCCGGTCAGAAGCTCGATTACATCTATGTCGCCCGCGAAGGCGCGTTCAAGTCGGTGGTCTACAATGCCGATGGTGACAGCCAGGTCACCGGCTTCCATTTACCCGGCGAGATCCTCGGGCTTGATGCGCTCGGTACTTCGAAACATACCTGCGATTCGGTAGCCTTGACCACCGCCGATGTCTGCGAAATCCCGCTATCCGATCTGGAAACGGTGGCCGCCCAGCTGCCGACGCTGCAGCATCAGCTGCTGCGCATCATCGGTCAGACCATCAATCGCGATCAGAAGCACATCGAAATCTTGTCCAAGAAAAATGCGCATGAACGCATGGCGATTTTCCTGCACCAGCTGTCCGAGCGTTACCGTCAGCTGGGCCGTTCCGGTGATCGCTTCATGATTCCGATGTCACGCGAGGACATCGGCAGCTATCTGGGACTGGTGATCGAAACCGTCAGCCGGACGCTCAGCAAGATGCAGGATGACGGTTTGATCCGCGTCAACGGACGCGAGGTCGAGATACTCAACAAGCCGACATTGAACGCCTTGGCGCATGAGACGCTGGAGCGCCTGCGCGCTTAAACCAGACTGCGGCAGCCCAGTGCGGTCAATAGTCCATGCATGCCGGGAGCATGTATCAGCCAAGGGGCGGCAGCGGTAAGTACGCCGGCGATAAAGACCGTCATCGCCAGTCCCATGCGCAGTCCACGATGACCGAGCAGATGCTGGAAGCGTGCTCCGGAATAGCTGATGGTCGTCATCAGCGGCAATGTGCCCAGACCGAATGCCAGCATCAGCAGACCGCTGTGCAGCGGACTTGCTTCCAGCCACGCCGCTAGCAACAAACCGGTGCTTAGGCCGCAGGGCAGCCAGCCCCACATCGCGCCGAGTCCCAATGAACGCAGTAGGCCATTTGCCGGCAGGAACTGTTTTAGACCGGAAACCCACTGCCAGATCCGGCTGTTTCCGGGAATGGCGAAGGCGAATCGGTTTGGGAACAGCATGCGCAGGGCCAGCAACATCAAAACCACGCCCATGATGCTGCGCAAGACCACTGCCAGTTCCGGCAGACGGATGACGCCGACGAACAGGGCGCCGATACTTCCGGCCAGAACGCCGGCGAGGGTGTAGCTGGAGACCCGCCCCAGATTCAGCATGAGGGCATGCGGCAGGGCATCGGACTTGGGTTGGCCATTCAAGGAAACGGCAATGCCGCCGCACATCAGCGTACAATGCACGCCCCCCATCAGTCCCGAAAGAAAGGCCGCACCCAGAACAAGAAAATCAACCGGCATGGTCCGTTTTGTCCTTGTCCGGCAACGGTTTGCTGTCATCGGTCAAAATATCCAGCGCGGCCGCATCGAGATTGTCGAACTGCCCTTTGCGCACGGCCCAGAAAAACGCCAGGATGCCGACGATCAGCAGCACCAGGGAAATCGGAATCAGGGCCAATAAGATATTCATGAGGCGGTCCGGTAAATTCGCAGGGCGTTGAGGGTGACCAGAAGGGATGATCCGGCCATGCCGAGCGAGGCATAGCCCGGGTGGATGAATCCGGACAGGGCAATGGCCACGGCAATGCCATTATACGCAATCGCCCAACGCAGATTCTGCCGCATCAGCCGATGCATATGGCTGGCCACGGCAAAGACCTGCCGGACCTGTTTCAATCGAGAATTCATCAGCAGGATATCGGCATTGGACTGCGCCAGCCAGGCGCCGGAGCCCATCGCCATGGACACATCGGCTTGCGCCATGACCGGCGCATCATTGATGCCATCGCCGACCATCACTACACGCGCACCAGTGTTCTGCAGATTGCGCAGATAATCGAGCTTGCGTTCGGGCGTGGCGCGCGCTTGGCGATTTGCGATGCCCAACGTATCGGCGACATCACGCACGCGTTCGATGCTGTCGCCGCTGAGCAAGTGGGTCTGCATTCCCGAATCGGCGAGCCAGGCCAGATCGGCCGCTGCCTCGGCTTTGATTGGGTCGTGCAGCAAAAACTGCGCCAGTACGTGTCCGTTGCGGCTTAGCCAGACACCCTCGTCGGGTTGGCCTGCCGCCGCAAATTCTGCTTTGCCCAAGCGGTACTCTTCAGTGCCGATGCGGCCGCTGACGCCATGGCCGGGAATGACGCTGAGTGCTTCGAAAACCAATTGGGCGGCGCCACTGCCGGTAAATGCCGCTGCCAAGGGATGTTTGGATCCGATTTCAAGACTGTAGGCCAGCTGCAACGCGTGCATCTGGTCGCAGGGTGCGAATGCATGCACCGCATGCAGTGTCGGTTTGCCGGTCGTCAGGGTGCCGGTCTTGTCAAAGACGATATGGTCGATCGTGCCGAGTTTCGAAAGCGCATCCGGTGACAGTACCAGCACGCCGCTGCGGGCCAGTGCATCGAACGCCGACGATACCGCCGCCGGTACGGCCAGTGACAGCGCACAGGGGCAAGCAGCCACCAGAACCGCCAACGCAACGGGAAAGGCCTTGTCACTGTCAATCTGCCACCAGATTGCGAAAGCCGCGATGGTGACCGCAAACATGATCAGCACAAAGCGCGAGGCCAGTCGTTCCGCCCAGGCGTTCTCGACCGGCTTGCTGCCCTGTGCCTGTTCGACCAGACGCAGAATCTGTGACAGCTGGGTGTTCTGTCCGGTGCTGCTGACGCGCATTTCTCCGGCGCTGGGGCCGAGCGTACTGCCGGCCAGTAGCGTGTCGCCGGCCTGCCGGGTCTGTAATTCCGACTCGCCGGTCAACAAGGATTCATCAACATCCAGTGCCGGGCTAAGCAGGATGCCATCGGCCGGAACCGCTTCACCTGCGGGTAAAAACAACACATCGCCTGGACGGACCTCGGCAATCGGATACTGTTCACGTCGGCCGTCGATGATGCGCCAGGCGAATTGCGGTTGTGCGCGTGCCAGCAGATCGACCTGGGCACGCGCGGTGTTGCGTGCAAAGCGTTCGAGAATGCGCGCCGACAGCAGAAACAGGACGAACATGGCCGAGGCATCGAACCAGATGTGATCGCCGCCGGTCAGGGTCTGGTAGAGACTGGCGAAGTAAGCCAGAAGAATGCTGCTGGCGGCAAGCGTGTCCATGCCGGGTCGCCGATGATGCAGTTCGCGCAGCATGCCACGGATGAATTCACTGCCGGAATAGAACACCACCGGCGAGCACAGCAAAAAAGTCAGCCATCGGAAAAAATCGCGTGTGGCAAATGACATCTCACCGGCCGTATCCAGATACAAGGCCTCCGAGAACATCATGGTCTGCGTGGTCACCAGTGCCGCCAGGCCGAGCTTCAGCAATAAGCTGTTACGTTCCCGGCGCTTTTCCTGTTCGTAGGCTTCGTTGACCGCCAGATACGGGCGGTAGCCGAGACGGGCTAATTGACCGCAGAGAGAGGAAAGACTGGATTTTTCCGGATTCCAACGCACTTCCACGCGGCCATTGATGGCATTGGCGTTGACCACGGCCACGCCGGGGTCTTTCTGCAAGGCGCTTTGAATCAGCCAGGCGCAGGCGGCGCAATGCATGCCTTCGGCCAGTAAGACAATCTGCCGTCCCTCCGGGCACGGCCGGCAATGCGCGGCGGTGACATCGTCCCGATCCCATGCCGAGTAGTCGGAGGGGTTCTCATCGACCTTGCTGCCCTGTTGGCTGCGCAGTAGATAATAATCCCCGAGCCCTTCGTGTTCGATCCATTGCGCGGCATTGGCGCAGCCCAGGCAGCAGAATTGACGCAAGTTACCGGCAAGGTCCAGGGCGACGGGGGCATGGCCCAGGACTTCACTGCAGTGAAAACAGTGCGTTTCTTGCGTCATCAGGAATCAGGGCGTCTCGATGGCGGGTGTCAGCGCGATATTGGCCGAATCGCCGTAGGCGCCCACCAATCGCCAAGTCCCGGCACGATCGGTCACCACAATCTGTTGCGGGATAAAGTCTAGCGGAGCGGTCAAACGGCCGCTACCGGATTGCAGGGACACCCGGACATCGCGTTCGGCCAGATTGGCATGCACGAACAGCACATCCACCGGCAGTACGGTCAGATTTTCAGGCATGGTTTTCAATGTCAGCTGCCAGGGCTCTACCTGCCGGTCGATGACCAGATAGCCGCGGTAATGCCCCTGCGAAGCGGTATTATCGGCGGCGCTGTGCAAGGTCTGGCCTTTTCCGACCCGTTCCACCGAGGCTTGAACCGAATCCAGCGGGCCCGATGAAATGGCCAGATACAGCGTAAAAAAGCCGGCGACCACCGTCAATGCCGGAATCCCGACAATCATCCAGACCATCGGCTCCTGCCATGTTTTGCGTGTTTCAGTCATCGCAGTCGCCTCCGGTGGCATCGCTTGGGCCGAAGAAGCGCGATTCTTCTTCGACCTTGAGATCCGATTTTTTGTCGGTCAGGGTGAATTCGATTTCCTTCATGCCGCGGATGCAGTTGGCCGTGGTACGTACAGTCACCGGTACCGTCATGACGTTTTCTGCGGCCAGATGGATGGGCAGATCGTCGATGATCAGCTCGGCGTCGATGTCACCGACTTCGACGTGCAGATCGACGTCGTAATTGGTTCCGGTCTTGTTGATCAGGCGCAGCGTATAGGTATTCTCGATGCTGCCATCGGCAGCCAGACGGTAGAGCTGCTTGTCGCGCATGACATCGACCAGCAAGGGTTCGCGGTGAGCGATGCCGTAGATGGTTCCGGCCAGCAGGGCCAACAACAGCAGAGCGTAGATGATGATGCGCGGCCGGAACAGGTTGACTTTGTGGCCGACCAGGGCATTGTGGGTCGTGTAACGGACCAGACCCTTCGGGTAACCGAGTTTGTCCATAACCTCATCACAGGCATCAATACAGGCGCCACAGGCGATGCATTCATACTGCAGACCGTTGCGGATATCGATGCCGGTCGGACAGACCTGCACGCAAATGGTGCAGTCGATGCAATCACCGAGTTGTTCGTTGTCCGTGATTTTTTCCAGCACCGTTTTGTCGAAGTTGTCGACAACCAGGCCGGTTGAAATCTTGGCGTCGGTCTTGTTTTCTTTGGCGTGTCCGATGACGAAGTGCTGTGCGCGCTGTTCATCAATCAGACCGCGTGCGCGCTCCAGAACACTGGCCAGCGCGCCTTTCTTGCGCGGGCCCCGCGGCTCGCCTCGGCGGGCGTCGTAACTGATGATCAGGGTATTGCGGTCGAACATGGCGCTCTGGAAGCGTGCATACGGGCACATGTATTTGCAGACCTGCTCACGCAGGATGCCGGCATTGCCGTAGGTCGCGAAAGAATAGAACAACAACCAGAAAATGGCCCAGCCCGAAGCCGTTCCGGCCAGCAAAGCCGGTGCCAGTTCGCGGATGGGGGTGAAAAAGCCAACGAAGGTCAGGCCGGTCCACAATGAGAACAGAACCCAAAGCACATACTTGGATCCCTTGCGGCGGAATTTATCGAAACTGTTCGGCGAGGCGTCCAGCTTCATGCGCTGAGAGCGGTTGCCTTCAGTCCAGCGCTCCATCCACATGAATACTTCCGTCCATACCGTCTGCGGGCAGGCGTAGCCGCACCAGAGACGTCCGGCCACGGCGGTGAAGAAGAACAGCGACAGTGCCGCCATGATCAACAACAGGGCAAGGAAGAAGAAATCCTGGGGCCAGAAGGTCAACCAGAGGATGTAGAACTTACGTGCCGGCAGATCGAACAGAACGGCCTGGCGGCCGTCAATCTGCAGCCAGGGCATGATGTAGTAAAGGCCGAGAAGGATATAAACCGCGCTGTGCCGGAGCTTCTGGAACAGGCCATCGACTTCGCGCGGATAAACCTTACGCTCGGACACATACATCGCGCCGTCATCGATGACTTCGCTCGGAATCTTCTGGCCCATGGGATGCAACCTTAATCGGTGGGTGGCTTATTGTAACGGCTGGACGGCCGTAGCAGAATCCAGGTAAACAGACAGGCGTTGGCGGTAGCCAGCCAGAACATGAAGAACGCGATGGTGTAACCGGCTTCCCGGCTGATATCGGCTTCGGGAAAGGTGATGTCCCGCAGTTGCAGCGGATCGACGAAGGCGAAAAACACCATGGTCGCAATGCAGGCCGCGAAGAATGACGGCCAAAGGATCGCGCCCACTTTCTGTGCCAGTGGGCGCGGCGGATGGTCGAACGGGGGTTCGGCCCGGACTTTCATTTATTTCTTGGCCTGCGACAGCGAGTAGATGTAAGCGGCGGCCAGGCGGGCCTGGGTTTCGCCGATCAGCGGCAGATGCGCCGGCATCTGGCCGGCACGACCGTTGTTGATGCCGTACTTGATGTCTTCCAGCGTGCTGCCATACATCCAGTCGTTGTCGGTCAGGTTCGGAGCACCCAATGCCAGGTTGCCTTTACCATCGACTCCGTGACAGGCGGCGCAGACCGTGGCATAGGACTTGCTACCGGCAGCAGCCAGAGTTTCGTCGACTTTCATGCCCGCCAGGCTTTGTACATAGACGGCGCTTTCGGTCACCGCCTGCTCGGATCCGAGCACGGCGGCCATGGCTGGCATCACCGCAGCGCGGCCGCCTTCAACATTGACGCCACCCTTGATGGTGGTCAGGATGCCTTCCGGCGAACCATCGAACTTCCAGATGTTGTCACGCAGATTCGGGAAGCCTTTGGTACCGCCGGCATCGGAGCCGTGACAGACCGCGCAGTTGTTGGCGTAAACCTGCTTGCCAGTGGTCAGTGCAGCGGCGTCCTGGGCGATGACCTCAATACCCTTGCCGTCGAAGCGGGCATACAGTGCTTGCAGCTTGGCATCGGCTTTGGCTTTCTCGGCATCATGCTGGCCTTTCGAGCTCCAGTTGCCTTTGCCACCGACCTTGTCCGCGCTCGGATACCAAATCAGGTAGCCGACAGCGAACACGATAGTCAGATAGAACAGGTTGATCCACCAGCGCGGCAGCGGTTTGTTGTATTCCGACAAATCGCCGTCCCAGACGTGACCGGTGGTCTCAGTGCTGCTCTGGGTATCGTTGGCATGGCGTTTTTTCGAGGTCACCCAGAGCAGCCAGGTGGCGCCGATTAGGGAAATGGCAGTCAATGCAATGACGTAATAGGACCAGAATGTCATAAAGGTTTCTCCGGAGTGTCGTCCAGGGCAAGGCGAGCGGCTTCATCGAACGCGGCTTGGCGTTTCGGACTGAAGACCCAGATCGAGCCGACGATGAACAGGATGAGAAGAATGGTGGTGATGATTCCTGAGAGCATGGTTTATCCTTTCGGCCGGTGTTTGCCGAGCTGCTGCAGGTAGGCAATCAGGGCGTCCATCTCGGTTTTGCCGTCGAGTACCGCCGGAGCCTCCGCGATGTCTTTGTCGGTGTAGGGATCACCCAGGGCTTTCAGGCCGCGCATATTGGCCTGAATCTGACCGGCATTCAGCGGCCGTTCCTGCATGAAGGCATAGGTCGGCATGTTGGATTCCGGTACCACGTCACGCGGGTTGATCAAGTGGGCACGATGCCAGTCATCGGAGTAACGGCCGCCGATGCGGGCCAGATCCGGACCGGTGCGCTTGCTGCCCCACTGGAACGGACGGTCGTATACCGACTCGCCGGCATCCGAATAGGCCCCGTAACGCTGGGTTTCGAAGCGCAAGGTACGCACCATCTGCGAGTGACAGTTGTAGCAGCCTTCGCGGATGTAGATGTCGCGCCCGGCCAGCTCGAGTGCCGGGTAGGGTTTGACACCGGGCAACGGTTTGACGGTTTCGGCCTGGTACATCAGCGGGACGATTTCAGCTAGCCCGCCGATGGCGATGACCGCGGCAATCGCGATGGCCATCAAGCCGACATTGGTTTCAAGTTTTTCGTGGCTCATAGGTTCGACCTCGGCTTAAGCGTGTTGTTGCGCGACGGGAAGGACGGGCGAGACATGTTCGCCTTTGGCCTGCTTCAGGGTTTTCACCATGTTGTAGACCATGATCAGCATGCCAACCAGAACCAGCAGGCCACCCAACAGACGCACCAGATAGTACGGGTAGGTGAACTTGACGATTTCGACGAAGGCGTATTGCAGCGTGCCGTCGGCGTTGGTGGCGCGGCTCATCAGACCTTGGCCGATGCCCGAAATCCACATGGACACGGTGTACAGCACGACGCCGATGGTGTGTACCCAGAAATGGGTATCGATCAGTTTGGTCGAGAACATTTCCTTCAGGCCGACCACACGCGGAATCAGCATGTACATGGCGCCGATCGAAATCATCGCAACCCAGCCCAGAGCGCCGGAGTGCACATGGCCGATGGTCCAGTCGGTGTAATGCGACAGGGCATTCACGGTCTTGATCGACATCATCGGGCCCTCGAAGGTCGACATGCCGTAGAACGACAGCGAAACGATCAGGAACTTCAGGATCGGATCGGTGCGCAGCTTATGCCAGGCGCCCGAGAGCGTCATCATGCCGTTGATCATGCCGCCCCAGCTCGGCGCCAGCAGGACCAGCGAGAACACCATGCCGACCGATTGTGCCCAATCCGGAATGGCGGTGTAGTGCAGATGGTGCGGGCCGGCCCACATGTAAATGGCAATCAGGGCCCAGAAGTGCACGATGGACAGGCGGTAGGAGTACATCGGGCGACCGGCCTGGCGCGGTACGAAGTAGTACATCATGCCCAGGAAGCCGGCGGTCAGGAAGAAGCCGACCGCATTATGGCCGTACCACCATTGCACCATGGCATCCACGGCGCCGGAGTAGACCGGGTAGCTGTGGGTCAGTGCGGTCGGAATAGCCAGCGAATTGACGATATGCAGCACGGCCACGGCGATGATGAACGCGCCGTAGAACCAGTTGGCCACATAAATGTGCGGGACTTTGCGCTTCATGATGGTGCCGAAGAACAACACCGCGTAGGCGACCCAGACCACGGCAATCAGGATGTCGATTGGCCAGATCAGTTCAGCGTATTCCTTACCCTGGGTCAGACCCAGCGGAAGCGTGATAGCGGCCAGCACAATGACCAGCTGCCAACCCCAGAACACGAAGGAGGCGAGACCGTCGGACAGCAGTCGTGCATGACAGGTGCGCTGCACCACGTACAGACTGGTTCCGAACAGGGCGCAGCCACCGAACGCGAAAATCACCGCATTGGTATGCAGCGGACGCAGCCGGCCGAAGCTGAGCCATTCGAGGCCCATATTGAGAGAGGGCCAATACAGCTGGGCGGCGATGATCACCCCCACCAGCATGCCCACGACGCCCCAGATAACGGTCATGATGGTGAATTGCTTGACCACCTTGTCGTTATAGGAGTTTTCTTTGTCAATTGACGCCATAACGCCTCCAGAGTTGAATCCCCGACCATAGTGCCTGAACCACGACACCTTTTATTTGACCTGAATCAAAAAGCGCCGGAACTCACAGCCAGCCGGCCTTTTTCAGCCCCCGATACAGCATGAAACAGATGGTAAAAATGGTGAGCCCGACCAACGGATAGCCCAATTGCCATTCCAGCTCGGGCATATCGGCAAAGTTCATGCCGTACCAGCTGGTGATCAGGGTCGGTGCCGCCAACAGCGCGGCCCAGCCGGCCAGGCGCTTCATGGTGTCACCTTGGCTGACCGTGACCAGCGACAGGTTGGTCGCCATGGCCGAGGACAGCGTATCGCGCATGGTATCGATGGATTCGTTCAGGCGGATGACGTGGTCATGGACATCGCGCAGATAGACCCGGACTTCTTCACGGACCAAATCGCCGTGGAATTCCAGCAGCGTGGTCATGATGTCCTGCAAGGGCGAGACCGCCAGTCGCAGCTTGGTCAGGTCGTTGCGGAGCCGGTACAGGCGGATGATGGTGTCTTTCTGGAAACTGGAGGACAGAATGGCTTCTTCCAGTTCGTCCAGAGCTTGTTCATGGTCGGCGATGATCGGGAAGAAATTGTCGACAATCTGGTCGAGCACGGTATACAGGGCCATGCCGGTGCCATTGCTCAGGTAATCCGGGTTTTTGGCGCAGCGCTCGCGGGCGGCGCTGAACGAGAGCGTCCCGCCATGGCGCACGGTCAGAATGAAATCAGTGCCGAGGAACAAGTGGGATTCGCCGTAGACGATACCGCCGTCCAGCATCTGCGCGGTATTGACGACGATGAACAGGCTATTGCCGAAACGCTCGATTTTCGAGCGTTGGTGGGCTTTGTGGGCGTCTTCGACGGCCAGCGGGTGCAGGTCGAATTCCACCTGCATCTTGAACAGCAAGGTTTCATCCGGTTCGAACAGGCCGACCCAAATCAGACCGCCCTCAGCGCCAAGCGCGTCAGATATGCGGTCAAGGCTCAGCTCGTGGGCATTCCCGTCGCGATCGTAGCGGGCGATGAAGCGAACTTGTTCGCTGCGGCTTTCGAGTAGGCTGGGCGCATCCATGCACCCATGATAAACAGCCTGTTCAGGACTGCAAGCTATTTCCGTGCTTCGGCATGCAATGCCGTTTTAGCCACCAACCAATGCAGAGGCAAGGTCATCAGAATCCAGATCATGTTGCTTTGTCCGCCGGTGGAGCCGAACTTCACCAGCACGGCGAGTACTGCCGACAAAGCCACCGCTTTGACCGCAAGCAGATAGGCCTTGCGGCCCCATTCCGAGCGCTTGCGACCGAAATACAAAATGAGGGCAAGCCAGGCCAGTGGGCTGAACAACAGCAGGTTTTCATTGGCGTAGACAAAACGGTGCTCGGTAAATGCCCAGATCAGCGCCAGCAGCGTCCCAATCAAACCACAAAGCCCCCAAAATCCGAGCTGCAGCGCCGTGGCCAAACGCGGGGCGCGCCGCAGGATGAAAAAAAATGCCGCGGCTAAAGCCAAACCAATCGCCGTCGCGGTCAACGACCATTGCGGCAATTCCGACGGTGGTGGTGGCAGCGTGTCCGGCAGCAGCGGTTGTTCAGCCAGTACCAGGGGACCACCTTTCGGCCCCTTGGCTTCGCGCAGGCTTTGCTGCAGGCGCATCGGAATGAAAGCATCCTGCCAGCGGTTGAGTGGTTTGTCGCCGGCCCGGCCCATACCCAGATCAAAGCCCAGGGCCATCCATTTCGCCGGCCAAGCCAGACGCACGGACTCCGAGCGGTAGGTGTTTCCCAACGAGCTGGCGACCATCTGGCGTTTCAGTCCACCCTCGAGTGCCTCATCCAGCACATCGCGGACCTGGGTCGCGCAGTTGTTGGTGAAATAATCGTAGCGGTAACGGGCGTTTTCCGGCTTGGCCAGAAATTCGAGCCGTGCATGGATTTTTCGCTTTTGGGCTTCGTCCAAGTCCAGCCATTGGATGCTGACACCGCGACCAACCCGGCGGTAATAGTCCAGATCCTGCTCCAGCGGCAACGCCGCCAAGACGTAGTTCATCCGGCCTTTGACGAAATTGCCGGTAAATCCGGATTCGGTCGGGTCGAAAAAGCCGAAGTTATAGGAAATCGGGCGGCTGCCGTCATCGATGATGAGGGCATTGTGGCCGAAGCGCTCCCAGAAAATGGCGCCGGGTTGCATGGTCATGACGCCGACCCGCAGCTCGGCCAGCGCATGGCCGGCAAACAACAGGCCCAGCATCAAGGCAGCAAACCGGCGCAGGGCCTTATTCGCCATGGATGTTGACGATGAAGCGGTGGATCCGGCGCGAATCGGCATGGCCGACCCGGAAGTGGAAGCGGCCGAGGGTCAGTTCTTCGCCGGTTTCCGGGAGGTGACCGATAGCCGCCGCGATATAGCCGGCGATGGTGTCATATTCATCATCCGGAAAATCGGCGCCGAATTGCTGGTTGAATTCAGCAATCGGGGTGAGCGCATCCACGAAGTACTGGCCATCGGCCTGGGCCGCGATCATGACTGCCTGATTGGCGTCATCGTGCTCATCATCGATCTCGCCGACGATTTCTTCCAGCACGTCCTCAATGGTGATCAGGCCGGATACGCCGCCGTGCTCATCGATGACGATGGCCATATGATTGCGCGACTGCCGGAATTCCTTGAGCAGCACACTGAGTTTCTTTGACTCGGGAATCAGCACCGCCGGCCGGATCAGGCCGTGAATGTCGCCGGGGCCGTTGTCGACCACCACGCCGCGGAGCAGGTCCTTGGCCAACAGGATGCCGACGATTTCGTCTTTGTCCTCCCCGTGCACCGGGAATCGGGAGTGACCGGATTCGACCACCTGACGCATCAGGTCGAGAAAGCTGTCCGTGATCGAGAGCGAGACCATTTGACCGCGCGGCACCATCACATCGGATACCGTCATCTCGGACACCGCCAAGGCGCCTTGCAGGCGTTTCAGGGTATCGGTATCGATCAGGCCGTGTTTGGCGGCGGAATCCAGGATCTCGCGCAGATCGTCGAGGGATTCGGGTTCGCCCGAGAAGGCTTGGCTGAGTTTCTCCAGCCAGGAGCGTTTAGGGAGGGTGTTACTGTCCGGGTCGTCTGACATGGG